>JAFLVE010000024.1 GCA_022511445.1 Clostridiales bacterium | reverse complement strand
AGGTTTCGTATGCAAAAACTGATTGTCGACGGCGGAATGCCGTTAAAAGGAGATATCGATATCCAAACGGCAAAGAACGCGGTTTTGCCGATTATCGCCGCGTGTATCCTTACAGAAGATACCGTAGTTATAAAAAACTGCCCGCGCCTAAACGATATTTCCGCAATGATTGACATTATTCATCACCTCGGCTGTTCGGCGGCATTTAACGGAGCGGATCTTGAGATATGCTGCGAAAACGTCGCGCTAAACGCCATAAATTCCGATTTAACGGGCAAACTGCGTTCGTCTATATTTATTCTCGGTCCGCTGCTTTCGCGCTTTAGGCGTGCGTTTATAAGCCATCCCGGGGGATGTGAGATAGGACTTCGCCCAATAGATTTACATATTTCCGGACTGAAGGCATTGGGAGTTAAAATAGACGATAACCACGGGGATATTTGCTGTGACGGCTCGCTTATGAGCCCCGCTACGGTAAGTCTCGATTTCGCTTCGGTCGGCGCTACCGAAAACATAATGATGGCGGCGGTGCTTATCCCCGGAGAGACCGTTATAGTAAACGCCGCGCGCGAGCCGGAGATTGTCGACCTTGCCGAGTTTATAAACGCTATGGGCGGGGATATAAGAGGAGCGGGCGGATCTGTAATAAAAGTCAGAGGAGTTAAAAAACTTCACGGCACGGTGTATAAGCCTATGCCTGACAGGATATGCGCGGGCACCGTGCTTACCGCGCTCGTTTCCGCGGGCGGGGAAGTGCGGCTTAACAATATCGTACCCGATCACATCTTCGGAATAACCGAGCGGCTTAAAAAAATGGGAATGGATATAGACTTTGCGGAGCGCGCGCTTACCGCAAAATTCGAGGGCAGACCGCGCGCCGTTCACAAGCTGGAAACGCACGTCTATCCCGCGTTCCCCACGGATATGCAGCCGCAGTTTTGCGCGGCGCTTTCAACCGCGACGGGAAGCTCGGTAATAGTGGAAAACCTTTTCGAAAACAGATTCGGCTTTACGGCGGAGCTGCAAAAGATGGGTGCGGTGATTACCGTTAAGGATAGGGTCGCGGTTATTCGCGGCGTGCCCTCTCTTTCGGGCGCGGTCGTTCGCGCCTCCGATCTCAGGGGCGGGGCGGCGCTTACGGTGGCGGCGCTCGGCGCAAAGGGTCGGTCTGTTATATACGGCGTAAACCATATCGACAGGGGTTACGAAAAGATAGAGAATATGCTGTCCTCGCTCGGAGCGTCGATTATTCGCGACGAGGAGTAGAAGATTGGTTAAAGTTATATCAAATTATTGACATTCGTTATTCGGTTTGATATACTTTTTATCATGAGGAACAAAAAGCTTATAGCGCTATTATCCGTCGTGGGGGCTATTGTCGTTTTGGTAATAGTCAGTTGCGCCGTGTTCCTTGTTCGCAATATTGACGCCTATACATACTTTATTATGAGCGACGAGCTCGAAGCCGAATACAAAAACAAGGTAATAGCGGCGTCTGGTATAAACTATTACGACCATATGTTCTTTATCGACGAGGCGGGCGTTAAGCGTAATATCGAAAACGCGTATTTCGACGTGGAAGTAATCAATATCGAGCGCAAGTTCCCCGACGGCGTGTCAATCAACTTCGTCATTCACGATAATTTGTTCCAGATAGAAAAGGGTAATTCATTTTATCAATGCTATTCCTCGGGCAGGATAGGAAGCGTGACTACTGCCGCGCTCGGCGGTTTTTTTACCGTAAAGCTTTCCGGCAACGTTTCGACTAAGCCCGGGCAGTTTTTTCAAAACCCCGACAGCGCCGAATATAAAACGCTGATGAGTTTTATTAACTATCTCCGCTCCACGGGAATTAACGATAAACAGATTGCCGAGCGTATCGATTTTATCGAGCTTCGCAAGCAAAACAACGTAATGATTCATACGCGCGCCGGAAGCTATATCGAGCTTGAGGACGTGCGAGACAGCTTTATTCCCATGCTCGACAAGGCGTGGAGCGCGTTTGTCGCAGCGCCGCAATTGTCGGGCAGCGCCTACACAAGCCCGTCGCGAGGAGTTTTTCACGTCATTCCGAGGGCGAGCGACGGCACATTTGTCACGTCGTACATCGATTGCGACGGAGAATTGCGCTATTACGAAAAGTATTTAAGTTCCATAGAATCATAAATAATTTCAAAAACATAAGAAAAACGCGGATTAGTTTCCGCGGATTTTTTTATGCAAAGCCGCCGAGTAAATTATATTTTGGGTAATTTACATAGTATACTTGACAAAATCGGCTCTTGAATGTATAATTTATTCTGTAGACTTATCCTTAAATGTCAAGAGGTTTAGCTTGAAAGATTGCGTAGCTATAATGGACTTCGGCACGAGCAGAATTACCGTTCTGATCGGCGGCCGCGGAATAAACGACACGATAGCCATGGAGGGTATCGGTATTTGCGAGTACGGCGGCTTCAGCGGCGAACAGTGGCTTGAGCCCGATAGACTCGCCGCGGCGGTCGAGCAGGTTATTTCGCGTGCGGAAAGCAGCGCAAGAAAAAAAATAAATAAGCTGTATATCGGAGTTCCCGGACAGTTTTGCATTACCGAGGTCAATTCCGTAACTATTTCGCTCGGTAGAAAAAGGCGGGTGCTCGAGTCGGACGTCGACGCGCTTTACGCGCAGGGCAATTACTATGCCGGAGATCCGAGCTGCACCGTTATTAACATTCAGCCTATTTACTACACTCTCGACGACGATAGAAAGCTTATCGTGCCCGTGGGAATGTCCTCCACAAGACTTTCCGGCAGTATTTCGTACACGCTGTGTGACAACAAGTTTATAAGCCTTGTCGACGCCGCCGTGCGCGGTGCGGGCGTTGCCGAAACCGAATACGTTTTTGCGCCGCTTGCGGAGATGCTTTTCCTGTTTGACGAATATAAGCGGGACAAAACAGTCATGCTCGCCGACGTCGGTGCGTACGACACCACGCTTATTATCGGGCGCGGCGACGGCGTTTGCGCGCAGTTCGATTTCCCTTGGGGCGGGGAGCGCATAACTCTCGCGCTTATGAACGAATTGGGGATTGACAAGGATACCGCAAAGCTTCTTAAACACAAGCTTAATCTTTCGCTCGACCCCGAATACATTCCGCCTAAGGGCGACCGCGATCCCGACGAGCCGCCTTCCGACGAGAGGTTTATAATCTGCAGCGACTATAACATGCAGGTGAATAACGAAATGGTAACTTTCCCCGTCGGTAAGGTTAACGACATCGTTAGGGAGGAGATAGCGCTGTTTGCCATGTTTGTCGAAAAGGCGTTAAAGTCGTGCGATTACGATTATCCCGATTTTACCGCGCTGTCCATAACGGGCGGCGGACTTAATATCCGCGGCGCAACGGAATACATTTCCGACATCATAGGCCGAGACGTCGAGTTTGTAAAACCTACGCTTCCGATATTCGAAAATCCGCAAATGTCGGCGGCGCTCGGACTTATTGATATGGTACTTGTAGGAGAAATGCCGTACACCGGCTTAATAGGAAAATTCAGGCGCTGGATAAATAAACGCCGCACCACAAAATAAGGAGATCCGCCATGAGAATGGAAGATACGCGCGCTCAGTTGAGAGCGCAGGAAAAATTAGACGATACCTCGCCCGTAAAGATTGCTATTATAGGCGTCGGCGGCGGCGGAAGTAATGCCGTCGATAACATGATAGACGCCGGAGTTAAGGTTGACGTTTTTATGGCGGTCAATACCGACCGTCAGGCTCTTCGCGTGTCCAAAGCGCATAAGCGCGTTCAGATAGGCAAGGGCATTACCAAGGGCTTCGGTGCAGGCGCGGACGCGGAGGTTGGCAGGAAAGCCGCCGAGGAAAGCAAGGATACGCTTTCGTCGCTTATCCAGGATATGGACCTTGTGTTTATAACCGCGGGCATGGGCGGTGGCACAGGCACGGGCGCGGCGCCAGTTATCGCAGAGATAGCTAACAATCTCGGCAAGCTTACCATTGCGTTCGTCACCACTCCCTTCTCGTTTGAGGGTGAAAGCCGCATGCAGCAAGCGGTTATGGGCATTAAAAACCTTCGCAAATTCGTAGACTCGATTATTATAATCCCCAACGAGCGGCTTGCAAACGTTGCTAAGGATATGACGACGGAAAAAGCGTTTGCGTATGCGGACGACGTGCTTCGTCAGGGCGTTCAGGCTACTACCGATATTATCGCCAATCCCGGCAGAGTCAATATCGACTTTGCGGATATTCGCACCATTCTCAAAAACGGCGGCGACACGATTATGGGTATCGGTTGCTCCAACGGCACCGACCGCGCCATTAAGGCGGTGCAAAAGGCTGTTAACAACGCCGTACTCGGCACGTCGGTCGTCGGTGCGTCCAAGGTTATTATAAACGTCGAAGGTAAGGACGTTAAGATGGAAGAGGTTAAGCGCGCAGTCGGCGCAGTGCGCGACGTATGCGCGCCCGGAGCCAATATCATATTCGGTACGGCTGTCGTTCCGTCGCTCGGAGACTCCATTCAGATTACCATAATCGCAACCGGCTTTAGGCGTCCCTCGGGTCAGCCCGAACAACCTGCTACTCGCGCTCGTGACGAGGTTATCGACGCGGAGGAACAGCAAATCCCCGTATTCGGCGCTTACCAGCCGAGCGCTGCAATGCATCAGTCTGCGCCGCAACAGTCAAGGCCGCAACCCTCGCAGCAACCGCTTCGTCCGCTTGTCGAGCCGCAAGCTGCGCGCAGGGCCGAGCCTCAGCCGACGGCTCAACCGCAACCGACTGACACCGGCGCGGCACCCGGTGGCAGACACGTTTCAATCGAAAACTACGAGGATAACTGGCTACAAAAGCTTAAAAACAACAGAAGCAAATAATTTTTACTGGAAATAAATAAACGGCAATCCGTCTTTACGGGTTGTCGTTTTTTTGTGCGAAAAATGATATAATTCGTCGAAACGGCAATTCGACGGCGGGGTACACGTACCGACAAAATCAATTGATTTTTTCAAAAGTTGTTGTCCGTTTCGACATAATCGACGTGGCGTAATTTTCGGTAAGGTTGTATAATTACGGCATGTATATCGAGTTTGTGATTGCCGATAATTTTCTTTTGACGTTTCTTGCGGGCGCGGCGGCGGCAAGGCTCTCGCATAAACACGTCAATATTTTCCGCTTGCTCGGCGCGTCGGCCTTGGGTACGGTCGTTGCGGTGTTCTATCCGTATATGACGGTAGGGTTGGGTTTGCAGATTGTTATAAAGGTTGCGCTCGGTATTGCGCTTTGCGCCGTTATGTACGTCAAAACCCCGCGTTTAATCACCTCGAGTCTGCTGTTTTTCGGCTGTACGTTCACCTTCGGTGGAGCGTGTTATGCGCTTTGGTATTCGGTAGGCGGGACGGGCGCAGCGGCAAAGTATTTGGGTGAGTGCCCGCTGTTTTTAACGCTCGGTGCGGGCGCCGTCGTCTTTTTAGGCACCGAATACGTTGTAAAAAGACTTCGGCTTGTCCGCGCAACCGCGCCGTATTCTTATCGAGCGGAAGTGGAAATCTTTAAGCAGAAGCTGACCTTCGACGCGTTTTTGGATACGGGAAATTGCGTGTTCGACGAAAGAACGGGATTGCCCGTCGTTATTACGGACCTGGAGCTTTTTACATACAAGCTCGACGCGTTGTCTTCGGTTGAGTTTATTAAGCGCGCCGACAGATTCAGAAAGCGCAGGATTGTGACGGCGGCGGGCGAGACGGAGATTTTTATTCTCCGACCGGAGCGAATAACGGTCTATTCGGACAAGCGAAAACATAAAATAAATGCAGTGCTCGGTCTGGCCGCCAAAGGCTTTACTTCGCGCGGACACGAAATGCTTCTTAACAGCTCGGCACTTACGGAGGGAGTATGAAACTAATAAAGATTCTCGAAAAAATCGTAAAGATGTTATCGCGTTCCGATTGCTGCGAGAGCACTCTCGACTACATTACTTCGGGCGAGGGACTCCCGCACCCGCTTGAGCCGAGCGAGGAGGCGGAAGCGCTGTGTAGAATTAAAACCGACCCCACCGTAAGATCGATGCTTATAGAGCACAATTTAAGGCTTGTCGTGTACATAGCGCGAAAGTTCGATAACACCGGCGTGGACATCGAGGACTTAATCTCGATAGGCACGGTCGGGCTTATAAAGGCGGTTAACTCGTTCGACCCGGATAAAAACATCAAGCTCGCCACTTATGCTTCGAGGTGTATCGAAAACGAAATCCTTATGCACCTAAGGCGTGTGGTACGCCTCCATGCCGAGGTGTCCCTCGACGAGCCGCTTAACGTCGACAACGAGGGAAACGAGCTTGTAATGGCGGATATTCTCGGCACGGACCCCGACGAGGTGGGAAAGGAGTTGGAGGCGCAGGCTGAAACAAGACTGCTTAACGAGGCGCTTGACAGGCTTAGTAAGCGTGAGCGCGCGATTATGCAAATGCGTTTCGGGCTTGCAGGAGTGACCGAAAAAACTCAAAAGGAAGTTGCAGACATACTCGGAATCTCCCAATCGTATATCTCTCGGCTCGAAAAAAAGATAATATTCCGCCTTAAAAAAGATATTACAAAGGCGCTGGGCGTATAGCGGAAATGCCGACGGAACAGAAGGCGGAAAGCCTATATTATTCGAACGGAATTCGAGGCGGTAAAGGATACTATTTTTCCGGTTTGTGCTTTATTCCCTTGCAATTGCGTACATAATATATTATAATTATTATGCATTTGTGCGCCTATTTGCGTATAGGCGAACATTTTGCCGTGTGCTTTTCATGAAGCATAAGCGAATGCTCGTAGGACTGTTCTCGGCAGTAGCTTTTGCGGACAAACAAAAGATAAATTCGAATCGAGCTCGGTTCGAATTGGCGAAGCACACAAAAATCTCGGCTTATGGTTTCAGGCTATGTTTACTAACGACAAAAAAATAACGGCTTTTAAGAATAAGGTTTGGCTTGCAACTCCCACCATGCACGGCGAGGAGCTTAAATGGATGACCGACGCATTCAATAAAAATTGGATGTCTACAATCGGTGAAAATATAAACGAGGTCGAGCGTATTGCGGCGGGAAAAATCGGACGTAAGTATGCCGTCGGACTTTCGTGCGGGACGGCGGCGCTTCATCTTGCCGTAAAGATAGCCGGCATAAAACGCGGAGACAAGGTTTTTTGCTCGGACATGACTTTTGCGGCGACGCTCAATCCCGTGGTGTACGAGGGCGGCGAGCCGATTTTTATAGATACCGAACGGGATACCTGGAATATGGATCCCCTCGCACTCCGTAAAGCGTTCGAGCTCTATCCCGAAGTTAAGCATATTGTCGTTGCCAATCTGTACGGTGTGCCCGGTAAGCTCGACGAGCTTCGCGCGATTGCGGATGAGCACGGCGCGGTTATTATCGAGGACGCCGCGGAGTCGTTCGGCGCGACGTTTAAAGGCAGGCAAACGGGCTCGTTCGGAGATATCGGCGTAATCAGCTTTAACGGCAACAAGATTGTTACGGGCTCGTCGGGCGGAATGCTTCTTACCGACGACGCGGAGCAGGCTGCCCGCGTCCGTAAATGGTCCACTCAGTCGAGGGAAAGCGCGCCCTGGTATCAGCACGAGGAGCTTGGCTACAACTACCGTATGAGCAACGTCGTTGCGGGAGTTATCAGAGGACAGCTTCCGTACCTCGAAGAGCACATCGCCCAAAAACGCGCTGTGTTCGAGCGGTACAAAGCAGGATTAAAGGGGTTGCCCGTTTCTATGAATCCTTTCGACGCCGAAAATTCCGTGCCCAATTATTGGTTGTCGTGCATGATAATCGACGAGGGTGCGATGTGCAAGCAGGTGCGTGGTGATACCGAGGCGAGTTATGTAGCCGAGCACGGCAAGTCGTGCCCGACCGAAATACTCGAAACGCTTGCCGCGTTTAATGCCGAAGGAAGACCTATTTGGAAGCCTATGCACTTGCAGCCGATTTACAAAAACAACGGCTTTGTAACTGCCGACGGCAACGGGAAGGGCGGAACAACAACCGACGTCGGATCGGATATTTTCAGCCGCGGTCTGTGTTTACCGAGCGATAACAAGATGACGGCGGCGGAACAGGATAAGGTAATCGAAATCATACGGTCGTGCTTTAATTGATGGAAGAGCTTTGGAACAAATTGACCTCCGAATGGTGGGGAATACTTATAATTTGCGCGGTATGCGTTATAGTGTGGCTTGTTTTGTCAGTCGCGCTGTACCGTGTGTTTTTTAAACGGTTTTACGATATCGTTTTGAGCGGGATAGCAATAATAGTCCTTTCGCCGCTGTTGCTGCTGCTCATTATACTCGGCGCGGTTATCATGAAAGGCAATCCTTTCTTTACGCAGTCCCGTCCGGGCAAGATAAACAAAAAAACGGGTAAGGAAAAAATATTCAAGCTTGTTAAATTCCGCACCATGACGTGTGAAAAGGACAGCGACGGAAACCTGCTTCCCGACGAAAAGCGCCTTACCAAGTACGGTAAAATACTTCGTGCAACCTCGTTAGACGAGCTCCCCGAACTGTTTAATATTTTCGCAGGTCAAATGTCGATAGTCGGCCCGCGCCCGCTTTTGGTTCAGTATTTACCGCTGTACAGCGAGGAACAGCGGCGGCGGCACACGGTGCGCCCGGGACTAACCGGTCTTGCACAGGTAAACGGCAGGAACGCAATTTCATGGGACGACAAGTTTAGATACGACTGTGAATATGTAAAAAGGATTTCTTTCTTCGGCGATATGAAGATTGTTTTTATAACGGTCGGAAAGGTGTTTAAAAGAAGCGGTATTTCGCAAGAAGGACAAGCAACCATGGAGTTTTTTACCGGGAACAAACGTTATAACGTGTTAATATTAAGCGCGGGAAGGCGTGTTGAGCTTGTAAACGCCTTCAAGTCGGCGCGCGA
>JAFLVE010000023.1 GCA_022511445.1 Clostridiales bacterium | reverse complement strand
TGAGACAAAGTTTTCTTTATTGTGCGTCCCGCCGACCGCTATAACATTGGATTTATAAAATTTCTCCGGGTTGTTTTGAGAGCTGCACCCTACTATAATTATTTTGCAGTCGGGATTTAGCGAGACGCATTTTGAAATATATTGCCTTGACTTCCTGTCCGCTTCCGCCGTTACGGAGCATGTATTAATAATATAAACGTCGGCAGGAAAAAGTCCTTCCGACGCTTGATGATTCATTCCGTTAAGACGGGATATTATAGATCCGCTTTCGCAGGCGTTTACCTTACAGCCAAGAGTAATAACCGATATTATCAAAGCTCCCACTCTCCCATTTCGTAGTATATAACGGACAGCGCCGTAATTGCCGCTGTTTCCGCGCGTAAAATTCTCGGACCGAGTGTGACGGATTTTGCGCCGACTTCCGTTAATATTTGCTTTTCTTTTTCGGTAATCCCGCCCTCGGGACCGATAAACACCGAGTAGCTTTGGCGGGTTTTATCGATTGCCGATTTTATATCGCCTTTAAGCTCGCGCTCCCACGGGAAGATAAGGTATGACTCCGTCGCGCGCTTGACAAGCTCGTCGAATTCTATGCTTTTATGTATTTCGGGCACGCGACTTCTTCCGCATTGCTCGCATGCGGAAACGGCTATCTTGAACAGTCTTTCGTAATTAAGCGATCCGCCGCGCTGTGTATACGCGGAGTACACCGGAATAATACGGTTAACGCCGAGCTCCGTTGCTTTTTGTACGGCAAGCTCGTATCTATCCTGTTTGATAACGGATAAATACAGCGATACGTCGATTTTGCTCTCGCCCACGTTCTGTTTTGCGTCGATTACTTCCAATTCCGTTCTGTCGCGTTTTACCTCAAGTACGACGCAGTTATATTCCTTGCCGTTGCCGTCAAATACGGTAACATAGTCGCCGGAATGTATCCTTAGTGCGTACGCAGCGTGCGTGTGGGTGTCGCCGACAAGGGCGTGTGTTTTTTCGAATTCGGGTAAATAGAATCTCATAATTTAAACAGATATGCACTCCATTCGTTTTTATGTTCGCTGTCGATAAGTGTAAAATCGCGCTCGTAAGTCGCCTTTACGGCTTCCGACTTTTGAGATATTATTCCGCTTATAATTGCGTATCCGCCCTTTTTGAGCGCCGATTTTATAAGCGACTCCACGTCGGTAAGCACGTCTGCGGTAATGTTTGCTATAACGACGTCGGCGGGATTGCGAATTTCCCTCACGTCGCAATTATATATTTTGGGAGAATCTATGCCGTTAAGAGCGCAATTGTACTTTGTAGCCGAAACGGCCTGCTCGTCGGTATCGACAAAAATCACGTCTTTTGCGCCCAGCTTTGCCGCACAAATACCGAGTATTCCGCTTCCGCATCCGAAATCGAGCACTGACGCCGCCGACAAATCTATCTTTTGCATCAATGAAATGCACATTGACGTTGTCTCGTGCATTCCCGTGCCGAAAGCAAGCCCGGGGTTAAGCTTTAACGGGACGTCTCCCCCGCTCGGCGTGTAATCAATCCACTCGGGGATTATAACTACATTTCCGATATTAAATGGCGTGTAATATTTTTTCCACTCGTTTTCCCACTCCGCGGAATCGATAATTTCCGTTTCGCACGAAATCATGGAAAAATCGGCATAGTCGATTGTTTTAAGCTCGTTTATTTGCGCAATAACAGACTCGACGTCCGTTTCGAGCGGGAAAAATCCGCTTACAAACGAGCCATCCGTCTCCTCAAACAGCTTAGCGTCGGCGTAGTCCCATCGCTTATCGTCAAGGACCTGCCTTACGTTGTCGTAATCGTCAAACACCTCGCCCATGCTCCCCGATTCATGGAGAGCATAGGCGACAGTATCGGACGTTTCCGTCGTACATTTAACTGTAATTTTAATAAACTTCATTCGACAATAGGTTTAGCCGCACTGAAGCGCCGTCATTGCTATAACGTTTACCACGTCCTCGCTGCTGCAGCCGCGCGACAAATCGTTAACAGGCATATTAAAGCCTTGGCAGATAGGTCCTATCGCCTCGGCGCCCGCCAAACGCTGAACAAGCTTGTAGCCGATATTTCCCGCTTGAAGGTCGGGGAAAATCAGTACGTTTGCCTTACCTGCGACCTGACTTCCGGGCGCTTTAAGGTTTGCGACCGTGGGAACGAGTGCCGCGTCCGCCTGAAGCTCTCCATCCACGTCAAGCTCGGGGTGCTCGGACTTGATAATCTCGAGCGCGGCAGTCACCTTGTCGACAAGCTCGTGCTTTGCGGAACCCTTTGTGGAGAAAGAAAGAAGCGCGACTTTAGGCGAAATACCGGCAATCGCTTTTGCGGTAGCGGCAGATGCGACCGCGATATCGGCAAGTTGGCGGGAATCGGGATTGGGATTGACAGCACAGTCGCCGAAAACCATAACGCCGTTTTCGCCGTACTTGGAATTTTTGTCAAGTACCATAATAAAACAGGAGCTGACCGTTTTAATTCCCTTGGCGGTCTTTATGATTTGGAGCGCGGGGCGCAACACGTCGCCCGTCGCGTTGACGGAGCCTGCGACCATTCCGTCCGCCTCGCCGCGTTTAACCATTAAAACGCCGAAGTACAGCGGATCCAAAACGATTTTTCTCGCCTTTTCTATATCCATGCCTTTATCTTTGCGGAGCTCGTAAAGAAGCTGAGCGTAAGGTTCTGTATCTACCTTTTTGACGTCGATAATTTTAATGCCGTCAAGCTTTGCGCCATTCGCTTTTTTTGCGATAACGTCGGGATTGCCCAAAAGCACGAGATTGGCTATCCCCTCGCCGTTTGCCTTGACTGCGGCGGTGATTATTCGCTCCTCCTCGCCCTCGGCAAGTACGATTGTTTTTTTTAGTTTTTTCGCTTTTTCGCGAACGGAATTGAGTAAATCGCTCATTTTTGTCTCCTTATATTTACATTTTGTGAGTTTTGTGCTAAAATGTATTTACACTGAATTATTATACAACTATTTGCCCGAGATGTAAAGTATTTATGATAAATTGCGCCGTGATAGCCGAATTCAATCCCTTCCACTCCGGTCATAAAAAACTTATCGATACCGTGAGGGAATCTGCCGCTGACATTATTTGCGTTATGAGCGGTCCGTTTGTTCAATCCGCTTTTCCCGCAATCTGCGATAAAGCCATCCGTGCGGAAAGCGCGATATTGTGCGGCGCGGACGCTGTAATCGAACTTCCCGCCCTTTACGCTACAGCAAGCGCCAAGTCGTTTGCCGAGGGTGCGCTGAAGATTATTACGAAGGTGCGGGGCGTCACCCACCTTGCGTTCGGCGTTTCGTCGGATAAGGACTGTATCTTAAGGATTGCCGAATTAAGGATAAAAAAAGCCGACAAGTTTAATAGTCTTTATAAATCATATCTTAAACAGGGAAAAAGCCATAACTACGCGACCCGCGCCGCACTCACAGAGCTTTACAGAGAAAATTGCGGCGAGTCCGACCCCGCCCTCGCCTTTGACGACCCCAACTCCATACTCGGTATCGAGTATATCTGCGCCATCGATAAGCTCGGCGCAAACATACAACCGTACATTATAACACGCAGAGGCAGTCATCTATCCGGCGCATACTATTCCGATGATTTTTTGTCGGCGACTAATATCAGAAAATCGCTATTATCCAACGCTTATTCGGTAAAAAATTACATTCCTTACAATTACGAAAAAGTTCTAAATTTTGCCGAAAATCATGCTCCCGACATATCCGCGTTAAAAAAAATGGCGCTTTTTTATGTAAAATCTCTTTCGTCCGAGGAGCTTTCCGAGTTACGTGATTGCAGTAAAGGAATGGAGTTCTTAATAAAAGAAATCGCAAAAAATAACGATTACGACGGTATAATCGGTAACGAAAAGCTAAAGATTTACGGCGCAAAAAGACTTAACCGTTTATTTCTTGACGCGGTTTGCGGTATTAAAAAAGAGTATCTCGATTATCCCTTTGTTACGAGGCTTTTGGCTTGCAGCGGCAAATTCGACTTTTCCCTTTTGCCCGATTTTGTTAAGACGGCTAATCGCGATCTAAAGCTCGCCGCGGAACACAATTCGGATATTCGTTGCGTTTTGGGAGTGGACGAGCGCATTGCCGTACTATATAACACACTTTGCTCTACTAAAGGGGACTTTTACAACTATTCTTTGGTGAAGGCATGAAAAACAGAGTTTCCGAGACTGACATGAACAGAATTCTCGACGCTTCGTACGACACGGTTTTGAGAACTTTGGCCGCGGAAACGGTGGGAATACGATTTAAAAGCGTTCACTATTTGTCGAGCAAGCGCGTTGTAGATGCCGTTGTACTGAATATTGTGCTGAACGATACAATAACTCCGTCGTCCGCCGACGAGATTATTAGGACTTTGCGCCGCAACGAAAAATCGCTCTACACAACCGTAGAGAGCGCATACCTTTCCGTTATAGATAAATTCGATTTATACGCACAATCCGTACTCGAAGAAAAATTTGAAGATATTAAAAAACTAAACATTCGACCCGTAAACTATATCGTTTACGTAATTTCGTCCGACTTAAAACGCGATAAGCGCGTAAACGGACGCGAGGTGATAAACAGAGCGTACACTTACGCCGAAATACTCGACGGAAATATTCCGCACTATTAACCTAACCTATTTTATTTCGACTATCGTAACGCCGGTGTCGCCCTCGCCGTACCGTCCGTATCTAAACGATTTTACTCGCGGGTGGCGCCGCAGGTAGTTTTGTATGCCTTTTCCGAGCGCGCCCGTTCCTTTCCCGTGAACTACGCGAATTGTGCTGCGCGGCGGTATATCTGATAAAACCCTGTCCAGCTCCTCAGTAGCGTCGTCTACGGTATATCCGAGCATCATAAGCTCTATATTTTTACTTTCGGGCGTTTCACGTTGCGGCACGTGCGCGCTTTTTTCTTTTTTGCTCTCAACAAGCGTCAGAGAGGAAATGGGCACTTCGGTTTTGAGCGAGCCTATGGCGACAGTAACCTTGCCCCCTCGTGGCTCGGCAACGACAAGGCCCTCTTTTTCCAGACCGGATATATATACGCGAGCGTTAGCCTTAAGCTCGTCGGGTGACAGCGCCTTGTCGGTTGTCTTCGGTTTTACCTCGTCCGCGGGTATATCCGACAGCTTTTTAGCGGCTTTTCGCGCTTCGAAGAGTGCGGCGTCGTTAGCATCGCGCAGTTTTTGTTTAATTTCGTCGATAAGCTCTTCCGCCTTTTCGGCGTATTCGTCCGCTCTTTTCCGCACGAGCTCGCGCGATTTTTCTTTTATATCGGATAGTTTTTTCTCGTATTCTGTCTTGATTTTTTGTATTTGCGCAAGGTCGTCTTGTACGGTTTGCAGCAAGGCGGCATATTCGGCTTTTTCTCTCCTTGCTTCCGCCATTAACCGCTCCGTTTCCTTCATCATATTATCGAATGCGATTCTTTCGGCGCTTTGCGATTTTTTTGCGTCCGATATTATTTCCTTATCGAGACCGAGCCGCTCCGCAATCTCAAGAGCATAGCTCGATCCCGCCACACCGCGAATAAGCTTGTACGTAGGCGCAAGAAACGTATTGTCAAACTGCATGGAAGCGTTTGAGATATGCTCGGAGGAAAGTGCAAACTCTTTTACAGCATTAAAGTGTGTTGTAACAACCGCCGTGGATTTTGCCTTGATAATCCGCTTCAGGATGGCTACGGCAAGAGCCGCGCCGTCGTCCGGGTCTGTTCCGTCGCCCACCTCGTCGAGAAGAACGAGCGAGGTTTCGTTCATCTTTTCCGTAATAGCCGCAATGTTTTTTATGTGCGAGGAAAACGTGCTTAGCGACTGCGCTATACTTTGCGCGTCGCCGATATCGCAAAATATATCATTGAAAACGGCAATCTCGCTGTTTTCCGCCGTCGGTAAAAATATTCCGCTTGCCGCCATTAGCGCAAAAAGCCCGACCGTTTTGAGAACGACCGTTTTTCCGCCGGTGTTTGGACCGGAAACCAAAAGAATTCTGCTGTCAAACTCTATATCTACGGGAACGACGGCGTTCGGGTCAATTAGCGGATGTCGAGCCGCTTTTAGCGAAATTTTTCCGTCGTTGTTAAGCTTTGGACAGAAAGCGTTGATTTTTTTCGCGTATTCCGCTTTTGCAAAAATAACTCCGCACTCCGACAATACCCGTTGCCCTTCCGAAAGCTCGTGAGCGTTACGCGCAACCGATTTACTGAGCTCGGAGAGTATTCGTTCGACCTCGATAGCTTCCTCGGTTTTAAGCGTTTTCAGCTCGTTGTTTGCCTCCACGATGGCGAACGGCTCGACAAAAACAGTTGCGCCCGTCGAAGATATATCGTGAACAAGCCCTTTTACCTCCGAGCGACACTCCGACTTTACGGGTACAACATACCGCCCGTCGCGGATTGTAACTATGTTGTCTTGCAGAAACTTACTGATTTCGCTTTTTCGAGTAAGAGAATCAAGGCGTTCCTTTAGCTTTGCGTTCGCCCTCGTAATAGCCCTACGAATATTGTATAGCTTTTCGCTTGCCGAATCCTTTAGGTCCGTTTCGTTTTGCACCGTGTCCGAAATTTCACGCTCGAGATCGTCGCACACTCTTACCCACGCGGTAACGTCCTTTAAAGAATCACAACCTTCCGATTCCTCTACTGCGGTTTTCAGTGATTTTAAGCATAAAATACCGCGCTTAATCGAAAGAAGCTCGGCGGGCAGTAAAACCGCGCCGACCTTTGCTTTGGATAAAATGGGCAAAACGTCGTCGAAAGCGAGGTCTGGTCTGCGCGAAGTGAGGATATAAAGCGCGTCGCCCGTTTTTTCGAGGATCTTTTTCGCTTTAACTATATCGTCGGTCGGCGTAGTGTTTCTAACAAGCTCGGCGCAAACGGGAGAAGCGCACAGCTCGCCGATAATACCGCAAACCGTATCAAATTCAAGACTGTGAATAGAACTCATTTTTATTTTAAATCCTTATTCATGTTGCCGCGCGTGTACTCGCCGGAAAAATCTCCGTCGAGAATTTTTTTGATTTTTGATGCGTTTAGAAACCTACAATCGTAATACAAATTGTTTGTTTTCAGTTTATCGGCGGCGTGATATATAGGAACGCAGTTTAATAACTGCCAATAACAATGCGCGACTTTGTAACGGTGGAAACGAAAAACTCTCCTCTGTTCGTCGGTCAAAACGTCCTCCCCTTTGCAGTTAATACACTTCCCGTACGGACAATGCGTAAGTGTCATTACGGGTGCATATCCGTACGCATATGCAAAACCGTTGCCGACTCTGTCCGCCTCGAAGGAGGTAATATGCGGAAGCGCGCAATCGCCTATTATATTATGCCCGGTTCCCAGGAGAATGGGTTTGTTTGTCAGTTTTAAAGTGTAGTAATTGTTGGAAATAACGCCGTATATTTTAGCGTTACTAATCGCGCTTTCGATAACTTTTTTATCGCCGCCGCGCATTGTGACGGGTAAATTCAAGAGTATCGGCTTATCTATATGCGAAAAATCGCATTGATTAACCGTACCGTAATCGTCGGGATCGAACGCCACATAATCGACCTTACCTAAAATTTCGGGCGTAAGCGCAGATAAATCGTTTACCGCGAGAATTTTTCCGTTACCTTCGAACTTGTTGTAATCGAGCGCATACGGAGGTTGGGTTTTTCGCACGGGGAGTCTCGAATATAAAGCGGAGTATAACCTATCGTAGCTCTTACGCCTTAGCGCGTTTAACGAGGAAACGGGAGTGAATACCGCGCCGACAATATCCGATTCAATGGTTGGATAAAACGGATAATCCGCGGTTTTATTAAACGCCTTAATTATATCGTCATTAGTTATTCCGCTTCCCGTTGCACTATAAATCTTATCGTCTCCTTCAACCAAAACTTTAACCTCTCCGCAACAAAGCGAAACGGTTGGTTTTTTATCGGCTTCGAGCTCTACGCGGACATTGATATCGATTTTTTTATCGAATTGCTTTAGTTCGCGGGAGAGCGCTCCGTCGAAGGTCCGCCTGATTTCGTCGCCCTGCTTTACGGCGCAGTCCGCGATAATCTCGCCGTTATTTTCCGCTGCGCCGCCTACTTCGATTCCGCCTCGCATAAGCTTGTAGCCGTCACCCGCAGACGGGCGAAATCCGCCTACAAAAAGCTTTTTACCCGATACTTTTTCGATTTTACCTATATGAGTGCCGATATTAGCCTGTGATTTTGGATATAAGACGCGAAAAGGCGCACCTTCGTCCAAATAGGCGTTACAGTAGTCTCCCCTATTAAAAACCGATTTAAGGGCTTCAAGCGCGACGGAACTGTGCATATTGGATTTGTAAACTCGCACGCTTTGCGCAACGTATTCGGCGGATCTCATTCTGCCTTCGATTTTTATCGCGTCGACGCCGAGCTCTTTCAGCCTGTTCAAGTCGTCGTATAGGCAAAGGTCCTTAGCGGAAAGGTAGTAGCCCGTGTTATTGCCGAAGGTGTATTTTTTGCGGCAAAGCTGCATGCATTTTCCGCGGTTTCCGCTGTACGACGAAGCAAGCGATGAAAAATAGCAATTACCCGAAAAACATATACACAGTGCGCCTTGGACAAAAAACTCGATATCTATGCCCGTTTTTTTAATTTCGGGAATGTCGCTCGGAAGAGTTTCGCGGGAAAGCACGGCACGGGAAATCCCCATGTCGATAAGCGCTTTTGCTCCGTCCGCATTGTGAATACCCATTTGCGTGCTTGCGTGAAGGGTTAAATCGGGAAGCGACTTTTTAAGCTCTTTTATAAACCGCAGGTCCTGAACTATAACGGCGTCCGCGCCCATTCTGTAAGCTTCCGCCGCGGACTTGACGGCGTCAATCATCTCACCGTCTTTGATAAGCGTATTAAATGTAGCGAAAATCTTTACTCCGTACGCATGAGAGAATTTAACCGCCCGCTCGAATTCGGACAAGTCGAAATTATCGGCTTTTGCGCGCGCGCCGTACTTTGGCATACCAATATAGACTGCGTCCGCGCCGTTAATAACCGCGGCACGCAATGCCTCGAAATTTCCGGCAGGCGCTACAAGCTGCATATTATCTGAGTTTGGCGCCGAACTCGGCGG
>JAFLVE010000022.1 GCA_022511445.1 Clostridiales bacterium | reverse complement strand
AGCGATACCTTTTGGTTGGTGGAAGCATACTCGTTGGAACGAATATAGTATTGGATACTTAAGTTAATTACGTAGTTTCTGTTATCCAAAACCGCTATTTTGTATGCGGTAGGATGCTCCGTATCGTTACCGGCGTACGGGGTAATCTCCAGCCTGTTTGTGATACTGTCCATGCACTCGTCGGCGACGAAACGCATAATCGCATGATCGGAGTTAGTCGCCCAGTCGGACGGGGCCGAATAATCGAACAAATCGGAAGGACGAATAATTATCGCCGCCTTGCCCTTGGACCTATCGAGCTCCTCGAGCGGAACGGGCTGATTAGTCGTATTATCGTAATACGTGTCGCTGCCGAGGTCATATGCGTACGGGGACTTAACGTTAAGTCTAAGGTCGTTGGAGGAGATTCCCTTGTACTGCGGGCTTGCAGGCTGGAACTTAACGGGATAAAACAGCGTATGAATGTTTTCGCTTGTAGATACGGCGTCAAGCTCGCGAACTCTTATCTCGATATAATGAGTGTCTGCCCAGAAGCGCTGAACCTGCTCGTCGGGAGTGAGCCCGTCCTGGTCGTATTTTGTCGAGGCATACGATCTTACGTTACTGCTTGTGAGTCTAAGCGTCGCCCTAATGACAGGCTCGATATCGCCGGCGACAGTAAGTCCGCCGACGGGCACACCGACCGTAGGGTTGGTATACGTAACGTTAACGAACGGCGTAATGTAGCGAATACCGATGCTTTCGACGTAAAGATTTTTTACCGAGCCGAGACCCCACTTAACGCTTGTGTTTTCGGAATCCATAAGAAGCGTATCGGAATACTGGAATTCGGTATCGGTTTCTTTTCTCGCATACAGCGAGTGGTTTTTAAGCATGGAGCCGAGGTTAAGCTCGAAAGGTGCGTTGTTCGTTAAGGTTTCGAGCGAAGCGTGCGTTGCGCCGGAGTGGGGATTCGCCTCGGAATAGTCGGCGTTAAGCGCACTGCCTATAAGGAGGTTTTTCTCCGTCGCCATTTGGAAATCCCAACCGGCGTCGGGGCTGTATTGCACAAACGTATCGGTAATCTTAACCTCAAATGTAACTGTGTACATGGTTTGAGGGTTTTGATAGGAGTTTGCAACAACAATAGTAAACCGAGCCTTTTCGGTCTTGGCTTTTGCGATAACGTCGATAAACTGACCGTTGGGGTTTTGAACGACGGAAATAGCGTTGCTGTCGACAATGAGATACTGCGAGGAGGTAGTAAAGAAGTAGTTTGTAGGAATTTGGGCCGTCGGATGAGCTGCATTATACGCTTGTATAACGGCGTTTCTGCTTATATGGCGAGCCCTGAGCTTTCTCCCGTTGTTGGTAGTGATTGCGGCTAAATCGTTATCCTGGAGAGAACTGCTTACGGTAGCGTCCTTACCGTTAAGATCCATTACAAGACTTACGTCAAAAGGAGCATAGGGATTACCGCCCTCGTTACCCTCTGCATGGGCAACGGTCGCGGCAGAACGAGGAAGCAGTAAAGCAACCGCAATCACGGCAGCAATCAAAGCGAAGAGCACTGCGATTATAATATTCTTTTTCGTAAATAGTTTTTGCATGTTAGTCACCTCTACATCTGCCCGTTATCGGGAGCATCGAAGATGATGCCGCTCGCGTCGATGTCCTGCGTTCCGAAAGGATCGCCGGGCGCGCCGAAGCCCGCGTCGAAACCGCCGGGCGCGCCGAAGCCTGCGTCGAAGCCGCCGGGTGCACCGAAAGGCTGAGCGTCGACAGGTTGCGCGTCCATAGGCTGTGCGTCCATAGGCTGTGCATCGACGGGCGCAAACGGCGGAGGCGCCGCTTGCGGGTTTTGTTGAGCTTGGGCAAACGCCATCTTCTTCGCCTCGAGCTCTGCCTTAAGCTCGGCGATGGATTTCTTCTTGCCGGGTTTAGCTTTTTTGTCCTTCTTGCCCTTACCCTTTCCTGCGGGCGCCGCTCCGGGCATTCCGGGTGCGGGCTCTGTCATGCCGAAGCCCATACCGCTCATAGCGCCGTTTTCCACTACAACGCCGCCGGTTACCGCGCCCTGACGTTCCTGACGCATTTCGTTAACCAGCTTGGCATACTTGGGATCCTGCATCTTAAGCTTGGACTTGACAACCTGCTCGCGCGTGGCGGCAGACGACTTGTTGTGCATACGGTCGCGCAGTTTGATAAGCTCTTGGTTGCGCTTGATAATCTGGCGCTGCTTTGCACGGGCTCTCCAGTAAACTATCATACGGATAAGGAATATGATAAGGAGGAGTGCGAACGACGAGAAGAATGCGACAAGCCAAATTGTGGTGTATCGCTCCTTGCTGAGCGTCTCCGAAATACCGGTAACGGATACGCGGAGCGACATAATGTAACGCGTATCGGTTGTGCCGAGAGTGGAGCTTACCGACACGTTTATGGTAATCGCTTGCGATACGCCGAACTCGTCGAGCGGAGTATTTCTTTGAGGTCTGATAGAAACATAGTCGCGGGCCGTGGAGTAGCCGTAGTTAAAGTACTCGGACGCCTCCACAGGTCCGGTAACGAGGAATATCTCAAAGTCCTCTACGTTGGAAACGCCTATCTTGGAAAGAAGGTACGCGCTGGGAATACGAATCTCGAGGTCGTCGCCCTCGCCGACCACGTACCACCTTGTTTTTTCGGTACCCGTCGTGCTGCGGAGATCGTCGACGTTATCGGTATCGATTCTTACGGTAAGTATGGCCTCGCCGTCGTCGCCGGGAACTACGCGGCGTGAAGAAATAATGGGCTGCGAGGTTTCGAGAATAGGTTCGCCGTCCGTTTCCGCCTGCTCGTACGAGGTGTAGCCCGCCGTGCCGTTAACGTAGCGAATGTGCATGTTGTATACGCCGTCCATATCGTTCTCGCTCTCGTTAATCTCTACTCTCAAGCGAGGATTGCTGAGCGACGGGTCGGTATCGAGGAAGGAAATGTTTCCTATCCAGTTCGGTTTAGTTACGCGCTCGCCCGCCGCATCGGTAAAGAACACCGCATTTTCGGGGTCGCTGTAAATAATCGTAAAGTTGTCAATATTGGGATATGTGCTGTTTGCACGACGCAATTCTGTAAGCAACGTGTTAACGTAGATTGTAGATACGTCTACAAGCTCTATCGTATCGGTTATATATGTAATAGCCGAAACGGAAAGCTGTAAGCTACACATCATACTCTTGCCGTACAAGGTGACGACAAAAGTTACTATCGACGTACCCGAGCCCACCGTCTCGAAGTTAAACTTGGTAGACTGTCTCGGCGTCGAGCTTGTTTGAACTCTGAGAACGGATGTGTCGCTACTCTGAAGCTGCGAGATAAACACTCTGTTCCTGTAATCCGCACCCGACTGAATGGTAAGGAACTGCGTACCCGCATTGACCGCGGACGCGTCCTCGCCGAGTAGGTCGAATAAGCCGCTGCTCGTAAGCGTAGGCGGAGTGACGCGGTTGTTCCAAGCAAAGTCAAAGTCCTTAAATCCGGGGAACTCGAATCTTATGTAAATCTTTTCGTTACCGCCGCTAAACGTGTTCGTGGTATCGTTATCCCCCGACGTGCCGTCGGTAAACGTGTTCTCCGAAGGGTCGTCCGAATGGAAACGCTGAATAGCAACCGTAAAGATAAGAGAATGGGTCGCCATAGGCGTAACGGTTATCATGTTTCTGCTAAGCGTTACGGTGCTATCGATAGTACCCGTCTCGTCCGGGAACTGGCGGTTAAACTCGGAATACTTATTGTTTGCGTCGGCGTACGAGAACATGATGTAACTGCCGGTCGTGGCGACGAAACGCGAGAGCGGTATCTCGAGCGGATTCGATGTGTTGCCTATTACCATCGTAGGCGCAAGGTTGGCGTACGACACCGTAAACGTATTGTTGCCGTCGTTTTTGCCGTAGTAGGTTGCACCCTCGTAAGTGGCTATAAGCGAAGGCTGAGAGAATACGGATACAATCGAGTCGCCTACGGGGTTGTACTGCTCGTAGTCCCTACCGGTGTCGACTGTAAAGTTTTCGTTGTAGGTATAGTACTCGTTAATATCGTACGAGAAGGTGTAGAAGCCGTTATGCGTAGCGTCGTTGGTTGTCAAGTATCCGGTTACGTTGTTATCGACGCTGTACGAGAGCGTGCCGGTAGAGCCCGTCGCCGTATAGCGCACAATATCAAACTTAAAGCTGAGATTAAACTTGTTGCCCGCCGCTTCGATTTTTATATCGTACAGTCCGTAAACGTTGTTGAACTTGTACTTAATCTGCTCCATAAGTCGAGTTGCCGATTCCTGGTCCTGTATGGAATCCAACTCGACGGAAACGGATACGGAATCTCTGGCACTGGTAACAGCATTACCGCTGCTGTCCTTGTTAATGGCACGGATAGTAATGCGATCCGCGTCACGGTCGCTGAACAGGAATTGATATCTGTTGTTATACTTGGCAAGGTCGGTTTCGTTAAGATAGTACTCAAGCTTGCCGTCTGTTTTTCTCGAGCTTGCGGGGAAGCTTCTGTCCGCCTCGGCTATTTTATCGTAAATAGCGTTTTCAAGGTTTGAACTTCCGGAGAAGAACTGCTCGATAAGCTTATGTATACCGCCCGAAACGTCCTGCACCGCTACCGAGAATGTGTTGTTATACGGGTTGTTGGGATCGAGGAGCGGAATGTTTGCCGTAGAGCCGCTCGCGCCGAACGCCTCGAAGTTCTTATACGCAGGGGTATCGAGAACGTCAAAGTCGAACGTGCACAGCTTGTAATCGAAGAACAGCTGAGTATTGCTCGGCTGACCGCTTATGCTTTCCGTACCTGCGGTTGCGTATCTGCCGATATAGAACTCAACCTTAACTTTACCGCCCTTTGTCGACTGAAGCGGTTTGATGGAAAGTCCCGTAACGTTCGGATTGGAAGACACGTTGCCGAACTTGTATTCGAACATATTGCCGACTTTGGTGTAGCCGTCGCTGCTCGAAGAAATACCCACCGTCTCTTCGGTAAGCGGAATCTTGCTTTCTTCGTAGTTGGTTGTTCCGCCCGCAACCCAATAGAACTTCGGCGCGAACGAGGTTATCGTTAGTCCGCCGACGTTAAGTCCTCCGCTGAGCGGTATACCCGTCGTCGTGGACGCGAGACCGTTGGAGGTTGTAGGCACCGTTATTGCCCCGTCGCTGACGCTGTTGTCGGTATCGGGATTCATTATGCGGTACACATTACCTATGTTATTGCCCGTTACAAGCGACTGACGATCGCCTTTGTAATTGTTACCGCCGTCGTTTAAGACGATATATTGAGCGTCGGTACCCGACTTTACGCCGGCGTCGTTTACGGTTATCGTGTAAACGCCGAGCTCTGGTAAGTCACTGCCCTCAAACTCGGACTGACCGGCGGTAAAGCTGACGTAGTTTGCCGCGGCATGATTATCCTCCGTGGCAACCGTCCAGTTTGTAACCGCGGCGCCGTTGGGAGTTTTGGAGTAAGAGTCGTAAATCGTTTGAACGTAGTTGCCTTCGGCTCCGTCGCTGTCTTTATACTCAATCATTACAACTTGACCGAGTCTCGTAAGCGCAAACAGCTTGTTGCCGTAGCCGGAGAATATCTTGATAAATTGGTTGTAGAAGTTAACGTCGCTCGCGCTGCTTACGCCGCCGTAAAGAATCCTTGTGGGATCCTGCTTCTTATTGCTCCATACCCAAAGCTCCGACTCCTTTTTGTCGGTGGGATTGGTCGCGCGAAGCACGCCGCTTATGTAGTTTTCATCGTTCTTTACGGTTTCCTTGAATGTAAAGACCTCTTCGCCGTTAAACGTGTTGTTATCGTAGAAAGCTCTGTTTCTGCCGCTTACCTGCTTGCCTGCCGCAACGTCGAAGATATTGCTGTTGGACACGGCGGAATTAAGAGCGAGCGTAGGAACGTCCCGGTTATTAACGCCGTCTGTTTCGCCGCCGCCGTTTTGACCGTAAGCGTTGTCGCCCCAGGAATAAAGCTTGTTGCCGGAAATTCCGTAGCCAATATCGTTACCGATCGATATTGCGTCGGGCACGACAATCAGCCCCGAATTTTCATTCAGTTTGTTGCCTTGACTGTCGTATACGTATCTTTCGAAAGCGTCGGAATCTACCGTATAGTCAAATTTTTCGCCCGAATCGGACCCGCCCGAGGACGCTACTACCTGTCTGCCGTAAGCAAGGTCGTTATTGTAGGAAGCTCCCTGACCTTCGCTTTTCGAAACGGTGTAGTAACCCGAAAGTCCTACGAACCGCGCTCCGATAAGCGCCTGTGAAAAAGTATAAGTGTTATCGGAAAATCTGATATCGTTTGCGCCCTTCGCAACTGACGTACTACTATCTATATAATAGTAAGACTCGCCGGGGCTCGGAGTTTTGACTGTGTTGGTAACGGTAAAGCTCTTATCGTCTCCTCCCGCAACCTTTACGGGATCTACGCTTGTAAGGAAGTTTCTGCCGCGGAGCATAAGAGACGTGGTGTGATTCGTCCTCGTAGCGCTCGTACCCGCGATATTTACAGCCGTGGTGTAACCGCCCGCATATACCTTACCGCCGTTAGTGGAAGAGTAAGGTAAAGCGTAAATGTTGCGTTCGACGCCGTCGTTAAGGTAGTACTGGCGACCGCTGCCGTCATAGCGTCTGTAAGCGGCCTGTGTTGTAGTTACGGTATTGTCGTACATCATGGAGCCCCAAGTGTAGACAAATGCGGGAGATCCGCCGACCGAGCTATACGGATTGTTTACGCTGGTCCTCGTAAACATTATAGTATAGTTATACTCTCCGCCCGCAATCGATATATTGGCCATATCGGAGCCCGATGTGGTGGAAGAATACGTAGGTACAATCTGCTCAAGTCCTTGTGTGGAGTTGGGTATAATGTTAAGCGTGCCGCCGCCGTTACCGTCGCTGTAGTAACCGTAGTTAATCATGTACGGCTCGTTGTTGTTGTTCGATTTTTGTGCGTCCGCCGTGCTGCAGTCTCTTAAGAGCAACATGTGCCCTATCGGATTGGGAGCGTCATGCACGACGTCGACGGGATCGTAGCCCCAAGTATAAACGTATCCGTAATTTGTTACAAACGCCGCCGTAGTTCTGGTCGTGGCGATTTGCAAAATAGACTCTCCGCGCGTGGATTTGCCTGTGGCGGAATTGGTGGTGGAAGCGTGATAATCGTTATTAGCCCACCCGTATCTGTAATTGCCCGTGCCGGAATGTCCGGTTACAAACTTAACGTTTATCTTTGTAGGATAAGCCTGGTAGTACGAGCCGAGAGTTTCTCCCCTCTGGGTATTGGGATCCTTAGTACTCCAACCGTACAATTCTCCGTCATATGTAAGACCTATTACAAAGTCCTCGCCCGCCGCGATTTGAACAAACTTAACGCCGAGCTCGTCCGCCGGTCCGTCGGCACTCGGCACCGTCGTTCCGAAAGAGCCGACGTTAAAAAATCCAAAAGAGAGCGCGGTAAATGCGATAGCCAAAACAGAGACTATCGATACAAAGCGCGTCCTCGCTCTACTATGTATGTTTTTCTTCGATCTCATCAAACAAACCTTCTTTTTAGAGAGATTTTTTCCGAATTTTCAGGTGCGTACAAAAGCCGAATATACACTATTCGACATTATGACCTATTTATTATAATACACAAATTTACACTTGTCAATATTTACCGCTTAAAAAAACGAGCGATTTTTAAAATTAATTCACACTTTATTCACATTTTCGCCCGCCTTATTATTAAAAAATGCCCTTTTCAGAGAATTTTCGGAAATCGAGGCGTTTGTGCGATAGCCTATATATCTATAATATAGCGGCATTTTTAGACCGTTGCCACGGCACCCGCCCGACCGCCGCCGGATGAGGGGCGACCTTAATGCCGCAAAGCGGCTATATGCTCACTCGGCTACCCTCTCGCTTCGACTGCGCGAGCGAATAGCAAACAGTCCTGTGACTGTTTACCGCGAGAGCCGAGCGAGGGACCGAGCGGTGGCGCGTTAGCGGGAAGTTAAGTTTACAGCCCCTCACCGCATAACGGCGGAGCTCCCCTTGCACGGGGGAGCCTTAGCCGTTAGCCGCACTCTTTCTTTATTCCTACGATGCAACCGAATAATCTCGACTTATAATAAAAAACGGCTCTGACGAGCCGTAAAAATATCTAAAGCACATTTTCTATCGGGGGTGTAAATACCGCACCGTCAATATAGTACCGTCTTCCCGTTTTATTATAATAAACGGTAATATTAAGGTAGCTGACGTAGCACGCCGACATGGGAAGAATAATAACAAGTCCGACGCCGAGCGTGAACACGGTTATAAACACGCCGATTGCGATAATCAGCATCATCGATACGAGGAAGGACGAGAAAATCGACCCGAAACGCTTAAAACCGATTTTTATCGAAACTACGAATCCTTTCAGCACACCGTTACCGTTTACAGCCGCGGGCGCCCAGCATGCCACAATCGAAAACCTAAACGGGAAAAGCACAAACAGTACGAATAAGATCAAAAATACCTGACCTATCCCGAACGGTATCACGCTGCGTATTGCGTAGACAATCCAGAATATCGCCGCGTCGAAAGTGATAGTGATAAGCATCTTAAAAAACGAGTATCTTATCGACATTAAAAGAGTGGAGAAGAACTTGCCCGCAAAGCCGTAGCGACTGTTGCACGACAATTGTCCGTCAAGCACTGTGGCGAGCGGGATTTCGTAAAGCCCGAGGAAGAAACGGAAAACAAACAACATTATCGCGACAAAAAACCAAATGGAAAGCGACATTATCGTTTTGTTGTTTATGAGGAGATCCTCTATAAGATTGTATGCGTTTGAAAGTCCGTCGAACAGCGCTTGAAAGTTACCGTCGGTAAAAAACACCTCAAACGCCTTCTGTACGCTTTCGAAAACACCCGCGTCCGAAAGCGCGCGCCTTATGGGCAGTAAAAACGGCAGGCTTAACCCCGTTATGACCACGACGAACAAAAGTATAAACATAAAAAGCGACCAAACAACGCCGAAGTGGGCGACAAGATTTTTAAGCGCATTCTTAAACGACATCTCCGCCCTCCCTTTCTTCGGCTTCGGCATTATTCTCGCGCGCTACTTCGCCGCCCGAGCTTGCCGTCTCGCTTTTTGATTTATTTTTCTTACCGCCGTTCGACGGATTTGCGGCGGGCTTTTTGCCGGTCGCTTTATTCGCTTTATTCGCTTTGCCCTTGGCCTGCGTTTTGGGGGTTTTGACCGCCTTTTTGTCGTTATTCTGTCCGTCGGCTTCCCGAGCGGACTCGTCACCCTCTTTCGGCTCGTCCTTGTCCTCCCTGTCCTTGGGTTTATCGGGCTTCGGCTCGGGCTTGACGGGCTCGGTAACTATAGGCATGTATACGACGACGTCTCTTCTGTCAAGCTCGCTGACGTGATAGAACGATACGATGACGTACACCGTAACGTACATATTGGTAAACAGGTACACGACAAAATCGACAATCGTGACGACGACGTTATGCGCGCCCGTAAAGCCAACCAAAAGCTGAATCCCCGCGCAAATCACGAGCGGCAGCATTATGCCGCGCCCCACTTTTTTTCCGCCTATCATTTTAAACGAGTATGCGGCGGCGTCGCGCAGACCGTAGCCGTACACAAACATCATTGGCGCCCAATACAGTATGGGCACTATCGTCAGCACATGCAAAATAAATATCCCGACGGCGACAACCGTTATTACAATCTGCGTCGCGATAGGAACGAAATGCGCCGCGTCCGAAATCCATTGAACAAGCGCCACAAGCCCGTAAAGCACAAACCTGTATACCACGCTGACGACGGACATAATGAGCACGCC
>JAFLVE010000021.1 GCA_022511445.1 Clostridiales bacterium | reverse complement strand
CCCTAACTTAAGTTAAGCTCAATCACTCTTTCCATACTACGTTTATTATACAGCGGTAAAGCCGTTTTGTCAATTATTTTAGTAACGAAGAGCGTACATCATAATTGCGGCGGCAACCGCGGCGTTTAACGACTCTATTCCCTCTTGAGGAATCGAAAGCACTCTGTCGCTCGATTTAATTATTTCTCGGTCAATCCCGTCCGCCTCGTTGCCTATAACGACACAATATTTACCGCTCGGTTTATCAGACGTAAACACGTTTTCTCCGCCCATATCGGATGAGATAACCTCGTAGCCGCGCGAGCTGAGCTCGCCAATTCCGATATCGAGCCCGATTTTGCATTTTAATATTGCGGACATACTGCTTCTTGTCACTTTTGGCGAAAGGATATCCGCGCAATTACTTAAAACCGCGCCGTACCCCGCCGCGCAAGCCGTACGCAAAATCGTGCCCACGTTTCCGGGGTCGCGTACTCTGTCGAGATAGATTATTCTATCCGTATCGGGAAAAGCGAATTCGGGCGCACGGTTTATAGAAATTACCCCTTGTGCGCAGTCGGTATCCGAAATTTTAGTAAACAGCGCGTCCGAAATAACTGTAAAACGCTCGAAAGCGCCGCCGTACTTTTTGTACGCCGATTCGCTTAAAATAACTTCCTTTACGGAAGAAATTGCCGCCGTGTACGTGTCGAGGACGTTTTTATAGCCCTCGATATAAAACTCTCGCTCGATTTCGCGGTATTTTTTTTGTTTAAGCTTGACAAGTCTTTTTATAAGCTTGTTATCGCTCGAAGTAATAATTTCCATATCCGTAACAAAAAGGAGCGCCGTAAAGCGCTCCATAAAATGCTATTTGCTTGCAATAGCGGACTTTGCCTTTTCGGCAAGCGCCGCAAATGCAGGTGCGTCGTTTACTGCCATGTCGGCAAGAACTTTACGGTTGAGATTGATTCCCGAAACCTTAAGCCCGTGCATAAACTTGGAGTAAGAAAGACCGGAAAGGCGCGCCGCCGCGTTGATACGGGCGATCCAGAGCGAGCGGAAATCGCGCTTTTTGAGTCTGCGTCCGATGTACGCGTACATCTGCGACTTCATAACCGCCTGGCGCGCTACACGGTAGGAACGCGATTTGGAGCCGAAATAGCCCTTGCTGAGCTTAAAAATCTTCCTGCGCTTTTTAACTGCGTTTACTGCTCTTTTAATTCTCATGATGTGCTCCTCCTATTACTTCTGCGCCATGTTGCGAATGGTCTTTTCCTGCTTAGCCGACTTAAGGTACGCGCCCTGACGAAGTCTCATAATGCGCTTCCTCGGCTTTTTGTTAAGGATGTGGTTTTTACCCTGCTGGGCTCTCTTGACTTTTCCGCTTGCGGTTACGCGAAAACGCTTTTTCGCACCGCTGTGGCTTTTCATTTTAGGCATGATTATTTCCTCCGAAAATAAATTATTATTTGTTGTTTATAGGCGCGAGCATCATTACGATACTTCTGCCGTCGACCACGGGCTTGCGGTCGATAACCGCATACTCCTTTACGGTCTCATAAAACGAGTTTAATATGTCGACTCCCATCTGCGGGCGCGCCATCTGTCTGCCGCGCATGCGAATGGTAACCTTTACCTTGTCGCCGTCCTTAAGAAATTTGGTCGCCTGCTTCGCTTTGGTGTTAATATCGCCCGTGTCGATGGTTATCGACAGACGAATTTCCTTAATGTCGGACTTCTTCTGGTTTTTTTGCGTTTCCTTCGTCTTTTTAATGGCGTCGAAACGATACTTCCCGTAATCCATAATCTGGCACACGGGCGGCTCTGCATTGGGTGTGATCATTACAAGGTCGAGGCGTTTTTCTTCTGCGATATCCTTTGCCGCCGAAGCGCGCATAATGCCGAGCATGGCGCCGTTCTCGTCCTTGACTCTAACCTCGAGATTGTCGTTAATCCCGTCGTTTATCACAAGCTCTTTAAAAATGGTTGTATTCCTCCAAATAAAAAATTGCGAGCCGGCAGAAATCGTCTCACAACACAATAATACAATTAAGTATTGATTTGTAGAACCGTCCCGAGCATGCCCGAACGGTGAGATAATTCTGCTTTAGCCTACTTATTATACGCCATTCAGCCCTTGCTTGTCAAACGATTTTAACGATTTTCCTCAAATATTTTTATTACGATTAAGCCAAGCTATTAAAAACAAAAATAAGGAGTATAAAATGAAAAAAACCGCACTTATTTTATTGCCTCTTGCCGCCGTCGCGATTTTATCTGGCTGCGGGCAACCGAACAACGCCAAGCGTCCTTCAGACGCCACGCCGCCGCAAAACAAAAGCGTCGAATATCAACGCGACGAGTCGCAAATCCCCGTGCCTCTTCCTTTCCCCGATCCAAAGCCGCGCGTTAAAATAAATATTTCGGGCGTGAGACGGCATTTTATAAAATCGCTTGCAGGCAATTACTCCGTCGAGTATATCCATTCCGCGGGCGATAACGTCAATCTCGACTGCAAGCTAACCGTAAACGAAGACAACACTTATGAAATGAGCTTTTCAAAAAACGGCTCGACGGTCGAGCACAGCGGAAAATGGTATTCTCGGCACGGAAACGTAACCTTCTTTTTCGACGAGGAAAAACCGACCTACATTCCCGAGGTTTACTATCCCGACAGCATGAGCGCGGACGTAATCGACGGCGGAAAGCTTATGCTGTACGACGGATGCTGCGTAATCGTGCTCTCGCAGGAAAACGCCGCCACATATAACGGGTAACACCGTTATTTACATACAATCCGCATATCTATAGGACCAACGGGTGTTTCGGCATAATCTTTTTTATATTCGTCGACGGTATATTCTATATTATAGATAGGTTGCGTTTCGACTTCGGTCGATTTTGGCTCTGCCGCCGAGCTCGGAGTCGTTTGAATCAAACAGAACGCTACGCAAACAAGGAGCGACATTATAATTACCGATCCCTTAAACTTGTCCATCATAAAGAATTCGCTCATAACGAACATCACGGGATAGCACAAAAATACCGCGCCCGTCGCATATACCGACACCGAGGAAAACGACAGCGACGAAATTCCGCTTGATACAAAGTCGAGCGGAACCATTAAATATTTGGAAGCGAGCATTACTTGTCCGCACCCCGGAATAAACGATATCGGAAGCGTCAGCACGGTTGCGATAAAAACAATCGAAACGTACGGAATAAAAACAATATTTACAAGCAGTGAAAAAACTTGAAAGTTCTTAAAATGATATATCTCGATAGGCAGTATTCCAGCCTGCACCGCTACCGACGAGGCGACTGCGTCGCCCACTCTTTTAGGAAGTTTAATTTTCGTTTTGGGAAGATTCAATTTACAAATTTGTCTCGACAGCGAATTTGCGAACATGGCTATTCCGAAAATCGCGCCGAAGCTCATTTGGAAGCCGAGCTCGAAAAAGTACAACGGCTTTACCGCAAGGATAAGAGAAAACGACAGAGCGAGCGACGAGAATATATCCCGCCTGCCGCTGACAAACTGCGCTATCATATACACCTCGGTCATTATCACCGCGCGGATAACCGACGGCGAAAAGTCGGCGATAACAGTATAAAATACCAAAACCACGCTCACTATACCCAAACGAACTTTCTTATTCGACCTTTTGAGTAAAAAATTAAAGATTGCGGCCATAAACCCGACGTGCAACCCTGATACAGCCATAATATGTCCGAGTCCGGCAGAAGAAAAAGTATCCGTAACGCCCGAATACAATCCGTGTTTATCGCCCGTTATCATGGCGTAAGCTATATTCCCGTACTCGCTCCCCATGTTTTCCACAAGCTTGGCGTGCATACCGATAAGCATTTTTTCCAGTGCATTGGGCTCGCCGAACTCAAGAGTAATATCTCTCCCGCTCGCGGTCGCGGAAAATCTTATATTCGTGCGGTAAGACGTACCGTCAACCCGCCCGTTTTGATATATTTTGCGCGGAGTGACGTACGCGGAAAAGCGCACGGTATCCCCTAAGCGAACAATTTCCGCAATATTAACGTCGCTGTCAACCTTGACCGTAAGCTGAAGGACGCCGTTCGCCTTTTCGCCGTTAACGGACAACTTCTCCAGTCCTATCTTGTAATTACCCGACCTGCTGTCAACGTAGCACACCCTGCCGCAAACTTCGTTGTAGCCTCCGTATTTGTAGCCGTCCGTCCAATCGGAATATGTAACAACACCTATAATAAATGCCGTAAGGCTCAAAACCGCCGCCAAGCAAAACGCGATTGTTTTATGCAATTGTGTTTTCTTCCTTACGGTTTTAACTATAAAGACCGCCGCTAAAATAAAAAGTCCTACAAGATAAATAACCCCGAGCGCGATACCCAAAGCGGTGTTATACATATAGGCATATATGCACAATGCCGCGCCGATAATCGAAACGGCAACAACAACAAACGCTCTGAAATTAACCGGGGATTTAGCATTCATGATATTTTGTTTTTCTTAAGAAAATATGCGTTTTTTTTACTAATTAAGAGTTACCGATCGTATAAAATCGGGGTTATTTAACGATTTTATTATGGATTCCGAAGTCGAGCCGTCTGCAATCAGCGCGTCCGAAAGAGTGCGCGCACGCTCTATAATTTCGCCATCTATCTCGAGACTTCCCGACCCGTGCTGCTTTAAGCCCACAAAGTCGCCCGCACCGCGAAGCTTAAAATCGAGCTCGGAAACGGAAAAACCGTCGCGGACCGAACAAAAGCTCCTTAACCTGTTCAGCGCTTCCGCGTCGTCGCTTTCGGTCAGTAAAAAGCAATAAGATTCCTTTGTTCCGCGCCCCACTCTGCCGCGAATCTGGTGGAGCTGAGCAAGCCCGAATCGCTCCGCGTCGTAAATAACGACGTTTGTAGCCTCGGGAACGTCTATACCCACCTCCACAACGGTAGTCGAGATCAGCACCTTTATTTTTCCGCTCTTAAACGCGTACATAACCTCGTTTTTTTCGACGTCCTTCATCTTGCCGTGTACGCATGCGGAAACGCTTCCGAGCGCGGTTTTTTTCACCGCCGCGTACACTTTTTCGACGCTGTTTATATCGTCGTCGTCATCCGTTATCCTCGGGCAAATTATATACGTCCGTTCGTCAAGCGCCGCTTTTTCAGTTATATATTTATACATTCCCTGCACCTTTGCGGCGGGGACAATAGAAGTATGTATAACGGGACGGTTCTTGGGAAGCTCCCGAATTTCGGTTTGCTGAAGTTCGCCGTAAAGGGAAAGCGCAAGCGTGCGCGGAATTGGGGTTGCGGTCATAACAATCATATCGGCAACGCCCTTTTCCTCCAGCTTTGCGCGCTGATTAACGCCGAAACGCTGTTGCTCGTCCACTATTACAAGGCGCAGATTATTAAAGTCCACGGCGTCGCTTATAAGCGACTGTGTACCGACGATTATGCTTGCGGTGCCGTATTTTATATTAAAAAGCGCCGTTTCGCGTTGAACTTTGTTCATAGACGCGCACAAAAGCTGTACTCTTACGCCGAGAGGCTCGAGCATTTTCACCATTGTTTCGTAATGCTGCCTTGCGAGCACCTCGGTCGGAGCCATAAGCGCGGTCTGAAATCCGCTTTTAGCGCAGGCGTACATTGCGGCGAGCGCAACAACCGTTTTCCCGCAGCCCACCTCGCCTTGAACAAGCATGTTCATAAGCTTATCGGAGCGCATTGCGGATATTATCGCGTGTACCGCGTTTTCCTGCCCATCCGTGAGCGGAAACGCTAGCGAATTAATAAACTCGGCGGCATAACAGTCTGGCTTATCGTACGCAAAATCGCGCGCGTCGTTTTTTAACAGCCTGTACGACGTTATAACGTAGCACATATTTTCCATTGCTACCGAGCGGCGCGCGGCGGCAAGCTCCGCTTTGTCTGACGGAGAATGTACGGCCTTAAGCGCTTTTTGAAGTGGCATAAGTCCGAACTTATCGCCTATCGCCTTAGGAATAAAGCTGTTAACTGTCACGTTATTAAGCACGGTCTGCACGGCGGCGGCAAACGTTCGAGTCGGAATGGCGGTTTTGTACAGCGGAACGATAGCTCCGTCGCCCTCTTGAGGCTGAACGATAGTCGGATTGGTAAGCTGAATTACGTTTTTAAACTTTTTTACCTTGCCTACGACGTATACCCTGTCGCCGAGCTTGAGATTTCGCGCGGCAAACGGTTGATTAAACCAGGAACAGCGCACCGTAATTCCGTTATTGGTAAAGGCGCAGCCCACAACTGTGAGACCGCGCCTTATAAATCGCCTCGATGCCTCGGCGGAAACCTCTCCGACAAACGAAATTTCTTCGCCTGCGGATATATTTTTGGTTAATTTGTAGTCAGAAAATATGTATTTATCGGGAAAACGCAACAATAAATCGGTCGGAGTGTAGATACCCGAGTCGTTCAAAGCCTGGGCGCGCTTGGCGCCGATTCCTTTAATCTCGCAAAGTTCCAATTATCAATTAGTACTTACTTATATAATACGAATTTATTCGAGGGATACGATAAAATAGTATAGCGGCTGACCGCCGAAGTGGACGTCGATGTCGCACGAAGCGTATTTTTTGCTTAGCTGATCGGCAATCGATTGAGCGTCGCTCTCGGTTACGTCGTTGCCGAAATACAGCGAAATGCAGCTTATGTCATCGTCCATCATCTTGTCTATAAGCTGTTCGGTAACGTCGGACACGCTGTCGCCCTTTGCGACGATATCCTTTGCGTCCATTCCGATAATGTCGCCTTCCTTAAGATCGAAGCTGCCGATTTGGGTGGAGCGGACCGCATAAGTAACCGAGCCGGAACGCACGCCTTCGAGTGCGTCCTTCATATTTTTAAGATTGCCTTCCACCGTGTCCTGCGGGTTAAACGCAAGCACTGCCGAAAAGCCCTGCGGTATATTGGCGGTGGGGATTACGTGAATTTTGCGTTTACTGAGCGCCTTTGCCTGGTTTGCGGCAAGAACAATGTTTTTATTATTGGGGAAAACGAAAACATCCTTGGCTTTAACCGCGTCGCACGCTTTTGCGATGTCGTCGGCAGAGGGATTCATTGTCTGTCCTCCCTCTATAACGTTGTCGACGAGAAGATCCTTGAAAATTGCGGTAAGCCCCTCGCCTGCACAGACGGAAACAAGACCGAAGGGTTTAAGATCCTCCTGTTGAGAGGCTTTAAGCTCGCGGTTTTGCTGGAGCATGTTTTCGATCTTGATTTTGTCAATCTCGCCTATTTCGAGCGCGTAAGAAAGCACCTGACCGGGCGTGTTGGAATGGACGTGAACCTTAACCATATTAAGATCGCCTATAACAAGCACGCAGTCGCCTATGTTCATAAGCTTCTCGCGGAACAGGTCGATATCCGCCTCCGTCGTCTTTTTGTAAATGTTTACAATAAAGAACTCGGTGCAGTAAGCGTACTCGATATCGGCAAGGTCGTTATAGTTAAAATGCGCTTCCTCGGAATACTGGCTTTCGGGCGACACGCTCGAAGCCTTATACGAGTCGTCAAACTCGAAATTCTCGTCGTTTATACCGAGAAGAACGTTCAAAAAGCCTTGAAGAAGTATAAGCAGTCCTCGTCCGCCCGCGTCGACTACGCCCGCCTTTTTAAGTACGGGAAGCATTTCGGGGGTTTGCTTGAGAGTTGCTTCGCCCGCGTCGATAATCGCTTGGAAAAAGTCTTTTAATTCGACGTTCTTTTTTGCGGCCTTTTCTGCGGCCTCGGAAATTCCGCGGATAACGGTGAGGATTGTTCCCTCTTTGGGTTTTGTAACCGCCTTATAGGCGATGTCGGTGCCTACGGCAAAAGCCTTGGCAAAGGATTTGGCGGTGACCTCGGTGCACTGACCGAGAACGGAAGTCATGCCCTTAAGAATCTGACTTAATATAACGCCGCTGTTTCCTCTCGCGCCGCGGAGAGCACCCTTTGCGACGGCGTCGCACAATTCGTTCATGTTGTTGGTTGAACAGGCGTTTACCTCGCGGGAAGCGGAAAGCATTGTCATGGACATATTCGTACCGGTATCACCGTCGGGAACCGGGAAAACGTTTAACTCGTTTACGTGCGCTTTATTAATATCGAGAAGGTGCGCACCGTTTATTATCATTTTACGGAAGGTAGCTCCGTTAATCGACTTTTGCATTTTAATTCCTCCAAAAATGCCTTATACTTTTATGCCGACCACGTGTATGTTAATCGTATCGACGACCATGCCCGAAAAATGCTCGACACGGTACTTGACAGCCTTCTTTAAAGACTGCGCGACAGCGTCGATGGACAAGCCGTACTTAATTATAACATAAAGGTCTATGAATATTCTGTCGCCGTCGGTATAGACGTTTACACCGCGCGACAGGCGTTTTCGTTTGAACAAATCCGATAGGTTGTCGGAGAAAGTTTTGGAGACTAAATCAACAACGCCGTAGCAATCGAGCGCTACGTCGGCAGCGACCTGAGCCACCGAATCTTCGGTTACCGTTATTCTGCCGTAGGCGTTTCTTGTATGGACGCTCAATTATCTCTCCTTAAACAATTAAGTATATGTACCACACACTTATATTTTAACCCATTGCGTATTTTTTTGCAAGAGTTTTATCCGAATTTTCGGTAATTTTTATAAAAAAAGCCCTATTTTAGTTGCAAAAAGACAATAATAGGTGTATAATGTTACAGAAAATTCATCTTCTCGATGCTTTAGGAGGTCTATTATGAGCAGAGTTTGCTCTATATGCGGTAAAGGAAAGGTAGCCGGAAACAACGTAAGTCACTCCCATAAAAAGACAAAACGTACATTCGAGGCGAATGTTCACAAGGTAGTTACCGAGGTCGACGGCAAGGTTTCGCACGAGTATGTTTGCACACGTTGCCTCCGCACCGCCAAAAAACACGAAAACGACTGATATCCGTCAAACAAAAAATCCGAGGATAATTCCTCGGATTTTTTCGTGCCCATTTTTAATTTTACGACCGCTTAAACAGCCTTACGATCTTCCCCAAAAACTTGGGGAGCTTAATACAAAATATTTTAGTCATAGCCGCCTCCTCGTAATAGTATATGAGTCGGCAAATCTCGGTGTTACGAAATTATCCGCGAAGCATTTTTATGGCGGCCGCCCTATCTTTTGCTCCGAAAACCGAGCTTCCCGCAACAAGTATATCGGCGCCTGCGGCGGCAATATCTTTGCAGTTTTCGATTGTGACTCCGCCGTCCACTTCTATCAGCGCGTCGGGTGCATATTCGTCGCGAAGCTTTTTTGCGGCGGCAATGCGCTCGAGCGATCCGTCTATAAACTTCTGCCCGCCAAAGCCCGGAAAAACGGACATAATCAGCACGAGATCGAGCTTTTTAATATAAGGAGCGAGGCTTTCCACGGGCGTGTCGGGATTGATTGCAAGCCCGCACTTTGCGCCCGCGTTCTTAATAATATCAAGCGTCCTGTCTATCTCCTTTTCCGCCTCGACGTGGAAGGATACAAAGTCGGCGCCCGCCTTTACAAACCGCTCTACGTAGCGCACGGGATCGACTATCATGAGATGGACGTCGAAAAACAAATCTGAAAGCGGACGAAGATCCGAGACCATTTTGAATCCAAACGTCAGGTTGGGCACGAACACCCCGTCCATAACGTCAACGTGAACAATGTCGGCACCGTCGCGATCGATACTTTTAACCTCGTTTCCCATATCGGCAAAGTTGCCGCTTAGGATAGAGGGCGCAATAAACGTACTCATATAAATATTGTAGCATTCTTGCGCCCTGCGGTCAACAAAATATTACCAATTACTTATAAACTCGTCTACAACGTCAAGGTATCCGCGTTTTAGACACTCGTTTTCGGAAACGACGTCCACCTTTCCGTACTCGGCGCCGTTAATCATAACCTTTACCGAGCCAACTATATCGCCCGTTTTTATCGGCGCACGAAGATTCGATATTTCGGGACAAAGCTCTATCTCGCACTTATCGCCGCTCTTTATAAATGCGGTCATGTCCGAAGCGGCTACCGCCTTAATAGAATCGGTTTTCCCGTTATTTACCTTAAACTCGCCGATACT
>JAFLVE010000020.1 GCA_022511445.1 Clostridiales bacterium | reverse complement strand
CGTGAGGTGTTCGGTTAAGTCCGTCAACGAGCGCAACCCTTATTTACAGTTGCCAATATTAAGTTAGGGACTCTGTAAAGACTGCCGTGGATAACACGGAGGAAGGTGGGGATGATGTCAGATCATCATGCCTCTTACATCTTGGGCTACACACGTGCTACAATGGGCGCTACAAAGAGTTGCAAAGCCGTAAGGCCCAGCTAATCTCAAAAAAGCGTTCTCAGTTCGGATTGTGGGCTGCAACCCGCCCACATGAAGTTGGAGTTGCTAGTAATCCCGAATCAGCACGTCGGGGTGAATGCGTTCCCGGGGATTGTACACACCGCCCGTCAAGCCATGAGAGTTGGGGGTACTCGAAGTCGGTAGCGTTAACCCGCAAGGGAGACGCCCGCCTAAGGTAAAACCAATGATTGGGGTTAAGTCGTAACAAGGTAGCCCTACGAGAACGTGGGGCTGGATCACCTCCTTTAAGGAACCGACAATTAGAGTCGGTCAACAATTTAGTTCTCAATCGATTAATTTGCTAGAATCTTTCACTTAGTTTGTGTAATAAAAAATTCCTCGCTGTCAGCGAGGTTTTTTTATGCGATTTTTTCGGTGAAGTGTGTATTTTGATTTTATAAAAATTGTGCGGCTAACGCCTGGATTTCTCCGCTACGCTTCGGTCGAAATGATGTGAGGCAGTAATAATTGCGTTATTCGCTCTGAATATTCTTTTGCTATGTTTTTACAAAAAGCAAATGTTCTTCCAACATCATTCCGAGCTTGTCGAGGAATCCAGGCGATCCGCCGCAAGGTTGTAGCGATTAATCAGTTGTGCGGCTAACGCCTGGATTTCTCCGCTACGCTTCGCTTCGGTCGAAATGATGGGGTGGCGGTGATAACGTCTTTATCACCATAATTGACAAAATCGTTCAAAGAATGTAAAATACATTTATGCAGAAATATTACGTATATATTTTAACTAACTATACAAACACGGTTTTATATACAGGCGTTACGAACAGTATTCAGCGCCGAACATTAGAGCATAGACAGAGAATAAATATTGGTTTTGCAGAGCGTTATAATGCGTATAAGTTAGTTTATGTGGAATCTTGCACACGACATATCGACGCCATTAATCGAGAAAAGCAGATTAAGAAATGGCGTCGTGAGAAAAAAGTTGCACTTATAGAATCAATAAATCCCGAATGGAACGATTTATTGACCGAAGATTAGGTTAATAACAATTGTTAATTCCTTTACTACATCATCCCGAGCGTAGTCGAGGGATCTAGGCGACCCGCCGCAAGGTTGTAGCGATTAATCAGTTGTGCGGCTAACGCCTGGATTTCTCCGCTACGCTCGTAAGCTCGCTTCGGTCGAAATGATGTGAGGGCGGTGATAATTGCGTTATTCGCTCTGAATATTCTTTTGCTATGTTTTTACAAAAAGCAAACGTTCTTACAACATCATTCCGAGCTTGTCGAGGAATCCAGGCGATCCGCCGCAAGGTTGTAACGATTAATCAGTTGTGCGGCTAACGCCTGGATTTCTCCGCTACGCTTCGCTTCGGTCGAAATGATGGGGTGGACCGGAATTAAAAATTTCACCGCTAAAAAATAGTCAATAGCTCTTGAAGCTCGGTTATTACATAGTCGGGCTCCGATTGGGGAAGGGGCGTTTGATTTTTACCGAAGCCTTGTTTTATCCAAACCGTTTTCATTCCGACTCTTTTTGCGGGCTCTATGTCGTTATCCGGTCTGTCGCCGATCATCACCGCTTCGCACGGGGAACAGTCCGCCGCATTAAGTGCGTATTCGAAAATGCGTACGTCGGGTTTGGATACATTAACGTCGCTCGATGATATTACATAAGTAAAGTATTGCGCTATGTTAAAATCGGCTAATCTTTTTTGTAGTCCGCCCGACTGATTTGCGATTATTCCGAGCGTGTATTTTTCGGATAGAGTTTTAAGCACGCTGTGAGAGGCGCTGTAAAGCGTTTCAAGCTCTGTTCGATAGGGTGCGACTACTTTTATGCCGTACTTATTTACGAACGTTTTGTACTGCGGCAAACGCTCGACAGAAGCCTTTTCTATCTCGTGAAATATATCTTCGGCAGTGAGCCCGAGTAGCCTTGCTTCTTCGGTTGCGGCTTGCTCCTTGCAGCGCGCTCTCCACACCGCGTCCTCGTCTACCAATGTGTAGCCGATATCGAAAAACAGAATTTTAATCACAGTCCGCCTCGCGTTTTTTCTCGGTTGCATTGTAGCATAAAACCCAAATTAATGCAAGAGCAATTGCGTTTGACGTAAACCCGTTTTTCGGAAAGATATTGACAAGTGTGGGGGAATATGGTATTATATAAAAAGATACATGTGTCTAATTTAGCGGTGCGGTTTATTATGTTAAATCGATTATCCGCAACCAATACGATTAAGGAGTACAAGATGATTGTATACACCTCCGAAAAAGCTATTTCCGCGCTCAATATTAAAACCTACGACAAAATAGAAGGCGCGCAAAGCCTTCTCGCCAAATATCACTACGACAAGGAAAAGGACGACGTTACTTTAGCCTGGGGCTGTGAAACGTTCTACTTTATGGGAAAGCGCGGGCTTCAGGTAGTACACGCCGCGTCGGGATTGACCGTGTTTTTGTTCAACCTTAACTACGACGAGCCGGGGCTAATCGGTCAGCAGATAAAAAGCGCGGTAGGGCATCTTTTCGAGGAAACCGTAGACATTCATCCGCAGCTTAAGAAATTCTTTGCCGCCGCGCCCGACTTTGTTTTCGTGCCGCTGACGGATAAAGCGCTCGCCTCGCAGTTGCAGCGCATAACGCTCGAAACGGCGGAAGGGCTCGATTTCCACAATTATTTGGAAAACGGGGTATTGCGTACGCGCAAGCTTAACAGCGTCTATAACTACAATAAGCTTTTTGCTTTCGGCAAAGGTCACAAAAAGGACACCAAAGCGGCGCAAGCTTTTATAAACGTGCTTAAAGAGCATTACCATTATTAACAATAAAACGAGATTGCTCTTATGCATTCCCGCTTTGTTTATTAAACAAGTAAAAGTAAATCCCACCGCTAAGTGTGTAGCGGCGGGATTTGTTTTGAATTATTTTATTTATCGGTTTTGGAGCTGTCGGAAGATTTTTTGCTCGTTTTCTTTTCGGGCTTTTCCGTTTCGGAAGGCTGTACCTGCTGAACGGCTTCGCCTTCGGTCTCGGAAACTTTGCCGAGGTAGGGCGGAAGCTCCATGCCGCTCATTTTGAACAGCTCCTGGAGGGGAGGAACGGAGCCGAGCATTCCGGAAAGGAAACCCGCGGTGGTCGGTTTGCCGTCTCTCATGCTGTCCCAAACGGTTACCTTGTCTATCTTGATGTTCTTTATCGCTTCGACCTGCATGGCGACAAGCTCTTCCATCTTGTCGGCGAGCATTAGCTTGACTGCGTCGTCGCTCGAGCCGCCCGCGGCTGTGATAATCTTGCCGAAGCCTTCCGCCTGCTTAGAGAGAATTTCGAGCTGACCGTTAGCTTCCGCAACGCGCATAGCGTACGCGGCGTCCGCTTCACCCTTTGCGCGGCGGCGGATGCGCTCCGCCTCGGCCTCAGCCTCGATTTCCGCTTTTTGCTTTTCGATTTCCGCATTGACGATAACGTCCGCTTCGAGGGTTGCGCGCTCGCGTTTTGCACGCTCCGATTCGGCCTGGCGTTCCGCCTTGTACGCTTCCTCGTTGGCGCGGGCCTGTGCGACCGATTCGGCGGCTTCGGCGAGTCTGTTCGCTTCCGCCTCCGCCTCGCGGAGCTTGGCGTTGGACTGGCTTATGAGCACTTTCGATCTGTTCTCGCCCTCGATAGCCTCCGAGTTTGCCGCGGCGACCTGGATTCTTTCGTCCTTGTTGGCGTTAGCTTCGCCGATAGAGCCGTCGCGGTTCTTTTCCGCAACCGACTTTTTGGCGTCGTTTATAGCCTTTGCGGCGGCCTCTTTACCGAGCGCCTCGATATATCCCGACTCGTCGTTAATATCCGTTACGTTAACGTTTATAAGGCGCAGACCTATCTTTTTGAGCTCGCCCTCGACGTTGATTGAAACCGCTTCGAGGAACTTGTCGCGGTTGGTGTTGATTTCCTCGATGTCCATCGTCGCGATAATAAGCCTGAGCTGACCGAAGATAATATCCTCGGCAAGGCGCTGTATCTCGTTGAGAGGGAGGGAGCGAAGCCGTTCCGCGGCATTCTGCATAACGCCCGGCTCGGTCGAAATTCCTACCGTAAAGCGCGAAGGCACGTCGATACGAATGTTCTGGCGCGACAGTGCGTTTTTAAGGTCGACCTGAATGGAGATGGGCGTAAGGTCCAAAAAGCTGTACGACTGAATGAAGGGTATGATAAACGCCGCACCGCCGTGAATACACTTAGAAGAGCGCGGAGTACCGTCCTCCGTTTTGCCGAGACCTGCACCGTAGATGACCATTACCTTGTCGGACGGGCATTTTTTAAAGCGAGTCGCAAGCAAGATGACGATGATTAGTACAAGTATTACGGCGGTGACGATTAGCGCTATGATTCCGCCAACCAAGCCGCCTTCGACTTCCGATAAAAATTGCATAATGTTTACCTCCTATACGGTTAGTTACTTAGTTTTTTTGACGAGTAAAAGATTGTCGCCGAGATGGGCTATTACGGTTACCGCCGCGCCCGTGGGGAGAGACTCCTCGCTGTCGGTAACGGCTTCGTACTCCTTGTAGCGCTCGGAGACGAGTATGCTCACTTTGCCTTTGCCGCTACGTTTGGGCGGTATGACGAGATACACCGTGCCCGACTTACTGATTGCGGTATTGGGATTGACCGTGCCGTTGGCTTGCAGCTTTTCGATACCGATTATCGCGGCAGCCATTAAGCACGCGGCGGCAAACCCCGCGACAAGCGCTATGGGGAGTGCGACGTACCAGTTAAGAACATAGCCGACCGTGTACGCCACCCAACCGCCGACCGCCAAAAAGGCGAGGATAGAGCGGAGGGAGAGCAGTCTGAAACCGAAATGCGCCGCACCGCTTGCCGACCCGCTCGAAACGCCGTCCGAAGCGGCTCCGTCAGGGACGCCGTCGCCGTCTACGTCAAGGTCGAGATCTACGTCGGTTGCGCCCGAAATATCGGTAGCGTCTGCGGAAACGTCGGCTTCGACCTCTCCGCCTACAAGCATAATTATAATCTGTATAATAAGAATAAGCGTAGCGGCACAGGCAATAATAAACGCCGTGCGCTGTAAAATGTTCATGGCTTCCCACCACATAACCTGCACCTCCTTTTTAGGTTAGTAGTCGGCTAATACCGTAAGCCAAAGCTACGTATTATGCCGCATGACAACTTCGAAGTTGTATAGTGATTATAGCACAATTCAAAAAAAGCTGTCAATGCGGTATATGAATTTTTGTATCGATTTAATCAAATTATAATTTTTTTAATCGTTTTATAATCTTTGCGGTTACTGTGCACGGTATTGACACAGGCCGCTCGTTTTTGGTATAATCGTCGTGTGAAGCTTTTTTGCGTAAAAAACAAATTAGTTCGAGCGTTTAGGGAAGTAAGGCTTTCGCGCTACGCGGGCATTACGGTAAGCAAGCCGCTTAAGCTTAAGCGATTTATTCTTGCCGCGGCGGCGTGCGCGCTTCTTATCCCGCTTGTGCTTATGGACGCTTACCGCACCGATGCGCGGATAGCGGAGTTTTGGACGAGCAATATAGCGCGCGGCTGGGAACAGGCGGCGGGTACCGTCACCTCCGTTTTTCCGTTTTCCGTATTCGAGTTTTTTGTGTGCGTGCTTATCCTCGTAGGCGGTTATCTGTTCGTTAGGCTTGTAATAAACCTTTGCCGAGCGCATTTTAAAAAGATTCTTACCGGGCTTCTTGCCGTCGCCGTAGGTGCAATCTCGGTCGCAAACCTATATATGATGTCTATGGGCTTCGGGTACTACCGCGACCCCATGCCGCTTTACGTTTCGGGCGCGGACTACAAGGCGGAGCAGGTTAAAACGGTTGTCGAGTACTTTCTGCCCGATCTCAACGCGCTTGCGGATAAATTCGAGCGCGACGAAAACGGCTGCGTTATTCCGCCGTATTCTTTTGCGGGGATTGCCGAAAAGCTCAAAGCAGAATACGCCCGCCTCGACGACGATTACTTTTTTTCGTACACGCCGAGCGGTAAACCGATTGTAAACAGCTGGTTCCTGTCCGCGGTTAACATTACGGGCATAACGTTTTTGCCGACGGGCGAGGCAAACCTTAACACGCTTACGCCGTCGTCGTACGCTACGTTTACGCTCGCGCACGAGATAGCGCATACAAAAGGCGTTCAGCGCGAGGGTGACGCCAACGTTCTCGCGCAGTACGTTTTGCTTAACGCCGAGGACGATTACCTTAGATATTGCGGCTACTATAAAGCGTTTTTAGATCTTGTGGGCGCGGTTAATCTTGCGGGAGACAATAAAGGCTGGATAGAGCTGTACAAACAAATCGACCCGCGCGTCCTAAACGAAAAACGGTACGAAAACAGTTACTGGGCGAGCCAGCCGACCTTTATGCGCGATCTCGGCGAGTTTTTCAATAACCTCTATCTTAAAATTAACGGCGCTATAAACGGCACGGGCAGCTACACCGACGGCAACAAAACGGACACCGTAACGCCGGTCGACCCCGATACGGGCGAGCCCGAACGCGATCCCGAAACGCATGAGCCGGTCATAATCCCCGTGTATTCCACCGTTCAAAAAATGTTCTTTTATATCTACGAGGCGAGAATGGGAGGACCGCCGCCTATTGTAAGTGAATAGGTAATAGTGAAAAGTGAATAGTGTAGGACCGCTTCGCGGTGATTTTTTAGAATGTAGCCGCCTGAGGCGGCATTAAGGATGAGATCCTTCGCTTCGCTCAGGATGACAAAAATAAATCCCTCGTTATCGAGGGATTTTAAAGTGTTGTTACAATAAAATTTTGGGGTCGTATTCGGGTTTTTTGAAAACCACTTCGTCGGGTTTATCGGCAATCTCCGTTTTGAAAACCTCTTGCCACTCTTCCGCGGTATAGTCCTCTATGGTGCAGGTAATCCAATGCTTATCCGCACCGAGGTCGCGCGAGAGCACTTCCACAAGGTCCTTAGCAAGCTTTTCCTTTTGGGCTTGCGTTCTTCCTTCCAACATTTTAATCGAGATATTGGGCATAATTTTACCGTCCTTTATTTTTTTGTATCGGGAAGCAGTTTAAGCTTTTTAAGAAGGGGAATCATCGGCATCGTAAGCGCTATATTGATAGCGGCAACAATAGGCTGCATTGTGCGGAATGTAACAAAGTAAACGCCGAACGACATCGTTTCGTAATAACCGTAGCCGTACCATATGGCGGCGGAATTGATAAGACAGGTGCAAAGCCCCGTGCAAACGACGCCCATAATAAGAAATTTAAGATAGTTGTTTTTTATCGGTACAAGCTTGAAGGTAGCTCCGGCTATTACGCCGTACAGCGTGTTTCCCATAACCACGAACGGATTAATAGCGCCCTGTGGGAGTATGAACGCACCGAGTATGTCGGATATGAAGCATACCAGTCCGCCGCGAACTATGCCGAGACAGGCGGCCGCCATCAGCCAAATCATGTAGATTAAGGTTATCTTAAAGCTTGGCGTCAGCGTTAGGTATTGGCCGATAAACTTCATGACGACCGCAAGTGCCGCAAATACGGCGGTGTAAGTCATTTTTTTCGTTTCCGAAAGCGTGTTTTGCGAGCGGACTGCTTTATCGGCGATTATGTCCGGAGTCGCAATTTCCTGTTGATTGTTCATCAATGTCGGGCTTCTCCTTATATAAAAATGTACGGCGAAGCTTTTTAGGTTTCGCCGTACTTATTATAGCGTATTTTCGGTTATATGTAAAGCAATTAAAAGGGGAATAATCGGGCGATTATTTTCGGACGAGCGCCGATTTTCGAAGCGGCTTTTTGTTTTTCCTGCGCCTGCCGATATGTATCTCGAAGTCGACCGCGCCGAACACGACAGCAAGAAGCGCCATAAACGCCGCGCCGCCTATTGCGGACACTATCATCGATAAGATACCGTTCTCTATTAAACCGCTTAAAAACTCCGTTAATAGCCACGACGGGTACGCAGCCGCAAGACAGATAATAAGCGGGCGAAGGAAGGTAAGCTTAAAGCCTGTTCGGCGCTTAATATCTATTACGTCGAGCACGGAGGACAGCACAAGGCTTCCGCCGAAGGCTATCATGTAGATATCCATATTAAACCGCGAGTAGAAGCAGAAGCAAACGACGTACATCACGCCCGCGCCGATAAGATAGTTTATAAGCGATTTCTTTTCGAGGTCGAGCGAGTTCAGCATCGACGAGGCGATGTTTTCAAACGACAGGGGAATTAAAAGCCATGCCGATTTTTTTAAGAATACGCCGGCGTCGACGTTGTCGTAAAGAAGCACGCCGATCTCGTCACCGAGCGAGGCGATTACGGGAAGGGCAATAGCCGCAACGATTATCGAAAAGGTTAGGGCGTTTTGTACCTGCGAGCATACGCTCTTTTTGTCCTTTGCCGCATACGCCTGTGACAGCGTGGGTATCATTACGAACGCGAGCGAGCCGACAACCGTTATGGGCATATACAACAGCGGCATTGCCATGCCAACGCACGATCCGAATATGTACATGGATTGCTCGGAGTTCAGTCCCGTGGACATAAGCAAAAAAGGTATCGCTACGGCCGTTAAATAGCCGTTTACGCTGGAGGTGGTGCGGGAGAGCGTTATCGGGACGGATGAGGATAAAAGCGGCTTAAAATGCCCGCGAGGGCTTTTAAGACGGCGCTTGCCCGCAAAGTAGAATATAGCGCACGCTCCCGCGCTCACCGCGCACGCTATAACCATGGAGAGCGCGACCGAATGAATTTTATTGCCGGCGACGAAGAAAAGCACTATGCAGACGGCGATGCGCGCTACCTGCTCGATTAACTCCACGGCGCTTACAGCAACAAACTTTTTCTCTCCCCAAAGCACTCCTCTGAACGACGAGTATATTCCCGAAAAGAGGAGGGCGGGAAGCATGATAAGCACGAGCGTCATCGACTCGCGCTCGGCAAATAACGACCCGATAGGTTTGTTTAGCGCGAGCGCAAACAGGCATATAGCTATCGCCGCGATAAGCTCGACGATAAGCGCCGCCGAGCACACGCCGCCCGAATCCTCGCCGTTTTTTGCGGTAAGCTTAGATACTACGAGTGGCACGCCGGATACTATCAGGGTGAGGAGGACAAAGAAAAAGGAGGTCGCCACCGAGTAAATACCCATGCCGACAGCGCCTATCTCGCGCGATAGGTATATCTTGAACAGAAAGCCGAGCGCGCGCTCGACCACGTTGAATATCGTTATCGTCATGACCGCTTTTGCGATAGGTTTCATCGTTTTATGATATGAGCGGCCGTGCGGAATAATGCCTCGGCTTTGCCCGCGAACATTATAATTTGATTATAATTGTCTTATATTTCGCTTGTTTTCTTGATAATTCGCGCATTAGGTGCTATAATGTAAATATGGAAGTATGCGCGAAAAAGCCGATATTATTTAAGGCGTTAATGCCGTTGATTATCGTTGCGCTTTTTTTCGCGCCGGCTTTTTTGTTCGGTTGTGCCGGCAATGCTTCCCTTTCGTTTACCGTGGAAAAGCTTAATCTTTTTATTGGCGACAGCAGGGATATATTTCCGTATATATCCTTTACTCCCGCGGTTACGGTCGATAAGTCGGTAAAAATCACCGCCGACGGCGACTGCGTCGAAGTGGACGGTACCACGCTTCGCGCCGTAAAGGAAGGAAGCGCAAGAGTAACCGCCTCTAACGGCGATTCTTCGTCATATATCGAGGTTACGTGTTCTTACCGTCCCGCGGGGCGCGTTACCGTTTCGGCGGACAAAGCCGTGCAGAGCGCGGCGACGCTTGCCGAAATTTCGCCCGTACTGTTTACCGCCGAGCTTGACGACTATGTAGATCCCGCGTCAAGCCCTGTTTGGTATGTAAACGGCGAAGAAGAGGCGAGCGGAACGACGTTTAAGTTTAATCCGCCGAACTTTGGCAGGTACGAGGTCT
>JAFLVE010000019.1 GCA_022511445.1 Clostridiales bacterium | reverse complement strand
ACGGAACTTCGAGATGGTCATAGGTGTTGTCCACCATGCGTTCGTACTTAATGTTATACGTCTTGCCTTCGTCTTCGGTGGTGATGGTGAATCTGTCATCGTCTTCGGGTTCCTCGATCTCGAGTGCAACAGCTTCTACTCCGCTCATATCGGGAAGGAGCGAAGGATCGGGCCTGTAGGTAAAGTCGGGCTTCTCCGTCTTGACGGTAGCCTCGCCCAAATCCTCCCATTTGCATTTATCGATAGAAACGTTGACTATTTCGCCGTACTCGCCGAGGAGGCCGAGCTGGAAGTATGCCGCGGAGGGCACGTTGTTGTAGTTGCCGTTGGGATGAATGGTGCCCCAATCGCCGTGATCGAACTCTACGTACAGCTCGTTCTCGCCGACTACTACGTCTAACATATTGGTTTCGAAATCGACCGAGCCGTCCTCTTTCTTAAGACCGACCGTGTTGACGCCGATTTTGCCCGCTACGTTGGAGATGAACGTAAAGGAGAATTTATATCTGTGATTGGTGTGAAGAGTACCCTCGCTGTCGCCGTCGGCGTTGCGGTAGGTTATCTGAATAATCTCGCGGTTGACAGGATCGCCGTCGCGGTCGGTAATAGAGAATGTGAAGTTTACTCTGCCCGCGTCGGACTCTGTCGAACTCTGATAGTAGGCCTCGATCATTTCGGACACGCCGCCTACGTAGTGCGCGGGATCGTTCCACCACGCCCAAGTGTTCGGCTGAACCTTGTTCTGCTCGGAGTACAAAAGCTCCTTGTAGCCGTCCGGCTTTGTCCAGGTGACGGTTACCGCGCAGGTAGCCTTTTGGTTAGTGCCCTTACGGGTTGCGGTGACGGTGGTGGCGCCCTCGCCTACGGCGGTAACCAAACCGGTTGAATCAACCTTGGCAACGCGCTCGTCAACAACGGTCCATTCAATCACCTCGTCCAAAGTCTCACCCGCCTTTTTGACGGCAGCGGTGAGCTGTGCCTCGGTGCCACGCTCGAGCGAGAGTTCGGTCTTGCTGATTTCGACAACAATGTCTTCAACGGTGACTGTGCAGGTTGCGCTCTTGCCTCCCGCTTTGGCGGTAATGACGGTCGTGCCGGGGGTCTTTGCGGCTACAACGCCTCTCGAGACGGTTGCAACGGCCGAGTCCGAAGAAGTCCATTCGTCGACTTCTCCATCGGTACCGTCCGTAAGCTTTACGGTTGCGGTAAGTCTTGTCGTGTCGTTGGGAGCTAACGTCACTTCGGTAGCGCTAAGTGAAATGCTCTCAACAGAGGTGGTGTCGGTGGGTGTTTCGTTACATGCTGCAAGCGGTACCACGAGTACGAGGGAAAGCATACAAGCCAGCACGAACAAAAGTGTCTTTCTTACTTTCATAATCAGATTTCCTCCTGATAGATTTTTTAAGTTTTAAGTGTCGTTAAAACGTCGTTATTCTCTTAAAGCTATAAACCGCGGTTTAGGAGCTTGTTTCGTCGTGTTCCGCCGTTACTGTATTTTCGGCGTCTACCGCCTCGTTAGGTCCTGACGAATCGGTTCCGTCCGAAGCCGCCGCCTTTTTCTTTTTGTTCTTTAATATTGTTTTTGTAAGGAAGAACGCCATAACGCCAAGGCCCGCCGCCAATACAATCTCAATCAGAACTATGTACCATACCCAAGTCATATTGTACGTTGCGCCTGCGCTGAAGTCGGTGGGAACGGCGTTGGGATCGTACGCTGCGGCGGCGTTGTCGCAATCGACAATCATCCACAACACGTCGTGCGCAACCTTCTGCCCCATAACCGTGGCGGCCGCATTACCCTTGAGCACATTGAACGTGGTGCCGATACCGTTGGACAGCCAGGTATCGTTGCCCGCCCAAATACCAAGGTACGGCGGCATATAGTCCTCGCCCGCATTTACCCAGTCGGTTACGGCGGCGCCTCTAAAGCCCCACTCGTTTCTTACGATTTCGGTCATAAGACCGTAGTTGGCGCCCGCCCAGACTCTGCCGAGACGGTTCATGCTTGTCATGAGCGCATTGCCGCCGCCCTCTTTAATCATAAGCTCGAAGGGCTTAAGGTAAACTTCGCGCAAGGTCTGCTCGGTAAGGAAGGTGAACAAGCCTTCGCGGCTCTTTTCGCTGTCGTTTACGACAAAGTGCTTAACGTAGGAATAAACGCCCATCTCCTTGGCGCCCTGAACGGTGCCCGCGCAAATCATGCCGGAAAGGTATCCGTCCTCGGAGTAGTACTCGCCGTTGCGTCCGCCGAAGGGATTGCGGTGAATGTTTGCGCCGGGAGCGTACCAGCCCTTAAGTCCGTTCATGGACTTTGCCTCTCTGCCTATGCTGAGTCCGTACGCGTGCGCAAGCTCGACGTTCCATGTTTGAGCGAGCGTCGTCGCGCTGGGATATGCAACAAACTCGCAGAGCGCGGAGCCGGAGGTTACTCGGGTGTTAAAGCCGAGCGGGCCGTCAAGGTCGACGGTTTCGCCCTTGCTGATGCTGGGCAGTCTTGCCGTCTTAAAGTAGCCGTCGCTGACAAGCGTTACAAGCTCGTCTGCGGGAATCTGCGCAATAAGCTGAGCCCAGATTTCGTCGTCATAGCTCTTTGTTCCGACGGCGTCGTTGAATACCAAGCCGTTATTTTCGACGACGGGCATCGACGTAATATTGCCGTAGCCGGCGTAATCGAGCTGTGCCTGAGAGGGTCTGGCGTTGTGTGCAACGCTGCCCGCCTCTTCCGTTCTTGCTCTTGCCGGTTTTTTAGTGGGGAGCGTTCCCGCAATATCGCCTCTCGAAAGGTACTTAACGGGCTCGGATTCGCGGCTTCCGTCAAGGTCGTTGTTGTCAATAACCTCGTCGTTGCCGAAGCCGTCCTTGTTGGTGAAGCGGTTTTCTACCTTGTTGCCCGTCTTTTCGTCGGTGTCGTACTTGTAACCGCCGGCGGGAACGGTGTAGGTAATCACCGAATCCTTTACTGCGGCTGCCGTTCCGTTGAAGGCGGTGTCGCCGAGCACGGCATTTTCGTGCGCGTTTTTCATAAGGCGAATCTGATAGGGGCCGGCGTCGAGCTCGTAACCGGTATGGTTATTGCCGTTCATATCGTAGCAGTCGTAGGACGCCATGCTCTGAACGCTAAGCTCCAGCTTGACGATATCCGTTCCGCCGGGAGCGATAACGCCGGTTTTGGCAAACGCTCCAAGGTTGACGTGCGCCTTTTCGATGCCGCCCTTAATATAAGGCGGTGTGTAATAAAGCTCGATAACGTCCTTGCCGGGATAATCGCCTACGTTTTTGACCTCGATATAAATCTCAATCTTGTCGTTCTTTCCAAGCTCTCCGGAAGTTTTCGTCTGACCGTTTATAAGCACGTTAGTCACAGTCCAAGTGAATTCGGTGTAGCTTAGTCCGTAGCCGAAGGGGAACTGGACTACTCCCTCGTAGCCCTTTCCGTAGTCGTTATCCACGTCGTCCCAGTAGCCTTCCGCATCGGCGGTTTCGTACCACTTGTATCCGACGTAAATGCCCTCGCTATAATCGATGTAAGAGTTGTAGCGGTCGCCCTCGCCCCTTGCGTTGGGGTATGTATTAATTGCGCCGTCGTTGCTCTCCGCACCGTAGTTTGCCATAGAGGGCGCGGTAAACACGTCGTAAGCGTATGTGTCTACCGTTCTGCCCGAAGGAGAAACCTTTACCGTTTCGGTTACGATTTCGCCGTTTTCGTTTTTCTTGTAAACGGGGTCGCCGTTTTCGTCGTAAATAACGTTGCCGTTTTCGTCACGCTCGGCAACCTTTTCGATTTTTTCGCCGCGGAGAACGTTAATAAGTCCGTTGACGCCGGTAAGACCGGTAATGCCTACGAGGAGCGCGGCGTCAATATCCGGATCGTCGATAAAGCCGGTCTCCATGGTGTTAGCCGTGTTGAGGATTACGATAACCTTTTCGCAGGTCTCCTTGGCGACGGCAATCATTTCCTCCTCCTCGGTGGAAAGCTCGAGATAGTGTCTGTCCGTGACGGTCGTGTTTACGGTCGACTTGTTCTGCTGAGTCTGTTTTACCTGGTTCAGCTTTAAGTCCTTGCTTTCGCTACCCGTTCTTCCGATCACGACAAGCGCAACGCCCGAGTGTGCGATAATGCTGTTTTTAAGCGTGTCGGTGTAGAACGACGCGCCGGGCTCGTGCAGAGTAAAAATCTTTTCCGAGCCGAAGGAAACGCCGCCTCTGTACTCCTGCTCGTCCTCTTGCTTGTTATAAACGTTGGAGGAATCGGAGTAGAAGTTTCTATATAAATTATATAGATCCTCGTTGTACTCGATTCCCGCCTCCTTAAGCGCGGGGAAGAGCTTGACTTTTGCAAGCTTGGTGTTGGAGTAGCCCGAACCGAACGCCATCGTCATCCAGTCGTAGGCCGCCCAGCCGAACACGTTGACCTTTGCGATTTCCTCTTTGGTAAGAGGGAGCGCCGCTTTGCCCTTGCTGTCCTTTTCGTTTTTCAAAAGAACAATTCCCTCTTCCACGATGTCCACGCACAATTCGGTGCCGCTCTGGAGAACCGACGCGTCCGTCGTCTGGGCACGACCGTACAGCCATAAGCTGATGTCCTGCCAGAACGTGGAGGCCGCAATTATGACAGCAAGCATGATTGCGAAGACCACCACTATGGGAGGCGTGTAGACTGCCAGCGCTTTCTTGGTTGACATTTCTTTCTTCATCACCTTTCTCCTTATATTTTTAACATATATTTTTAGGCAATAAGCCAAAATATCATTTTGATTTTAGTAAATAAAAACGCGCCCGTCAAGGCGAGTTTCTTAAACTGCAATATTTTTTCACGTTCTGCAATCTACCGGATTTACCGACTGAATATTATATTTAAATGAAAAACACCGTCTGCGGCAAACGACGTTAGCTCGCCGCCGACCTTGTTTACAATCATCTTAATACTGCGCATGCCAAAGCCGTGATAGTCCTTGTCTTTTTTTGTAGTAACCGGCAAGCCGTCCTCGAATGTTATTTCGCCGTCGTAATAGTTTTCTTCCTGCAAAATGATTAAGTCCCCTTTTTTCTTGACCGAAATATTAATAATGCGGCGGTCCTTATCCTCTATCCCCCTCACCGCCTCGAGCGCGTTGTCTATCAGGTTGCCGAAGAGGCAGTACAAGTCGCCCACCTCCAAAAAGTCAAGCTTTTCCCCGTCGATAAGACATGTTAGCGTAATTCCGTTTTGCTCGCAATACAAGCTTTTTTCGGTGAGTAGCACGTTAAGAAGCTGGTTGCCGGTCTCCAGCCGTGTATCGTAAATCATTATGCTTTCGCGAAATTGTTCTATTTCCTCGGGCGACGCACCGCCTTTAGTAAGCGCCTCCAATCTGTATTTAAGATCGTGACACTTGACGTTTATAAGCTCGATTGTATCCTTGGAAATCTGGTACTGGCGTTCGCCCTGTCGAACAGCAAACTTCAGATATTCCACCTCCTGTAGCAGCTCGTGCTCCACAATCGATTTTGACGCGAGTAAAAGCACCGTAATGCAGCAGACTACGGAAAGAGCGTTGCTCGTCTGACTTAGTACGTAATAGAGCGGCTCGGCAAAGTGGTGCTCCCTGTCCACGCTGAGCTTTGCAAACGACAAATCCTCTATCGAGCTGAGCACTATAGTGACAAGCAGCGCGATAGCCGTTATGATCAGCATACGGTAATCGAGCTTTCTTGACTTAAGTCTTTGTGTGATTCTGCGAATAAAAAGGAACCACGTTGCTACAATCATTCCGGCGTTGACGAGTATAAAGACAAGATAGGAATAGATATTCCAAAACTTCCCCATTTTTTCGTAGAGGGAAAGAGCCTCTCCGCCTGTCCAGATAACAAGATACACATTGTAAGCAAGGTTCTGTGCCGCGTACGCAATACTGCAGCAAAAAAGAAGGGTAATATAGCTTTCGCGGTAGCAAAGCTTGGAAACAAAAACAAAAACCGCAAACAAAAACAAATATACAAGCGCGCGCCCCCAAAAGGTTTCGCCCTGGTATACGTAAAGCACCGAGTCGGGAATCCCCGCCACAAGCAGTACGACAATACCTATAAGCACCTTCCACCAAAACCCGTCCCGACGGTCCAGCTTGCGCAGAGTAAGCGCGCAAAGCACGGAATATCCCAGCATAAACCCGAAAACAAGGACTATATAGGCATTGAAAAAATCCAAAAAGCTCATGAGTCTCTCTCCGTGCCCGCATACCAGTTTGCAAGCTCCGCCATGAATGAGTTTCTGCGCGCTCGGCTGATGGTAAGCGTTTCGCGCCCTACCCGGACGGAGCTCTTCTTGACGCTCACGACAAATCTCGGATTGACGAGGTAGCATTGGTTACACCGCAAAAAGCCGAACTCTTTAAGCTTTTCCTCTACCTGAGACAGTACGCCGGTCATCTCGACTACGCTGTCCACCAAGTGGTAATAAAGCCTGTGCCTTACAATTTCAACGTACATCAGCTTGTCCGTCGAAATGCGGCAAAGCCCGCCCGAAGTGTTAATGGTAAGGTCGTGCCTTTCGTTCATTACGTAGACGTCGAGCGCCTTGCGCATTTTCAGCTCGAAATCGTAGTACTTAACGGGCTTGACAAGATAAGCTACGGCATCAACCTCGTAGCCCCTTTGCGCGTATTGAATAAGGTTTGTTACAAAGATAATCGAAACGGTTTTGTCTATATTTCTCAATTCAATCGCGGCGCTCATTCCGTCCTTGTACGGCATCTGAATATCCATAAGCACGACGGCGTAAATCCTTTTGTAGTCGGTAAGAAATTCAACGGCACTTCGATATCTGTCCACGCGAAATTCCTGACCGGTCGCCTCGGAAAACTTTTTAATTAAGCCGTTCAAAAGCGTCACGGCGTCGTCCTCGTCTTCCACGATCGCAATGTTTCTCACCATACCACCTCTTTTTATACCCGTGTTGAATTATATCAAAAAAGCTACCCGCGTGTCAACCCCCGTTTTATCCAACGTTTAGAAAGCCGCCGCGCTTTATCGACAATTAAGTATTTAAGCGGCAACATATGCGTGACGATAAATTTTCTTTTCTGTCAACTGTCTTCGCCGCAAAATGAGTCCCCGTCTTAATAACGCTTTAGCGGCTACTCACTCGACTACCCTTTCATCGTTTAGGTCAGGCGTAAGCCGCATTTTCCTGTCACTTCGAGAAAAGCGAAGGGTCACATCCTTAACTCTTTTCGGCAACAAAAAAGGACTCACGCCGTTGTGAGTCTTTTTCGTTTACATATTATCGCTTTGTCGCGAATTAATATCTTCTTTTAATATCGGAGACGAAGGAGATGCCGACGGCGCCGCAGCCGGTGTGCGCGCCGATAACGGGACCTATCCAGCCGATCTCGCCCTCGCAGTCGCGGCGGGCGGCTTTGGCGGCGGAAAGAAGCTGCTCGGCATACTCGCTGTCCGCGCTCGCAATATAAAACTTATGCGGGACTTCGGCGCTGTCCTCTTTAAACATATTCGCCATGAGCGAAATGCCCTTTTCCGCGCCGTGCACTTTTTTAATAACGGGGAGCTTGCCGAGACTGTCTATAAATATTATCGGTTTAATCTTGAGCGCCGTGCCGATATACGCCGCCGCGCCCGACACTCTGCCGCCGCGTTTAAGGTGCATAAGGTCGGTCGGCATAAACCAAGTCTGTATATGCGTGACGAATTCGGCGAGGCTTTCCGCCGCCTCCGCCGCCGTTGCGCCCGCGTTACGAAGCCGTTCCGCCTCGTCTACAATGTGGCGCTGGGAGATTGTCGCGCCGAGCGAGTCGACGACGTAGATATTCCGTCCCGTTTTTTTCTTAATATTATCGGCGGCAAGCTTGGCGCTTTCGCACGAGTTTGAAAGTCCGGACGACAGCGTGACGTACAAAATATCGTCGTCGTACTTTTCGACGAGGCTCATAAAAAACTCCTCGTGGGAAGCGACGTTTATCTGCGACGTGGACGGGAGCTTACCCGCGCGAATCTGATCGTAAAACCATTTATACTCCGTGTCGTCCGAAAAATTATCGGGATACTCTACCCCGTCGATAATAAAAACGAGCGGGATATACTCGATATTTCTTTCGCGCATATTCTTTCTGGGAATATCGCCGGAAGTATCTGCGGCAAGAACAAAACTCATAATAATTCTCCTTAGTTGCAGATCGTAATTTTCTATATTATATCGCGTTGCCGCTAAAATTCAAACGAGAACGGGCGTTTATAGCGTAAATTCCGCACAAACCCAACAAAAGTGTCTCGAAAATTAAAATTTGTGTCTGAAATTTTTTTCGAAATCGACGGGTACGGACGAATTTCGACCATTCCGCACGACGTGCGACCCTCTTCGAACATTGCCGCACCGCCTCGGAATCTATTCGGCTAAAAACGACTTTCTACGACAAAAGTCCACCTTTTCCACACGCATGAGAGCCTTGTCTATATACCGCGAAAATGGTATAATAATCGTAAATTCGGACCGTAAAGGAGCGAAAAAAGTATGAAAATAAGAGTTATGCTATGCGACGACAACGAGGAGTTTACGGCAAGCGCGAAGGCGCACTTTGCCGCGTCGGAAAAGATCGAACTGGTGGAAACTGCGACTAACGGAAAGGAGGCGCTCGATAAAATCGATTCGGCACGACCCGACGTATTGCTTTTGGACCTTGTAATGCCCACGCTCGACGGCTTTTCCGTTCTCGAACGCATAAACAAGGGCAACATGAAAATCATAATCGTGTCGGCGCTCTCCCAGGACGCGTTCATAACGAAGGCAATGGGGCTCGGCGCGGATTTTTACATGATGAAGCCGGTATCCTTCCCCGTTCTCGACGAGCGCATACTCGAAACGGTATCGAGCAAACGCCCGAGCGCGCGCAGTCGGTCGATGGACGAAAAGATAAGCAATATCTTTATAACCGTCGGAATCCCCGCGCACATCAAGGGTTATCAGTATCTGCGCGAGGCGATAAAAATGACAATCGACAGCCCCGAAATAATCAATTCCATAACGAAAAAGCTGTACCCCGAGGTCGCAGAGCATTTCGGCACGAGCCCGAGCAAGGTGGAACGCGCCATTCGTCACGCAATCGAGGTCGCCTGGAACCGCGGCAAGATAGAAAACATCAACACATTGTTCGGCGTTCGTGTGTACACCCATAACGAGAAGCCGACAAACGGCGAGTTTATTGCGCTCGTCGCCGACAAAATGCTGCTCGAAAGCGTTTAATCTCTCTCGCCCACACATACCGCGGCGCCGCACGAAAAGCGGCGTCGTTTTTTTGGGAGAAACCGACGCGGGAGAAAAATCGGAGCGTAAGCGAATATATGCAAAACTATAAAATTGTTAAAATTGACAAAAACACTTGAAATCGACGCGGACGCGTGATATAATATAATGTAACAGCATATAAGAGTACTCGGAGAAAAAGCATGATTAAAATCGTTTCTTTCAAATGCGACAAATGCGGCAAGGAACACACCTACGAAGTGGGCTCTCGCGATATGTCAACTTTACAGGACGCGCTCGACAACGTTCCCGAAAAGGACGCAGGCAAGCTTCTCGAGGCGGTTAACCGCATGCTCATGAACAAGACCGAAGCGCAGCGCACCGCATTTATGATGAACAACGCCGACACTCTGTCCATGATAAACTACAACGTTTGCGGTCCCGCAATCAGCCTTTTCGAAGCCGAGGACGTAAAAACCATTTACGGCAAGTACACACCGCCGCAGATAGAAAAGCTCAATCAGAGCATGGCGCTCTGGGAAAACGTCAGGCTCGCCGAGGGCTTTGCCGCGTTCTATGCGATATACTATTGCAGGAAATGCAAAAAGCTCCAACAGGCAATGTACTTAAAGGTCCGCTCGGTAGAGGATAAAAAGGAACGCGTGTATCTGTACACACCCAAATGCGCGAGCTGCGGCACCGAGCTCACACTCGTCGACGACGCCAATATGGGCTATATGTTCGAAGGTCTCACCGCCCGCGCGCCCTGCCCTTCCTGCGGCACCGGAAAGCTCGTCGTTTCCGATATAAGATTCAAGCCGTAACCAAAAACGCACGACGGCTCGGCGCGAATATTTTGCGCCGAGCCTAAACATATATAAGAAAAACGCTTAAAGCATTTGACAAACCCAATGTAAAAGCGTATAATAATCAAGCTAACGAGGTGTAGCGCAGTTGGTAGCGCGCATGGTTAGGGACCATGAGGCCGCGAGTTCGAGTCTCGCCACTTCGACCACGCAGACCCGCCCACAGGGCGGGTTTTTGCGTGGTCGAAACGGATTCCCCACGAGAGTGCGCCGCAGAGGGGCTTGATAATTGGAGAATACGGAAAAGATTATCAAATATTTAATTTAGACAAGCTTTTTCGGCGCACGGTTCGCTAGCCGCTTGCGCAAGGCGCAAAGGCCACCGCGGATTTCCGTGGTAGTCTCGCCACAATAAAATCGATATAGCCGTCCAAACTAATTACTCAAACATTTTGCGTACAAAACGCTTGCGAAATTCACACAATTATGCTATATTATTTATTGCAAAAGCAAATTGACCGATAATCACGGCAATTTAATAAAAGCGCATCTTCCCCGATGCGTTATGGAGCGGTATCGAAGTGGTCATAACGGGCCTGACTCGAAATCAGGTAGCCCGCAAGGGCTCGTGGGTTCGAATCCCACCCGCTCCGCCAGTAAGAACCTAAAACGAACTCACACGAATGGAACGTTTTAGGTTTTTTCTTTACTATAAACTACACTTATGATATAATTATTTCATACTATCAAATTAAAGGAGTTTTTATGAAATCTGAAAGAGAATTAGCGCAAGAATATGCAGAATTTGAGGCAAAATTTTTAAAGGCTACAAAAGATATTGGTGATGCCATACAGAAATTATCGCCTGCAAATTTAGCGAGGTTTAAGAGCGAATGTAAGAAAATGCTCCCTGCAGGTTTAG
>JAFLVE010000018.1 GCA_022511445.1 Clostridiales bacterium | reverse complement strand
TCCTTTTAATTCTATGCGTTTTGTTTTAATTTCATAAAGCGCCGTACAATCCGTACGGCGCTTTATGTGTCACGTCACAATATTATGCATTCGCATTGGATTTAAAGAAGAACTGTGCGTTGTCGAAGTTGCCCCATCCGCCGGCTTCCGCCTTTAGATAAACGCCGACCTTGACGGATGCAACATTGTCTGTAACTATAATCTCGTCCACCGCGGATCTGCTCCACTGTTGCCAGCCTGTAGCCTCTACGGAAGTACCTTTAACGGTAAGAGCTTGCGTGCCGTCCTTATATGTAATAAGCGCATACGAGTAAATTTCCTGCGTATCGCCGCAGTCACCGCCGGCAAAGTCGATACTAAAGCCGTATGTGCCGTAGCCGTATTCCGCTATTGCGGATTCTAGGTCTACCTCCTGATACAGCCTTAACTCGATGTCGGCGTCGTCCCAGAAGTGCATCGACTTAGTCCCCATTTTTGCGTTGGCTTCGTCGGTCGAAACGTAGAGCTGAAGCACGTGCTTTGAGGCGATCAATTCGTATTTCCAGGGATCGGGAACGTCTATCTTATTATCGACGGAACCGTAGCCTGCGGTGTTTTCGAAGCTTCCGTCTACGAGCAGGTTTTTGTTCTGAACGTAAATCTTGCAGATCGCTTCGCCGCCGTAAGGAGTTGTTCCTTTAATAACATAGTCGTTAACCACGTTTATATAGCCTGCAACCTCATCGTTATCGACTTCCCAAAGCGCGTCGACCGACATAATCGAACCGTCGTTAAGAACAATAGTAACCTTTGCGGGAAGAGTAATTGTACCCTCGTTTACGGTATAGAACAATTCCTGATCGTACAAGTAGTCGGCTACGGGCGGCGCTTCGAGACCGAGCTTTGCATACTTAAACACTTTAAGCGACTCGATGACCTTTCCGTCGGAAGAACTAAAGAACGCTTGATTGTCTATAACAACGCCGCCTGCGGAGGTTACGTCGTTTGCTTGATATCCGTCGCCGCCTATCGACGAGGGACCGGCTTTGGCGGACGCCCAACCGCAACCGTAGCGATTGCAAAGTTCGATTGTTTCCGCGCGGTTGTCGGCGGGAGCAATCCAGGTTCCTTCCCAATAGCAAACACCGAGGCCGTAATCGCCGAGTTTTGCAATTGTTTCGATAACGTTCAAAATCGCGTTAGACTGGCCCTGAACGGTAAACGGCTGAGTTTTTACGGGAAGCTGAGTGTTACCCGTGCCGTCAAAGTCCTCGTCGGTAAAGGCATAGGACGTTTCGAGAACCATAACTTCCTTACCGCTTACGTCGTGAACCTGCTTAAGCTTGTTAGCAAGGTTACTGAGCGTGCCGTGCCAAAAAGGATAATAAGACGAACCGAATACGTCGTAATCGACGTTGTAATCGATAAAGGCTTGAGCATAGCCCGCATAGTCTCTCGACTCGGGGTTTGTAAGGTGGATAGCCACCTTCGCGCCGCCGTTTGCGACCGTGCCGGTAACCTCTCTTACCGCGCGAGAGCCTGCGTTAATGTATGCGCAGTACGTAGAGCGCGCGCTGTCGAAATTGGCTTCGCAGATGCTTCTCGTCGTCTCGTTGCCGATTTGAACCATCGTGATTTTTACGCCTGTTTCCTTAATGTCCTCAAGGCAGGACTTAGTAAACTCGTAAATAGCTGTTTCGCGCTCGGCGGTAGATTTACTCGACCAGTCCTTAGGGGCTTTCTGCTTGCCTGGGTCCGCCCAAAAGTCGGAATAATGGAAGTCGATAATTACGCCGAGACCTACTTCCTCGCAGCGTTCGGAAATTGCGACTGCGTTTTCTATATCGCAGTTTCCGCCGCCGTAGCTGTATGCAATGTCTCCGTAGTGTCCGTTCTGATAAGGATTGTTCCAAATACGGATACGAATATCGGTAATGCCGTTATCTTTAAGGATTTGGAAAACGTCTTTAACCGAGCCGTCGTAATCTCTGTAAACAACGCCTGCGGCCTCCAGAGACGGAACCGCGGAAGCGTCCATACCCATGATAAAGTCGTCGCGGTTCTCAAGCTCGTCTATCTTTTTAACGTGAAGAGTGGAAACGGCTTCCGCCTCGCCCGCAACGGTAACGCGGCACGTTGCCTTTAATCCGTTGTGCGCGGTTGCCGTAACGTTTGCCGTTCCGGGTGCAACTGCGGTAATCTCGCCCGTTTGGCTGACAGTGGCGACGCTCGTATCAGAGCTTGCCCATGTTAAAGATTTATTAGTCGCGTTTTCGGGTAGTACGGTAGCGGTTAACGTGACCGTTTCCCCGCCGACCTCGAGATCTCTCACAACGTTAGTATTGAACTTAACCGACGTAACGGCAACGGTTCTGTTATTGGGGTCGTTTACGGTAACCGTGCAGTTAGCGAATTTACCGCCTGCGGAAGCTCTTACGATTGTAACGCCCGCCGAAACGCCTGTTACAAGACCGTCGTTATTAACAGTAGCAACCGACGGATCGCTCGACAGCCAGGATATTTTCGCGTCGACGCCAAACGGCATAAGTGTTGCCTGTAATGTGTATGTATCGCCTATATCGATAACAAGCGACGCCATAACGTCTACGCTGTCTACCGTAGGCTCTTCTTGCGGTTCGGGCGTCACCGAACAAGCCGTAGCCGAAAACAGCATAACAATGCCGAGCATAAGGCTTACCGCAATTCTGTAAAACCTGTTGTTTTTCATACTTCCTCCTTTTTGTTTTCGGTTTTAGGTTCTTTGTCCGACGAAATAGCTTCTTCCGCGCTTTCCTCGGATTTACCCTCTATCGATTTTTGTTCGGTTAAAAGGTTTTGTTCCGACTCGGCGTTAAAGAAGTGCATTACCTTGCTACGGAACGTGACGTAAATGCGCACACCCGGTAAAAGCGCGGCAAGCTGGTGCGGCGCAATATCGACCGTAGGAACGCGAATTACGAGCGTCTCGTCGGTGCTTGTGGTAACGTGCAAATGCAGCTCGCTTCCCATCATCTCTTTAACGCGGATTTGGCACGGAACCGCACACGGGTTTTTGCTGTTAGACAGCGTGATATGCTCGGGACGAACACCGAGGACTATATCCTGCGCTTCTACGCCCTTTTCCTTGAGCGCTTCCGCCTTTTCGCCGCTTACAGGCATTTTTACGCCGAACGGCGATACGTAATACTCGCCCTTTTCAAGCTCGAGACGGGTGCGCATCGTGTTCATTTTAGGCGCGCCGATAAACTCTGCGACGAACAGGTTTTCGGGCATTTCAAACACCTGCGAAGGCGATCCGACCTGCATTATATACCCGTCCTTCATTATTACGATACGGTCGCCGAGCGTCATTGCCTCGGTCTGATCGTGTGTAACATAGATAAATGTAGTATTTATCTTTTTACGGAGTAAAATAATTTCCGCACGCATTTGATTTCTGAGCTTTGCGTCGAGGTTACTCAGCGGCTCGTCCATAAGGAAAACCTTAGAGTCTCTGACCATTGCTCTTCCGATAGCGACACGTTGACGCTGTCCGCCCGAAAGCTCACGCGGTCTACGCGTTAAGTACTCGGTTATTCCAAGCACCTCGGCGGCTTCCGTTACACGCTTGTAGATCTCGTCGTTATCCACCTTTTTAAGCCGAAGCGAGAAAGCCATATTCTCGAAAACCGTGAGGTGCGGATACAGCGCATAGTTTTGGAAAACCATCGCTATGCCGCGGTCTTTGGGCAGAAGGTCGTTAACGACCTTGCCGTCGATTTCCACGGTGCCATCCGAAATATCCTCAAGTCCCGCTATCATACGAAGCGTGGTACTTTTTCCGCAGCCCGAAGGTCCTACGAAAACAATAAATTCCTTATCGGCAATATCGAGATTAAAGTCATGCACGGCAACAGTATTTTTGCCGTAGATTTTTTTAACGTTTGTTAATTTGACACTTGCCATAACTAATTCTCCTTAACCTTTAACGGCGCCGCCCGTAACACCGGCGACATAGTATTTTTGAAGGAACATAAACAGTAATGTAATAGGTAGCGCTACCATAACGCCGCCCGCACAGAAGGTCGTGTAATACTCGTTCAAACTCGATTGACCGTCAATAAGTGACTGCAAGCCCGTTGCAACGTTAAAGCCCTGCGGAAGGTTATCGGACATGAAGCTTGCGGTTATAAAGTCGCCCCACGGTCCCATAAATCCCATAAGGATTGTATAAATTACAATAGGCTTACTCATCGGAATGATTATTTTGTAGAAAATCTGGAACTTAGTCGCCCCGTCTACCATTGCCGCTTCGTCGAGCGAATGCGAGATTGTGTCGAAAAAGCCTTTACATACATAGTAGCCCATGCCCGAGCTTGCTACATAAATAATCGCAAGTCCGAAGGGCGCGTTAGTGCCGGTTAGTCCCCATTCATGCAAAAGCGTGTACAAAAGTATTAACGTCAGGAAGCCGGGGAACATTCCGAGTACGAGCATAGCGTTCATAAGGAACTTTCTGCCCTTAAACCTGTTGCGTGACAGGGCGTAGCTCATTGCGAGTATAAATATCGTCTGGACTACGGCGCAGAACAGACCCATAAGGAATGTGCTTAAAAACCACCTCGGGAATTCCGTTTCGGTAAATAGCCGTACATAGTTATCAAACCCCCACTTATGCGGAATTATGTAGCCTGCAAGACCTGTGCTTTCCACACGGAACGACTCGAACAAGATAAACACGAACGGCGCTACCCAAATAATGCTCATAATTACAAGCACTATGTGTATAATGGTGTTTCCCACAATGCGCCTTTTCTTTTGCGAACCGTGTTTCTTGTTTTCCGAAGATTGCTCTTTGGAAGAACGGACATGATGGATTTGCGACGCTTCCTGTTGCCGAACGAACTCGTCGACGTCCGCCGTATCAAGCTCGATTTCTTCCTCGTATTCCGAGACAGAGTCTTCCATATCGAGATTAAATTCCACAACGGGAACTACTTCCGTTTCTTCCGTTTCGGTATTCTTGTAATCTATCATGAGAAGTCGTCCTCCCTTTTGGTTGCGGGCATAATCGAGAACACGACAAGCGACAGCACCGATACTACAACGAATATCAATATGCCTATAACCGATGCCATCTTATAGTTGGCGTCGTTACCGGTCGTTATACCGAACAACCAAGTAATCAAAATAGTGGTATCACCCGCTACGTATCCGCCTACGTTGCCCCATACGGGATTAGTCGGTCCGCCTTGCGTCAATAAGTAAATAACGTTAAAGTTGTTTATATTGCTTACAAAGCTTGTCAGTAGATACGGACCCGTAACGAACAACATATACGGAAGCGTTATTTTAGCAAACTGCTGGAACGCGTTTGCCCCGTCTATTCGCGCCGACTCGTACAGGTCCGCCGGAATATTCATAAGTATACCCGTCGTAATAAGCATAAGGTAAGGAATACCTACCCAGATATTTATGACGAGTACCATTATTTTGGCGAGAGTTCCGTTGCCCCAGAACTTTATCGGACTTTGTATCCAGCCCCACTTCATAAGCGTTGCGTTAACAATACCGTTATCCGCAAACATATTCGATATGTAAAGTAGCGAAATGAACTGCGGAATGGCTATTGTCAGGACCAGAATCGTACGCCAAAACTTTTTGATTTTGATACCCTTTTTATTAATCATTATCGCAACGAACATTCCGAGGAAGTAACAGCTGAACGTTGCGAAAAACGCCCATATAAGCGTCCAGGCAAGTATCTCGCCGAAGGCAACCTGCATACCCGATCCGAAGGTCAAAACGGACTGAAAGTTCTGTCCGCCTACCCAACCGAATAGCTTCATAAGTCCGTCGTGTCCCCTGTCGTAATTAGTGAATGCGACAAGTATCATAAAGATAATGGGCAGCACCGTAAACATCGTAATGCCTGCAACGGGAAGCGCGAGAAGGGTTTTGTGGAAGTCGTTATCGAGCATCGATTTAAGATCGTCGCCCGACGACTTAATCTTTTTACCGGCGCGAGTAATACTGTCGCAGATTTTGCACTGCTTAACGTTAAGACGCCAGGTATAAATAAACGCTATAATAAAGAATATCGTCAAAATTCCGTAAAGCAATATCTTAAACGAATTATCGCCGTAATGGATTTCCTCTACAAGCTCGCCGTCCAACAGATCGCTCGGCACCATTTCCGTCCAGGTTTGCACTTTACCGAGAGAGCCGAACATCGAGAGCCAATAAGCGCCGGCAAAAATCATATAGAATATAAACACGCCTTCGAGCAAAAGGAATATTATACCCCTCAGCCATTGCTTATGGTATAGGTTTCCGAACCCCATAACAAGGAAGGATACCTTTGTGGACCAGCTTCCGTTTACGAAAGTATACCAGATGTCCACAAAGTTATCTTTTATCTTGATACCGAGGTTCTTGAAAAACCTGCCGATTTTCTTGAAGAGATTGAGAAACCAACCGGGAATGGCACAGAAAAAACATTGCAGTTTATATACAAATTTCTGCCATTTATTCAGTTTAAGATAAGCAAGAGAATCCAAATATGTCATCCTTACTACCTCCTTCTTTCGGTAAAGAAAATCAGTCAAGCAACGAGCTTAGCGATTCTTCGTAGTTTGCAAGCGCCGTTCTTATTGCATTGTCGCTTGTCGCTTTTGCCAAAGACGCCGAGAGAACCTCGGGATTTGCCCACCAGTTTGCGGGATATTGTCCCTGAGGAACGGTGGCTGTTTCTTTTAACGCCTTAAGCGCCGCGTTTGCTTTAACGTCGTCGTTATTCTGAGCGTCTTTTGCGGAAGGACCCCAACCAACAGCATTATAACGCGCAAGCTGACTTTCGTTGTTGGTAAGGTATTGCGCAAGAATGGAAAGCGCCGCAGCTTTATTGCCGTCCTTTTGGGGCGATACGCCGAGAAGCTTGCTGCCGAGATACGACTTAAGCCTGTACGTTTCGCCGTCTACGGAATACGTAGGAAGCTTGGCAATACCGAGGTAGTCGCCTTTACCGTCGGGAATACCCTCTTCGTCTTTTTTGCTTAATGCGTTTTTGGCGGCATTATAGTCCCAAATACCGCTAATTACGGCAGCCGCGGGGATTGCCGCGTTAAAGTCGGAAGCCGCGCCGTTTTCGCTGTAAGCGGCCGATTTAAGTACCTTTTGCATACCTTTTGCCGCAATAAAACCTTTATCGGAATTAAAGTCATCGTCGTAATCGGTAAAGCGGCCCTGGTCGTCTACCGTCCATTCCGATTTGGCGCCTGCCGCGTAGAAGAACGAAGAGACGTACCAACCGCCGTTAAGCCCGAAGCTTAGCTTTGTACCGGTGGATTCGCAAACTTCCAAAATCGTCTCGATGGAATCGGCTTGTTCTGCGTTAATCAAGCGGGTATCGTAGTACAGGAAGTAGCCGTTATCTTCGGTAAGCGGATATGCGTACATTGTGGTGCCGACAGTTGCCGCCGCAACCGCGGTTTCCGAATGGCTTGCAACGATATTGTTTTTAATAGACGCACTCGGCGCCGCAAGAAGACCCGAGTTTACAAGACGTGCAATCTGATCCTGCGCAAAACAGAAAATTTCGGGCGCGGAAGCAGGCTTTGCGAGGACGTCGCCCGCCGCTTTACTTTCTGTAACGCGAACGACGTTTGCGTTAAAGTAAATGCTGTTAGTGTTTTCATCATTGAACTTTTTAATAAGTCCTTTGGTCAGATCTTCCGTACCTTCGCCGACCCATACGGTGATGTTGTACTTATACTTTGCGTCGATGCCGTCGTCTTTCGTCGTGTCGTCGCACGCGGCAAGACCGGCAACGCAGCCGCTGAGCATAAGCGCGCTGAGTAGTGTGGAAATTACTTTTTTCATCTTTTTTCTCCTTTATGAAATTAAATTTGTTATCCTTTCGGATTATTAACCTTTAAATACAAATTCGTCGAAAGCCGGAAGCTTTTTGCCCTCGTAATCGAACAGGCATTGATTAGCCCATTCGTTTCGAGTGGACTTAATCTCTTCCGCGCCCGTATAACGTTGTGCTTCTTCGCTCGACCAACAAATTCCGTCGCCGGGAATCCACAGAGGCTCCCACCAGATGACCGCTTCTATGCCGTGCTTACGCGCGAGCGGTAAAAAATCTTTAATAAATTTTGCCTGTCCCGCGGGAGATAACGGATAATCGTTCGCAAACCCCAGCCCTTCCACAGCGGTAGCGTCTATAACAAGATGCGCCCCGCCGTGCGCGTTTTTAATATAGTCCTCGACGGTGAAGCCGTAACCGACTTCCACAACCATAAGCCGCTTGCCGAACTTTTTGCAGTTTTCCACATTGGCGTAAAACTGCTCGAAGGTGCCGTGCCAGTACGGATAGTAAGAAAAACCTATTATGTCGTAGTCGAGATCCCGCATATTCGAGAAAAACTCGTTATACAGGTCAATATCGTAGCTTTTTTCAAGATGCAGAACAAGCGCAGCGTCGGGCTTCACCTCACGGCAAGCCTTAATTCCCGCTTTTAAAAGCGATCTGAGGTTTTCGTAATTTGTACGAGGACCTTTTTCGTGTTCGATGAGCTTTCCTATCGGCCACAGCATGCCGTTTGTAATCTCGTTACCGACCTGAATGTACTTTATGTCTATTCCGTTATCCTTTGCGGCGGATAGAACATGCTTTGTGTAGTCGTACACCTTTTGAACAAGCCCCGATAAATCGAGGTTTTTCCAGGCTTTGGGGATTGTCTGCTTGCCCGGGTCGCACCAAAAATCGGAGTAGTGAATGTCGAGCATTACAGAAAAGCCCAAACTTTCCGCCATTTTGGCAAGGCGAATAAAATTATCGAGGTCGCACGTTCCGCCGAGGTAGGGATTGCCTTTTTCGTCGTAAGGATTAACCCAAACACGAATACGCATAATATCCACACCGTTATCTCGGAGCATACCGAGCGGCTCTACTTTTTTACCGCCGTCATAGTATGTTGCGCCGCGGTCCATTTCCTCGAAGTATGTAGAAACGTCTATACCTAACTTCATTTTTTCCTCACTGTTGCCCGCGCTTATGCATCACGAACTTGGGCGGCTCGTTATCCTCGCCGAAGTCTACTACGCGCATTTTAAGTCTGCCGTAACGGTAACGCGCCTGCTCGTTAAGCGCTATTACCTGCGCCTCGGTTCCGTGGAAACAGCAACGCAGACAGTAATATTCCTTCTTTTCGCCGTCGTAGAACATATCTATGTCTATATCGCGCATAAAGCACGACGGACAGCGGAAATTCAGTTTGCCTTTAGAAGATTGAGCCACGTCGTGACGCCTCCTTTACGCAAAGTCTTTTTGACCGACAGATGATACACCGGCGAGAACGCAATACCCTCTTCTACGGAAAGCTCGTCTACGTCGCCGCCCATTTCGATACGCGTCATAACGTCGGGGATATCGACAAAGGCGGTAAGAGCTTTTTCGCCCTGCTTTTTCGAGATTTTCTTTCCGTGGTAGGTGTAGTTTATTTTTTCGTCACCGACGCCGAGAGTAAGCTTTGTCATGTCAGCCTGGTACTCCGTCGTCCCGAACGCGCCGGTAAAGTACTCTTCAATCGTAACTTCCTCGCCTTGTAAATCGTTTACGATTTCGCGAGTGGTTACTATGCGTCCCGATTTTTCGAACAGGAAGGTCGATTTTATTACAATATCCAGCCCACCGAGCGTTACGGTTACGGGATTTGCGGTAATAACAACCCCGCTGTCCGTTTTTTCGAACGCGGCAAAAGTGCGGCAGAGACAAAGATCGGCACTTTCGCCCTTATAGGACACTTTGCACGACTTAATAGTACCCGCACCCGCGTAGTGCGTAAAATATCCCGCCCTGTAATTTATTTGGATAAGGTACGGATAGGACGCGTCGTACACGTTGTCCGTGCCGATACCCGTCTTTTGCGGAATACGCGCAACGTACGGTCTGAGGTCGACTATCGCTCCGCCTTGGTTAAAATCGAGACACAGCCGCTTTGTGGGATCGGCGAGCCAAAAATACTGCTTGTCGCCGCCGTAAAGTATGTCTTTCCAAAGCGCACATTCGGGCGTAGCATAATCCGTGTGGCGCTCGCGGTAGTAGTCCGCAAACTCCGCCATTGTAAGATCGAGAAGCTTGCCTTCCTTTTTAAGCTTACCGTAATACTTCATTCCGTCCTCATAGGACTTGGCGAGAAGCTCGTACGGCGCCTCCCACCTGCCTGCCTTGTTGAGCCAGCCCGGTCCTACGAACATCATGTTGTAGGCGTAGCCGTCGTTGTACTTTTCAAGATGGCGGTACTGGTCTATAAGGTTGTAAAGGTACGGATACTCAATCGAACCGTTGTCGTTGTAGTAAATCATTCCGCGAAGAACGTTTTGCGGATGGGTACCGAAGTTGCTTCCGTTACCGTCGAAGCACGCCATAAGGTCGCGCGATAAGTGCGGGATTGCTACTATTCCGCTGTCGTCGTCCTTGTCGACAGCCGGACAATGCGAGTTAATTTTTGACGGAATCCACGGATTCCACGGCCCGCCGTCCATAAAGGTGTACCAGCTGTTGTTGCAGGTGTGGTACGCCTTAGGTCCCTCCTCCCAGCACGTCGCAACGGCACACTTAACCGACGGATATTTGCTCTTTATGTAGTTAATACAAAACGCGTCGAGGAAGTAGCTGCCCGTAGACTGCGGATAGAACCCGAACTTTTGGTGAAACAAAGAAAAACAATCGTCGATAATCTCTTTTTTCGTCTCTTCGTCGAACATCCATATACAAAAGTCCTCGGTTTTGTATTTTTCTCTGAACTGTTTGCACGGTAGTCCGAGTAACGACAAAGCGATTTCGTCGCCGTATTTTTTGTTATGTTCCTTTGCGACCTTGACGATTTCGTCCGAAAACAGCGATGCGTAAGTAATCTGAATAGTTGTTTTCAGTCCGTTCTTATGCGCCGCTTCCTGTTGGAAGAGAAAAATCCCGAGCGACTCGTCCGTGACGTCCTTCCGCCCCCCGAGAGCTCTCTCCGCGTATTCGGGAGAGAGCTCGGGACGGTGAATAATGTTTAGTGCAAGTTGTTTTTCCATTTTTTTATTGAATTACCTTTTATGCCTCTGCAAAATTAGAGCGTGCAAATGTGACGGTGTCTACTTTACCGGCAG
>JAFLVE010000017.1 GCA_022511445.1 Clostridiales bacterium | reverse complement strand
TTGTAATTTATAGTTCAATTGTTTCAATCTTAAAGTCGCAATAATACTCGGCTGTCTTACCATTAAACTTCAAAACGCAGTAATCGGGATCGGTTACACCTTTTTTATAAAAAAGTTTATCGCCGAAACGCCAAATCTCGTCTTTTGTCGCTTGGTCGGTGCAAACTTCCATTTCACCTACTATCGACACACCCTGATATTTGAACTTGCCACGCTTATAAAAATATATGCACGCCTTGTTGTTCGCCAAATATTGTTTGACTTTATTAGACGAAGTGTTAGTAGTAAAGTAGATTACATTTCCGTCTATCTTGCGGGGAGTAAGCATTGCCCTGACAACGGGATAACCTTGCTCATTTACAGAGGCAATAAACGCTGTTTTCTGCTCTGATATGAATTGAAAGATTTGTGTTTTATCCATTATGATTTTCTCTCCAATAAATTGAAACTTATCGTAATTATCTATTTGGCTTCCTTTTGATTGTCAGCAACATAATAAAATCATAAAACAAGGACACATCAACAGGTTTAAACATTATCCATTTTCCGTCATGATAGGTTTGTGCTTCATCATAAGTCTTTTGAACTTCTTTTGAGTAATTTTCTCTCTCGTTTTCAAATTTTAAGCGTTCATCTTTTCCCAAGATAACCAAAAATCCTATACAGTTTTCTCGTGCATATAAAGCGCATAACGTTTTACCTCCACGACGGTATTTATATTCATACGTCCATGCTTTTCCGCCTTTATCCCACAAACGTTCCATATCATATTTTTCATCAATTAAAGCACATAATTCTTTCCATACCTCATATAAAGATTTACCAACTAATGCTACCATTTGTGCTGTATTAGGTATAGTATCAAGCATAATTCCTCCGCTAACTTACTGTTTATCGCAGGCATATAATATCACACTTCGAAAAGAAAAACAACTGTAAAACGATAACAAAAAACACCGCCGATTAAATTTATACCGTAGGCATAGCACAATACGATTAGTTACATTTAGACACATAAGTTTAGTGCGCTTTATGAAACTTATAAGTCAAGACGCAAAAAAGCGCGGCTTTAAGCCACGCCATTTTGTTTATGATTATATTATTTATTAGTCCTCGTCGTCGCGAATGCCTCTTAAACGGGCTTTAAGCTTGTTGATAACGAGTTGGTTGGCAAGCTGTCTTACCTTGTCGGACTGCGAAGTGAGCGCTACCGTGGTAAACTCCTGCGGAAGGATATCCCTTAAGATTTCGTCTACGCGTTCGTCGCTTACTCCACCGTCGCCTAACTGCTCGACAAGCTGTTCCATTATGAGCTTGTTGGCAACCTGCTTAGCGAGCTTATCCGCAATGTCCATTACGTCGGACGATACGGGCGCGTTGGGATCGAGCGACATCTCGTCACCGCCGCCGAGCTTTGCGAGCTCCTCGGCAAGCTTTGCCTCAAAGTCCTCGTCCTGCGCGGCAGGCTCCTCGGCGGGAATTACAACCTCCTCGGCGTCGTTCGCTTTAGCGGTGCGTTTTGCGGGGTTTTTTTTGCGTGTGCCCGTGCTCTTTTTCGCGCCGGACTTGCCTCTGCCCTTGGTCGACTTTTTTGCGGGCTTCTTTGCCGGCTCGACAATGCCCGCAATCTCGCCTAACTGCGCCTTAAGATCGGACAAAGATTCCTCTAATTCCTGCGCGGATTCGTCGGTCGAAACGGTTTCGCTACGGCGTTTTTCGCGCTCGGTAAGCGCCGCTATTTCCTCGCGGAGCTTGGCAACTTCCTCGACAATGGCGTCGTTATTGGCGCCTTGGGTTTCGACTGTTACGGGCGCCTCGCTTTTACGCTCCAAAATCTTAGCCATTTCCGCCATGAAGTTGAGCGTGGTAAGGTCGGCTTCGCGCTGGTCGGCAAGCTCGTTGCGGAGCGTAGCAAGCTCGCTTAGTATCTTGCTGTCCGCGGCGCCGCTTGCAAGCTTGTCTACCTTTTCGGACAACTCTTCATAGAGCTCCTCGCGGCTGTCAAGCGCATGCTTCATCTTGGCGAGTTCGTCGGATATAGCGCGGATATCGTCGGACGAGCCGGCGGTTTCCAACTGCTCGCGCAGCGACGCAATCTCGTCGAGTATAATATTGTTGTAGCTTTCGTAATTGGATTCGCCGGACATGGAGTCGTTGACGTTGGCCATGCTTATTGCAAACAGCTGATCGCGGAGCGACTGGACCTCGTTAAGAATAGCCTCGTCGTTTTCGCGGTCGTTCTTACCTGCAATGGTCTTAACGTCCTCGATTTCCTCACGGAGCGCTTGGAACTCCTCGCGGAGCGCAAGAATCTCGTTGAGTACGCCGAGGTCGGGCTCCTCTTTGAGGATTTGAACGTCGGACTTGATGGTGCCGATGTCTTCGGCAATGCCGGACATGTTCTCGGGCGAAGTAAGCGCTTGACGGAGCTCGTAAAGCTCGTTCCTGATAGCCGCAACTTCGGCAGCGCCGCCCGACTCCGCCGTAACGGTAGTAAGGCTTCTGAGCTGCGCTATCTCGTCGCGAATATCCGAAAGCTCGGTAGAAAGCGGCGCTTCCGTCTCTTGAGCGGAAAGAACTTCGCTAATAGCGGATTTGAGAGTCGCCTCGTCGAGCGTCGCCGTGGGTGTTGCGGAGGCAACCTGTTCCTTGAGCGAACGAATTTCGTCGATAAGCGCCGCGTACGACGCGTCGTTAGCGTCGGTCTGTGCGGGAGTTACGGAAAGCGCAATCTCGCGGATTGCTTCGCGGAGCTCGGCAAAGCCGTTATTAATCGTTTCGGCATTCTCGGCGCGGAGCTGTTCGTTTTCCGCACGGAGCTCGGCGATTTCTGCGCGGAGCACTTCAATCTGATCGGAAACATCCGATTCCGCCGGCGCCAAAACTTCTTTAAGCTCCTGAATCTCGGCTCTGATTCCGTCCAACTGAGTAGTCAGAGCGACGTTGTCTACGTCGGAAACGCCGACCTGATTTTCGGGTCTAAGCTCGTTAATCGCTTCGTAAATGTTGTCGAGCTGTGCGGTAATATCAACCTCGGACTCGCCTTGTGCGGCGGGAATCTGCAATCCCTCCACGAGCGCACGGATGTCCTCGACCTGTTGTGCGATGCTGTCAAGGTGCGAAGTAGGTATAGCCTGCTCGATCCTGTCGATATCGCCTTTAAGATTGATTATCTCGCCGAGAACGACGTTAAGCTCGTCGGACGCCGCCTGTACGGTCTCCGAATCGGTCTCGGTCTCGGTTTCTGCGCCGAGCGTAGTCCTGCGGCTTACAATCTCTTTAAGCTCTTCGATATTATCGTTGATTGCGGTCTGGTCGGCACGAAGCGCGGACAGCTCGTCGAGAATGGTTACAATCTCATCGCCGGCTACTGCGCCGCCTTGATCGCCTTCCGCTCTCTCGGTTGCGGACGCGCCGCCTGTGACCTCGTCCTTAAACGCAAACACTTCGTCGCGCAAAGAAACGATCTCGTTGAGTACGAGGTTAAGCTCTCCGTCGGTTGCGGACGCGCCGCCCGAGCCGCCGGCAATAGCGGAAATCTCGTCGTGAATGGAGCGAACTTCGTCGAGAATCGCCTCGGACGAAATTGCGGCAAGCTCGTTCTTAATAGCTTCGAGCTCGCCCGAAACCTCGCTCTGGTCGACGATGCGCGCGGCCTTAACGTCCTCTCTCAAGGACAGAATCTCGCCTATCGTGTCGTATTCGTCGTCAGCGTCGATCTTTTCTTTGAGGAGCGAAATCTCGTCGAGTACGGTCTGGAGATTGACTCCTTCCGCCGCGGCGTTTTCGTCCTCCGCTACGTGCACGCCGTTTTCCGCCAAAGCGTTAAGCCTGTCGTTTATATCCGCGAGAAGCGCAAGCACGTCGTCGCTTGTAGCGGGCGCGTCGAGCCTTGCCTGAATGTCGGCAAGCTGAGCCGTAATTCCGTCGAACGCCGCCGCGTTCGCTTCGTTAATTGTATGCGTCGAGCCCTCGATAACGCTGAGGCGTTCACGAACGTCCGCTATTTCGGAAACAAGCGTTTCGCGCGTTTCGGAGTCGAAGCCCTCTGCGGAAATGTTCTCGTTGAGCTCTCTTATATGGATTTCTTCTTTTATGCTGTTTACGTTATCGACAATCTCTTGCTTGTTGCCGAGCGCAGTCTGCTCGTAAGCGTCGAGCTTATCGAGTATAAGACCGATATCCTGGAGGACTGCGGCGATGGGATCGTTCTCCTCGCCCGCTTTTTCCTCGTCGAGCTTTTGACGAATGTAGTCTACGTCCTCTTGTGTTTTGACAAGCGCGTCGTAAACGGCATTGGAGTTGTCGCGAACGGTTGCTATATCCTCGGCAAGTCCTTCGGGTATCGATTCGAGTATAGCCGCGGTGTTTTGGATAATAGCCGCGGTGTCCTCGGGATTAAGCGAATCGGCAACAACCTTAACGCTTTCGGAAAGCGCATTTACCGTATCGAGAAGCGCCGCTACGTTATCGCGCGTGGTTACAACGTCGTCGGTCTGCGGCATTAACGCAATCGTATCGAGTATGGAATAGGTGTTGTCGCGAACGGTAATAACGTCGTTAAGCTGAGGCAACGCGGATATCGTGTCGAGTATTGTCGCAAGATTTTCGCGAATCTCATCAAGCTGACCGGCAACGGGGCTTCCGTCGTCCACAACCGCAGTTGTAGTCGTCCCCTCGCTCACAACGCTGACGCCCGCGTCGAGCCTGTCGAGAATCGCGTTTAGCTGATCCTCTATCGGCTTAAGCGCGGCAAGCGTATCGGAAACGTCTGCGGATATAACGGACAGATTATCGTTTACCGACGCGGCAACGTCCGCGGGGAGGTTTGCAAGATTTTCGTTTACAGCCGCAGCTATGTCCGCGGGAACGTTTGCCAAGTTAGCAGATAAGACTGCGTTAAGATCGTCTACGGTAACAAGTGCGGCAATGCGCGCCGAAAGGTCGTCGAGCACAGCCTGCAGATTGTCGGATACGGGCTGGGCTTCCCCACCGTCGGACGAAAGCGCTATCTCCGCCTGTTCGCGCAGGAACGCAACGTCCTCGAGAAGCTTTTGTCTGTCTGCGGTCGACGCGTCGACGTTTGCGGCGGTTAGGTCGGCAAACGACGAAAGGTCGGCGCGGAGCTGCTCTATTGCGTCGCCGAGCGGCGCACCCGAATCCGATTCGTTAATAGCGGCGAGCGAGTCGCGGATGGACTGCGTTTCGATAAGTATCGCCTGCGTATCGTTAAGGATGTCGGCTTTTGCCGCTTCGAGAGCGACCGACACGTCGCTCGACTCGGTGAGGCGGTTTATAATATTCGCCTCGGAATCTATAATTGCATTGCTGATATCCTGGTACAGCTTGTCGAACTGTTCGGTGATTTCCTGTACGAGCGAAGTATACTGCTCGGAGAAGTCGCCGCCACCGGAAATACCGGCAATATCGGCACGGATATCTGCTATCTGGTTGAGGAACGCTTCGTAATCGTCAAGCTTGGTGTGAATGTACGCAAGGTCGTCGAGCGCTTGCTCCTTCTCCTCGGGAGTGAGTACGGGCGCGTCCTCTTTGGGCGGCTCCGCAAGCTTCTCCGAGATAGAAACAAGCTTATCGGAAATATCGAGGTAGTGCGTCCTGACGTCCTCGAAAACAGCGGAAATGTCCGATTCCGAATTTTCGGAAACGACAACCGTAGACGGCTCGCGCTTTTGCGCTTCGAGGAGGTCTTTTAACTCGTCGATAGCGTCGAGCACTTCCTTAACGATAGCGTCGACATAAACGGGGGGCGTTTCGGGCTCGTTTTCCTGCTCGGAAGGAGCGGCCTCCTCGGGTTTTTCCTCGGGCTGAACGGCTTGAAGATTTTCGATAGCGGTCTTGATATCGGAAATCTTGCTGAATATCGTATCAGAGCTTACAGGGCGCGAAGCCTTGTACGATTTGGGAGTGTTAACATAGTGAAGAACGACTACGTCGCCAAGCGACACTTCCGTAAGCTCGGAAAGCAAAGCTTTTATAGTCGCCTCGTCGGTCGGGTCGTTAACCATTGCCGTGGTAAGCTTGCTGAGGTTGGCGTCGTTTTCGTCCTTACGACGATTTTCCTCCATCTTGTTACGTTCGGCAATAAGATCGGGCAAATAGTCGGACACCTCGTTAAGCTCCGCCTTTTCCACCTTTTCCGCAAGGTCGAAGAACTTGTCCGCGCTCTCCTTAACAGCGGCGGAAATTGCGGGACCCTTTTCAAGGAAATACGCCACAATGTCCGCAAACGACTTTTTGTCGATGCGCTTACCCGCGACCTTCTCCAAAAGTAAATTGGTCGCTTCGATAAGATCGATAGCGTCGGGCTCGGTGCACTCCGAAAGCTTTTTGGTGAATGCAAAAACGGACGTCAGCTTCTCCTTGAACGAAACGTCGGGAGAGTTTACGTCGAAGTTGAGCTTTTTGAAGTCGGCAATAAGGTCGAGAATAGTCTGCGTGCGATTAAGCGTTGCTTCGGAAGTAGAACCGATTATCGCTTTAATCTCGTACAGCTGGCGCAACAGCTCGCTGGCGTCTATATCCTTATCCGCTTGAGCTGCGGCAGGCGCAGGTGCGGAGGAGGATCCGAGTGCGTCACGAAGCGAAGAAATCTCGGCGGCAATGCCGTTCATTGCATCCTCGCTGAGCCCTACCGCGCCGTTACGCGCCGCCTTTTTAATGGCGGAAACAACCTTATTCAAATCTTCCGAAGACGGGAAAGATTCCAAATCCTTCTTTATGCTCGCAATTTCGCTGCGGACCATGGCGTCGCTGTCCTGAGTCGCACGCAAAATCGCCTCATTTATAGAGAGGAGTTTGTTAAAGTCAACTGATTGGGAAGAACCGTTACCGCCCTCTAAACGAGCTTGCTCCTGACCTTCAGGGAGCTCATTTAAAGGGCTTGACGCGTTTTTTTGTAATTCCTCCACCTTTTCTTGCAACCGCTTAATCTCGGCGGCATACTGCGATTCGGCAAAACGCTGATCGCGAGCCATGTCCTCCTTGAGATGTGTAAGCTCTTTCTGCATCTCGAGAGCGCTCTGGTTGCGTGCAAGCTCGTCGCGAAGGCGCGAGATTTCGTTATACATAACGACCTCGCTGCCCGCGGGCGGCGCAGACGGCTGATAGACGTACTGCGGCGGCATAGGCTGCACCGGAGGCTGAACGGCGGTCGACGGAGCCATATTGCGCTTAATCTCGGCAATTTCGTCGAGAACTTTTGTCAGACGGTCGTCGTAATAGTCGTCGTTGTAACCGTCGTCGTAGTCCTCGTCGCCGTAGTCTTCGTCACCGTAGTCTTCGTCGTCGTACCCCTCATCGTCATACTCTTCGTCGTCGTACTCCTCATCGTAGTCTTCGTCGTAGTCCTCATCGTCGTACTCTTCGTCACGATCGATAAACTCCTCCTCTACGATTTCGTCGTCATCGAGCGAAAAGTTCGATTTGTCCATGTTTTCCATAAATGTTCCTCACACCTGTAATTTTTATACCAATCCGTTTTTACGGATATGCCGATTACTCGGCTTGTTTTAAGTTTGTGCGATTATACGTCACTCTAACCTTAACTACCCTATTAAGGACGTCTCGGCGGTCTCGCGCCACCGGGCCTTGCGCCGGGTCTCGCGCCACCGGGTCTCGCACCGGGACGTGCACCGGGTCTTGCACCGGGACGTGCGCCCGCCCTTGCACCTGCCGGTCTTGCACCGGGACGTGCGCCGGGCCTTGCACCGGGTCTCGCGCCGGGGCGTACGGGTCTTGCACCGGGCTTGCCCTTGCGCTTAGGAATGCGGTTAACGCGCTCGGTAACCTTCCTAACAATACGCTGAGGCTTTTTGGCATTTTCGGCCTTGAGGGTAGCAACCTCGCCGGCATGCTCGATGTCGTCCAAAGTCTTGTTGTAGAAGTCCATGAGCTCGGTGGAGCCGCGTTCGTCCTCGTCGAATGCAAGCTGAGCGGTATAAAGCTTCTCGCGGAGATTTTTCGCTTCATCTGCGTTTTTAATCTCTTTGATAGCATGACGAATTTCGATAATCTGCTCTTTGCGAGCGGCAACCTTTTTAGCAATAGCCTCGGCGCGCTCTGCCTCTGCCTTGGCTTGAGCCTCCTGCTCCTGCCTGGCTTTTTCGGCGGCTTCTTCGGCTTCGCGTTTTGCCTGCTCTGCGGCCTCTTCGGCTTCGCGTTTTGCCTGCTCGGCAGCTTCCTCGGCTTCCTTGCGCGCCTTTTCCGCAGCTTCCTCGGCCTCTAAGCGGGCTTTCTCGGCAGCCTCTTCTGCCTCTTTACGCGCCTGCTCGGCAGCTTCCTCGGCTTCTAGGCGGGCCTTTTCTGCAGCTTCTTCTGCCTCTTTACGCGCTTGCTCCGCAGCTTCCTCCGCCTCTTTACGTGCCTGCTCTGCGGCCTCTTCGGCTTCCTTGCGGGCTTTTTCGGCGGCTTCTTCTGCCTCCTTACGCGCTTGCTCGGCTTTTTCCTCCGCTTCACGCTGAGCGGCAAGGATGGCTTCCTCCGCTTCGCGGCGTGCCTGCTCTGCGGCCTCGGCTTCCTGGCGTGCTTTTTCCTCCGCCTCGAGCCTTGCTTTTTCGGCGGCCTCGGCCTCGATTCGCGCAGCTTCTCTTAATTCCTCGGCCTCGCGAGCGGCGTCCTCTCTCGCCTTTTCGGCATCCTTTTGAGCCATATCGGCGGCAAGACGTGCCTGCTCCGCTTCTGCTTTGGCTTTTTCGAGATGCTTCTTGTAGTTTTCCGCTTCGATTCTTCTCTGGTCTTGACTTATGATACCGCTACCCGATTCAACAAGGTCGAGGGGCGAGATATTATTCATAAGGTTATCGTACTTGTCGCTGGCCTTTTGATACTCATCATTAGCCTCGTCGAGGGCACGACGAGCTTCGTCGAGCTTCTCGTCGTACTCGGTCTGCGCCTGCATCTTGCGCTTTGCGCCGTCCGCAGTAGCATCGCTGACTTTTTGCTTAAGCTCTTCAACTCTGTCGGATTTTTCGCCCTGCTCGACGATGAGCATAAGCTTGTCGTCCTCGCTGGCCTCTTCCATCCTGAGGTTGATATCGTCGAGCTCGGATTGAGCGACTGCGAGCTCGTCCTCGAGATCCTTGACTGCCGCGGCAACTTCCATTGCGATAAACGTAACGTCGTCGCTGGAAGCCGACAAATCGTCGTAAACCGCTTGAGCGGCGGCAACAGCCTTTTCCGCCTCGGCGCGTTCGTTCTCGACGTCGAACTTGTGATGCTCGTACTCGATATTGCCGATAACTGCGTCTTCCGCGGAAATAACTTCCTCAAGCGGAATTTCGTTTGTCTGGCAGAATTCGTTTGCATTGTTACGAGCCGTCTTAAACTCGATATTAAGCTCGGACTTGCGCTTCGTCGACTTGGTCATATCCTTTTCGATCTCCGCCAAACGCGCCTGAGCATTGCTTATGGTCGCATTGAGATCGCTTATGACGTTGAGGTCGGAAGCATGGAGAATTTGAGCTTTAGCCGCGGCAATATCCGTCTTGAGGTCGTCGCGCTCTTTTGTGAGCTTGGCATTGAGTTCGTCTATTTGACGAATCTCGTAGTCGGCGGTATTGACGGCAACAAGCAACGGATTGAGGCTTTCCAGCTTAGCAAGTAGCTCTTGACGCGCCTTGACCTGCGCCAAACGTTGCTGATATGCCTCGAATTCGGACCTTGCTTTTTCGAGATCCGCGGTTAATTTTTCGCTTTCGGTACTCTTCTGCGTCTTTGTGTTGTTTAACTTTGCCATAATCTCGGACAAAGTCGAACTCTTTCCGCGCAGTTTGTCGAGCTGTGCATGCAATTTCTCCAGTTCGTGCTTATTGCGCTGTGTGCGCTCCTCGTTAATGGAGATATCGCGATTAATCTTTTCTTTATCTTTATTCTTGGCGGAGGCGAGCTTAAACTCAAGATCGCTCAATTCTTTTGCATACTGCTCGTTTTCACCCTCAAGTTTTGCAATCTTCTCCTCGAGCTCATGAATAAGAGAGTCGTTTTTGTCGGTCTCGCCCATGGCCTTGCTCAAGCGGCTTTCAAGCTCGGCAAGCTCTTTCTGCAAGATACCGTATTTCTTTTCAAGCTCGATGAGCTTTGCCTCTTCGGGCGAAACGTCAACCTCGATTTTCTCCTCGGAGAACTCGTCCTTAACCTGTTCGGGCTCCACATAGAGCGGCGAATCGACGTCGAAGTCGAGATTGATTACGCTCAAATCGGGCTCTTCCTCAACGGGCGCCTCCCCTGCGGGCGCGGCGACGGTCGAATCCGAATTCTTAAGCTCGTTTTCGCTACGAATAGCCTCGTCCATAGGCATAGGCGTTTTGTAGCGTTCTATGATGCGCGTCTTTTCTTTTTCGAGCTCGCGCGCCTGCAAATCCTTCGACTTGAAGAACGTGCGGCGGACCATTCCCTTCGGCTCGTATTTTTCGGTGAAGATACGCTCGAGAAGCTCTTCGTCGGATATATACTTCGCGATAAGCTTTTCGAGTTCCTCGCGGCTGTCTCCCGAAGGCTGTTCGGAAGGAGTGTCGGCGGAAGTCGAAGCGGGAGTGGACGGAGTGCCTGTATCAGGCGTCTCGGAAGACGACGTGCCGGAAGCAAGCTGCAGCGTGTTGGGATCGGCGGCGGGGGCACCCGAAGTCGTGCCGGAGCCGAGAAGCATTTGGCTTCCGCCCGCGGCAGCGGGACCCTGCGCGGCAAAGCGCTGTTGTGCCTGAGTCTGAGCAATCGTCGTGTTAAGTTTAACGATATAAGACGAAACGGGCGCTTGCGTTGCCGCCTCTTCCTGCTTGTGTTTGTGAATGGAGCGCAGGAACAGCCACACGATAAGGAATATTATGAGCAATCCGCCGAGCGCGGCAGCTATAATGACGAGAATCGCCTGCCAGTCAGAGTCAAAGCTTGCAAAGAAGTCGTTTGCGTTAATGTCGACCGAGAAAGGCTCGGAAACGATTTTGATAACGTCGCTGCTCGTGTTGGTAAACTCGAACTCTATCCTTGCCGAGCCGGTTGCACGCGGACGAATCATAAGTGTGTTGTCGTGGAATTCGACCTCGACGATACTGAGGTCATCGTCCGATGCGGCGGCCGCGTCGGTCATTTGGTAGCCGTTTGCAATAAGTTCGGCAAACACGCTGCTTGAAATAACGTTTATCGTCTGCTCGCTTCTGCCGCGGAGACCGTTAAGCTTAATGCTGTAATTACCGAAGCCGTAAACGGACAGCGAT
>JAFLVE010000106.1 GCA_022511445.1 Clostridiales bacterium | reverse complement strand
CCTTATAGAGGGCGAGGACGACGACGGGCTCAGCCTTCTCGCTCGGCTCGTTGCGGCGCGGCTTGCGGGCATACCCGACGAGCGCGCTTTGGACGACTATGCCGATATAGTTGTTTACCCCGCGCCCGAGGCGGCAAAAAGCAAAAAGGAAGAGGGTAAACGCGTTGCGATGACGGTGGACGACATCAAGTCGCTATTATCCACGCTGTACCTGACCCCGTTCGAGCTGAACAAGCGATTTTACATTTTGGAGCACGCCGAATCGATGAGCGAGATACTTCAAAACAAGCTGTTAAAATCGCTCGAGGAGCCGCCGCCGCGCGTTTGCTTTATCCTATGCGCGTCGAGATCGCTCCTTCCCACCGTGGAGTCGCGGTGCAAAACGCTAAGGCTTCCGCCGTTCTCGGTGGAAACGACGGAGGAGGAGCTTTTAAAGTTCCACAAGGACGAAGCCGCCGTTAAGCTTGCCGCACGCGCCGCGCGGGGAAATATAGGCTTAGCCGAAAAAATTCTTGCGGACAAGGATTTCGGCGCGACCTACCTCGCCGCGCTAAAGATGCTTAGAACGGCGACGGGCAGTAAAAATTTTTCGGCGGTCGCGGCGGTATACGACAAATTCACTCGGGATAAAATCGATTCGGTGCTCGGAATAATAGAGTACTTGCTCGCCGACATATCGCGCCACCTTTCGGGAATGGGCACGGTGTTCGACGAGAACGATATTCGTTCGGTGTGCGGCGGGTTTACTCCCTACTCGGCGGCGTCGTGCACGCAGTTCGTTCGCGAAGCGAAGCGAAGGAATTCGCTTAACTGCATGCCGACGGCTATTATGGACTCGCTCATGCTCAAGATAATGGAGGAAAAAGCAAAATGCCAAAGGTATTAGGCGTTAAATTCAGAACTTCGCCGCGCATATACTTTTTTGCGCCCAACGAAGAAGAGGAATACTCTAAAGGCGACGTCGTCGTTGTGGAAACTCAACGCGGCGTGGAAATGGCTACGGTCGTTCAGCCGCCGCGCGACGTGGAGGAGTCGGCGCTTGTCGCTCCGCTCAAGCCGGTTGTGAGAATCGCGACCGAGGCCGATCTCGAGGCTGAAGCCGCGGACAACGCGCAAAAGCGCAAAATCCTTGCCACCGTTAAGGAAAAGGTTGCCGCGCGCGGACTCGACATGAAGGTTTGCGACTGCGAGTTTACGGTAGACCACAGCAAGCTCGTATTATACTTTACCGCGGAACAGCGCGTTGATTTTCGCGATCTCGTGCGCGACCTTGCCTCCACATTCCATATAAGGATTGACTTAAGGCAGATAGGTCCGCGCGACGAGTGCAAGCTTGTAGGCGCGCTCGGCTCGTGCGGTCAGCCCTGCTGCTGCGGCAGGTTCGAATCGGACAGCGAGCACGTTTCAATAAAAATGGCTAAAAACCAAAACCTCGCGCTCACGCCCAACAAGATAAACGGTATGTGCGGAAGACTGCTGTGCTGTCTCGCTTACGAAAACGCTACGTACGAGGACGTTGCAAAGCGTGCGCCCAAGGTGGGCACTATCGTGGGAATCCCCGACGGCAGGCGGGCTCTCGTGCAATCCGTCACTCCGCTTACCGAGACGGTAAGGGTAAGAGTAGGCGGCGACGACAACTTCGAGACGCTCGATTTTAAGATAGACGAGCTGACCTTCGATAAGCAAAAGCCGGAGCGCCCCGACCCCGCGGAAAAGAATAAGCACGGCGGCGGCAAACCCCAAGGCGGCGCGCCCGCCGATAAGCCTAAAGCCGAAGAGACGGCGGAGAGCGAGGAAAAGGAAAAAACGCGCGGCGAGCGCAAGCCCTTTGATAAAAACCGTCAAAACGGCAAAAAACCGCACGGGAATAACGACGGCAAAAAACAGCGTCCCCCGCAAGGCGACGTAAAACCGCAGGGAAGCGGCGAAGCGCAAAACGGCGGTAAGCGCGACAATAAGCACGGCGGAAAAAAATTCAACAAGCACGGCAAGCCGCACGGGAAAAACGGCGGCAATAAAGGAAACGGCGAAGGCGCCGCTAACCCCGAAGCGTAAAAAGTATAGAAAATGTTCGCGGTTTAATAAGCGTACTAAGCCGAGAAAAAGCGTTGACTACGGTGCCGCGTGAAAGCATTCGGATGTCAAAAAATGTTCGCAGGGGCTAACCGAATTATGTGTATAATGGTATTGACTTTTTAAGGAAAGCTTGATATAATTAACACATAACAAACGGAGGTAATATCTTATGGCACATGTAATTTCCGATGAATGCGTATCGTGCGGAGCCTGCGCGGCTGCCTGCCCCGTAAGCGCAATCAGCGAAGGCGACGGCAAGTACGTCGTCGACGCCGCTACCTGCATCGATTGCGGCGCCTGCGAGGGTGAATGCCCGACCGGAGCAATCAAGACTGAGTAATTTACATTTTTACTTCTAATCGAAAAAGGCGTGGGATAACCGCGCTTTTTTTGTTGCGGTTTTTACATATAAAATATTATATATCGGCGCGGAAAAAGCAAGCTCGCTGCACATACTAAAGGCGTGAGTAAGTCGTTTGGGCGGGGCGCGGTCGCTCTTGCCGTAATAAGCATAATATCCAAGCTTCTCGGCGCGCTGTACCGCGTGCCGCTTACAAACATACTCGGCGCGGAGGGCATGGGGCTTTATCAAACCGTGTTCCCCGTGTTTACCGTACTTCTTATGATTTGCGGCGGGGGGATGACGGGCGCGGTGTCGAGAACGGTCGCCAAGTATTACGCACGTGGAAAAAACGCGGAGGTCAAAGATATATTCTTTGCGGCGTCGGTACCGCTTTTCGTTTTTTCGGTTGTCGCCGCTACCGCGGTGATGCTCCTTAGGCGGATTATTTCCGAATTGCAGGGCGTACCGAGTGCGAGCATAGCCTATCTCGCTCTCACTCCGTCGCTTATATTTTGCAGTATAATATCGGTGTTCCGCGGCGTGTTTCAGGGCAGAAGCATGATGATGCCGAGCGGAATAAGTCAGCTTATAGAGCAGACGGTAAAGCTGTCGCTCGGGCTTTTATTGGGTAAGCTTATGCTTCCGCGCGGCGTGGAGTATGCCGTAATGGGTGCGCTCCTCGGCGTTACCGTAAGCGAGGTTGTCGCGTTTATATATCTGCTGGTAAGATATATCGTATACAACAAGTCGCGCGGAGATTACCATAGCGAGGGGGAAGACAAAACGCCTCGGCGCGAGCTTATTAAGGAAATAATGCGCTTTTCTCTCCCCGTAACTCTCGGCATGCTCATTATCCCGATGACGCAGGTTTTCGATTCGTCGGTGGTCGTCAATATGCTCGTTCGGGGCGGAATGGAGCGAGGCAGGGCGACGGCGCTTTTCGGAGTTTTCGTAGGTCCCGTGGGCACGCTTATAAACATGCCCGTGGTATTGCTGTCCGCGCTGTCCGCGGCGCTATTGCCCTCTCTGACCGCTCATATCGAGCGCGGGGAGAGGGAGCTTATTAAATCTGTCGGCGAGACGGCGCTTACTTATACTCTTATTATCGCGCTTCCCGTTGCGGCGGCGTTTATGTTTTTCCCCAAACAAATCTGCGCGCTTTTGTACGGCGCTGGGTTAAGCGCGGAGGAGATAGATATATCGTCGCGCCTGCTCTCGATAGAGGCGGTGAGCGTAATATACGTGGGCGTTATAAGCTACACGACGGCGGTAATGCAGTCGCACGGAAGGGCGACAAAGCCGGCGGTTAATCTATTAATAGGCGGAGCGGTAAAAATAGCGCTGACGTTTTTGCTTATCCCGCGGCTTGGGATTTACGGTGCGGCGGTTGCGTCCGTTTCGTGCTACGCCGTGGCGGCTCTTCTCGGCGCGGTAAACGTTTACAGACTGAAAGATTCGGTTTCGATTAGCCCGGGAATAACGGTAAGGCCGCTTGTTTTTACCGCGTTCGCTTGCGCCGTGTTTTATGCCGTAAGCGGTTTACTCGGCGGCGGGAGGCTGTCAACGCTCATTGCGGGCGCGGCGAGCGTTATTGTGTATCTGTTGATAGTTCCGTCCATGAAGATAAAAGGCGGGGCGTTTTTGCCGTCGTTATTGGGCAAACAAAAAAGACTTAAAAAATAGCGCGATTAGGGTTGATTTTCGACGGCGGTTGGGTTATAATACTTAGGATTAAGATACTACCGAAAAGAAGGACCTAAGCATGATCGATATCAACCTTATAAGAAGCGATAAGGAAGGGGTTGCGGCGGCGCTTAATAAGCGCGGTTATACCGCCGACCTCGACGCAATTCTTGCGCTTGACGCCGAGCGCCGCGAAGCGATAGGCAAGACGGAAGCGTTAAAGGCGGAAAAGAACAAGGTGAGCGCGGACATTCCGCGGATGAAAAAGGCGGGCGAAAACGTCGAGCCCGTTTTTAAGCGTATGCGCGAGATAGGCGACGAGATTTCTGCGTGCGACGAGAAAATCAAGGCGACGGAGGAAAAGCTTCGCCACGAGCTGTTATGCCTTCCCAATCTTCCCGATCCCGACGTTGTTGCGGGCGGTAAGGAATGCAACGAGGTTGTCAAGGTTTACGGCAAGCAGCCTAAATTCGATTTTCCCATCAAGCATCACGTGGAGCTTTGCGAAAGCCTTCACCTTATAGACTACGAGCGCGGCGTTAAGCTTGCCGGTAACGGATCCTGGCTTTACACGGGACGGGGCGCTCTTATCGAGTGGGCGCTTCTCACGTACTTTATAAAAACGCACACAAAAGACGGATACACGTTTATCCTGCCGCCGCATATGCTTAACTACGAGTGCGGGCTGGGCGCGGGACAGTTCCCTAAGTTCGAGGACGACGTGTACCGCGTGGATACGGCGGACGACGCGGCAAGCCGAAGGTTTATGCTTCCCACGGCGGAGACCGCGCTTGTCAATTTGTACCGCGGCGAGATTCTTTCCGAAAAGGACCTGCCCAAAAAACTTTTTGCGTACACCCCGTGCTACCGTAAGGAGGCGGGCAGCTACCGCGCCGAGGAACGCGGAATGATAAGAGGACACCAGTTCGACAAGGTGGAGATGGTGCAAATCACCACGCCCGAAAATTCCAAAGCGGCGTTCGAGGAGCTTGTTAATAAGGCGTGCGCGCTCGTCGAGGGCTTGGGGCTTCATTACAGGTTGAGTAAGCTTGCCGCCGCGGACTGCTCGGCTTCCATGGCGCGCACCTACGATATCGAGGTGTGGATTCCGTCGATGGGCATTTACAAAGAGGTTAGCTCGGTAAGTAACGCCAACGATTACCAGGCGCGCCGCAACATGACGAGATACCGCGACGCGGCGGGCAAAATAGGTTACGTTCACACGCTCAACGGGTCGGGACTTGCGACAAGCCGCATACTCCCCGCGATTGTCGAGCAGTATCAAAACGCGGACGGCTCCGTAACGGTGCCAGAAGTTCTCCGCGAATTTGTCGGACTTGACGTTATAAAATAAAAAGATCTACGGGTAGGAAAAACATGGGAAGAAGAGATTCGATTTTCGGACAATTGGGGCAGGGCGAGGACCTTTCCTCTCTTACTAACTACGACGAAAGATCGGTAAAGCCGATAGAGGGAGCGACGGAGTCAAAGCCGCAGGACCCGCTGTTTTCGTCGTTTACGCCTTCCTCGCAGCAATATTCTTACTCGTCGCAGGGCGCTCAATCCGCCCCGTCGTACGCGCCGCCCGCAACGTCGCCCACGCCGCTGTTCTCGGGCAGAACGGACGCCGCAAAGCCGTACTACGAGCAATCGGGAGAGACGCCTATGGTGTTTGCGCTGAGAAGCGAGCCCGGCTCTTACGTGTACGAGTATGCGGACAGGCTGGAGATTTACAAGCACTCGTTGATTTCGGGTATGACTCTCGAAAAAACAATACTTAAAAGACGGTAAATGGATATCGGTAAAATTCGCACCGTCGTCTCGGAGATGACGCTGCACGAAAAAACGGAGTTCGTCGGCGGCGGCATAACGACCGCCGCGCTAAAAAAGGCGGGCATTCCCAAGCTTACGCTTAGCGGCGACCTTCTTCCGTACTCGGCGGTCGAGCCGAGCGAGCTTGCAATAGGTTGCACTTTTTCCAAAGAAACCGCGGCGGCGCTCGGAAAGGAGCGCTCTATATCGGCGGCACGAACGGGCGCGGCGTTTGCCGGCACGGTCGGCTGCGGACTGATACTAAATCCCATGCGAACTAATGCATGCGGATTTTTTTCGGAAGACGCACTTCTTGCCGCCGAAATGCTGGAAAGCTATTCGTCGGCGGATGGACTCGGCTACGTGTTTACCGATTCGCTCGGTCAGGGGCGGTACGGCGACCGCGTAATAGACGGCAGAGCGTTACACGAATTGTATTTGTACCCGCTTGGTAAAGCGGGGGAGAACGCCGCGGCTCTGATGCTCGACGGCGGATATCTTAACGGACAAAAAATATCCTCCTCTCGCGAGATAGCGGATATGTACGCGAAGTATATAGGTCGTAAAATGCTTATGACCGCGTTTGACGACGGCGACGCGTTTGGCGCAACAAACAGCGGCGCGTACGTGCTTAGCGGCGGCGACTTCGGCGTAAAGGAGCTTGTCCGCGCGGTTGAGCGTGGCGATATATCGGAAAGCAAGATAGATAAAACAGTCGAGCGCACGCTTTTGGCGCTCTCCGCCGCAAAAGATTTTTACGAAGCATACAAGGACGAACAAGTCGAACACGTCGATATCGTGTACGATTCGACCGTGCTACTTAAAAACGACGGTATACTTCCCGTCGTGAATAAAAAGATATCGCTGTTCGGAGCCGCGGAGTTTTTCGACGACGGCGAAAAGTTCAGCGTTAAACCCATATCCGCCGCTCAAAAAAATATAGGGGAAGTTAACGCGTTTCTAGTCACCGACTACGGCGGCGGACTTTCCGCCGAAGAGGCGGAGATTATAAGCGGCGTTGCTCAAAACTCTCCGACGGTGTTGATTTTGTGCGGCGGAGCGGCCACGCCTATTCCCATGGAAAATAGCTTAAGCGCCGTTATGTACTGCCCGTACAGCCCGAGGATAGCAGATATATATAAAATGCTTACCGGGGTTTCGCCGCGCGGCCGTCTGCCGTTTACTTGGTGTAAAAGCGAAAGCGATTATCCGAGGAACAACAAAAAGTTTGTTTCCCGCGGCGACTATCGGTACGAATCGGTGTATAACGGGTATGCGCTTTTCAATAACCGTAAGTACGATATTTTGTATCCGTTCGGTCACGGACTGTCGTATACCGAGTACGAGATAACAAAGCTGTCCGTGTCGGGCGGGGATAGAATCACCGCCGATTTTACGGTTAAAAACACGGGTGAAAAAGACGGCGTCGCGGTGGTGCAGGCGTACGTTACGCTTGAAGGCGGAAGCGTGTACGGCTTAGCAAAACGGCTTGCGGCGTTTAAGCGCGTTCCGCTTAAAAAGGGGGAGAGCGCAATCGTCGGGCTCGAAGCGGATATGGAGAAGCTTCGCGTGTTCGACGACAGTAACGGGGATTTTCGCACGGTCGCGGGAAAGTACAACGTGGAGATAGGACTTTCCTCTACCGATATCCGCGGAGCGGGAAAGGTTAAGCTCGTATCGAAAAATACGATAGCGCCGAGGGTAACAAAGGAACAAGCGCCGTCATATTACATCCTCGGCGGCGCGTTCGAGCCGACAGCGCCGGAGATAGAAAAGATACTGTCCGTACCGTTTATAGCTAAACGGGAGAATCACCCCGAGCTTGAATTGCCGTCGTCCGAAAAAATAAAACCGATTATTAAACGTGCGAAAAAAACGGTTTCGCCGAGGCTTTTCCCTCGCGTAAAATACAAAATAGAAAATACACCGATAAAGACCGAGAGGTGAAAAATGAACGGCGACGTAAGACTGTACTACGACGTTCCCGATAAAAAGCTCGTCGAGAGAAAGAATAAGCTTTTAAAAAAGTTCAACTACGAGCTTGACGACCCCAAAGAGCGGGAGGAGGTTTTGCGCCGGCTTTTAGGCGGTATGGGGAAAAACGTAAACATTACGCCGCTGTTTTTCTGCGACTACGGCTTGAATATCTCGATAGGCGACGACTTTTTCGCAAACTACGGACTCGTGATTCTCGACTGCGGAAAGGTCACTATCGGAAACAGGGTAATGTTTGCGCCGAGCGTGGAGATTTACGCAGTCGGTCACCCGATAGACGGCGAGGAAAGGGCGAGAGGGCTTGAATACTGCGCGCCGGTTACGATAGGCAACGACGTGTGGATTGGCGGCAGGTCGGTCATTAATCCCGGCGTCACCATAGGAAACAACGTGGTTATAGGAAGCGGATCGGTCGTCACCCGCGACATAGAGGACGGCGTCGTCGCGGCGGGCAACCCATGCAGGGTGCTCCGCAAAATCGACGGGCGCGATAAAAAATATTACTTTAAAAACTACGAGTTCCCGAAAAGAATCGGAAAAAACCTTTTCGATATATAAAAAAACCAAAGCCGATAAAGAATTCCTTTATCGGCTTTGGAATACTGCGCGCCGTCTTTGATAATACGCACCGAAGCGTTCTCCCGTCGGTTAACTCCGTTAAAGCTACCTCGCATCACACGCCACATCTTGCTTAGTGCTGCTGCGGTCAAGCCCTGACACGGTTCACAAGCAGACGTTGCACGAGACCTTAACATCAACGCCACCTAACGGTAACAGACCCTCCATACGCAAACCGGGGACGGTGATCAACCCTACTATAGCGGCTTGTAGGTTACAGAGATCCGCTACTTCTCCGTCTAGCGCAGTAAAGAGATTATACAATATAGCAAGCGAAATTGCAAGCGTTTTTTATATTTATTTGGTTTTACGTTCCGGGCATAAACTCGCCGAAGAGCATTTCCTTAAAAGCGCCTATGTCGGTGTATCTGTCCTGCGGGTTGACCGCAAGCGCTTTAAGCAAAACTTTTTCGCGTATCGGCTGGATTTTTATATTAAGCGCCGAAGGGGGAACGATAGTGTCATTTTGGGCGCGCGCGGTCGCTTCGGGAGGAGGCGATCCCACAAGACACGTGTATATAGTGGCGCCCACCTCGTAAATATCCGTCCAGGGTCCCTGGGAGCCGTTCTTCGAATACAGCTCGATGGGCGAGTATCCTTTTTTCAGAACGAAAAAGGGCTTTTGTACGTTTTGAGTGTAAATTGACGCCGCGCCGAGGTCGATTAGCTTTACCGTTCTGTTGTTTACTATCTGAATATTCTCGGGCGAAATGTCTTTATGTATAATTCCGTGTTGGTGGAGGAGCAGCAGAGTTTCGAGCACGGGGCGCATAATGTTAAGCGTTTCGTTAAGGTGGAGTCTTTCGCCTCTGCCCGCAATAAAGCGGTGTAGGCTGACCCCGTCGAGAAACTCCATAATTATATACGCGGTGTTATTCGACAGGAAAAAGTCGTAGATTGATACTATTCCTTCCATGCTCTTTATGGAAGAAAGCACCTTCGCTTCCTGAATGAACGCTTGTAGCCAAAAATTAAAAACGTTTGCCGTTTTTTGGTCGCTCAATTTTACGATTGGCGTGCCAGGTATGCGTTTCGTGTATCCGCGCGGAAAAAACTCCTTAATGCAAACGCGCCTGCGAAGCACCGTGTCGAACGCCTTGTAAGTAATACCGAAGCCGCCGCGACCGAGAGTCTGGCCTATAAAATATCTGCCGCCGAGAAGGGTGCGGGGAAGGATTGCGTCTTGAACGGTTGCGATCGCCTCGTGCATGTGTCTGTGGCAGGAGTGGCAATATCCCGTAAACGGGTCGATTGCACCGAAGCAGTTGAGACATATTAAGCGTGTGTCGCGCAAATAACTCATTCCGATATTATACGGTAAAAGCGGCGATAAGTCAACAGGTTGCGGCGGAATGCTTTTTCGCCCCGTCAAAACGGAATTTACGATTTTCGGTAAATCGATTGACCTAACAGCGGCTGTTGTGCTATACTGTAAATTGCAGTATAATATAAAATCGCAAGGCGAGGCGAGATTGGGCGATACGGACTTTAAGTCCCAAAACCTAATAATCGAGCGGTGATTGCGATAAGTATAGCGACACGCAGAGGACGGTATGTACAAGAAGGTAACGGGCTACGACCCTGTGAACATTGAAAAACGCGTAACCGAGTTTTGGAAGAAAAACGACGTTTTTCCCGCGAGCATAAAAGCTCGAGAGGGCGGAGCGGAATTTTCCTTTTACGACGGTCCGCCGACCGCTAACGGCAAGCCGCACGTCGGGCACGTTCTGACCCGTACGATGAAGGACATCATTCCGCGCTACCACACGATGAAGGGTAAGCACGTTCTTCGCAAAGCCGGTTGGGATACCCACGGTCTGCCCGTCGAGCTGGAAGTGGAAAAGTCGCTTAACATAGACGGTAAGCAGGATATAGAAAAGTACGGCGTGGAGCCGTTTATCGGCAAGTGCAAGCAGTCGGTGTGGAAGTACAAGACCGAGTGGGAGCATATGAGCGATCGCGTGGGATATTGGGCGGATATGGAGCATCCGTACGTTACCTACGACGACAATTATATCGAATCGGTTTGGTGGTCGCTTAAAACTATATTCGACCGCGGACTTATCTATAAAGGTCATAAAATCGTACCGTATTGCCCGCGCTGCGGCACGGCGCTTTCCTCGCACGAGGTGGCGCAGGGCTATAAGGACGTCACCGAAAAAACGGCGGTAGTTGCATTCGAGTCGGACTTTGCGGGCGGCTGTGCGTTCCTCGCTTGGACGACCACGCCCTGGACGCTCCCTTCCAACGTTGCGCTTTGCGTGGGCGGCGATTTCGACTACTCGCTTATCGAGGCGAAGGGCAAAAAATACATTCTCGCTAAAGAGCTTGTCGAAAAGCACTTCGACGAGTACAAAACGATAAAAACTTATAAAGGCAAGGATTTGGTGGGCGCGACATACGCTCCGCTTTACGCTACGTACGACGGCGACAAAAAGGCGTACAGAGTCGTTTCGGACGGTTACGTTACGCTCTCCGAGGGCACGGGTATCGTTCATATCGCGCCGGCGTTCGGCGAGGATGACGCGCGTGTCGGCAGGAATTATGACCTGCCGTTCGTTCAAATGATAGACGAGCGCGGTCGTTTTATCGGTCCCGAAAAGTTCAAGGATAAATTCTGCAAGGACGCGGACAAGGATATAATCGCCGACTTAAAGTCGCGAGGACTGCTTATTTCCGCGCCGAGCGTTACGCACAGCTATCCTTTCTGCTGGCGGTGCAACACGCCCCTCCTTTACTACGCGCGGTCGAGCTGGTTTGTTAAGACCACGGCGGTAAAGGACAAACTCATAAAAAACAACGCGTCCGTTAATTGGCATCCGCAGTCGATTGGAACGGGCAGAATGGGCAACTTCCTCGAAAACGTTATCGATTGGGGCTTAAGCCGCGACAGATATTGGGGCACGCCGCTTCCCATCTGGGTGTGCGACAAATGCGGCAAGACCGAAGCGATCGGCTCCAAACGGGAGCTTAAGGATAAGTGCGGCATTGAGGGCGATATAGAGCTTCACAAGCCGTACGTGGACGGGGCGACGTATAAATGCTCGTGCGGCGGAACAATGCGCCGCACCCCCGAGGTTATCGACTGCTGGTACGATTCGGGTTCGATGCCGTTCGCGCAGTATCACTATCCGTTCGAGAATAAGGACGTTTTCGAAAAGACTTTCCCCGCCGACTATATCTCGGAAGCGGTCGATCAAACACGCGGCTGGTTCTATACGCTTCTCGTTATCTCCACGCTGCTTTTTGACAAGGCGCCGTTTAAAAACTGTTTGGTGCTCGGACACGTAACCGACGAGCAGGGCAGAAAGCAGTCCAAGCACCTCGGCAACGTGGTCGACCCGTTTGCGGTGTTCGACAAGACGGGCGCGGACGCGGTAAGGTGGTATTTTTACACCAATTCGGCGCCGTACCTCCCGTCGAGGTTTTACGAAAAGGCGGTGTCCGAGTCGCAGAATAAATATCTCGGCACGCTGTATAACACGTACGCTTTCTACGTGATGTACGCCGAAATCGATAAGTTCAACCCCAAAAAGGTCGATAAGAGCAAGCTCGAGTACACGCTTATGGACAGGTGGCTTCTCTCCGAGCTTAACATTCTCATTAAAAAGACCGACAAATATCTTTCCGAGTACAAGATTTACGAGGCGGCGCGCGGGATAGGAGATTTTACCGAGCTTCTTTCCAACTGGTACGTTCGCCGCACTCGCGAACGCTTTTGGGCAGGCGGAATGGGCGGCGACAAAAAGGCGGCGTTCTATACGCTGTACACCGCGCTCGAGACGCTTATTCGCCTTACGGCGCCCTTTACGCCCTTTATAGCGGACGAGATATATCAAAACGTAGTGCGTTCCGTCGATAAGACCGCGCCTAAGTCGGTGCATATAACCGACTTCCCGACGGCGGACGAAACGCTTATCGACGCCAAGCTTTCCACAGATATGGAAACGGTTATTAAAGCGGCGGAGCTCGGTCGTGCGGCGAGAAACAAGAGCGGAATTAAAAACAGACAGACTCTCGGCAAGGTTATCGTCGCGGGCGGGTTCCCGCTCGAATACGCCGACATTCTCGCCGACGAGCTCAACGTAAAGGAAGTGGTTTTAGGCGGAGCGGGAGAGCTTACGGGCTACGACGTAAAGCCGCAGCTTCGCACGGTCGGACCCAAGTACGGTAAGAAAGTGGGTGCAATCCGCGCGTACTTAGCCGAGCACGGCGACGAAGCGGGCAAGGCGGCGGCAAACGGCGAGACGTACCGATTCGATGTCGACGGACAAGAAATAGAGCTTACCGCGGACGATATGCTTGTCACAACCCGCGGCGCGGAGGGGTACTCGGTGGAAACCGACGGCACTATGACGGTCGCGCTCGACACCACGCTTACCGACGAGCTTATTATAGAGGGCGCGGCGCGCGAGCTTATTTCCAAGATTCAGGCGCAGAGAAAGGCGCTCGGCTTCGACGTTACCGACAGAATCAATATTTACTATCTCGGCGACGAGTTTATTTCGGGCGTGCTCGGGCAGCACGGCGAGAGGATAGGAAAGGTAACGCTCGCCGACCAGATTGAAAGCCTGGAAACCAACAAGATGTACGGTAAAAGCGCACAGCCCTTCGACATCAACGGACACGAAGTTTTAATCGCGGTTATAAAATGTTAGCGCCCGATTGGATTGACTATAAAATTCTCGGCACGGGCGGCGGGCTGAAGCTTGAAAAGTGGGGGGATATAGTTCTCCTCCGACCCGACCCGCAGGCTATTTGGGCGCCTACCGTCGACTACAAAAAGTTCGACACGCACGCAAGGTACGAGCGCGACCGCGCCGGCGGCGGCAGGTGGATTGTAAATAAGCCGATGCCCGACGAGTGGAAAATATCTTGGCGCGAGTACGTGTTTTCGGTTAGACCGACCGGCTTTAAGCACACAGGACTTTTCCCCGAACAGGCGGTCAATTGGGACATCCTCTCGGGGATAGTAAAGCAAAATGCGGAAAAAGGCAAAAAGCTTAAGATACTTAACCTTTTCGCATACACGGGTGCGTCCACCGCGGTGCTGAGTAAATCTGGCGCGGCAGTCACGCACGTGGACGCCGCAAAGGGCATGGTGGAGCGGGCTAACCTTAACTGCTCGCTTAATTCCGTGCCGAGGGAAAACACCCGCTTTATAATAGACGACTGCAAAAAGTTCGTCATGCGCGAGATTAAGCGTGGAAAGACGTACAACGCGGTTATCATGGACCCGCCCAGCTACGGCAGAGGCGCTTCGGGCGAGGTGTGGAAAATGGAGGACGATATTTTCGAGCTTGTATCACTGACGGCTAAGCTTCTCGATGAACCCGAGTTCTTTCTTATAAACAGCTACACTACCGGGCTTCAGCCGCAGACGATACAAAACCTGCTTACGCTGCTTCTCCCTTCGGGCAAAACGACATCGTACGAGGTGTGCCTGCCCACGGAATGTGAAATTGCGCTGCCGTGCGGATGCAGCGGGCTTTGGAGGAATAAGTGAACGACACCGACGAAAAAGTTAATAAGACCGACGCTTCGCCGAACGACAATAAGCAGGCGGTAAAATCGCGGGTGGTGATTCGTCTCGACGCGGTGGAGTCGGCAAAAAAGTCCTCCGACGCACCCAAAAAGGACGAGCCTGATTTCGACCCGGGGTTTAAGATACTCCACGAGGACAATCATATTATCGTCGTAGTCAAGCCGCAGGACGTCCCCACGCAGGAGGATATAAGCCGCGATAGCGACTTGCTGTCGATGATTAAAAGCTACCTCGTAAAAAAGTACAACAAGCCGGGCAACGCGTACGTCGGACTTTTGCACCGACTGGACAGACCTACGGGCGGCGTAATGGTTTTTGCAAAGACCTCTAAGGCGGCGGGTCGACTGTCCGAGCAAATCCGCGACGGCGAGGTGGATAAAACGTACTGCGCCGTAACCGTCGGCAGACCCAACCGCACGGGACGGGTGGAGCATTATCTTGAAAAGAACGAAAAGACAAACACCGTGCTTATTGCTCCGTCCACGCTCGAGGGCGTAAAAAGAGCGGTGTCGGATATAGCGGTGCTTGACGAAAAGGACGGGTTGTCGTTCGTAAAGGTCGACCTTATTACGGGCAGATCGCACCAAGCCCGCGTTCAGCTGAACGCGCTCGGCGCGCCAATAGTGGGGGACGGAAAGTACGCCGCGGACAAGCTTGTAAAAAGCCCGCACCTTGCGCTCTGGGCGTACAGACTGAGCTTTTCCCATCCCGTTACGGGCGATATCATGACCTTCCTTGCACAGCCGCCCGACGAATTCCCTTGGAATTTGTTCGATATCGATTCGCTTGTCAATTCCCCGCGCCCCACGGACCGCGGCTACAATAGGTAACACGCTTAACTAAGTAATAACATATAAGGAGATATTTATCATGTTAGACAAAGAGATTTCCGCCGTTTTGGCTTATGCCGAAAATATGCTCATGATGGACGAGCTCGACGCGGAACAGGCAGTGCGCCGTATCTGTTCGTTGCTCAAGCTCGACGGATTTATTCCCGCGGAGCCCGACGACAGCGAGGAGCTTCCGAGCACGCCCACTAAGCTTCTCGAGCCGCTTATTTCCTACGCGCTCGAACAAAAAATCGTAACGCCCGAAAACGCGGGCAAGCTCCGCGCCGAGATAATGGACGCGGTTATGCTCCGTCCGTCCGAGATAAACGATTTGTTTACCGACACCTACGCCGTAAATAAACAAAAGGCGTTCGACTTTTTGTACGACTACTGCGTAAAGAGCGGTTACGTCGACCTCGACAAGCTTGCCAAAAACGACCGTTGGGAAGCGAAAGAGCTTAAAAGCAAAATCGAGCTTATCATAAACCTTATGCCCGCGTCCGTTACGGACGGCTATCCCAAATGCGCGCTTTGCAAGGAGAACGAGGGTTACCTCGACCGTGCCAATATGCGCTCGGTGCTCACCGAGATAGGCGGCGAGGAGTTTTTCTTTAACTATTCCCGTCATCAGTATTTCGACCGCCACGGCGTGCTTTGCACTCGCGAGCATAAGCCGATGAAGGAGGGGAGCGACATGCTCACCAAGCTCGCGCTTGCCGCGGACTTTATCGGTTCCGACGGCTTTGTCGGCACCAACGGCGTTATCGAGGGAAGCGGCGCAACCAATACCGTGCACGCCCATTTCCAGACAGGCTTCCGCTCTACGCCCATGTTCCGCGCAGACGTAAAAACCAAGCTCAAATCCAAGGAGTACCCTTATATAGAGCTGTCCGTGCTCGATTGGTACTGCACCGTTATTCGTTTTTCGCACAGCAACCTCGAAAAGATTGTCGAGTTTGCGGTTAAACTCAACGACGCCTGGAAGGGGTATTCCGACGCGCGTATCCAAAACACCGACGGAAAAAAGAACTTCTGCAATTTTATAGTAAGAAAGATTGCGGGCAAGTACGTGTTTGACGCGGTGCTTCGTAGCAACGGAATTAAAAAAGCCTCAACCTCGCCCGAGTACTCGGAGATTAAGCCGTCGGCGCTGTCGCTTAACGACGTGCTCGGTTACTTCGTGCTTCCCAACAAGCTGTCGGGACAGCTCAGTAAGGTCCAGCTTTACCTCGACGGAACCATTCCGTTCGAGCCCGGCAAGCTCGACCCCGAAATGAAATCGTTCGAGAAAATGATTGCGAGAATGCTGAAAGAGCAGGGTGGCACCGTCACAAAGCTCGAGGCCAAGCTCAACATTCACGACGAGGTGGACGCCGTTTGCGAAAAGATTCTCGCAGGCACCGCCGTGTTCGACAGCGAAAGCATATTGCCTTTCCTCGAGCTTATGGGAATAGAAGTAAAGTAATAGTAATAGTTAATAGTGAATAGGTGTGGACCGCTTCGCGGTATTTAATAGCAAAAAACGCTTTGGTTTTCAAAGCGTTTTTTTGTTTGCCGGTTGCTTTTACGCGTTATTTACGGAATGGGGTGGCCGGCGGATTCGTAGATTTTGTACCACTCGTATTCGGTGAGGGGGACCTCGCAGCAATCCTTGTAGCCTTTTATTCTGTCTATATTCGTGGTGCCGACTATAGCCTGCATGTTCGCGGGGTGGCGAAGTATCCAGGATAATGCAACCGCGTCGACGGTGGCGCCGTACTTTTGGGCAAGCCCTTCGAGCATAAAATTAAGTGCGAAGTATTTCTTTTTGGCGGCGTCCGTCGTAAACGCGCCGCGGTAGGTAAAGCCGCTCTCGTCGGTAAACGAGCACTGCAACGAGCCGTACGTTTGGATTGTTATATTGTTCTTGCGGCAGTACCACAGCGCGCCGTCGGTGCGGTCGCACGACTCGTTAAGCCCGGTGTTTACAGTCATGCCGCTCGTAATAAGCGGGCAAAAGGCGGGGCTTAACTGAATCTGGTTAAACAGAAGCTTTTGGTGTACCGCGTCTTGTAGGTAGTCGATTTGGCTCGACGAGAAATTGCTTACGCCGAACAAACGCACCTTGCCGCTCTCCTCGAGAATTCTAAACGCTTCCGCGACCTCTTCTCCGCGCATAAGCGCGTCCGGACGGTGTAAAATAAGTACGTCTATTCTGTCTGTGCTAAGGCGGGACAGAGCTCCGTCCACGCTTTCCAAAATGTGCTTTTTGCTCAGGTCGTACCACTTGTTGCGTATGCCGCATTTTGTTTGAAGTACGATTTTGTCTCGAAGCGATTTGTCGCGCTTAAAAAGCTCGCCGTAAATGCTTTCGCACTTTCCGCCGCCGTAGATGTCGGCGTGGTCAAACATGTTTACGCCTATGTCGAGCGCCGCGCGGACAAGCCTGTCGACGCTTTCCGTCGTCATGTCCGAGATTCGCATACAGCCGAGTACAAGTCGGCTCATCGGTATTCCGCAAATATCAATGTATTCCATATTGTAATTGTACCACATCGGATTAAAAAAATCAAGACGGTTGTTATGTTTTTTTGTTCGGCTACTTTGACGTTTGCTGGCAGGCGAGAGAAAAAGCTTTTTTCCGCGAATTAAAAACGCCGATAAGGGCAATAACCTTTGCTATGAAAAAGCTTGCAGTATTTGCCGTCGTGCTGACCGCGGTTATAGTGGGCGTTGCGGTGTGGTACAGCCCGCTCGCATTTTCGGGTGCGAGCAGGTACGAAAACAACGAGGCGGCGGGCGTAATCGACGGGCTCTATCCCGAGGACGCGACCGTCCGCGCCGATTATATCGGGAGCGAGGCGGATATGTACGCCGCGCTCGATAAGATGCTCGCAAAGCCCGTTTTTTCCGCGTACTCGGGCGGAACTCTTATAGTTTACGCGTACAGCCCGCGGGTGTGCGGGTTTAGAACGCTCGGCACGGGCGAAAGGTACAACGTAATGGCGGCGTACAAAAACGGAACTTACGCTCTGGGTACGCCGGTGCTCGAAGGGAGCTATTAAAAAAAATTATATTTCACGTATAACGATTTTTTTGTTGGCAATAATCATCGGTACGGAGGAAGGAAAACATGAAAACCTATCAGACAAATACAAACGAGAAAAAGAGAAACTTTTTTGTAAGACACAAGCACGTATTTATCGCGATCGGTGTTCTTGCCGTAATTGCGGCGGTAGTCGTTCTGTCGGTCGTCCTTACATTGCCTAAATCGGAGCCGGTTACGGGTAAACCCGAAGATCCGCCCGGAGAAGTCGTCACCCCCGAGATTAAAACCGTTATGCCTATGTCGAACGCCGCATACGGGCTCGAGTACGCCAACGACAAGCTCGTTTACTGGGAGACCCTCGAAATTTGGCGCACTCATCCCGCAATGGATTTCGTAGGCAGCGGCGACGTGCTCTGCGTGCGTGACGGCACGGTTACCGACGTCGAAATGCACACCACGCTCGACGGCAACGTTGTAACGGTAACGCACGACGACGGATACGTCACTATTTACAAGTCGCTCGGCGACGACGTTGCGGTCAAGGTGGGCGACAAGGTGAGCGCGGGAGATAAGCTCGGCACGGCGGGCAACACGATGATGTCCGAGCTTAAAACGGGCAATCATCTCCACCTCGAGGTTAAAAAGAACGGCAAGCACGTCGACCCCGCTACAATTCTCCCCGTCAACGAGGATAAATAGATTAGGTATTATACACCGGAGCAAGCTCCGGACCCGCGCGCGGAGCGCACTTTCACGTAGCTGCGCCGCGGGGTATTACACCTAATTTGTCATCATCGCAAATTTACTTCCGCAAGCGGGTAAAACTACTCCTCGAATAAATTACTTTAATCGTTTCTCTTCCGTACAATCAGCCGAGCGCACGCTCGGCTTTTTGCTAACCGAAGGTTTGACGCCTGTCCTGTGCAGTCTTACGCTTTGCTTATGCGTTAACGCTAAATCGGTGTAAAGGCTCCCCTGTGTAAGGGGGCTGAAACAAGCTCGTAATAGGTGGCGACTTTTTATCTTTTTTCCATTATTTTAGCCGTCGCGGGCGGCGAATATATTATATACGAAATACACTTGCTTTTTTTATATGAGTGTGGTATAATACATACATTATGAAGTCGTACAAAATATATTCGCTTCACACAATAAAAGCGGAAGAGAGCGAAGCTCAGCCGGTGGGGGAAAACTGCGTTAAGCTTAAAAATCTTATTTTAGGCATTTCGTCAGCCGATATCGGCGTGTTTACCGGTAGGATTCCCGCACAGTTTCCCATCATTCCCGTAAGGCAGTGCGTGGGGTTTGTTTCGGAGGTCGGCTCGGCGGTTAAGGGGCTTTCGCGCGGCGACAGGGTAGTCACATACCCGCAGGCAAGCTGTCACGGCTGTAAGTCGTGCAAGGAAGGGAAGTACTACGATTGCGAAAAACCCAATATGTTCGGGCTAAAGGAAAACGGATTCTTATCCGATTTTTCGGTAGTTTCCGCCGACGACGTGTACGCTATCCCCGAGCGGCTAAAAAACGAGGAGGCGATTTACACCGAGCATACCGCGATGGCGATGAAGGTTATGGCGGGGCTTGGCGTCGATAAGGGCGATCACCTTATTATAGTGGGCGCAACCTCTGTTGGCATTATCCTCGCGCAGGTGGCAATGTATTACCAAGCCGTGCCTATCGTCGTAGACATGCACGAGGAAATGCTTAATAAAGCGCGTGCCGCAGGCGTATACTACACGATAAACGCGGTTAACGAGGATGTGGGAAAAAAGATACTCGCGCTTACCGGCGGACACATGGGCGACGCGTGCGCGTACTTTATTTCGTCCAAAATGCCGCTCAAAAATATTATAGACTACACTGCGCGGCGCGGAAAAGTGGCGCTTGTCGGTAAGTCCAACGGCGTTGAGCTTACCTGTAGTTTAGGCGGCTTCCTCGAGAAAAATCTCGATATCATCACCGTAACGGACTGCGGTAAAAACTATCCTTCCGCCATAAACATGCTCGCTAACCACACCGTAAAAGTGGATATGCTCAGTAATCACACCATTTCGTTCGGCGACGTTGTAGCGGAGTTCGAAAGGATGGGCGCTACCGAAAACGACGGCGGAAACGATAAGGTTTTGGTTAAGCTTTAATAATAAAAAAGGGCGGCTTCCGCCTTTAACCGTAATATAAAATTCAATATAGCCTTTTTGGGAAACGATATATGCCGAAAAATGCTTGACATAAATAAATTATCGGTGTATAATTCTTAGGCTATTAAGATAAGAAGCGAGGTAGTTATGAAAAAAGATTTACATCCCGATTATCACGAAGTAACCGTCGTATGTGCTTGCGGCGCGGAGTTTGTTACCGGCTCGACGCACAAGGGCGACGTTGTTCATGTCGATATTTGCTCCAAGTGCCATCCGTTCTACACAGGTAAGCAGAAGCAGACCGAAACGGGCGGCCGCATTAAGATCTTTAACGATCGTGCCGGAAAGACCGCAAAATAGTGTTTGATTCAGGCGGGCGATTTTGCCCGCCTTTTTTATCGAAGCTACGGCTTCGATTTTTTGTTACTCGTTTTTTTCGTATCGAAAAAGCTTAACGGTAAGATTGAATGGAAAAAGAAAAGCAAGAAAAAAAGCCCAAGCTTCGCCGCACCATGATCGGCGGTCAGGCGCTTCTCGAGGGCGTTATGATGCGCGGAAAAAGCTCTATCGCCATGGCGGTGCGCGCGCCCGACGGCGAGATAGAAATTTCCTCGTCGAGGCTTAAGCCGAGCGGCGCGGCAAAGCGCATTCCTTTAGTGCGCGGCGTTGTTGCGTTTGTCGATTCGCTCGTGACGGGCATGAAGACAATGCTTAAATCCGCCGAGGTAAGTACGCCTGAGGAGGATACGCCCTCTAAGGGTGCGACCTCGTTTGCTGTGTTTCTCGGCGTGGTGCTTGCCTTGGGGCTTTTTATCGGCTTGCCGTTTGCGGTATATTGGGCGCTCGATAATTATACGCCTCTACACGGCAACGTGCTTGCGCTTTCCGCAATAGAGGGCGGAGTGCGACTTTTGATATTTATACTGTATCTTTCTATCATTCGGCTTATGCGCGATATTAAGCGCACGTTTATGTATCACGGCGCGGAGCACCGCACGATAAACTGTTACGAAAAGGGTTTGCCGCTAACCGTCGAAAACGTTCAGTCGTGCTCGACCAAGCATAACCGTTGCGGCACTACGTTTTTGTTTTTCGTCGTCGTGTTTTCCATAATAGTTTTCGCGCTTACAAACTGGGGCTTTGCCGAGCTTTCAAAAATTAACGACGTTTTCGGAAAGGGGTACATGAAGCTTATTATACGGCTTGCGCTTCTTCCTGTCGTCGCGGGACTTTCGTACGAGCTGCTGCGCCTCCTTGCGCTCCTCCCCGACAATTGGTTTACAAACGCCATTCGCGCGCCCGGGCTTGCGCTCCAAAAGCTTTCCACGATTAAGCCGGACGACGAAATGGCGGAGTGCGCCATCGCCGCGTTTAACGCCGTATTGGAGCTTGACTCCGACCCTGACGCAAAGACGATCGATTTTTACGATCGCGATTTTAAAAAGGAGCGGGCGGCGTTAAGAGAAAAGCTCTCCGAATATCCGCACGAAGCCGACTTTATCTACTGCGAGCTGCTCGATAAAAAGCGCGGCGAGCTCGATTCCGTTTCCACGGTTAAAATAGGCGTTGTGAAAAAGGCGAGAGAGTACGCCGAGAGAAGACTTGCCGGCGAGCCGCTCGACTATATCCTCGGCAACAGCGATTTTTGCGGAGTTAAAATAAAGGTGGATAAGCGCGTGCTTATTCCGCGCTTCGAGACCGAAGTTTTGGCGGAAAAAACGCTTGAATATATAGGCGGCGAGAGTAAACGCGTTTTGGACCTTTGCACAGGCTCGGGCTGTATCGCGGCGTATCTTGCCAAAAAATCCCAAGCGGAAATTGTTGCGGCGGACGTATCGGACGACGCGCTTGCCGTTGCAAAAAGCAACCTCGGCGGGCTTGGCGTGACGGTTGTCAAGTCGGATATGTTCGAGAGTATAGAAGGTAAATTCGATATTATCGTAACAAACCCGCCGTACGTCCGCACCTTCGAAATAGACTCGCTCGCGCCCGAGGTTACCTGCCAGCCGAGAGTGGCTCTCGACGGCGGCGAGGACGGACTGCACTTTTACAAGATTATCGCGGAAAAGGCGGGGGATAAGCTTAACGAGCACGGCGTTATTCTCGCCGAGGTCGGCTACGACCAGGCGGAGGAAGTTTCCAAGCTGTTTTCCGCGATAGGCAAGACGAAAATAATAAAAGACTTGGACGGGGTGGATAGGATAGTCGTATGCGAGAAATAAAGACCGAAAAGTTGGATTCCATCTGCGAAAGATTTAAGCAATTGGACGAGCGCGTTCAGGACCCCGCGGTCATTGCGGACAACAAGACCTGGGCGGAGCTTTGCCGTGAGAGAAGCGAGTTGGAGCCCTTGGTGGAAAAGTACGCCGAACTGAAAAAGGCGAAGCGCGATTACGCCGACGCCGTCGAAATGCTTAAAGCCGACGATCCCGAGCTTGTGCTTCTTGCAAAAGAGGAGTGCGAAAAACAGACCGAGATAATCGACGGAATTACGGAAGAGCTTAAAATAATGCTCCTCCCCAAAGACCCCAACGACGGGAAAAGCGCCGTGCTCGAGGTCAGACCCGCGGCGGGCGGCGAGGAGGCGGCGCTGTTTGCGGCGGAGATTTGCAGAATGTACAAGATGTACGCCGAAAGAAAGCGCTGGAGCGTGGAGGATATCTCCGTCAACGAGACGGAGCTCGGCGGAATAAAGGAGGCGGTTTTCGGAATAGGCGGAAAGGACGTTTTCTCCTTTTTGAAATACGAAAGCGGCGTGCACCGCGTTCAGCGCGTGCCCGTTACCGAAACGCAGGGGCGCGTACACACCTCCACGGTTACGGTTGCGGTGCTTCCCGAGGCGGAGACTGTGGACGTCGAGATACTCGATAAGGATATAAAAATAGACACGTTCCGTTCGAGCGGCGCGGGCGGTCAGCACATAAACAAGACCGACTCCGCAATAAGAATAACGCACTTCCCGACGGGGATTGTGGTAACCTGTCAGGACCAGCGCTCCCAGACAAAAAACAAGGAGCGCGCCATGCAGGTGCTTGCAACCAAGCTGTACGACTACTACCAGGGCAAAAAGGACGACGAGTACGCCTCTCTCCGTAAAGGTCAGGTGGGTACGGGCGACCGCTCGGAGCGCATACGCACTTACAACTTTCCTCAAGGCCGCGTTACCGACCACAGAATAGGTTTTACTCTTTACAGTATCGACGAGTTTATGAACGGCGACCTCGACAAAATGACGGAGGCGCTCCGTCTTGCCGACCAAACGCGTAGGTTAGAGGGCGAAGATTAAAAAAGCGTTTAACGGTAAAAAGATTTTCTCAACAAATTTTAATCTTAGCGCGCATAATATAAACAGCGCAATCATTGACATACCCCGTGTATTCATGGTAGAATATACACGGGGTTTTATACGCTTATTTTCACGTTGAAAAAAAGCTGAAGACCCTAAGGAATATCGGCATGGAATGGGCTATTATACTTATCATAGTTACCGTACTGTTAACCGCGATTATAATAGGTGTTTTGCCGCGGGTGCTTCTCCGCACGCATTACACCGTGCCGCAGATAACCGATAACGGAGTAAAACGCATTAAGGACAGCAGAGGGAGAACAATCGTCTACCGTCCCGATTTTCGTAACCGAAAATACATAGAGCAGTACATACTGACTAACCGCGACGACGTTAATAAGCTTGTTATTAAGATTGCGCCCGAGATATACAGATTCGAATACGACGTGGTTATTTACGATTGTACCGATACCATTCTCGACGTAATTCACGTCGACGAATCCATTAAGACGGAGGGCATTACGAGCGAATTGCCCCTTCCCGAAGGAACCGCATACGTTACGGTATTGCCGTATGCCGTAAACTCCGTCAAGCAAAAGGTTACGTGCAGCTCGAGGATTCCGAGGCGCAACATCGTGATTTTCGCGCTTTTGACCTGCGCCATAACTTTCGGCGAGATTGTTTTCGGCAAGTATTGCTTAAGCCACATGCTTGCGGGTATTTACTACGAGAGCGTCGTAACCTCTCAATCGGACATGATAGTGCTTTTTATCGTCGCGGGCGTAATATGCGTAATCAACTTTTTGAGCACGCTTTTGATACTTCGCAAAAAGAATAAACCCATACGGAGGAAAGCGTAGTGAACGTTACCAACATCAACTCGTGCGCTATTGTAAAAAAGTACTCCGTAATAGAAAAGGACGGAAAAAAGTACATTGCGTTAAGGATAAAAAACGCGCTGTCGGAGCCCATTACCGGATTTGACATAAAGGTCAGACAGTACGATAAAAACGGCCGCTCGATAGGCACGGTCGTTCTTTCCACGACAACGCTAAAGGAAGAGGACGCCGATTTTGTGTGGGTTAGCAAAACGCCCATGCTCGACAAGTGCGATCACTGCGAGACCGAGATCAAGCGCATATGCTACGGCGATTATACTTACACTCGGCGCGGCGACGGCGTTATGCTGTCCTACACCGACAGGGCGGCGCGCTCAAGAGCGGCAAAGGCGTTTTATTTAAAGAGCGGCGACGGAAGCAATCAAGTGCTTACGCACAACTACGTTAAGCACGCCGTGGGCGTAGGCGTTCTTTCGATTATACTTATTTTAATCGCGCTTGCCGTGAGCGTACTGCAAATAATAGTTTTCAGAAACACGGCGGAAGAGTTTGCATATCAGGGTGTAATTTACCGATTTGTCGACAAGGACAAAAAGGACGACACGGATATACATATAGTGGGCTTTAACGGTAGATATTCGGACGTAAGTATTCCCGAAAAGATAGAAGGTCACAGGGTGGTGGGAATATCCGAAACCGCGTTTAGCGGATCGCCGTACCTGCACACGCTTACGATAGAATCGAGCACGTTGTCCGTGCCGAACGACGCGTTTAAGAACTGTAACAACTTAAAATCCGTAAAGCTTGTCGGTGTGACAAACGTCGGATCGAACGCGTTTTTCGGTTGCAAAAGCCTTAAGTCTCTCGAGATGAAAGGCGTTAAGGTTATCGGCGAAAAGGCGTTTGTTCGCACGGGGCTTACCTATCTCGATTTAAGCGGAAACGCGGGCGTTAAGATAGGCGGAAACGCTTTTTCGTACTGCGTCGACCTCGAGACCGTTAAATTGTCCGACACCGTAGAGTTCGGCGACGGCAACGTCTTTATCGGCTCGGGCGTAAAAAACGTCGAGTTCGACGTACTCTCTCCTACGATTTCGTTCGTTTCGATTTTCGGCGAGGGTAACTCGGTGGAAAATATTTCGGCGGCAAAGCTCGAAAAAGTGCCCGAATTGTTCTGCGACGGAATGAACAAGCTGAAGTCGTTTACGGTGGGCGAGCTTACCGATAAAAACATAGGCGCGGGCGCGTTCCGCAACCTCGAGCTTCTCGAGACCTTCGACGTGGGCGGGGCGGTAACTTCCATCGGAAGCGGCGCGTTTTACAATTGCGGAATAAAGTATATCGACTTAAGCAATATTACGGAGATAGACCAATCCTCTTTTTATAATTGCCGTGCGCTTACCGAGGTTAAATTTTCGAACGAACTCGAGACGATTGGAGACTACGCCTTTTACGGCTGTGCTTCGCTTAAAAAGGCGGAGCTGCCTTTTCCTGCTAAATCGATTGGGGCGCACGCTTTTGAAAAATGCTCTGCGCTTATCGACGTAAGCCTAAACGACTCGATAGTATCGGTCGGGGAGAGCGCGTTTGAAAATAGCGGTATTACCAAAATGGTGTTTCCCGACACCATACGCCTTATAGCGCGCGGCGCGCTTAAAAACACAAAGTCTCTTGTCGAGCTTAAGACCCCGCACTTTTTTACCCGCGACAATCCGGGTACGGTTGAAGATATGTTCGGCGGCGCCGTTCCCGAATCGCTTGCGAGAATTCAGATTACCCTTTCTTCGAGTCTGAAAAATCAAGCGCTCCGCGGTCTTACCCACGTTAAGGAATTTATTATACCCGAAGATCTCGACGTTATAGACGAATACGCGTTTGCGGGTTGCACCTCGCTCGAAAAGGTGAATATGCCCGCCGCGCTCACCGAGATAAAGCCTTACGCTTTTTCGAGCTGTTCTTCGCTTAAGAATATCGACTTTCCATCCCTTCTTAAAAAAGTGGGGAAATACGCGTTTGCCGGCTGCTCGTCGGTGTTGGAGCTTTTCATCCCCAAGGGCTTGGAGATAGAGCCTTGCGCGTTTACGGGTATGCTCGGATTGAGAAGCCTAACGACGTATTCCTTAGAGGTGTCTACGGGCGAAACGGGCATATACAGACTGTTTACGGACGAGGGCGGCGACGTGCCGAGCTCGCTCGAGGCGGTAACGCTCGTCGAGGTGGGGGATAGCATTCCCGCCTACGCGTTCGCGCGGCTCACTTCTGTAAAAAGCATCGTATTCCCGCTTACCGTATCCGAGATAGGCGAGTATGCGTTTGCGTATTGCCGCTCGCTCGAAAGAATGACCTTGCCCAATACCCTCAAGGTTATTCACTCCGACACCTTCCTCGGTTGCAGCTCGCTTTCCGCGCTTAACGTGCCGGTAAGCGTCGAATTGATAGAATACGGCGCGTTCGAGGACAGCGGAATAACACGGCTTTCCGTGCCGCAAAACACCGCGCTCGTTAACGGCTCGCTGTACGGAATGCGGTCTATCGAAACGCTTGTTTTACACGATATAGTTTTGGACGGAAGTCCCGTCGCGCTTTCCGCGCTTTTCGGTGGCGGTACGGTTGCCTCGCTTAAAACGCTCGAGGTTGCGGAGCTTACGGAAATTAAGGAACGCGCGTTTTCGGGATTTACCGGTCTCGAAACGGTGCGTCTGGGCGGCAATCTCACCGAGGTAGGCAATAACGCCTTCGATGGCTGTTCGTCGCTTAAAAACGTTTCCTTGCCCTCTACCGTGACGGCGGTAGGCTCCCGCGCGTTTTTGGACTGTTACGCTCTTACCGAGCTGACTTATCCCGAGGGAGTTTCCGTTATAGGCGATTATGCTTTTGCGGGCTGCACTTCGCTTAAAACCCCCGCTCTTCCGAGCGGACTTTCCTCGATAGGCTCTTACGCGTTTTCGGGCTGTACTTTCGAAAGTATCGTCATTCCCGACGGCGCGTCGATGAGTAGCTATGCGCTCGGCGGGCTTAATTACGTAAAAGAGGTTACGGTACCCTCTACTGTCACCTCGTCGTCCGAGACTCTGTCCGCTCTGTTCGGCGGCAGCGTTCCGTTCTCGCTCGAAAAGGTCGAGCTTACAAACGCCCGAACAGTCCCCAATAAGGCGTTTGAATATTGCTTTTCATTAAAAACGGTAAAGCTGAACGACGGCATTACGTCGATAGGCGGTAATGCGTTTAACTATTGCTCGGCGCTTACTTATATAGAAATACCCGACAGCGTAACCACCATAGGCGGCAATGCTTTTTCCTATTGCGGCGAGCTTTCTTCCGTTAAGCTTTCCGCCTCGCTTACGGGAATAGGCGACAACGCGTTTATCGGATGCTACAAGCTGTATACGGTATATAACCTAAGCAAACTCACTCTTACGATAGGTTCGACAAGCTACGGGCACGTGGCGTACTACGCGCTGAAAATAGCCAAGAGTATCCACGACGGTCTTATAATTATCCGCAAGGACGATTTCGGCTTTGCGTGCGACGATAACGGAAACTGGCACCTTATAGAGTATTACGGGAGAGGGGGAGCGATTGCTCTTCCCGATACGTTTACTACATCGGTCGGTACGGTCACCTCCTATTCGATTGCTACGCGGCTGTTCGAGTTTGCGTCCATTACCGGGCTGAGCGTTTCCAAAGCGGTAAGAAAAATAGGCGAGTCCGCTTTTGCAAACTGCTCCTCCCTGCTTACGGTGGAGTTCGAGGACGGGTGCGACGTCGAGCTTGCGGACAATGCGTTTAGGTATAACGGCGCGCTTAACGCCGTCACGTTCGGAAATAACGTTAAGCTCGGCGCGGGATATAACAACGTCTTTTCCGATTGCATTAATCTTCGCGCGATAGCCTTCCCCGACGAGACGAAAGAGATAGGCGGATCTATGTTTAGCAACTGCTCGTCGCTTTCCTCCGTTATTCTTCCCGCAAAGCTCGAGGCCATCGGCGCGTACGCGTTTTCGGGGTGTAACCTTATTACGGAAATAACGCTTCCCGCTACGCTTACGACGATAAGCGACGGTGCGTTTTCGGACTGCTTTAAGCTGTACTCGGTGTGCAACCTGTCGCGGCTTTCCGTTACCGCGGGCGGTACGAATAACGGCGGCGTGGCGCAGTACGCGCTTAAGGTTTCAAGCTCGGTAGCGGAGCATAATAATTCCGTTAAAGTAATAGACGGATACAAATTCGTTTTGTCCGATTCGGGCTACTATCTTGTATCCGCAAGCGGCGAGGAGCTTAAGCTTGACTCGATGTCGGGCGGCGGCACCGTTATAAACTCCTACTCGATTGCGCACCACGCGTTTATGAATTCGGGCGTGCGCTCGGTGATTATGGGGAGCGCGGTAAAGGCGGTAGGCGAGTATGCATTTAATTACGCGTCATTCCTGCGCGTGCTTTCCCTCGGCGAAAACGTTTCGACGATAGGCGATCGGGCGTTTGCCGGTTGCGGTAATATAGAAACGCTTGTAGTAAGACGGGTAAGCTTTAACGCTTCCGGCGCATTTTACAACGCGCGCGTAGGTACGGTTTACTATAAGGGTACGCGCGAGGAGTGGAGGGAATTATCCCTATCGCTTTCCTACAACGGATTGAGGGTGTATGCGGACTGCGTGCATAGTGACGACGAGTGGACGGAGATAGACGGCGTTATTTCCATCGTCGTTCCTCCGCTTGTTACCGAGGTGACAAAGGAAGCGACGTGCACCGCTACGGGCACGCTTACCGTAAAATGCTCGAGGTGCGGCGAGGTAACGAGGACCGAAGACATTCCCATGATCCCGCACGACTTCGATTCCAACGGAAAGTGCACCGAGTGCGGCGCCGTAAAAACGGAGGAGCGCGTTACGAGCGATAACCTTAACGAAATATTCGACGCCGTAAGCTACTTCGAGTTTGACGAGGATGGGAACATAGTCTCCAACGCAAACTACGGCTACACCGCAAGGCTTGCGTTCACTGCGGACAGAGATATTACGCTTAGCCTTTCGTGCGCTCTTTCATCACCCTTCGGCTGTCAGTTCAAGGTTACTGTGGGCGGCAAAACAGTGCTCGACCTTACTTCGGGCTCGAGACGATTCGAGACGGATATAGAAGAGGGCGACGAAGTGGTTATAACTTTTTACAACAACAAATCGGACGAAGAGAGCTGCACAATAAGCGATATGACGATTAGCTACATTACTCCGGGCGAGGTGAGTAAATGAAGAACGAAAAAATAATACAGGGAATGACCGAAAAACAAAAGCTTTCCCTCTTGACGGACAGCAAAGCGCTTAACGCGCCGTGGCTCGATACGTTGGGCGTACCGAGACTTTCGGTTGCGGATTACTCCGCGCTTACAAAGGATTCGGCAGTGCCCTCTCTCGATATTCTCGCCTCGTCGTTCGATTTTGCGCTCGTTAGGGAAATAGGTAAGCTCGCCGCCGAAAACGGAGCGGCAAAGGGCGTCAACTTTGTGGTTTCGCCCGATATATCGGTGGACCTTTCCGCGGGCGGTAAAGGCTTTTCCGAGGACCCCTATCTTTGCGGAATGCTCGGCTCGGCGCTCCTTTCAGGATTTAAAGGCGCGGGCTGCTCCGCCGCGGTAAGCGATCTTTCCATAAGAGAAACCGACTTTGATTACACCGACGTAAACTTAAAGGATACGGTCTTACACGACTTTTTCCTTAAGTCTATCGAGTTTGCTTCCGCTTCGTCCGACTGCGACGCAATCGTTTCCTCCGAGGCCGTTACCGACGAGGGGAGCGAGGTCGGAAGATTGGAAAGGCTGTACTTTAAAAACGTCAATCCCGATATTCCGCATTTAATAGACTCCGCGACGGCGGAGGGTACGGTGGCGTCCGTCAACGGCGGCGCGGTTATGTGCCTTAACGGCTCCGCCGTGGCTATTTCCGCGGCGCTCGACAATTACAGAAAAATGCGTCAGGGCGTCGACGACGGCTCCGTTACCATTACCGAGCTTGAAAAAGCGGTAAAGGCCGGCTCCGCCATTTCGGAAAAGACTGTTAACGAAGCGGTCGACAGCGTTATAAACTTCTTATTCGAGTGCAGTATGCGCCGCAAGCCCGCCGAGGAAAAGACGCGCGACGAGCTTCTTGAATACGTGTACGCCCGCACCGCGGTGCTCCTTAAAAACGCGGCGGCGCTCCCGCTCGTTAAAGGTCAGCGCGTCGCGACAATCGGACCGCTTCCCAAAAGCAGTAATTTTACTACCGTGTTTGCCGAAGCGTGCAAAAAAAGCGGCGTAGTGTATATAGGTCACGCGGAGGGCTACGAGCTTAACTCGGAGCTTGGCGGCGGTCTTGTTGCGGGTGCGGCGAGCTTGGCTCACCTTGCCGACGTCACGATTGTGTTTTTGGACGAGCCGGAGGGGAATAGCACTCTTTCCGCCAACAGGCTCGAGATATTAAATACCGTAAACAAAAAGAAGAGCAAAACGATTGCCGTATGCATAAACCGCGCAATCGACCTCGATATAGACGGTCAGTGCGACGCGATTATGCTCGCCGCGCTAAACGGCAGGGAGAGCGAGGAGGCGTTAAGCAAGCTCCTTCTCGGTAAGGTTTCGCCGTCGGGTAAGCTTGCAAAAACAATTTACCGCGACAGAACGGGTTACTACAACGAGGTTATAAGAAAGGACCGTCAGTCCGATAAAATCGGGCGGTATCTCGGGTACAGAATGTACGACGCGGCGGGTATTACCGAAATGTATCCCTTCGGTCACGGTCTTACGTACTCGCAGATAAAATACTCGGGACTTAAGCTAAAGGGCAACGAGCTGACCTTTACTATTCAGAACAAAGGCAAATATTTTGTTACCGAAACGGTCGAGGTGTATATCGGTAAAAAATCGTCCGCTCTTTCAGTACCCAAAAAGGAATTAAAGTTTATCGCATGCAAAGGGCTCAAGCCGCACGAAAAGGCGCTTATTTCCATCCGTCTCGACTATCTGGAAAATTCGCTTTCCGTTTACGACAGCATCGAGGGACAATCGGCATTGGAAGCGGGCGAGTACGACGTGTATATCGGTCGGTCGCTGTTCGATATACGGCTCCAAACAACCTTTACGCGCGGCGGGAAAAAATTCGTGCCCGAGTCGAGTCCGACTCCCACGATATTCAAATCCTCTACCAATATCCACAGCGGATCGTACAAGCTAAACGACAACAGGACGGAATCAACCAAAAATCCCGTTCAAACGATATTTATACTCACAACCGTTATCGCCGTGCTTGCGGGCATTGCGCTGCCGTTAATAGCCTACTACCAGCCGGACATGGCAATGCTTAGCTATATTCTTCTCGGCGCGGTGGGCGGTTTGTGGCTTATCGTACTTATAACGTTTATCGTAATAACGGTAAAGCGGCGCAACAATATGCGGCTTCGCGCGGCGCGCACCACCTTCGACGAGGAGCAGTGGGATTTGGAAACGCTTTCAGACGTTTTGCCGCTTACCGAGCTTTTTGCCGATATGGAATCGTTCAGCGGCGAAAAGCGCGTCCGTGCAAAAAAGACCGTCCGCACCGACTACGACAAGTCGCAGTATATCGACCAGACGGCAACCTTCGACGCCGTGTGTGCGCGGTACGTAAGCTATCTTAAGGGAAGCGGCGTAAGCATTTCCGCGCAAAAGGCAAAGGCCGTTTTGTCGTCGCTCGCTTCCTCCAGACTTCTCGTTTTAAGAAACTCCGACAAAAACCTTATCCGCCTGTTCACTTCGGCAACGAGCAGGTTTTTCGGCACGCCCGAATTTTTTGCCGACGCGCGCGGATACAAGGTGGCGTTCGACCTTTTTGCCGATTATAACGGGATAAAAAGCGCCGTGGCGTTTGCGGAGCGCGAGCCGCACAAAATGACATTTGTCACGATGGACGGCGTGGATATGAAGTCTATCCGCTCGTACTTTACTCCGCTTATCGCCGGCTTTGCCAATATAAATCATCCGCACACGCTCGACATAAAAAACTCGATAGGCGAAAAAGTGACCTACGTCATTCCGCCCAATATGTGGTTTTTCCTGACCGAATCGTCGCCCGTAAACGCGCCACTTCCGGCGTTTGTCACCGACCTCGGCTCGGTTATAGACCTTCAGCTTTCTTCCGTTCCCGCAGGCGGAAGACCCGCGGATTCGGACGGCATTCCGTACGAGCAATACGTGTGGATGACCGACGCGACGAGAAACGCGCTCGACTTTGACGAAGCGCATTGGAAAAAGATAGACAAGCTGGAGGAGTACGTACGCTCGCAGGCGGGCGAATACTCGATAAGCAATAAAAAGTGGGGCAAGTTAGAGCGGTTTGTTTCGGTCTATTGCGCTTGCGGCGACGAGAACACCGATATCGCCGACGCAATGCGCGAGGCGCTCGACCACGCCATTTCGGTCAACCTTATTCACGGCATGGTGTCCGTTCTTATCGGTAAGCATAGCGGCGACGCTCCGTCGCTTATCGACACGGTGGACCATGCGCTCGGTCAGGACTACGACAACGAGACCGAGGGCGTGCTCAAAGTATACAATGCGGAGGGAATTTCGAGATGATTTTGCTGAGCGAAAACAGATTCCTCACCGACTTGTGGAACGCGCTCTCGTCCTGGTACGCGATGATCGTCTATGCCGCAATCCTCGTCGTGCTTATCATTTTCCTTATAATCACCGCAATGAATTTCGAGCTGCGCTCGACGCGCAAGGTGATAGAAAAGAAAATCGACACCGAGCACACCACGATTGAAACCATACAGGCAAACGCTGCGGAGATAGAAGGAGGGGTAGGGATAATAGCGAGCGGGGTGAGCGGAGTGAGCGGAGCTAAGAGCGAGGAAGGCGGAGACAAGGTCCGCTTTGACAAGCTTTGCAGACTTGACGAGCGGAAGGACAGCTTTAAGCGGGACGACTACGACGAGACGGTAACGCTTAAAGCGTTCTGCGAGAACTTCAGGGCGTTTTGCTCGAACAGGCTTAAGCTGTATTACGATATAGAGGATATAAGAAGATTCGTAGCTGGCATGGCGGTAAGTAATTTGCTAATACTGCAAGGCATGTCGGGAACGGGTAAAACCTCGCTTGCATACGCGCTGGGAACGTACTTGGAGAACAGAGCGGTAGTAGTACCCGTACAGCCGATGTGGAAAGAGAGAACGGACTTAATAGGGTATTACAACGAGTTTACGAAAACGTTTAACGAAACGACGTTGCTTGCGGCAATGTACGAAGCGAATTACAGCAAGGATATATACGTAACCATACTCGACGAGATGAACATAGCGCGGGTGGAGTATTACTTTGCGGAGTTTCTGTCCCTTCTCGAACTACCCGAAAAGGAAAAGAGAACGCTTGACGTAGTAGCGACGACTTGGGATAACGATCCCGAACAGATAAAGAACGGGAAGATAGTACTGCCTACGAACATGTGGTTTATAGGTACGGCTAACAACGACGACTCGACGTTTGCGATAAGCGACAAGGTATACGACCGCGCGATGATAATGAACTTAGACAATAAAGCTGAGCCGTTTGTGGCGCCGTATACAAAGAACGTGCATTTAAGCGCGGAACGGTTTATGAAGCTAGTAAAGGAAGCGCAAGAGGAATACGGAATAACGCGAAGGAACATAAACAGACTGGAAGCTCTTGACAAGCAGTTGATAGCAAGCTTTCATATAACGTTCGGAAACCGAATAATGAAGCAGATACGAGAGTACATACCCGTGTACGTTGCGTGCGGCGGCGAGGAGTTAAAAGCGCTTGACGACATACTGAGCAAAAAGGTAATACGCAAGCTTGAGACGCAAAGTCCGACGTACATACGGGCGCACAAGGACGAGTTTTTTGCGGTGCTCGACAAACTGTTCGGCACGGACGAAATGCGCGCCTGCCGCTCCGCAATAGAGCGTATTGCGGATAATGCGTAAAAGTAAGGGATAAGCAAACTCAACTTCGGAGACGAAATGGACGAATCGGATATCATCTACAAGGCGATAAAGGATTATCGGAGCAATACGGAAGGGTACGACGAGCTCTCCCGGTTTCGTGACGCCGTCGTAGCCGACCGTGCCGAGGAGTCCCTTCTTTCGGTCACCAGAAATATTTGCGAGATCGACGAGGAATGGATTGACGAGATAGAAAAGGGGCTTGTGTTTGTCGCGGCGGCGCTTGCCGAGGAGCGGCAGTTCATTCAGTCCAACGGCGAGATAATCCCCATCGAAAGGGTGAGGCGTGTTTCCAAGGATTCCATCGAGCATCTTGCAAAGCACAGCAGTCTTGTAACGAGGGAACCCAAGGAGGGCAGCGACCTTATTCCCGAAAAGCTTTATACCGTGGAGCGGCTCAGCGATTTTACCGTTTACGAAAACAAGTTTTTATATATGCTTCTTGCCTACGTTCACGACTTTGTTACGTACAGATACGAAAAGATAATCGACCATACATACACCTACAAAGGTAAGCTTGCGCTCGTAAAGGATTTATCGTACCGCAACCGAAAGATTAAGTTTACTCTGTCGCTCGACGAGGAGCGCAAAAAGGACAAATTCCTAAAAGAGCTTAATCCCATTAAATCGACTATCGGGCGCATAGAAAAGATTCTGTCCGACGTTAACTTTTACCTGTCACTTCCCATTATGCAGGAGGTGGCAAAGGCGCCTATAATAAAGCCGCCTATTACAAAAACCAACGTGCTCCGAATGAACAAGCACTTTAAGGGCGCGGTTGCGCTTTACGAGTATATTAATTCGTACACAAAAGAGGGTTTCCACGTCGTGCCTAAAACGGACGTTCAGTCGCCGCTCACGGACGGAAACGCCGACGCTTTTTCCGAGCTTCTCGTTTACTCGTCCTTTCTCTCTTACGAGTATAACCTTAACCTCGGCGACGTGTTTAAGCGCCAGTACGAGGCGGAGCTTCAGCGGCTTAAAATCGAGGAGGAAAAGCGGGAAACCGAAAAGCTTAAAAACCTGCGTAAACGCATCGCCTCGAGCGGAATGGGCATGGAGGAATATATGCTCATCCTCGAAGAACGGCTTAAAACGTTTGACGCAATGCGCCGCGACCTCGAGGCGGCGCGCGCCGATATAGAAAAGCTTACGCAGGATAACGGCGTATTAACCGCCGCGGTGGACGAGAGGAACAAGCTTATAGCCGACGCTCGCGCCGAGATTAGGGGGCTTATTGATAAGAACATAGAGGACATTCAGCGCCTTAACGCCGAGCATGCAAGCGCGCTCGAAGCAAAGGACGCGGAAAAGGCGGAGGCGCTTAAAGAGGCCAACCGCCAAAGCGAAATGGCAATATCCTCTATCCGCGACGCCGCCGCGAGAGAGCGCGAGTCTGTCGCGCAAAGAATAGCCGAGATAAACAAGCAAAACGCGGAGAAAACCGCGCAGGCGGAGTCCGCCGCGCGCGAAAAGGTGTTCGCCGCACAAAACGCCGCTTCGGAAACGGAAGCCCGCCTCTGCGCCGCGGAAAAAGACCTTTCGGAGCTTCGTGCGAGTTTTACGGACATTCAAGGCCGTCTAAACGCTTTAAGGGCGCAGCACGGGCTTATAGAATCGACGGAGGACTATACGACGGAAGATTCGTTTGACGAAATCGAAAAGCAGTATAAGGCGTTTACCGCGTTCTACAAAAAGGAATGGCAAAAAACCAAAAAGCGTATACGCCGCGAAACGCTGTCTATGGAGAATGTAAAAAAAGAGGCTAAACGTAAAAAAGGCGAAAAAGAGCCTGTAAACGAAACTGAACGGACGGACGGAGAAACCGACTCGGAGTTATAATCGGGAATGAAAAAGAAAAAGAACAACAAACTCGCAAAAGCGAAATATGCGATCTGCATAATACTTGCGGTGGTTTGCGGTGCGCTTTTAATAACGGCGCTCGTATTTTTCGTGCAAACCCGTCCCGAGCAGCCCAACGAGCTTATTCCCTCCGAAACCGTCGCAATTATAATAACGCTTATGGCGCTATTGCCCGTGCTGATGATTTTTATGATAGTCCACCTTATAATAAAAAGGCGCCGCACAATCGACGTCGAGGTGGAGCAAATTTCGGTCGCTACGGACATTCGCTCGGTTACCGCAGCCTCCGCGGAGATAGAAGGAGGGGTAGGGATAATAGCGAGTGGAGTGAGCGGAGTGAGCGGAGCTAAGAGCGAGGAAGGCGGAGACAAGGTCCGCTTTGACAAGCTTTGCAGACTTGACGAGCGGAAGGACAGCTTTAAGCGGGACGACTACGACGAGACGGTAACGCTTAAAGCGTTCTGCGAGAACTTCAGGGCGTTTTGCTCGAACAGGCTTAAGCTGTATTACGATATAGAGGATATAAGAAGATTCGTAGCTGGCATGGCGGTAAGTAATTTGCTAATACTGCAAGGCATGTCGGGAACGGGTAAAACCTCGCTTGCATACGCGCTGGGAACGTACTTGGAGAACAGAGCGGTAGTAGTACCCGTACAGCCGATGTGGAAAGAGAGAACGGACTTAATAGGGTATTACAACGAGTTTACGAAAACGTTTAACGAAACGACGTTGCTTGCGGCAATGTACGAAGCGAATTACAGCAAGGATATATACGTAACCATACTCGACGAGATGAACATAGCGCGGGTGGAGTATTACTTTGCGGAGTTTCTGTCCCTTCTCGAACTACCCGAAAAGGAAAAGAGAACGCTTGACGTAGTAGCGACGACTTGGGATAACGATCCCGAACAGATAAAGAACGGGAAGATAGTACTGCCTACGAACATGTGGTTTATAGGTACGGCTAACAACGACGACTCGACGTTTGCGATAAGCGACAAGGTATACGACCGCGCGATGATAATGAACTTAGACAATAAAGCTGAGCCGTTTGTGGCGCCGTATACAAAGAACGTGCATTTAAGCGCGGAACGGTTTATGAAGCTAGTAAAGGAAGCGCAAGAGGAATACGGAATAACGCGAAGGAACATAAACAGACTGGAAGCTCTTGACAAGCAGTTGATAGCAAGCTTTCATATAACGTTCGGAAACCGAATAATGAAGCAGATACGAGAGTACATACCCGTGTACGTTGCGTGCGGCGGCGAGGAGTTAAAAGCGCTTGACGACATACTGAGCAAAAAGGTAATACGCAAGCTTGAGACGCAAAGTCCGACGTACATACGGGCGCACAAGGACGAGTTTTTTGCGGTGCTCGACAAACTGTTCGGCACGGACGAAATGCGCGCCTGCCGCTCCGCAATAGAGCGTATTGCGGATAATGCGTAAAAAGGAGATAAAAAGGTAACAGTGAGAGGAAGGGCGAAAATCGGTTATATAATCGGAGCCGTTATCATCGGAGTCATCGCAGTGCTTGCGGTGTATTTCGCGTTGATCGGTTTCGGCGTTGTCGATTACCGCAAGGAAAAGCTTATTTTCGTCTCCCAATCCGCCATAAAGGAATACGACGGCACTCCGCTTGAATGTCACCTGTACGAGATTACCGAGGGTAAGCTAAAGGACGGGCACACGGCGGAGATTGAATACTCGGGCAGTCAAACCGAGGTCGGTACGGGCAACAACAGCTTTACCGTCGTCATAAAGGATTCCAACAATCAGGACGTTACCGAAAACTACATAGTAGAGCTTCAGCCGGGAACATTGACCGTAAACAAGCGCGAGATTGCGGTGCAGTCGCACAGCGCGCAAAGAGTTTACGACGGGCAACCGCTCAGCAACGAAAACGCGGATATCGTCGCGGGCTCGCTTGTGGAGGGGCACACTCTTTCGGTGTCCGGCTTTGCCTCCACCGACAGGGGAACGGTTAACAATACCTTTGTCGCAACGATTTTAAACGGCGAGGAGGACGTTACCGCCTCGTATAATATAACGTACATTTTCGGCGATCTCGTCGTGTCGCGCATACCCATTTCCCTCCGCGCAATCGGTGCGGAAAAGGAGTACGACGGCAAGCCTCTTACCGACGACAAGTATACCGTGCGTTCGGGAAGTCTGCTCGAAGGGCACGAAATTACCGACGTTACCTTTGACGGCTCTCAGCTTTTCGTCGGCAAAAGCGAAAACAATATCACCTTCGCACGAGTAGTGGACGAGGAGGGTAACGATTGGTCGGACGTTTACGAGATTACGTTCTATGCGGGCGAGCTTTCCGTTACGCCGAGACCGCTTACGGTTATACCCACTCCCGCGGAAAAGGAATACGACGGGCTCCCTCTTTCTTCGGCGGGCGGGGAGATTTCCGAATTAACGCCGTTGATAAACGGAGATTACGCGGAGTTCTATTCCGATACGACTATAACCGACGCGGGCGAGGCGGTCATTAATATGACGGTTATTATCACCAACGAGGACGGAGCGGACGTGTCGGAGTGCTACGATGTTACGATAGGATTAACCGCCGCGGGGAAGGAAGCCAAGCTCGTTATTAAGCCGCGCGAGCTTGTCGTAGAGTCGGGCTCCTCCACGCGTATATTCGACGGTCGCACCCTTAACGAACACTCGTGTAAGATTATTCAGGGCTCGCTTGTCGAGGGTCACGAGCTGGTCGAAACGTACTACACCGACATTATGCACGTCGGTACGGTCAACAACGAATTTGCCGTCGCGGTATATTGCGGCGAGGATAACGTAACCGAAAATTACAATATTAAATTGAGGTTCGGCAAGCTTACGATTACCTCCAGATACATTGCGCTGAAAAGCGGCAACGCCAACAAGGTGTACGACGGAACGGAGCTTGTCTGTCACGATCCGCTTACGCGCGTCGGCGAGCTTGCGGATAATCACTATTTGGAAGTCGATTATCTCGGCACGATTACCGAGGTGGGGTCTGTGGAAAACACTTTCGTCGTACTTGTTTTAGAGGAGACGGAGGGGGTGACGGTAGACCACACCGACGACTATACGATAGTTCCGTTCTACGGCACGCTTACCGTGTATCCGCGCTCTATGACCGTTTATTCGGATACAAAGAGCAGGGAGTACATAGAGGGCGTTGCGCTCACCGCGCCCGATTGGTGGTGCGAGTCAGATTCTACGCCGACCGCGCTTATAGAAGGACATAAGATTATTATCGACGTTACGGGCTCGCAGACCGAGGTGGGACAGAGTCCGAACACCATTTCGAGCATTGATATAATCGATCTCGAAAATAACGGTAAATTGGTAACCTACAATTATAATATCACGGTAAGGCAGGGGCTTCTTACCGTGTTCGAAAAGGAAAACGATTCCGACCTCGACGACGACGGCAGAATGAACAACGACAAGGCGCAGACCGACAATCCCGTCGTGGATATTATGTCCACCGCAAATAAGGCGGTGTATCTCCGCTATAAAAGCTTCGGCAACTACGACGGCGGCGGGTTTAAAAACGCCGAGGATTACACCGCGCTTATTAACGGCACGTACTCCGCAAACTACCTTGCGGGCGAGGCGATTAAAGGTAACGGTACGGCCGAGGAGCTTCGCATTATAAGCACGGGCACAAGCAACTATCTATTGCCGTACTACCTGGTAATGGGCGGCACCGAAAACTACGAGATTCAATCGAGCGACGTTATTTACGACGGCAATCCCAAAACCGAGTACGTGCTTACGTATTACCCGTACGACTACACGATAGCCTCCACGATATTCACGTCTGGCTACGGCGATTATTCGGCGTACGGCAACGCGCTCAGGACTTACGTTTATAATACGTACTTAAGCCTTAGCGGCGCGTCGCCAGAGTTAATAGATTACTTAATGGCGGAGCGGGACAGAATGGGCTTTACCTCGTCCGACCCGTACGTCATAAGGAAGATAGCCAATTACATAAAAGGCTCCGCAAAGTACGATATGGAGTACGATAAAGCTCTCGACGGATCGAGCGACGTGGTGTACGCGTTTTTGAAGCAGTACAGGATGGGCGTATGCCGTCACTACGCCGCCGCGGCAACGCTTATGTTTAGAGCTGTCGGTATTCCCGCGCGCTACTGCATAGGCTACAAGGCAAACACCAAAGCCGCCGAGTGGGTCAAGGTTACGACAAAGTCCGCTCACGCCTGGGTGGAGGTTTTCGTTAACGGCGTCGGCTGGGTAATGGTTGAAGTTACAGGCGGCGACGGCAACAACGGGCAAAACGACGGAACGATATCCATTAAGCCCGTCGACGTGAGCGCGAAGTTTACAAGCTATACCGACGTGCTTCGTCCCACAAACGAAATTCAAGGGCTTTACAATCTTAAGGCACTTAATTACAGATGGGACGTTACGGTAGAGGGCAGCCAGGTAGGACCTGGCACGAGCGAAAGCTACATAACCGATTTTGTACTGTACGATCCGTCGGGAAGGGTTGTTACCGACAACTTTGAAATCCGCTTCGGAAAGGGCAAGCTCCAGATATATTACGAGCAGCTTACCCTTACGACCCAAAGCCACACAAAATCGTACGACGGCTATCCGTTCAGTGAGATGGGAGAGGAAGATTATTCTGTTACCGGTACTATTATGGACGGACATTACGTAAAGTCGTGCCGCTCCACGACCGAGCTTTACAAGGTCGGCTCGGCGCCCAACAGTTATTCCTTGGTTATTGCGGACGGCGCGGGCAACAACGTTACGCATCTTTACAATATCAAAGAGAATTTCGGCGAGCTTACAATTATGCCGCGTCGGGTTGTTATAGAAACCGCGAGCAAAACTTGGTCGTACGGCGACGAGCCGTCAGGCGTGTACAAGTGCGAAGAGTACGAGGTTTACAACACGGACGGGACGGTTTTCCCGCGCGGCGACGGCGAAGAATTCTACTTTACAATGGAGTTTACCGCGTCGCTCACAAAGCGAGGCTCGTCGACGGAAAACACCGTTCAAAACGTCAGAGTGTTTAACAAGTATAACGAGGACGTTACCGATATGTTTTCGATTGACGTAAAGCTCGGTATGATGGAGGTTGATTTTTAGTGAACGCAAACTACGAAAACTATAAAAAGCGCATGGAAAAGGTGCGGCGCGTTCTCGGCGTCGTATACCGTTTCCGCGTGCTTATAATAAGCGTAGTCGCGCTCATTGCCGCAACCGTTATCGCGCTGATGGCGACAAACGGCATCGTTTACGGCGAGGTCCCGCCTCCGCCCGAAATCACCTACGGCGAGCAGTTGTCCTACGAATCGAACGCGTTTATGAGCGGCGTAACCTACGAGTATTGCGAGGCGGGAAAGGAAAACGACCCGTCCGCTTGGACTAAAAAAGCGCCGCGCTACGCAGGCACGTATTCCGTCCGCGCGGTGTCGACGCGCACGTTCGGATCGCCGTCGTACGGCAAGACCTATAAGTTTACCATAAAACCGCTCGAGGTAACGCTCGGGGTCGCGGACGAAGTGGTGTACGGCGAGAGACCTGTTCTTTCGGGCGGGCTTATAAACGGCGATACCATAACCGATTTCAATTACGAATACGACGCGATAGACGCAAAAGAGACGACCGTTTACATAGATTCGGTAAAAGCGGTGAGCACGGACGGCGTTGACGTAAGCGGATCGTACGTGTTCAAATCCGAGCCGGAAAGCATACTCTTTATCCGCCGCGAAATTACGGTAAATATAACCGACAAGACAAAGTATTACGACGGCACTCCGCTTACAAGCGACGACTATACGGTTAGCGTAGGCTCGCTTGCCGACGGCGATATGCTTAGCGTGCTGTGCGACGGCGAGATAACCGAGGCGGGCAGCGCGGAAAATATTCCGTCGTTTACCGTCATGCACAACGATACGGACGTGTCCGTTCAGTACAAGATAACCGCACGGCCGGGCACGCTCACCGTCGAGCCCCGCCCGATAACAGTAAAAACGGCGAGCGATTCGTGGGTGTACGACGGCGAAAAACACGTTAATACCGATTACGAGATTATATCCGAGCTTACGGCCGTAAGCGGCGAGACGATTTCGGTTTCCAACAGTATCGGCATTGTCGACGCGGGCGAGACCGAAAACATTATAATACTTTCGGTGCAAAAAGAGGACGAGACCGATTCCACGGCTAACTATTCGTTTACGTACGAGTACGGCACGCTGACCGTTCTTAAGCGCACCGTAGGTATTAAGACCGAGAGTTATTCGTGGGTGTACGACGGCGAAAATCACGGATTGTCCGGCTTTACGATTGTATCGGATATCGGGCTTGCGGACGGCGAAATATCGTCGGTCAAGCGCTTTACCCAAATTTCCGAGGTCGGCACGGCGGATAATATCGTTATTCCGCAGGTTGTCAAGGCGAACGGCGACGACTCCACGGACAACTACTCGTTTGTTTTGAGCGAGGACGATACGGGCGTTCTTACCGTTACTCCGCGCCCCATTACCGTTAAAACAAAGACAAGCGGCCGCATTTACGACGGCACCGTATTTAATGACGAGGATATAGAAATAACCTCGCCGCTAAAGCTTGCGGACTGCGACAAGATTAAGCTTTCCTCCGTCGCGGGTATTACCGATGTCGGCTCCGTTCTTAACGAAATTATTATCGGGATAGAAAAGAAAGCGGGCGGCAACTCGACGGGCAACTATACAATAGACTACGACTACGGAACGCTGACGGTGGAAAAACGCCCCGTCACGGTCGAGACCGCAACCAATTCCTGGACGTACGACGGAACGGTTAAGTGGGACGACCGCTTTACCGTTACTTCCGAGCTTAAAATTGCGGAAGGCGAGAGTATCGTCGTATCCAATCCCGCGACAATTAAAAACGTAGGCTCCGCCGTGAACACGATGACCGTTGAGGTCAAAAAGAGTGGCGGCGAGGATTCTACGGACAACTACGACATTACTACCGTCGAGGGCTCGCTTACAGTAACGGCGTGCACCGTAACGTTACTGACTTCCTCCGACGAGTGGGACTACGACGGAACCGTTCACTACAACGAGGGGTACACCGTAACGAGCGATATCGGTTTTTCCGCGCACGATACGGTCACCGTGACAAGCCATACCGAGATTAAAAACGCAGGAAGCGTGCAAAACGCGCTCGAGATAGAAATACTGTCGCCCGATGGCACGGACGCAAAGGACAATTACGATATAACGGTAGAGCTCGGCACGCTTACTGTTAAGCCGATCGATATAGAGGTAAAGGCGGACAGCCTCGAGGTAATGTACGACGGCAAGGAGCACGTCGTAAACACCTACACCGTTAAAGTAGGCGGAGTTAAAAAGACGGACGGCGACAACGCTCTTGTCGGCGGCGACATTATAGGCGTAATTATGCCCGAGTTTTCCGCTAAGGACGTAACGGGCGAGGACGGAATAGAAACGACGCTTTCCGTAAAGCTTTGCTCGGCGGACGGGTCGGAGCTTATTTCACCCGAAAGGGATAACTACGTTTTAAGCGTAGAGTTCGGCACGCTTAAAATTACTTCGCGCCCCATCTCCGTTTTGACGGCAAGCCATACTTGGGTGTACGACGGAAAAGTTCACTTTGACGAGAATTACGAAATTACCTCGGAGATAAAGCTTGCGGAAGGTCAGACCGCTTCGGTCGTTAATAGGACGGAAGTAAAAAAAGCGGTCATAATGAAGTCCAACACGCTCGAGCTCGATATTACCGACACAAGCGGCGCGTCCGTTATTCACAATTACTTTATTATCTACACCTTCGGGACGCTTACAGTCGATAAGCGCCCGATAACGCTTACCGCAGGGTCCGAGAGCAAGGTGTACGACGGCGAGGAACTATCCAAAAAGTCCTTGATTATTTCGGCGGGAATATACAACGGAAGTAAGCTCGATAACATTTTCGCCGATGGCGAGAATATTACGTCTTCCTATGCGATGACGGCGTGCTCCGTTATTATAAACGCGGGAAGCGTCCCCAACGTTATCGACCGCAGCTCGATAGTTATTTCCGACGGGGTCGAGGACACCACAGATAACTACGATATTACTTTTGAGGACGGCGTGCTCGAAATTACGGTGCGCCCCATACTGATTACGACTAATTCAAAAGAATGGGTTTACGACGGAGAATATCACTACGACGAAGGCTACGCCGCCGCGTGTGAATACGGCGCGGCTATCGTTGCGCGCGACACGGCGACGGTAATCGACCGTACCGAGATAATCGACAGGGGCGAAAAGCCGAATGTATTCGCTCTGCAAATAACGACCGACACGGGCGAATCGAGCGACAACAATTATTATGTAACTTACCTCTACGGCACACTGACGGTAACGCGGCGCGAGATAACGATAAAGACCGCGTCGAGCAGTCACGTGTACGACGGCGAAGCGTATTTCGACATAGGTTATACCGTCACGAGCGAGCTTGGTATAACGGCGCGCGACCAAGTGTTTGTTGTACAGCGCACTTATATAACAGACGTAGGCAAAGCCGAAAACAAGATTAATTTCGATATAAAAGAAAAGTCGGGAGAGCTTAATACCGCTCGTAACTACGACATCACTTATGTTTGGGGCGAGCTCGAGGTTACGCCACGCCCGATAACGATACAGACCGCCACAAACAGGTGGGTGTACGACGGACAGACTCATTTCGACGACGGGTGCGAGGTAATTTCACCGCTTAAAATCGTTTCGGGCGAAAGGCTCGAGGTTATAGGCAGGACGGGCGTTTTGCTTTATACCCCGAAGCCCGTTCCCAACGAGCAGAGAGTGCAAATCCTAAAAGCGGACGGTACCGATTCGACGGGCAACTATGAGATATCCTTCGAGCTCGGCGAGCTTACAATCGACCGCCGTCCCATAACGATAACGGCGGCGAGCGGCTCTAAGCCTTACGACGGTACGCCGCTCACAAACGGCGATTACGTTTTGGCGCCCGGCGAGTATAACGGGGAGGTCCTTTCTTCCGCGCTTGCCGATAACGAAACCATTACTTTAAGCATGACGGCGGGCTCGACGATAACCAACGTCGGCAAGGTTAAAAACGAAATCGACTTTGATAGCATAGTTATCTTCAATCTCCTTAAAAACACGGACAGGACCGATAACTACGACGTAACGCTTATTGACGGCGAATTAGAAATAACCCCCGTTTATATCAATATTATTGCGTTAAGCGACTCAAAGATATACGACGGGCTTCCGCTCGAGTTAAACACCTTCCTCGTGATGATGGAGGGCTATGACTTAGAGGAAGATAACGGAGTTTATCGGCTCGTAAACGGCGAATATATGGTCGTTTACATGGACACGTTCTCGATAACAAACGTTCGGGAATCGGGACTCGAAACGCATATTAAGTCTATCGCGTTGTTCGACCTCGACGGCGTTCCGCTCGACGAGGAGCGCATTTCCAATTACGATATATGGTCCTTTAACGGCAGGCTGACAATCGACCCTCGACCCATAACGGTAAAGTCGGGAACAAAGTCGTTCGAGTACGACGGAGAGGAACACACATACGAGTATATCACCGTCTCTTCCGATTTAAAAATCGTTGACGGCGAGAATTATACCATTCACGACGCGACGGCGGTTATCAACTACACGCACGATCCCGTCGACAACATGCTTTATATAACAATCGCAAAGGCAAGCGGCGCTGATTCGACCGATAACTACGATATAACCTACGAGTACGGCAAGATAAGCGTTACAAAGCGGCTCGTCGCGTTTTTGACCGCCGAAAATTCGTTTGTCTATAATGGGCAGTGGCAGTTTGACGAAGGGTACGAGGTGCTTATAAACGATCCTGACGTTTACCGTATTTTCAGAAGATACAGCATGCCTGTCGTGGACGGGGAGATTGTCGTAGTAACAAGTCACACCGAGGTTAAGTACGTAACCGACAATCCCGTTCAAAATATTCTCGGCTTCAGAATAGACAAGGCGGACGGCAGCGATTCTACGGATAACTACACCGTAATCGTATTCGTGGCGACGCTGTCCGTAACGCCGCGCACCGTCACTCTTACCGCCGGCTCTGCCGAAAAGGTTTACGACGGAAGTGTGCTGACCTGTCTCGACTACGAGCTTAAAGATGGCGAAAACGAGGACGAGGGGCTTGCGGACGGCGACAATATCGAAATAGCCATGACCGAGGGTTCGGCAATAGGAAGAGTGGGAAGCGTTAAAAACGTTATCGATATTACCGCGACAAGGATATTCTGCGGAGAGGGCGACGACGCCGTCGACGTTACGTTTAACTATAACTTTGTTACGTTCGACGGTACGCTTACCGTCACGGTGCGTAAAATAACCGTTACGGCGGGAAGCAGCGCCAAGGCGTACGACGGGCTGCCGCTTACTTTGCACGATATTTCCTCCGTCTACGTAGACGAGGACGGGAACGAGGATACGGGCATTGCGCCCACCGACACGCCTGAATACGAGATGACGGCGGGCTCGACGATAACCGAGGTCGGGGAAGTCGATAACGTTATAGACAGGGCTACGTTTAGGATTTACAACGACGATCTCGGCGACGTTACCGATTGTTACGAGATAGAGTTCAAGGACGGTTTGCTTGCCGTTGTGGAATGCAATATCGTTATAACCGTAGGCTCCGCGAGCAAGGAGTACGACGGTACGCCTCTTACGGTAGACGACTATACCGTCGTAATCGAGGGCGAGCTCCAGCCCGTTTCGGATAAATACTACCTTGCCGACGGCTCGTACTTCGTCGTTTTAATGGAGACTTACACGGCGACGCACGTTACCGATACGACGGGCACGACTATACAGGGCATCGAGGTTTACAAAAAGAACGGGGTGCGCTTCAGCGAGGAAGAGGAGGCCATGTTCGTCGTTACGGTAGTGGAGGGTATGATTGAAATTACGCCTCGTCAGATAACCGTAGAAACCCTCGATAATATGTGGATTTACGACGGCGGGGAGCATTACGAGCTCGGATACAAAATAGTTTCCGACAACAAGCTGATAGACGGCGATATAATGAGCGTGCTGTACTATCCCACGATTACCGAGATAGGCGACGTGGAAAATATGCACACTTACCTTATTCTCAACGGAGAGGGGTTGGACGTAACTCAGGATTACACTATTGTGTTCGGTCACGTTGGAAGGCTTGTCGTTAATCCCATTCCCATTACGATATACACGGGCGACGCGCAAAAGATTTACGACGGCAGTCCGCTTACAAACGTGGTGTACAGCGTGGACGGCAAGCTCCTCGATGGACACACTGTCCACGTTACCGTTACGGGCTCGCAAACCGATTTGGGCTCGAGCGAGAACACCGCGGAGGCGGTGGTTACCGACGGGGAAGGCAACGACTGTTCAGAGTATTACGAGTTTATCTACATGCTCGGCACGCTTACCGTGTACGACAACGAGCTAACGCTTAAAACGGGCTCCGACGAAAAGGTTTACGACGGCAAGCCGCTTACAAAGGATGAATATTGGGTAGAGGGTCTGCCCGACGGGTACAAGGTAAACGCTACCGTGACGGGTACTATTACTTTCGCGGGGTCTGTACTTAACTGTGTCGACGAGGAGAATATTACCGTTATATTCGAATCGACGGGTGAGGACGTCACTCATAAGTTTAAGATAAACTACGAGTACGGCAACCTGACCGTTTTGCAGCGTAAGCTTACCATAAAAACGGCTTCCGCCGAAAAGGAGTACGACGGCACGCCTCTTACCGCAAACGAGTTCGACATTACGGACGGCGAGCTTTTGGTAACGGACAATCTAACCGTCACCGTTACCGGCTCCCAAACGGCGGTAGGGCGGAGCGATAACACCGCGGAATGCGTAATTATTAATTCGTACTCGGGCGAGGTTGTAACCGACTCGTACGATATAACCTTCGAGTTCGGCACGCTTACAGTAACGGGCGACGGGTCGGGCGACGGCGAGGACGGAGAAGGTGGCGATTTGAGCGGCGATCTTTCGGGCGGCAGACCGTCTGCCAATCCCATTCCCGTCTTTACGATAGACACCGAGTTTATCGGGCAAATGTACTTAAGATACATGAGCTACGGCAACTACGACGGGAAAAACTGGGATACAGCTATTCCCGCGTATCTCGACACGGATATAAGCGCATTGTATTACGGCGCCGAAGCGCTCCGCGCGTCCGACAAAAAATCGTATTCGACAAAGGTTACAATCTACAAAAACGAGAGCGGCAAGCTCGCAACCAAAAACTTCCTTATGCCGTACTACGCGCTGTACGAGAGCATGCAGGACGCGCAAAAGAATAACAAAAACGACATCATTATTTCGGGCAGCTACGAGGAGTATGCGTTTACCCATTATCCTTTTGCATACTCGTCCGCTTCCGAGCTTACAACAATCGATATTCCGAGCGAGTACCGTTCGTACGTTTACGAAAACTATCTCGGCGTTAACGAGTCGACTGGGCTGTATCTCAAGAAAAACATTCTCGACAAAAACCCGAGCTTTACCGCCGACAATCCCGACGTAATAAATCTTATCGCGGAATACGTCGCTTCGTCCGCCACATACAACGGCGAATACGATTCGGCGATTGACGAAGCCGACGACAGAGTTATTGCGTTTGTCGAGTACGGCGAGGGCGTATGCAGACATTACGCCTCGCTTGCAACCATTCTTTACCGTATGATAGGTATACCTGCGCGCTATACAATCGGTTATGCGGTGGGCTCGAGCGGCGGAGAACAGCTTGTAAAAAGCGACAAAGCCCATGCCTGGGTGGAGGTGTTTGTAGACGGTATCGGCTGGGTGCACGTAGAGGTTACGGGCGGTGGCGGCGGAGACAGTAAGCCGATTCTTTCGATTAAGCCCGTCGATATCAGCAAGGAGTACGACGGTACCCCTCTCGACGCGTCCGAAGGCGAGCAAAAGGTGGAGGGTGCCGACGAAGCCGGCCGCGCCTTACTCGACAGACTGCTTTCCGCGGGCTACACCTACGAGGCGCAGTTAAGCGGCTCCCGCACGGACGTTGGAGCAAGCCTAAGCGTAATAGAATCCTTTAAGCTGTTTAACGAACTTCACGAGGACGTTACGAGCGAATTCGGCGTGCTTTACAGCACAGGCATGGTAGAGATAACGCCGCCGCAGTTGCGGATAACCGCGCTCGACTTATCCAAAGTGTACGACGGAACTCCGCTTAAGTACGACGTGACGCAGCCGCACTATGAAATTACATTAAAGCCGGATTTGGTAGCTTCGGCGGAGCTCGATTTGTCCGAAATGTCCGCCACCTTGCCGAGAGAGTCAATCACGGCTCAGCAGTATTACGACTACAATACGGATATACTGCGTCTGTACGACAAAAACGGACAGCAGCTTCCTAACGAAAACTTCTACGTCGTTATAGAGGGCGGACTTACCGTAACAAAGCGGCAGCTTACAATAAAAACCGTCTCCGCCGAAAAAGAGTATGACGGCGAGCCTCTTACCGCGCCCGAATACGAGATTACATCCGGCGAGCTTTTGCCTACGGATACGCTTTACGTAACGGTAATGGGCTCGCAAACGGATATCGGCAAGAGCGATAACACGGCGGAGTGCACAATCAAAAACACCTTCTCGGGCGAGGACGTGACCGACGCGTACGATATCACCTTTGAGCTTGGCACGCTGACCGTAACGGGCGACGAATCGGGCGGCGGCGACTTGAGCGGCGATCTTGCGGGCGGCGACCCGTCCGACAATCCCGTTCCCGTCTTTACGTTAAGCACCGAGTTCCGCGGACAAATGTACTTAAGATACATGAGCTACGGCAACTACGACGGAAAGAATTGGGACAACGCTGTCGAGCCCTATCTCGATACGGAGTTAAGCGCGCTCTATTACGGCGCCCAAGCGCTCCGCGCTTCCGACAAAACGGCATACAAAACGACCGTCACTATCTACAAAAACGACAGCGGCAGGCTTGCGACGAGAAACTTTATTATGCCGTACTACGCCCTTTACGACGACATGCAGGAAGCGCAAAGGCAAAACAAAAACGACATAGTAATTGAGGACAGCTACGAGGCGTACACCTTTACTCACTATCCGTTTACTTATAGCTCCAAGTCGGCGCTTACCCGCATAGAGATTCCCGCCGATTACCGCTCGTACGTTTACGAAAACTATCTCGGCGTTAAGGAGTCGACAGGGCAGTACCTTAAGGAAAAGATTCTCGACAAAAATCCTTCGTTTACCGCCGCCAATCCCGACGTAATCGACCAAATCGCGGCGTACGTCGCTTCGTCCGCTACTTACAACGGAAAATACGATTCGTCGATTGACGACGCCGAGGATAGGGTAATAGCCTTCCTCGAGGTCGGAGAGGGCGTATGCAGGCACTACGCGTCGCTTGCAACCCTCCTTTACCGCATGATAGGCATACCCGCGCGTTACACGATAGGCTATTCGGTCACTTCGAGCGGAAACGGCGAGCAGCTTGTTCAGAGCGACACCGGCCATGCTTGGGTGGAGGTGTTTGTAGACGGTATCGGCTGGGTGCACGTAGAGGTTACGGGCGGCGGCGCGGGAGGTAACGCCGACAAGCCTAAGCTTACAATTAAGCCTACCGATATAAATAAAGAGTACGACGGAACCCCTCTCGACGCGTCGGAGGGCGAGCAGGTTGTTGTCGGCGCGGACAGCGAAAGCCGCGTCGCTCTTTCGACCCTTCTTGCCAAGGGCTACACATACGAGGCGCACTTCAGCGGCTCCCGCACCGATTACGGCGTAGGCATAAGCGTAATAGAGTCGTTCAAGCTGTTTAACGAGCTCGGCGAAGACGTTACGAATAAGTTCAACATTATTTTCGAGACGGGTCTAATCGAAATAACGACCACGCAGGTAAAGATATTCGTGCTCGACCTATCCAAGACGTACGACGGCACGCCGCTTAAGTACAACACCGCAAAACGGTACTTTGTAATAGACGAAGCGCCCGATATTATTGCCTCGTGCGAGCTCGATCTGTCCGAAATGTCGGTCACTACGCCCGCAGAGTCCATGACCGTAAAGGAGTATTACGAGTCGAACAACGACATTCTTCATTTCTACGACGCGGACGGAAACGAGGTGCGGCGCGACAACTTCTACATAGATTTCGAGGGCGGGCTTACGGTTACAAAGCGGCTCCTCACAATAACAGCAATGAGCAGGCAAAAAGCCTACGACGGCAACGCGCTCACATGCTCCGAGTCGATTATTTCAAGCGGAAGTCTGATTGGCGGTCACTATTACGAGGCGGTTATATCGGGCAGCATTGTCGATATAGGCTCTACCGCAAACGTTATCGAATCCGTCGTTATTTACGACGCGGACGGAAAGGACGTTACCGAGTACTACGACGTAACGGTAAAAGCGGGTACGCTTACCGTAACTTAAAGTAAATATGTTCAAACGGAAAGGGCGGCGGAAATGCCGCCTTTTTCACTTATAATCTGCGTTGACTTTTTTAGCGATGTTTGATATACTTTTTTCGGAATAAGTTTTTTGCGCCGCGCGCGCTTAAAAAGGAGGGAGCCACGTGTTCCGCGTTCTTGTTGTCGACGACGATAAAAACACGCGCTACTTTATTAAAGAGGCGTTAGAGCTCGAGCGTTATTTGGTGTTTACCGCAAAGTCCGCCGAGGAGGCGCTCGACATTTACGACAAGCAGTTTATAGATATTCTCATTGTCGATATTATGATGCCCGGTATAGACGGGTACGAGCTTACCCGCCAGATACGCGCGGCGAATAAGGATTTGCTCGTTCTTATGATTTCCGCAAAGCAGCTCCCGGAGGACAGAAAAAAAGGCTTCCTCGTCGGCATCGACGATTTTATGACAAAGCCCATCGACGCGGAGGAATTGGTTTTGCACGTAAAGGCGCTCCTGTCCCGCGGAAAGACGGCTGCGGGGCGGCGTATGCAGATAGGCGACGTCGAATTAAACTACGACGCGTTTACTGTTGCGCGCGGAGGGGAGACGCACGAGCTTCCGCAAAAGGAGTTTATGCTTCTCTATAAGCTTCTGTCCTCGCCCAATAAGATTTTTACCAAGATTCAGTTGATGGACGAAATATGGGGCTTAGACTGCGAAACCGGCGTCGAGACGGTTGCCGTGCATATAGGCAGACTGCGTAAACGCTTCGACGGTTGGGAGGAGTTCGAGATAGACAATATCCGCGGGCTCGGATACAAGGCGGTGATAAAGGTATGAAGCTGAAACAGAGTTTGGAAGAGCGCGAAGACATTACTTACAGGGAGTCAAAGCGCACTATACGAAACGCGTTTATTATAGGCGCGATAATTATCGTTACGCTCGTTTCGGTGATTACGCTGATGCTGGACAGACTGTATCTTGAGTACGCTGTCGACGAGCTGGGTGCGACGAGCTGGATTGTCGCCATTATCGTTATCGCCATGACGGGTATCATTTCGGGCGCGGCGTTATCCTACCTTGCGGGAAGCATATACCTAAAGCCTATTAACGATATAATCGACGGCATGGGAAAGCTTGCGGAAGGCAAGTTCGACACGCGGCTCAGCTACAAGGGCCCCGGGGATATAGAAAGCATTTACCGCGGCTTTAACGCGCTTGCAAAACAGCTCCAAAACGTGGAGATTTTGCGCTCCGACTTTATAAACAACTTTTCGCACGAGTTCAAAACGCCTATAATGTCCATTAACGGGTTTATAAGTCTTCTTAAAAGCAAGGATCTTCCGCGCGACAAGCAGATAGAGTATCTTAATATCATAGAGGAGGAGACGCAGCGCCTCGCTATGATAACCACCAATATCCTTAACCTTACCAAGTACGAAAGCCAGGAGATAATTACGGACAAAACGCGGTACAACGTTTCCGAGCAAATCCGTATGTGCGTGCTTCTTTTGGAGCGGAAGTGGACCCAAAAAAAGCTTAAGCTGTCCATGGATATAGACGATACGGTGTTAGAGGCAAACGAGGACATGATGCGGCAGGTTTGGATAAACCTGCTCGATAACGCCATTAAATTCGCATATGACGACGGCGAGCTTGCAATAGACGTGATAACGCGCGACGGAAAAATAATAGTTAAAGTCGCAGACACGGGCCCCGATATTCCCGAGGAGTACAGGGAAAAGATTTTCGGCAAGTTTTACCAGATAGACGAATCGCACTCCATGTCGGGTAACGGAATAGGACTTTCCATTGTAAAACGAATTGTGGACCTTCACGACGGGGGAGTCAGCGTGGGGCGCGAGGACGATAAAACCGTATTCACGGTGGAGCTTCCCGCCTGAAATAAATCCTATGTAGATACGAGATTTGACCGAGGCAATTTGTCTCGGTTTTTTTATACAAAAAAATTTAAAAAGTCGAAAAATATCCGTTGAGTTTATTTTGAGTTTATATTTATTGGTGTATAATGACCGAGGTAAGACGGAAAATACGTTAAATCTGTCTATTCGGGCGGCTTTTGTCCGCTACTTCAACATATTAGGAGAATAATCATGGACGAACTCAAAATCAAACAGGGTCTTAAGGACTTTTTCTGCAACAACCTCGGTATCGAAGCCGATCAGCTCGAGTACGACACTCCGCTCTTTTCGGACGGAATAGGTCTCGACTCCATCGATTCGCTCGAGATTATCTCGTACGTCGACGGCGAGTACGGCGTTTCGATGACGGGCGTCGGCAAAGACCATTTCTATAATATAAACGCTATCGCCGCTTACATAGTCGCTAATTCCTAATCGACTCTACGAATACATTTACATATAAGGAGGTCATTGTCATACTATGATAAATGACGAAAAGCGCTGTGTAATAACAGGACTCGGTATGCTGTGCGCTATCGGTAATTCGGTCGACGAGTGCTGGGAAAACGCAGTTGCCGGAAAAAGCGGTATCGGTCATACTACTACGGTAGATACAAAGGATTGCTACGCCGACTATGCCGGAGAGGTAAAATGCCCCGATCTCGACACTCCCGAAAACGAGGGTATCGACAGGGTTACAAAGCTTTGCATGAGAGCGACCGACGAGGCCATGCGCGACGCCGGGCTTAAGGGCTTTAACGGCGACGGTAAGGCGGCGGTCATAATGGGAAGCTGCGTAGGCGGCGCCGTCAGTATCGACAGCTATTATAAGGACGGGAAGAAGAATAAGAACACCGTCCTTCAAATGCCTATTTCCGCCATTGCGTCGCAGGTCGCGAAAAGGATAGGCGCGGGCGGCGTTGTAACAAACGTCGGTAACGCGTGCGCCGCGGGCACCATAAGCATCGCGTACGCCGCGGATCTTATCCGTTCGGGAAAGGCGGACGTCGTGGTTGCGGGCGGCTCGGACGCGTTCAGCTCGGTGCCTTACGCCGGCTTTATCTCCCTTCACGCGCTCTCAGATAATCCTTGCTCGCCGTTTAATCATTCGGTCGGGCTTAACCTCGGCGAAGGCTCCGCCGCGCTTATTGTGGAGAGCTTGGCTCACGCAAAGGCGCGCGGTGCGCATATATACTGCGAGGTGCTCGGCGCGGGCATTACGAGCGACGCGCACCACATAACGGCGCCCCGTCCGGACGGAGAGGGGCAGATGTGCGCTATATACAGAGCCATGGCAAGCGCGGGAGTTACCGAGGACGAAATAAAATACATAAACGCGCACGGCACGGGCACCGCCAAAAACGACCAGGCCGAGTTCTTGTCCCTCCATACGATTTTCGACGGAAAGAACTCCGATTTGAACGTGTCTTCCACCAAGTCGATGACCGGTCACTGCCTCGGCGCGGCGGGCGCTATCGAAGCGGTTTTTGCCGTAAAGGCGCTTACCGAAAATACAGTGCCGCCCACGGTCGGATACACGCCCGAGGACATCGAGGCGCTAAAAGCCAAGGCGGGCGATATCGACTTTACTCCCAACACGGCTAAGAAAAAACCTATTTCCGCAGTTATGAGCAATTCGTTTGCCTTCGGCGGAAACAATGCGAGCATTATTTTCGGCAAGTCTCCGCGCGAAACGAAAAAGCCCGCCGGCACCAAAGATATACACATAACGGGTATCGGCGCGGTCACACCGCTCGGTAACGGCGTCGGAAAATACGTGGAAAACGTAAACTCGGACGCGCACGTCACAGTAGACACGCTCCGCTCTGCGGTTTCTTCCGCCGATTACGACGCGCTCGGGCTTAAAATGGCTTTTTATCGGAAGCTTGACAGGTTCTCTCAGCTTCAAGCCGTTTCTGGCATGCAGGCTTTGTCCGATTCCGAATATACCGTAACCGACGACAACGCCTTTGATATCGGAATAATCGTCGGCACGTCGACGGGCGCGGTAGACCCCGCATGCGACTTCGAAGTTATGCTTGCGGAGCGCGGCAACGCGGCGGGCAGCGCGTTCAAATTCCCTAACACCGTTTACAACGCCGCAGGCGGATACCTTTCTATCTGCTCGGGCATTAAAGGCTACAACGTTACGGTTACCAACGGCGTGCAGTCCGGTCTGTTCGGGCTCGGCTATGCGGTGGAGGTTATTCGTAACGGCGACGCCGACGCAATGCTTGCTTGCGGCACGGACTCCAACAGCGATATTATGGACGAGCTTGCGGGCTGCGTAGGAATCGTTTCGGATAAGGTCGTCGCCCCGTACAAAGGCAAAGACAAGAAGTTCACACTTTCCGACGGGTCGGTTTCTCTCCTTGTCGAAAGCGGTGAAAAGGCAAAGGCGCGCGGCGCCAAACTCTATTGCCGCGTTACCGGCTTCGCTTCGGCTACGCACGGCACCGCTCTCGATACGGTAGAAGGCTCCGGCGAGGCTCTTGACCGCGCGATTAACGGCGCGCTTAGCGACGCGGGGCTTGCCGTAACCGATATCGACGGAATTATCGGTTTCGGCAACGGTCACGCAGACATCGATAAAGTCGAGCTCGAAAGCTATAAGCGCGTATTCGGCGCAAGGCTCTCCGACGTTCCCGTAATTTCGGTCAAGGAGAGGCTCGGCGAGTGCAGAGCGGCGGGCGCGGCGCTTTCGGCGGCGCACGGTGCGCTTATGCTCGGCGGGGAGATTAAGACCGAAAAAAGCGCGTACAAAATCGGCAAGAAGACAGAAAAAACGGAAGTTAAGTGCGCTTCGCTTAAAAAACTTCTCGTAACTTCTTACGGACTCGGCGGCGGGTATTCCGCCGTGGTCCTCGAAAAGGAATAAATTTGAAAGTACATTCATCGCGTGATGCGGGCTACGTGTGTCAAGTTGCCTTGGTCATGTACTTCCCTGTACACTCCCGTCGGCAACTCGTCACCTGTTGCCCACCTGACGCGCGACTGTACTTTCAAAACTCGTTTTATGACAGGGGGTCACTATCATAAATATGAAAACAGCAATAGTAACCGGCGCGTCGAGAGGAATAGGTAAGGCGTGCGCGATAGGGCTTGCCAAGGCCGGCTATACGGTTGTTATCAATTACAGCCGCAGTAAGGAAGAGGCGGAAAAGGTGCTTGCCTGCGTTAAGGAAAACGGCGGCGACGGAATGATATACTGCGCCGACGTCACCGACAAAAAGCAGGTAAACGAGATGATTCGTACAGTCGACAAAACGTACGGCGGGATAGATCTTCTCGTAAACAACGCAGGTATTGTCAAGGATGAGTTTTTGCTTATGCTCAACACCGACAACCTCGACAAGTGCTTCGACCTTAACGTAAAGGCGTATTTTTACTGCGCTCAGGCGGCGGCGCTTAAGATGTTCCGCAAAAAGAGCGGCGTAATTATAAACATGTCGTCGGTAAGCGGCGAAATGGCGCTTGCGGGGCAAAGCGTTTACAGCGCGACAAAGGGCGCGGTCAATTCGCTTACGCGCGTGCTTGCAAGAGAGCTCGGCGAAAAGGGAATTCGCGTCAACGCCGTTGCGCCCGGGTTTATCCAAACCGAAATGACCCACGAGCTTCCCGCAGACAAAGTGGAAGAGTATATTAAGGCCATACCCATGCACCGCTTCGGTACGCCCGAGGAGGTGGCAAACGTGGTCGTTATGCTCGCCTCCGACGCGTGCTCGTACGTGACGGGACAGGTAATCACTCTCGACGGAGGCTTGTCGCTGTAATGAATATCGATTGGGTTAATACGAAGATAAAACAGCGCCCGCCTTTTCAGATGATAGAAAAGGTGTTGGAGTACGAGGCGGGCGAGAGCGCGGTCGGCATTAAAAACGTTTCGGTCAACGAGCCGTACTTTGTGGGGCATTTTCCCGACGCGCCTATTATGCCGGGCGTACTTATTATAGAAGCGTGCGCGCAGCTTTGCTCGATAGTAATGACGTCGGGCGACGTTAACGACGACGACAAAGTGCTGTACGTTTTGCTTAAGGTGGACGGCTTTAAGTTCGTTAAGCCCGTTATCCCCGGCGACACACTGAAAATAAGCGTTAAAAAGACGCGCGCGGGCGGTCCGCTTGTGGCATTCGACGCGACGGTAACGGTAGGCGACACTCTGTGCGCCAAGGGCAGTATGACTTTTACCGTAACCGACAAAGCGGGCATTTACGCAGACAAATAATTTTTACCGCCGCGCTTTGCGGCATAAATATTACACTATAAATTTTACCGTAAAACATTCGGTAAAAAACGGAATTGGAAATGAATAAGACAGCTATTTTATTTTCCGGTCAGGGCGCGCAAACCGTAGGTATGGGCAAGGACCTTTACGAAGTCTCTCCCATTGCCCGTCGGCTTTTCGACGGGGCGGAGGCGCACTACAAAGGAATTACCGACATTTGCTTTAACGGCGATCCCGAGATGATAAAAAGCACGGAGTATGCACAACCGTGCCTGTTTTTGACGGGACTCGCTTTTGCGCTAGAGCTAAAGAGCCGCGGGATAACCGCGGATTGCGTCGCAGGGTTTTCGCTCGGCGAAATTCCCGCGCTCGCGTACTCGGGAGTATTGAGCGAGGAGGACGCCTTCTCCTTCGTTCTTAAGCGCGCCGGTAAAATGGCGGAATTATCCCGCCTTCACAGCGGTGCGATGATCGCCGCGCTTAAGCTAGACGCTCCCACCGTCGAAGGTCTTTGCGCCGAGTTTACCGAGGTGTGGCCTGTCAACTACAACTGCCCGGGGCAGATTTCCTGTTCGGGTAGGCCGGACCAAATCGATTCGCTTGCGGCTAAAATTCAGGCGGCGGGCGGAAGGGCGATTAAGCTTGCGGTCAGCGGCGCTTTTCATACGCCGTACATGGCGCCCGCGGAAGAGACGCTTCGCGCCGCGCTTGCGAATGTCAATATAAACGCGCCGACTATTCCGCTGTATGCGGACCTTACGGGCGAAAAATACTCATCAAAGCGCGCCGAGATAATCGACACGGTGTCGAGGCAGGTGTGCTCGCCGGTGAGATTCGAGACGATATTAAGTAATATGGCGGCGGACGGTGTGGACACGTTTATAGAGGTCGGCGCCGGCAGTACGCTTACCGGCTTTGTTAAACGCGCTTTGCCGGACGCGGTGCGTTACACCGTTACGGACGTACCTTCGCTTGACGAGGCGACAAGAATAATTCTCGGCGGTGAAGCGGCATGAGCGGAGTTCTCCAAAAAATGTCGGCGTCTGCCGAGGTTACGACGTGCGCCGCCTGTAAAAAAGAGATTACCGCGGCGGAAAAAGCCGATTCTTATTTTATCTGCCCGAACTGCGGCAAGTACATGAGAATCCCGCCGCGCGCGAGGATAGAATACCTTGTGGACGGCGGAAGTTTTACCGAGCTGTTTGGCGCGGAGATACACGCCGACCCCATTAATTTCCCCGACTATAAGAAAAAGGCGGACGTTGCGCGCAGTAAAAGCGGAGAAAACGAGGGCGTGCTTTGCGGAAAGGCAACTGTCGGCGGCTATACGACATGCATCTTCGTTATGAATCCCGAGTTTATGATGGCGTCTATGGGCACCGTAGTGGGCGATAGGATTACCGCGCTTTTCGAGTATGCGACAAAACACAAGCTCCCCGTCGTCGGCTTTACCGCTTCGGGCGGCGCGAGAATGCAAGAGGGCGTACTCTCGCTTATGCAGATGGTAAAAACCTCGCTTGCCGTCAAACGCCACAGCGACGCGGGACTGTTCTGCTTGGAGTGCGTTACCGATCCGACCATGGGCGGCGTTACCGCCAGCTTTGCAAGCCTCGGCGACGTTATAATAGGCGAGCCGGAGGCTCCCGTGGGCTTTGCGGGCAAGCGCGTTATCGAGCAAAACACGGGCGAAAAACTGCCTCCTGATTTTCAGACTGCCGAGTTTATGCTCGCGCACGGTTTTTTGGACGGCGTGGTAGAGCGCAAAAATATGCGCGACTATATAACGAAAATGCTTATGCTTCACGGATGTAAGAGAGTTTAGGATATATCATGGAAAACACGGTTAAAAAGGCGTACGACAAGGTTCGCCTTACAAGAAGCTCGTTTCGCCCTACGTCGAGCGACTATATAAAAGGACTTATAACCGATTTTATCGAGCTGCACGGCGACAGGCGTTTCAGCGACGACCCCGCGGTTATAGGCGGTATCGGCACGCTTAACGGCATGCCCGTAACCGTAATCGGCACCGAAAAGGGCAAGGATTTTAACGAGAGAGTTGCACGCAATTTCGGTTGCGCTCTTCCCGACGGGTACAGAAAGGCGCTTCGGCTTGTCAAGGAAGCGGAAAAGTTTAACCGTCCCGTGCTGTTCTTGGTCGATATTCAGGGCGCAAACCCCGGCAAAGCCGCCGAGGAGCGCGGTATAGGCGAGGCGATTGCCGAAAATCTTTATGAGTTCGGGTCCGTTAAAACCCCGATGCTCTCGCTCGTAATCGGCGAGGGTGGAAGCGGCGGCGCGCTCGCTCTTTCCGTTGCCGACGAGATATGGATGCTGTCCGACGCGTACTATTCGGTTATTGCGCCCGAGTCTTGCGCGAGCATACTTTTTAAGGAGCCCTCCCGCGCCGCAGAGGTAGCGGAGTATCTTAAGCTTACCGCGCAGGACCTGTCCGGCATGGGCGTTGTCGAGCGCATAATCGACGAGCCCGATTTTTCAACCGGCGTTCCCGACTCGTTTATGAGCTCGCTCCGCGACGCGCTCGCTCAAAAATTCGCCGAGCTGAAAAAGGTAAACGCCAAAAAGCTCCTTTCTCGCAGGTACGAAAAATTCAGAAAAATCGGCAGATACGCCGAGTTTACGGTAAGGTAGTCGGTCGGTATGGAAAAAGACAAGAAAAAGGTAATAGTAATAAACGGAAGCCCTCGCCGAAGCGAGAGCGTTACTCTTGTCGCGACAAATCTTTTTCTTAAAGGCATTACGGAAGCTGTGCCGTGCGACGTCGAGTTCGTAACGGTTTCCGACCTTAATATCAAGCCGTGCATGGGTTGTCTGTCGTGCTGGGCGCGTACCGAGGGCGAGTGCGTAATAAGAGACGACGATATCGTTCCGGTAAAAAAGAAAATTCTCGATTCGGATATTGTTATTTGCAGCTTCCCGCTGTACTTTTTCGGTATGCCCGGTACAATGAAGGTCTTTACCGACCGTATGCTGAGTCTTTTGCAAACGTACGCCGGTCAGCCGGCGTCGCTTACGGGCGAGTCGCTCCACGGTATAAGATACCCTAAGCCCGGTCGAAACTTTGTGGTAATCTCGACGTGCGCTTACACCGAGGTCAACGGCGCGTACGACGCGCTTAAGTGTCAATACGATTGCATTTGCGGGCGGGGGAACTACACTGCGATACTCGTCCCGCAATTAAAGATGTTCCTTGCTTCCGCCAAGGGCGAACGGCTCGAAAAATACGAAAAGCAATTCGAGGACGCGGGGAGAATGCTCGCGCTCGATGGCAAGGTGTCGGAGGAGCTGTTAAAGGATCTGTCGCTGTCGCCTTTTACAGAGCGGACGTATAAATATCTTCTCAAACAGTATTGGGACGGTCAACGGAAGGGCGAAAACTGAATTAAGGAATTACATTCGTTATGATAGAAGTAGCTGTTGATATTCAAGGCGCGGACAATCCGCCGTCGGAGCTTATCTCGGGTGTGTTCGACGCGCTAAACGACAATAAGGATCTTTTTGTTTATGTTTGCGGCGACAAGGCGGCAATCGAGCAAGCCGTTTCGGGTAAGGCGTACGACAAAAAGCGCCTTGCCGTTATCGACGCGCCGCAGACGATACTCAATACGGATAATCCCGTCGACGCGGTAAACGGCAAAAAGGATTCGTCGCTTGTTTCCGCCGTTGAGCTTTGCAGAGCGGGTAAAGCGAAAGCCTTAGTCACCTGCGGCGCAACGGGCGCTATATTTGTCGCGGCAATGCTTATGCTCAAAAAAATCGCCGATTGTCCCGCGCTCCTTTGCGAACCGAGAAAGATAGACGGTACGCCGTTCTGTATAGTGGACTGCGGCGCCAACGTCGACTGTCGCGCCGAAAAGCTTGTAAGCTTCGCCAAGCTCGGTTGCGCGTATATGAAAGCTATCGGCACCGAAAAGCCGAAGGTTGTGTTATTAAATAACGGCGCCGAGGATAAAAAGGGAAGCGCGCTTACCAAAAAGGCTAACGAGCTGCTTCGCGCTTCGAGCGTGGATTTTATAGGCAATCTCGAAGGTACTCAAATACTTACCGGCGAGGGCGATGTCGTCGTGTGCGAGGGTTTTTCGGGCAACATCCTGCTTAAAACAATGGAGGGTGTGGCGCTCGGCGTACTCAAGGAAATAGACACCGCAATGAATAAGCTCGGGATAGATTCCGACGGCTATAAAAAACTCCACGACAAGCTGTACAAAAAGTACAACTATACCGAGCTCGACGGCGCTGTCCTTCTCGGTTTTTCCGCGCCTATTATAAAAGGTCACGGCGCGGCGACCGCCGAAACGGTCTACCATATCATAAAAAGCGCGTACATTCTCGCAAGGAACGACATATCCGAAAAAATCAGGCAGGAGATATAAACGGGATAGGTAATAAATGAGATAGAATAGATAATAGAAAAAAAGGCCGCTTCGCGGTCTTTTTTATTTAGTAGCTTAAATGTGGCAAAAAGGAAAGAGACTCTTCGCTAAAGCTCAGAGTGACAAGCCGGAGGCTTGGCGTCTGTCGTGTGTAGAATGTATATGGATTTTGACGTTGCACCCGACTAAAGGCTCCCCTGCGCAAGTGGCGCGACGAAGCTCAAACAAACAGCGCAGTGCGCTGTTTGCAGCCAAAGCGGACCCGAGTCGTAGGCTGTCGAGCGTAGCGAGGCTGAGGGGCTGTAGGCTTCAGTCGAAATGATGAGGTCGATAGTAAATGCGTGTTTCGTTCGGAAGTGTAGCAATACGGTCGTTTATCGGCGCAAATTGAAAGTGGGTGTGACTATTCCCGATACGAATTAATATAATAATATATCACGGCAAAAGGTAAAGCCCTGAAAAATAAGAAAAAATATTTATAAAATTGTTGGAAAAAAGGGCGAGCCATACGGCATTTTGCTTGCTATAAAGTTGCGTTTGTGGTATAATTATCGTACTTGTAGTGTCCTCAATGGCGAGAACGCGCATTTTTTGTTACAATTTTTCGGACGAAAAGCGGAAAAATCGACAGAATAGGGCGCTATAAGCAATCAGACGGTGAGATGAAAATGAAAAGGTTTGGTACGCTGATTTTCATAACGATTATGCTTTCCCTGTCGGTATTTATGACGGGGTGTATGAGCACGGAGATCGAGTTCGACAGAGAGAATTCGGTCAAAGTCGTTTTTGTGCTCGAGGGCGGGACTTATATGAACTCTCCCGCGGACATTGTATACTATTACAAGTTCCCGAGCGGGTCTCGCAACAAGATTAAAAACCCCGCCGCCGAAAAGGAGAGCGACAGGTTCAGTAAGTCGACCGTTACTCGCGCCGAATATACGCTTGACGGCTGGTACCAGTACAAAAACGAAACCGACGGCTATGTTACGTACAGCGGCAAGTGGGATTTCGACTCGGACAGGGTAGACAGGGATGGTGTTACGCTGTATGCAAAGTGGAATCCCGTTATACACTATACTTATCAGCTTTATAGATACGACTTCGACGATCCGACAAAGCTTGTTCCGCTCGGAAACGCCTACGAGGTAAACGCGGGCGACAAGTTCAGAGATTATCTTGCGTACTCGTCCAGCGTATCGGGTTACACTTTTGCCGGATTTTTCGACGAAGAGGGCAACCCTTGGGATAACGACTTTACTCACCCGGGCGGCGCGACGCACACCGAGATAAAGATTATCGTTAAGTTCGAGCGCGGCGTGTTTGTGGACGTATCCACAAAGGACGAGTTGCTTTCCTTGGTGAGACAAATCAACGGAGGAAGTAAGCTCGATATTAACTTAACTGCCGATATCGATCTCGAGGGTGAAGCGTTTGACGGCTTCCGTAACTTTACCCGCATGCTTTACGGCAACAACCACACGATTAAAAACTTTAAGCTTAACTATCCCAATTCGAGAGACAATCTCTCGAGCGACGCGGTTTTCGACGTCGAAGGCACCCTTCCCATAAGCTTGTTCGGTTCGATGAGCGACGCTATCGTAAAAGACGTCAACTTCGAGGGCATGGTTATTGCGGTAAACAACACACTCTATCAGACGAGGGGAATCGTAATAGCGCCGATTGCGGTAAAAGCGGAAAAGAGCTCGCTTACAAACGTCACGGTAAAAGCCAAGTATATTATCGAAGCGTTGCCTTCCGGCTTCAACCGAGAAAACCTTGTAGTAGTTACTTCCAATGACGGATGCTTCTATAAAGACGGCGCTTCCGTATTCGATAAAGTCTTGTCGGCTATAGACGAGCAAATAATTCAGTAGATAACCTATTGTAGGAGGAAATAAACCAAAATGAGCAGCTTTTTCAAGAAATTCGTAACGATACTGCTTGCACTTTGCCTCGGGTTTTCGATTGTGGCATGCGATAAACCCACCGATGACCCGGAAGACCCCGTAGTGTATTACGACAACGAGGAGGACCCTATAAGATTTTCCACGCTCGAGGTGGATAGGGTATTCAACCCGTTCTTCTCGACGTCGGCAACCGACGGCAACGTCGTAGGCTTTACTCAGCTCGGCATGCTCAGCAACGACGCCGAGGGTAACCCCGTATACGGCGACGGCGAGGCTTGCCTTGTAAAAGACGTCTTAATAGATACGCAAGGCAAAGCGCCCGAGCCCAATCAAGTGGACGAGCGACTTACCACTTACTATCTCGTTCTTAAAAACAACGTTAAGTTTTCGGACGGAAAGCCCGTAACTATAAAGGACGTTCTGTTTAACCTGTACGTGTATCTCGATATGGCGTACACCGGATCGTCCACCATTTATTCGACCGACATCGTAGGTCTTAAAGAGTACCGCACTCAGGCGGCTACCGAAACCGAGCAGGACAACTTTATGAAGCAGTTCCGCATCGCGGCAAACGCGCGCGTTACCGCTCTCAGTGAGTCCGTCGCTCAAATCCTTCGCGACCACAGCTCCGAGCAGTACGACAGCGCCAAGATAGGCGAGTGGCTCAGGGAATATGAGAACAAAGGCGAGGCGTATAGGAACCTTGTAGCGGACTACGAAAAAACTCTTGAGCTTTTCCGTAAGGAGCTTGAGGACGACTGGTCAAACTCGCTCAACTCGTACGAGGACACCAAGTTCTCCGACCAGGACGGAAATGTTTACGAGGGTTTGTTCACCACCGACGTCGAATCCTTCCTTTATAACGAAGGCATAATCACTTGGAGCAAAAAGGACAGAAAGCTTTACTACGAGTTCGGCGGTCCCGAAGCGGAGGGTCAGCCCGCGCTTTGCAAGAGCTGGACTAAGGACGTAGCTATCCAGGCTGTGTTCGACTTTAACATTCCCGACAAGCTCGATCAGGTTATCGATTACTGGATGACCGGATCCAACCTTGCCGATTATATTACCAATATCGAGCTTGAAAAGGCTTCCGCTACTATGGAAAAGAAATATCCCAATATTTCGGGTATTAAGTTCGCTAACGGCGGAACTTCCGTGGGCGGCGCAAATTCCGTAACCGTAAACGACGTAGAATACGCCAAACCCGAGTATAATTCGGACGGCTCGGTTAAGGACGGATTTAACGAGGTCCTTTCCATTCAGATTCACGGCGTCGACCCCAAAGCGATTTGGAACTTTGCCTTTATCGTTGCGCCCCTCCATTACTACTCCGGTACGTTTAACGGCGTTAACTATGTAAACGAATTCAGTATCGAAAACAACAACTTCGGCGTTGCTTGGAACTCGCAGACGTTTATGGACGAGGTGTTAAACGCGCCCAACAAGATGGGCGTTCCCGTAGGCGCCGGTCCGTACATGGCGGCTAAGCAGAGCGGCGGCACGTCCAACGTTACGCCCAACGACTTCTACAGCAACGGTATTATCTATTTCGAACGTAATCCGTACTACCTGCTCGGTCCCGCCAAAATCAAAAAACTGCGCCTTGTCGTTACTTCGAGCACGGGTATGCTTAACAGCCTTTACACCAATCAAGTAGACTTTGCAGAGCCCAACGCAAAGCCCGAGACCACTCAGGAGATTGCGAAAAAGAAGAACATGGCAAGCAAGGAGGTCGAAACGGCGGGCTACGGCTATATAGGCATCAACGCCGGTAAGATTCCCGACCTAGAGGTCCGTCAGGCTATAATGTACTGCATAGACATTATGTACTGCGTCGACTACTACAAGAGCCAAGCGGAGCCTATCTACCGCGCAATGTCGCTTTCGAGCTGGGCTTATCCGAAGGGCGCTACCTCCTACTATCCGTTTATCGGCGGCAAGGTTCCCGCAAACCTCGACAAGGTCGATCCGCAGTATAAAGAGTTTGTTCAGTCCAAGGGCAAATCTGCGGGCGATACGCTTTCCGCCGCCGAGCAAAAGGAATTTATCCAAGGCCTTATGAGAAAGGCGGGCTACAACATTAACTCCAACGGCGTCTATGCCAAAGGCTCGAACGTGTGCAAGTACACCTTCACCATTGCGGGCGAGGGTACCGATCACCCGGCGTGGATTGCGCTCTTTAACGCAGGCAAGCTTCTCGATTCGTTCGGCTTTAACGTAACCGTCAAGAACGACGCGCAGGCGCTTAAAAAGCTTACGAGCGGCTCGCTTACCGTTTGGGCGGCGGCGTGGGGCTCCACAATCGACCCCGATATGTACCAGGTCTACCACAAGGATTCGACCGCGACGTCGGTGCTTAACTGGGGCTATCCGCAGATTATCCGTAACGCCGGCAACAAGTACGACAGAGAGGTTGCGCTCCTCGACGAGCTTTCCCGCCTTATCGACAGAGGAAGGATGTACGAGGATCACGAGACCCGCGCAAGCATTTACTCCGAGGCGCTCGATACTGTTATGAAGCTTGCGGTCGAGCTTCCCACGTACCAGAGAAACGACCTGTTCGCGTACAACGAGTCCAAAATCGACGTCAACACCTTTAACAAGGACCTCTCGTCGTACAAGGGACTTACGAGCGACATTCATACCGTCTCGCTCGTCACGCAGTAATCATTGAGACACAAAAGCCAAAATAACACTTAAATTTTAAGGAACTCATGTTTAAGTATATCGTAAAAAGATTGCTAATCTCCATAGTCATACTTATAGGTGTATCGCTAATCGTTTACACCTTGGTTCGCATGATGCCGATGAACTACGTGCAGACCAAGTATGCCGGACAGATAGCAAACGGTTCCGTACAGCAAGAGGATATCGATAGGTTTTTGGATTTGTACGGTCTTAACGACAGCATTATCGTAGGATATCTCAAATGGCTTGGCGGACTTGTAACCGGCAACTTAGGCAACTCGTTCAAATACAGGGCGCCCGTCGGTCAGGTCATAGCCGACAATATGTGGATATCCTTTGCGATAGCGCTTGTCGCAACGATCCTGCAATTCCTTATATCGATTCCGCTCGGCATAACGAGCGCGACGCACCAATACTCGGTAAGAGACTACACCGTCACGGTGTTTACCATGATAGGTCTGTCGTTCCCGACCTTCTTCTTTGCGGCAATAGTAATAAGGATATTCGGCGTTCAGCTCGGCTGGCTGCCTGTCAGCGGACTTGTAGATACGAGCGTGGACTACGCGATGACATTCTCGGGGCAGATGACCAAGTTCGGAGACATGCTCATCCACCTTATAATGCCGATAGGCGTAAGCGTAATTCTGTCGATAGGCGGACTTATGCGCTATACGCGTACCAACACGCTCGAGGTGCTTAACGCCGATTACATACGTACCGCGCGCGCCAAAGGACTTTCCGAGCACACCGTTATTTATAAACACGCGTTCCGCAACACGCTCATTCCGCTCGCTACGCTCATGGCGGGAATACTCCCGGGGCTTTTCGGCGGCATGATGATAACGGAAGAAGTCTTTGCAATCGACGGTATAGGCCGTCTTGCATACAAAGCGCTCGTCGAGGGCGACATCCCGTTCGTAATGGGATACAATATGTTCCTCGCGGTGCTCACCATTATAGGCACGCTGTTGTCCGACATTATGTACGCCATCGTCGACCCGCGTGTTAAACTGACTAAGTAGGAGGTGCGGTTATGGAAGATATCGAAAAAGATTCCGTCCTAACGGAAGAAGAAACGTCCGCAGCCCCCGAAAACGAGCACGTTTACTCGGACGGCACCGCGGCGATAGCGGAGCGTTACAAGACCGAGGCGGAAGAGGAAGCGGAAATCGAGGAACAGGAAACGTATAAGGAAATAAGCCCGTTTAGGCTTGTTATGCGTAGGTTCTTCCGCAGTAAGCTTTCCATAGTCGGTATAGTAATGATAGCGTTCTTGTTTATCTTCTCCTTTCTTGGGCCCGTGTTTGTCAGCTGGGAAGAGGATCAAGTGGACAACACTCCCACCGAATTCCAAATTTCGAGCGTCTACACCTACGTGGACGAAGATGGCAACACCGTCGAGGTGTTAGAGGACTTTACCTACATAGGCAAAACCAACACATACGCCAACCCGAGCTTGGAGCACCTTCTGGGCACCGACGATAAGGGCTTCGACGTGTTCGTGCGCTTAATGTACGGCGGCAGAATATCGCTTATGATAGGCTTTATAGTCGTCATACTCGAAACGCTTATAGGCATTGTTCTCGGCGGCTTGGCGGGCTACTTCGGCGGCTGGGTCGACCAGGTTATAATGCGTATAGTCGATATATTTACCTGTATACCGACGCTACCTATTTTGCTTATTGCGTCCGCCGTTATAGACTCGTGGGAGCTCGAGCCCGACCAACAGATTTACGTGCTGATGGTAATAATAACTCTGTTCAGCTGGAGCGGCGTGGCTCGGCTTGTCCGCGGTCAGATAATATCGCTGAGGGAACAAGAGTACATGGTAGCGACCGAGGTTATGGGACTTCCCACTTGGCGCAAGATATTCAAGCATCTTATCCCCAACGTAATGCCGCAGCTTATAGTTTCGATGACGTTAGGCTTAGGCTCCGTAATACTGTACGAGGCGACGCTAAGTTACTTAGGACTCGGCGTGCAACTACCCAAAGCGGCGTGGGGAACGATGATATCGCAAGTAAACGACCCCATTATATTCCAATATCACATGAACGTTTGGTTCCCCGCGGGCGTTTTAATAGTTATAGCCGTTCTCGGCTTCAACTTCGTAGGCGACGGCCTGCGCGACGCGATGGATCCCAAAGCAAGGAAATAATCACACCGTGAAAGAAAAAAAGACAAAATCGAATTATATATCTATCGGCGAGAGCAGAAAGATAATCAGGTACAACATCAAACAGATGAAGTACTACGAGGCTCTTAAAAAGAAAAACCGCTCGCTCGAAGAGTATACGTCCGTCATGCACGACGAAAACAACCTTGTCGAGCTTGACAATCTTAAAACGTGCTTTTTTACCGATACGGGTACGGTTATGTCGGTAAACGGCGTTTCGTTTAACATTCCCAAAAATAAAATCGTCGGCGTCGTCGGCGAATCGGGCTGCGGCAAGAGCGTTACGTCGCTTTCCATTATGCAGCTCGTTCAGGCGCCGCAGGGACAGGTTATCGAGGGCGAAATCCGCTTTAACAGCGACGACCTTGGGCGGAACGCGGACGGCAAAAAGCTTGCTTACAACATCGCAAAAATGCCCACCAAGGAAATGTACAAAATCCGTGGCAAGGACATTACGATGATTTTCCAGGAGCCGATGACAAGCCTTAACCCCGTGTTTACGATAGGCTTTCAGCTCGACGAGGTAACTCTCCTCCACGAGCCGGGCGCCACAAAGGAATCGGCAAAGGAATACAGTATCGAGCTTCTTAAAAAAGTCGGTATCTCCATGCCCGAGCACGTTTACAAAAGCTATCCGCACGAGCTTTCGGGCGGTATGCGCCAGCGCGTTATGATAGCAATGGCGCTTGCCGGTCATCCCAAGCTTCTTATTGCGGACGAGCCGACAACCGCGCTTGACGTTACCATTCAGGCGCAGATACTCGAGCTTCTTAAACAGCTCCAAAAGACCGAGGGCTGCTCGATAATGCTGATAACACACGACCTCGGCGTAATTGCCGAAATGGCGGACGAGGTTGTCGTTATGTACGCGGGCAGGGTAATAGAGCACGGCACCGCCGAGGATATATTCTTTAATCCCAAACACCCTTACACTATCGGACTGCAAAAGAGCAAACCGCTCCTTACCTCCGACGCGAGCAAGCCGCTCTATTCGATACCCGGACAGGTTCCCAACCCCATAAACCTTCCCGACTGTTGCTATTTCAAAAACAGATGCAATAAGTGCGTCGGCAAATGCTCGGGTGCGTACCCTCCGATGATAAAGATAAGCGACACTCACTACGTGTCGTGTTACCTGTACGAAGGGGACAGCGTGGACGAAGTAAAGGACGAGGAGGCGCAGTGAGATGGAAGATAAAGTAAATATTTCAGACTTCGTCACTTTCGCCGACGCGGGAGATCCGGGCGAGCCGAAGCCCGTGAAGGAATCGGCTAAGAAAAAACCCGCCCGAAAGGTGCAGTTGAGAAAGCTTAGGAATCGTTCGAACGACCCGTCCCAAACCGACGAAACGGAAGAGGATGCGGTACAAGCCGAACAACCCGAACAGCCGACTGAAAACGTCGAGCCCGAACAGCCGACGGAACAACCCGAACAGGTCGAAGCGACCGTAGCGGACGAAACGGCAAGCGTGCCGACGGAGCAAAAAGAGCCGTCGGAAGAAAAGCCGAAGCCCGCAAAAAAAGCGACAAAGAAAAAGGCCGAGCCTAAGGAAAAGGCGGAAGCTAAGGAAGCCGCGGAGCAAAAAGAGCCGTCGGAAGAAAAGCCGAAGCCCGCAAAGAAACCGACAAAGAAAAAGTCCGAGCCTAAGGAAAAGGCGGATGCTAAGGAAGCCGCGGAGCAAAAAGAGCCGTCGGAAGAAAAGCCGAAGCCCGCAAAGAAATCGACAAAGAAAAAGGCTGAGCCTAAGGAAAAGGCGGAAGTTAAAGAGCCTATCGAGGAGGCGACCGAATCGGAAGTAAAAGAGCCTACTGCGGCAGAGGTTGAAGCACCGACGGAACAAACCGAAGAGGTCAAGCCGATCGAAGCCGCGCCTGAGACGGCGGAGCAGGAGCCTATCGAACAGGTTGACTCTGCAACGGAGCCCGAGGCGGAGGAAACTCCCGTCGAGGCTACGGAAACTCCGACGGAACAAACCGAACAGGTCGAGCCGACCGAAGCCGCGCCCGAGACGGCGGAGCAGGTCGAAAGCGCTCCCGCAGATAAGCTCGTAAAATCGGCACAGCCCATACTAAGGGTAGAGCACCTTAAAAAATATTTCCCTATACAGACAAACTTTTTCGGAAAGCCGCTTCGTTATCTTAAAGCGGTGGACGATATTACGTTCGATCTTCAGCAGGGCAAGACGATAGGCGTCGTAGGCGAATCGGGCTGCGGCAAGACCACGCTCGGCAGAACGATATTAAAGCTTTACGAGTCGGACGGCGGTAAGATTTACTTTATGGGCGACGACATCACCAACCTTAAAAAAAGCAAGATGATGAAGTACCGCACCGACATTCAGCTTATTTTCCAGGACCCGTACAGCTCGCTTCCGCCGCGTATGACGGTCGGCGCGATTATAGCCGAGCCGGTGCGCGTTCACAAAATTGTGCCCAAGAACGAGGTTTACGAGTACGTAATAGACATAATGAAAAAGTGCGGCTTAAAGCCGTCCTATTACGACAGATATCCTCACGAGTTTTCTGGCGGTCAGCGCCAGCGTATCTGTATTGCCAGAGCGCTCGCGGTTAAGCCCAAGCTTGTTATATGCGACGAGCCGGTCAGCGCGCTCGACGTGTCCATTCAGGCGCAGATTATTAACCTACTTAAGGACCTTCAAAAAACAATAGGACTTACTTACGTTTTCATCTCGCACGACCTTTCCGTCGTTAAGTACATTACCGACAACATACTCGTTATGTATCTCGGCAATGCGATGGAGATGAGCGAGACGGACGAGCTTTTCGATAACCCGTTACACCCTTACACGCAGGCATTGTTCTCCGCGGTTCCCGCACCCAATCCGAGCGTAAAAATGAAACGCATCATGCTCGAGGGCGATATCCCTTCACCGGCAAATCCCCCCGCGGGCTGTAAGTTCCATACAAGATGCAGTAAGTGCATGAAGGTGTGTAAATTCGTCGTTCCCGAGTACACCGAAGTTAAGCCCGACCACTTTGTGGCGTGTCACCTCTACAACGAGGAGATAATGAGTAAGCTTGACGAGTACGACGCTGAATACGACAGATTAGAGGAAGAAAAGCGTATTGCAATCGAGCTTGCCGCACAAACTAAACGCGGCAGGAAAAAATCGGCGCAACCTACGGAAAAGCCCGAAGAGCAAAAAGCGGAGGAGCAAAAGCCGCAGAGTGCCGAGCCCCTCGATTCGAAGGAATCGGAAGCGACAAGCGATAGCTTAAACGCAACCGGCGAAGCGACGGTAAACGAGACCGTCTCGCAAGATACGGCGACCGCGGCGGAAAAGCCCGCGGAGGAAACCGTAGCGACAACGGCGACCGAAACGGAAGAGCCCGAAGCCGCACCCGTTCCCGAAGCGAAAGAGCTTGAAACGGAAACCCACGAAGCCGCGCCAACGAACGAGGCGACCGAAACGGAAACTCTCGACACGGCGCACGTAGAGGAGCCGAAAGCGCAAGAGGAAACGACGGCGCAGACGGAGACGGAAGAAAAGCCGGTCAAAAAGCCGACAAAGAAAAAGTCGGCAAAGCCCGCCGAGGCGCTAGAAGCGGAAAACACCGAACAGGCGGCGACAGAAAAAAAGGCTAAAGCTCAAAAGTCGGCAAAGAAAACGGGCGTGGATCCTACCGTAACGATAGTTACCAAGGAAATGGCGGAAGCCAAAAAGGCGACCTTACCCAAGTCGACAAACCCGAGAAAGGCTCCGCCGAAACCTCCTGCGCCTAAGCAGGCGGCAAAAAAATCGGGCAGTACAAAAAAGCCGACGGCTAAAAAGCCGAATAGCGCAAAGAAGCCGACAGCTCCAAAGTCGACGACGGCTAAACCGAAGTCCGCTTCGTCAAAGCCGACGACAAAAAAGACTGCGGCGCCCAAGACTGCGACAGGCAAGTCGACAAAAAAGACAAGTAACACAACAAAGCCGAGTGAGGGCAACTCATGAGTGGCGATCCCGTAAAAGATCCGGACGCAAAGGATAAGGATAACGAAGGGGAGGGCGTTCCGCCCGAATCCCAAAAGACCGCTACCGAAGCGAAAGTCGATACGGGAAACAACAAACCCAAAAAGAAAAAAGTCAAGTACATTGACGACGGACACACTGTTTACAGTATGGAGGGGCTGGATGAGGCACGCGGCATAAAAAGGCGCGATGACTCTATAAAGCTTACAAGAAAAGAAAAATGGGCGGCGATCCGCGCTGCGTTTGCAAGGTTTTTACCCATATTTTTAGGGGTTGTGGCTTGCTTTTCGCTTACGGCGTTGCTACTGTACTTTTGGTTAAAGGGTTAAGACCTTAACGCTTCAGCCTCAAGTAAAAGGAGAACAAATGCGTAAAACACAGAAAAAGCTTAATGGATTTATAGTCATACTTATGGCGCTTTTTTTCTGCACGAGCTTTCTTGCCGCAGGATGCGGAAGTATCGATATTCCGGCGCTTCCCGACCCCGCGGACGAGATTGTTCAATCGTCGCAAGAGCTCGAGGTTTTGCAATCCGACTTTAAGTTTACCCAGGAAGAGACTCTTTCCCGCATTAAGGCGGAGTACTTAAAGGAAAACGGCGGCTACCGCTCGGGCGACGTCGTTAAGGCGATTGTCGTACTCGAGGGCAACGATATTATCGATACATACCTCGAAAGCGCCGAATACGAAACAATGTCGGCGGGCGCGTTTGCAAAATCGAAAGAGGGCGCAATGCGCGCGCGCATTATTAAGCGCGAGCAGGACGCCGTTATAGACAAGCTTTTGTCCGAAAATCTTATCGTGTCCGTGGAAAACCGCTACAACACCGTTTTGAACGGTTTTTCGGTCAACGTCGAATACGGCAAGATTAAAAAATTGGAAGAAGTGCCCGGTGTGGAATCGGTCATGCTTTCCGACACGTTTAACCGTCCGCAGGTAGCGGAGGAGTCGCTCGGCGGCGGGTCGAGCGTTGTAAACCCTGTCGATGTTTACGAAACGGGTATATTCAACGCGGCGGCCGCCAACGCGCTCGGCATTACGGGTAAGGGCACTTCGGTTGCAATTCTCGACTCCGGCTTCGACTGCTCGCATATCGTATTTTCGCGCACGCCCGAAGGTCCGTTAAGTCTCCAAAAGGCGGATATCGACGCGGTGCTTCCCGAAACGATTGCGGCGTCGTTTACTCCCGGACTCGAGCTTAACGACGTGTGGTACAGCGAAAAGATTCCCTTCATGTACGACTACGCGGATAAGGACTACGACGTATTCCCGTACGACTCCGACCACGGCACGCACGTCGCCGGCATAATCGGCGGTCACGACCCGCGCGACAACGGCGGCACTGCCGCAGAGGACGGCTACGTCGTTCGCGGCGTCGCTACGGATACGCAGCTCGTTTTAATGAAGGTTTTCCCCGATCGTTCCTCGGGCGCCGAAACCGACGATATCCTCTACGCCGTAGAGGACGCGGTTAAGCTCGAGGTAGACTGCATCAACATGTCGCTCGGTATGTCGTGCGGATTTGCGCGCGAGCCGGACGGCGACAAGATGAACGAAGTTTACGGCAAGATTGAAACTGCGGGTATCACTCTCGTTGCCGCGGCAAGCAACAGCTACAGCTCGGCTTTCGGCGGCGACCAGGGCAATACCAACATGGTTACAAACCCCGACTCGGCTACCGTAGGCTCGCCCTCGACGTACAGCTCTGCGCTTAGCGTCGCGTGCGTAAGCGGCGTTACGAGCAGATATCTTCTCTGCAACGATACCGACGTCGTTTTCTTCCTCGAGTCCAGCTCGATAGCGGGCAAGCAGAACGACTTTATTGCGGAGCTTTATGAGCAGCAAAACATTCCGGCAAACGAATCGAGAACGTTCGAGTACGTCACCGTTCCCGGCAACGGCTCGCGCGTCAACTATATCGGACTTGACGTAAAGGGCAAGATAGCGCTTGTCCGCCGCGGCAGCAACACCTTCGAGGACAAGGCTTTGCAGGCTAAGGTTGCGGGCGCCGCCGCCATAATCATATACAACAACGTCGAGGGCGACATCTCCATGTCGATGGGTAAAACCGACCATATCCCTTGCGTTTCGATAAGCAAGGACGTAGGCACACGTCTTGCGGCGCAGCGCACCGGCACAATGAAGGTTGCGCCCGAGTATCAGGCGGGACCGTTTATGTCCGACTTTTCGAGCTGGGGGCCTTGTCCCGACCTCGAGCTTAAGCCCGAAATTACCGGTCACGGCGGTAAGATTATTTCCTCCGTCCCGGGCGGCGGCTACGACGAGCAGAGCGGCACGAGTATGGCTTCCCCCAATACCTGCGGCGCGATGGTACTTATCCGCCAGTTCCTTAAAGATAAGTTCCCCGAGTATTCGCCGCAGCAAATAGTGGCTCTTGCAAACCAAATAGTAATGTCGACGGCGACGGTGCTCCTTAACGAACAGGGCGTACCGTACTCGCCGCGCAAGCAGGGCGCGGGTTTAGCCAGCCTTAATAACGTTATCGCTACCAAGGCGTACCTTTCCGTAGACGGAATAAGCAAGGCAAAGCTCGAGCTTTACGACGATCCCAAGCGCACCGGCGTTTACGATATGAACTTTAATATCGTAAACTACTCCGATGATTCCGTCGAATACGATCTTTCGCTTGTCGGTATGAGCGAGACCGTATCGTCTTCCGACAGTAAGTTCGTCGCCGAAACGGGCTACCTCCTTAGCGACGGCTTTACGTATACCGTTACAAACGGCACCAAAAAAGGCAACAAGGTAACGGTCGCGCCTAACACCACCGCAAAGATTTCGCTTAAGTACACGCTTAGCTCGGCAGACAAAAAGTATATCGATTCCTCGTTCCCTTACGGAATGTACGTAGAGGGATATGTTAAGCTTGCCGCATCGTATGACGACGGGGTAGATCTGAATATACCTTTCCTCGCATTCTACGGCGACTGGACGCAGGCGCCCATGTTCGACCTTACGTATTACGACGTAGAGTCGGAAGCGCACGACGAGTCCATAGACGACGAGGATAAGATTAAGGCGGACTACTACGCTACCACGCCTTACGGCTCGTACTACTACAACTATATAGTTCCGCTCGGCACCTACCTCTACACCGTGCCCGCGGGCTACGACGAGATTCCCGCTACCGAGGAGCATATCGCCGTTTCGGACATTCTTGGCGCTATCGACGGATTTTCGTCGGTGTACGGCGGACTGCTACGCAACGCCAAAACAATGACCTACACCATAACCGATAAGCTGACCGGCAAGGTTGTCTACGAGTTTGTGGACTACAACGGCCGCAAAGCGTATTCCGAGGGCGGCACTCCCATACCGTACTACGAGCTTCTTAACTGGAAGACCGCAACCATGAATCTTGTAAACAACAGAGTTTACGAGTTTAAGATGGTGGGGCTTTTGGACTACGGCGACGGCGGACTGCTTACGAATATGAACAACACGTTCAAATTCGACTTTACGTTCGACAACGAAGCGCCGGTGATTAAGAGTGCGGTTTACGAAAAGACCTACGACAGCACGCGCAAAAAGGACAGATACTACGTTACGCTTTCCCTGTACGACAACCATTACGTGCAGTCCATTACGCCGGTTATATTCAACTCGGCGTCCTCGTACTCCATGCTTACCGATTACGCCATACCCGTTTACAGCGAAAGGGGCAAGGACAACCGAGTCCGCATCGAGATAACGGACATACTCGACGACATCGGCTACGACGCGCTTATTACAAGCGCACTCGGATTTTTGGTGGACGACTACGCGCTTAACAGCAACTTCTTTATTTGCCAGCTCCCCGGAACTCGCGGCGACTTTAAGTTTACAAAGTCGGGCGAGATTGACGGCACGCCGCTCACAATGCTTACAATCTACGAGGACGAGATTGTCGACCTTACGCAGTACCTTGCTACGAGCGACAAGACGGTTGACGAGAATAAGGATTACCTTAAGTACCTTATGTGGACTTCGTCCAATACCGACATTGCGACAATTCAGGACGGATTGGTGCGCGGCGTTTCGGTAGGACGTTCGACTATAACCGTAACCGAGCAAATGGACCTTAAGCGTGCAAGATTGCTCCTTAACGTAAAGGCGCGCGAAAAAGACGATCCCGACGCGCATAGCGTCGACGAAGATGAAGTAATAGAGGACGCGACAAAAGGATCGCTAAACTCTCAAAACGACGTCGACGACGTAAAGGACGCGACCATAACCGATATACGGTTTGCTTACTTTGAAACGCAGTTCGCGTATGCGAGAGGCGGTCAGACAAGCGAGATAGGCGAAAAGGGCTCCAGAATATTCATTAATTCCTTAAAGGGCCGAGTTTCGTTCTATCCCGGCGAGTCGTTTAAGCTCACCTACGAAATTACGCCCTGGTACGTTGCCGACAAGTACGAGCTTACTTACTCGACAACGAACGACCAGGTTGTTACGGTCGACCAAAACGGTCTCGTAACCGCAATTGCGGAGGGATCCGCAACAATATCGCTTAGGGTAAGCGGCTCCAACCTTATAGCAAGCCTTAACGTTACGGTTAACAACGAGTTCGTAATAGAAAACCGCGTCCTCGTTGCTTACAAGGGCAACAGCAAAAAGGTGGTTATTCCCGACGACGAGGGTATACTCTATATCGGTCCGTACGCATTCTGTCTTTACGATACCGACCAATCCATAGAGCTTACCGAGGAAGACTACGACGCGAACAAAATCCCTATGTCCAACCCGTTCATAGAGGAAGTGATAATCCCCAATGGCATAGACGAGATACAAAAATACGCCTTCTATAATTGCTCGAATCTTAAAAAAGTAACCATTCTCGGTGAAGTCAAATTCATCCGCGAGTACGCTTTTTACGGCGACGGTAAGTTGGAAGAGATTAACCTCGGCACCACTTACACGATAGGCGAGCGCGCGTTTTACGCCTGTGCACGCCTCGAGAGAGTAGACCTTTCGAAAGCGTATGCAATAGGAGAAAGCGCGTTCGAAAACTGCAAAGCCCTTGTCGGCTCCAAGGTCGACGGCACCGATACCGTAAGCAATCTCGATCTTTCGGCGCTCCGCAACACCGGCGAGTCGGCATTCCAGGGCTGCGACAATATCAAGCAGGTGAAACTCACCGAGCACACAAAGCTCGCCAAGCAGATGTTTGCGGCAAGCGGCTTAACCAACGTTACAATCTATGAGAAGGTGTCAATCCCCGATTACTGCTTTGCGGGCTGTGACAACCTCGAGTGGGTGGTGCTTGAAAACGATTTGTACTCGATAGGCGAGGGCGCTTTTGCAAGCAATCCCAAGCTGACTTCGGTTACTTTCAAGAAAGTGACCAAGCTCGGCGACCAGGTGTTTTATAACTGCACCTCGCTCGAGAGCCTTACGCTCCCCAATTGTGAAGTGTCGCTCGGCAACTATCTGTTCCTTAACAGCGAAAAGTTCACAACCCTCCGCTTCGGCGAGAAGACCGTACTTTCCGACATTTCGGGCGCAACGCTCCGCGGCACCAATATAACGACGTTCGACGTTCCTGCGGGCAATACCAACTACAAGACCTCGTCCGACGGACACTACCTCCTTAATAAGAGCGGCGACACGATACTGTTTGTCTCCAACGCGGTAACCGGCGACGTTACTATCCCCGCCGAGTACAAACATATCGGCGCGGGCGCGTTCAGCGGGCTCGGTATTACCAAGGTGACGTTGACTGCCGACGACGCGCTTACTATCGGCGATTTCGCCTTTGCGGCATGCAAGGAGCTTACCGCAGTCGAGCTGCCCAATACGGGAAAAATAAGAATAGGAGTGCGCGCGTTCTACGACTCCGCTCTTTCGGAAATCAATCTTAACGCCGTCGACTACGTCGATTCATATGCGTTCAGCATGACGAATCTTAAGTCTGTCGTTGTTAATGCAAACGCACACTACGGCGAGGGCGCGTTCTTCCGTTCCATGCTCGAATCCGTAGTAATCGGTGCAAACGCAAATTTCGGCTTCGGCGCGTTCCAGGGCTGTGTAAAACTCACTACCGTCTCTATGCCCGACCAGGGCGGCGTTCACTTCGGCAGAGCTTGCTTCTTTAACGATACGCTGCTTAGTACAATCAACTTAAGCAAGACGGACGGGTTTATAGAAGAGGATTCCTTCTACGGCTGTACTTCGCTTTGGAAGGCGGATCTTACAGGCGTTACCGAGATAGGTAACTACGCCTTTGCGGACTGCAAGTCGCTTACGACCGTGCTTATTCCCAACGTTAAAAAGATAGGCGACTTCGTGTTCGGTCAGTACGACGAGTACGCCACCGCGCCGCAGATTAAGGAAATAGTTCTTCCTGCGTCGCTTACCGAAATGGGACAGGGCGTGTTCTTTGCCTGTTCGAAGCTTGCAAACGTGAAGATTGAAGCCAGGCTCACCGCGATACCCGATTACACCTTCGGCTACTGCGAGTCCTTAGTATCCATCGTTCTTCCCGATTCGGTTAAGCGTATAGGCGTGTTCGCGTTTGCGGGTTGCTCGAATCTTTCCGATATCGATTTGTCCAAAGTCGAGGAGTTCGCCGATTATGCGTTTACCTCGAGCTATAGTCTTTCCGATATCAGCCTCGAGTCGGCAGTGACGATAGGCTTCGGTGCATTTGCCGACACGTCCCTTTCGGGCACGATAACGGCCAATAACCTTATTTCGGTCGGACCCTTTGCTTTCCAGAACGGACTGTTTACAACGTTTACGGCGCCTAAGCTTTCTTCTATCGGAATGGGCGCGTTCGCACTAAATACCAAGCTTACCGAGTTCGTGTTCTCGGACGACATCGCGCTCGTCGACCAAATCGCATTCCTCGGCTGCACCTCGCTTACAAGCTTTTACTATCTCGATAACGGTGTAAAGACGAATAACGGCAAAGTAAACGACTACGCACTCATCGATAACGGTATACTGTACGTCACGCTTCCCAACGGCGAATACATGCTCGCTTCCGTACCCGCCGCAATGGAGATTGAGACTCTTACGGTAAGAGAGCGGACGGTTGCAATCGACTATTACGCGGGCAACGAAAACGAACACATTGTATATATCGTTTTGCCCGGCTCGCTTAAATCCATCGGTAATTTCGCTTTCTTCGGATACAAGAGCCTTCTTTCGGTCGAGTTCCGCTCGGTAAAAGCGCCTACGCTCGAGAGCACGTACGTGCGCGACGCTTCGCTCGAGGAGGGCGATCCCGGATACGAGCTTCTTCACAACCAGTTCGACATATACGGAGAGATGCTTTGCTACTTCACGTTTAAGGATCTTGCCGGAAAGCAGGCGAGGATAGCGATGATACTTCCCTCCAATTCGGACGTAACAGGCTACGATTCGATTATCTACGAGGCGTTTTTCGGCAAGGTTAACAAGGCGATAATAAGCGATTACGTCGCAATGGACGCGCACCTGTCCGACTTTATCGAATACGCAAAACAAATCATGCTTATCAAGACAATTACGATGTCGGACGAAAAGCTTGTCGACAACGCTCTTACTGAATTGGAAGCGATAAGCCGCACGGCTGTGGACTTCGGCTATACGGCGGAGGAATGGAACGCGTTTGTTTCCGCCGTCCGCAACGCCAAAAACAGAATTCTCGAGTTAAAGGGCTTGCCTCCCATTTGGTACGAACAGCCGCATAATGACGGCGTCACCGCTCTCGAGATTGTAATGATTGTCGTAATAGTCGTGGTGCTCGTCGTTTCCGTTATATTCATCGCGTACACGGTTGTCGTGTATTCGAGAATGAAAAAGAAAAACGGTCCCGGCACAGCCGACAAGGAGGAAAAGAAATAATGAAAAAGATATTAAGCATTATTCTTGCATTAACGTTAATCTTTTGCTTTGCGGGCTGCGAAACGCCGATCGAAGAGGAGCGTGTTCTTACCGCGCCTCAAAACGTCAGATTCAGCAAGATAGAGGACGAGGACCTTGTTACCGTTATTTGGAGCAAGGTGGAAAACGCTACCTCGTACGTGGTTACCGTTAACGGCGAGGATCATACCGCCGCCGCGGAATACTACTATCTCGATATAGGGCTTGTAAGAGACTACACCGTTACCGTATACGCAAAGGCTCAAGGCTATACCGATTCCCCCAAATCCACACCCGTAACATATAGGCGCGACGACGTAACTATAGGCGTTAAGGGCGGATCGGAGGTTAAAAGCGGCGGTAAGCTTCAGCTTGAGGCGGTTGTAAACGGCACCGCGGACAAAAGAGTTACTTGGACTGTTACTTCCGGCTCCGACATAATTTCCGTAAACAACGAAGGTCTCGTAACCGCCAAAGAGGTTACGGGCGACAAGATTGTTTCCGTCAAGGTGACAAGCGAATTCGACTCCTCCGTGTCGCTTACAAAGGCGCTTACCGTAACGGCAAAGCCCAATCTTACGCAAGAAATGATAGACGAGCTCAATACCGAATATATCGGCTTCGAGGGCTTTTTAACCGTCAATCTCTATTCGATTATGACTTACAGACCGTATAACAGCGTGTCGTACGACATAAGCACGGCAATGAACGGCTCCGAGTGGTACGGTAAGTACGAGGTGGACGTCGGTATTGCGTCGGGCTTATACATCAAAAACGAGGGCGGCATAGCCGCTCAGGTGCAGGTCAGCCTTAACAACGACGACGATCCCACTCCGCTCGAGGACGGGGACGGCAATCCGCTTACCTGGGTGGACGCAGGTCTTTACAACGCTTTCTACGGCAGAAACGTAACGCTTGACGCGTTTGAGTTTAACACAGAGACGTGGCGTTACGAATACGTCGGCATGGGCGACAGCGAAGAGCAAAAGGAAGAAGACAAAGCGGACTTTATGAATAAGATTGTTTCCGCCGCCAACCCTTACGGCTTCGACCCCGAAACCCTTTCGCTTATCGTAGAGGAAGGCGAGATTGCGGGTATATACGCAGAATCCAAAACCGATTACACCACCTACGAGGGTTATATTGCGGAAATGGAGCTTACCGTAGCGCTCAATATCGGCGAGGACCGCGTAAAGGTATCCAAAATCCAAAAGTACAAGCACGACGAGGAAGTTCATAGGCCGCTTCAGGACGCGATAGCCAAAATGCAGGCGCTCGACAACTATACCACGGAGTTCCTTAACGTCGGCATTAACTATTTAACGTATACCTACGACTATACCGGCTATATCGAAACGGTTACCCCCGACGTTTGTCACTTTGTTCCGTACAACTTTATCCCCGCAGATTACAGCAACGTCTACCTCGGCAACGGCACGAGGCAGTTTACGGGGCTTGACTACGGTTACGTTAACAGGACGGAACAAAAGGGCACGGACTTTTACAATACGTTCTTCGTAAACCAGGACTCGTCCGGCGCGGTGCTTAACACACTCGGCACGGGCAGGGCGTACGCCGACAGCTTTAAAAACGCCAGGCCGTCCTTCGACTTTGCCGCAGAGATTTTCACGACGCGCATTACCGACGAGGAAACGGGTAAGATGTATTACTATGCGGATTATCCGATGTGCGCCGTGGCGACAACCTTCTATAAAGGTTTAGGCTCGGATGCTGACCTGTACGGTATTTACGCAACGGACAGCACTTACACCAACAATGCGTCGTTCACCCCGTACGTTGTGGTCAATACCGACGGTTATATAGAATCTGCGGGCTTTAACTATTACCTCGGCTATCTCGTAGGCGTTGTTGAAATAAGCTATTACGACTTCGGCACGACCGAAACGAACAGCGACATTGTAGGTAAGCTCGAAAGCCTGCCCGTTAGGGAAGTGCCCAATAGCTGGAACAGCTTTGTTATTACCGACATGCTTACCGATAGGGGCGACGTTGCCGCCGACGTGTACCTTGCTTCCTTCCTCGAGCTCGAGGTGGACGAGGAGACAATCGAAAACGTTGTTCCCGTATTCGACAACGTGCTCGGCGACACCTTCGGTTTCGGACTCTCGTCCATGAGAGGCGCGAACAGGACGATAGGCTTATACTACGACGTTCCGCTCGAAATCGACTATACGCTTTCAAGCTCGCTTAGCACGCTTCGCACCTACCTTCTCGAACTCGGGTATTCAAGATCGCGCAACAACACGTATTCCAAGGTTTATACCGACAAAAACGGATTTAAAAGGACGATTAACATTCAGCCCGTAGATTCGTCGCTCGACCTGTTCATCTACGTATGGGTCACCGCGGCGCCCCAAAATTAGTATTAACCCCTTAAGGAGAAAAAAAATGAAAAAACTAAAAAGGTTTTTCGGACTGCTGACGACAATCGCTTTGGCGTTTGTCCTCGCAATCGGCGTCGTTGCATGCGACGTTACCCCCGGCCCCGGTCCCGATATTCCCGATCCTATTGTTGTGGAAATTACAGGCGGGCAAGATACAATCAAAAAGGGTGAGACAATGACCCTTTCCGCAACCGTTACGGGTACCGACAACCAGGCAGTTACCTGGACTGTTTCCGACCCTACCACGCTCAGAGTCGACGATAACGGCGTTGTTTCCGTGCTTACCGAGCCGGAGATATTAAACAAGCTCGTCACTATTACCGCCACCTCGGTTGAAAATTCCGGTGCAAAAGGTACCAAAACGGTAACCGTTCTTGCGCCCAAACGCGACGGGCAGGTCGGCTATCTTACAACGGCAATGCTCGCCGAAATTTCGGGTGAAAATATCACCGTTACGGGTACCGTTACCGATAAGTACGTCGACTCCCACACTTCTTCCAATAGCAGAACGAGAGTGTATGACATTTCGGTCGAAATGGAAGAGGGCGCTTGGAGCGGCAGCTGGTCGAGTGCGGGTACCGAGAAGCTCGTCGACACCTACTACAAGGGCACGAAGAATGACGTTAAGTACACCATTACCGATCTCGACGGTTACGTAATCGAAACGTTAAGCGACGGTCACTCCATCGAAAAAGAGATAATCAACAAGTACAACGAGGTTACCCGCAAGATGCAGACCGATTACAGGAGCAAGCCTCTTGCTTGGGAAGCACAGCATTATTGGAACCATCTCGGCGGCTTTAACAACCTTATCAACGAAACCAAAATGACCTACGATCCCGCCGACCCTTCGCATTACGAGTACAACGTAAACACGAACAATTCCGAGGAGTTCTTCCTTGTTGCGTATCTCGCTCAATCGCTTACCCCCATGCTCGACCCTTCGACCGAATGGTTTAGGACCGTAGTGTTCGAGCTCGACGAGGCGCACGAGCATATCGTGGCTATCGACGCGCAGTGCAACCCTTCGTACTCCGGCGCTTCCTACGACCAAAGCGGCAACATAACCGGATACGACGCAATGAGCGTAAGCGAGATTCACATCGAGTTCTCTAAAATCGGATCTACCGCAATTGCCGCAAAGACCCCTTATGCGGCGCCCGAGAACGCAGACAAGCTTACTACGGCGCTTAACAACCTTAAAAATGCTACAAGCTACAGATTTACAGCAACCGAAAACGCCATCTATGAGGGTGGCTACGACGACAGCGATTATTCGGACTACAGTCTCGCACGCGCATATAACGCCCCGAGAGCGGCTGCTACCTTCACGTTTGACGACGAGATATCAAACTACAATTCGGCTACCGGCACGGTTGGACTTGTCGGCTACGTTTCCGAGGATGCTATCGTCCTTAAGCGCACGGGTAAATACTCGTACACAATGGACGACAAGATTTACCACGTCGAGTACAGCGGCTACAGACAGTTCGACGGATATTTCGAGATGTTCGAGCCGTACGTTGTAACGTCTAACGCCGACGGAGAATCTACCGTAACCGAAAAAGGTCTTAAGGGCATCAAGCGCCTTAACGGATCCATGCAGGAGCGCGTTCTTCCCAAGTTCGACTTTTCCGCAAATCTGTTCGAGTTTAGCGGATCTTCCACTCAGGGCGGGAAGACGCAGTACACCTTTAAGCTTCAGGAATCCGACGTAACGCGCGACATAGCAATGCAGGTTTCGATGCACAGCTACAGCGACAGCTCGTATGCCGATTCCTCTCATCCGCTTACAATAGTGGTGGACAGCGACGGCAACGTTGTTTCCGTTACGTTCCCTTACAATATTACCACGGCCTACGGCACCATTAAGACCACGTTCGACAATATCGGATCTACGGCGATTGCGGAAGAAAGACTTACTACCAACTACAAAGAGCGTGGCTCGATAACGACCTGGGATAAGTTCGAGATGAAATACTATGTAGATGAGGAAGGGAAAAACCTTCGCGATCCCAAAACAGGTTATGTTTACTATCCCGACGCGCTTACCGCTATTAAGAGCATGTACGGCTCTTCCTACAACAAGGTTCCCGCGCCTACGCTGTTCACCAACATATTCGACGATTATATGTCCGGTCCGTTCTGCGAGGAGTACGACATCGACCTCGGCAACGGTCAAACGAAATATCTCCGCTATATGGCCGTAACCTGCCAGGCAATGGAGTACGACGAAAACAGACAGCTTCCCGACGAGCTGTTCGATAAGTATCTTGAAAAGATGGATGCCGAAATGACTAAGGCGGGATTGTCAAAGCTGTCCATAAAGATCACGGACTACAACCGCTTGATCGTTTACGGCAACACCCAAATCACGATAAGGGTAGAAAACATCTATACAAGCTACTTCTACTTTGACGTCTACCTTACCAACGACTACGCGGCAAGGTACAACTGATTACGGCGTAAATAAATAATTGTCAACGAAGACGGTACCCGCGCTCCGGCGAGCGCGGATACCGTGCTTTTTGAGGAAATAATTATGAAAAAGCGTTTATTACTAATATCGGTGTTTATTGCTTTGTGCGCGGCGATATTCGCTTTTGCCGCCTGCGACACTGATCCCACGCCCTCCGACGACCCGGGCAATCACGTTATAACGGTAACCGCCAAGTACGATTCGATTACCGTCAGAGATACCGACGTGGCGGGCTACGACTATACGTACCTGTTTTCGATTATATCCGACGGCAAGGTGGTTTCGGTTAAAGCCGAGTATATAGACAGTACGGGAGTTCTCCCCGAGGGCGGAGACTATAACGTCGTTTGTACTTACGGCGGGCAGTCGGCTACCGTCAAGGTCCACGTTGTCGGAACGGTGTACACAATAGAGGTTTCGGCGGCGGAGATTACGATTTTGACCTCGCAAGTTTCCTCCTATGACTTTAAGAGCCTTTTTACGCTTAAAAAGGACGGAGAAAAGCAGAGTATAACCGACGACATGGTTACAAGCACCGTCGTTGCCACGGCGGGAACTTACGCATATTCGGTTACGTTCGGCGGAGTAACCAAAACGGTTATCGTTCACGTTATCGACGACGTTATTGTCGTGCCGAGCTATACCGTTAAAACGCTCGAGGAGAGCGAGGTCGCCTTGTATGACTACACGCTTTTATTCTCGCTGTACGTAGAGGGCAAGGCGGAAAGGGTAACCCTCGCAATGATCGATACGAGCGCGGTTTCGTCAGCGCACGTCGGCGACACCGTGTCCGTCGGCTTTTCGTATGTAAAGGACGGAAAGACGTACACTTCGAGCGTGCGGGTCCGCGTCGTCGAGGATTTATCGTACACGCTTTCTTCGCGAGATATCGTAATATATCCGCACAGCGAAAATATCGAGCTTGAAACGCTGTTCGAGATAAGGCGAGGAACCGAGATTATTCCCGTGACTAACGACATGATTTCGGGCTCCGTAAACTACTCGCAAGCGGGCGAGTACATAATTACCCTTAACGCCTTTAATCAGACCGTTACCGCAAAGGTAACCGTCGAGGCGGGCGTAATCGTAAAGGCTTCGAGCGACGTTATATACATCCAAAAGGATACCGACAAATCGCTGTACCCTTTTTCCAACGATTTTACGCTTGTAATTAACGGCGTTAAATACTTCGCAATTCCCGAGGAGTTTTTCGAGGGACTCGACGAGGTTGACTTCGAAGTCGAAGGCGACTATCCCGTAACGCTTCGCATTCCGTACAACACCAAAGGAATAGGCGTGGGCAGACCGCCCGAGTTTGCATACACCGAGTGCGAGGTAACCTATGCGGTGCGCGAGACAATAGGCGCCGCACATGCTGTCGATCCTATCGTAACGATTATACGCGGCAGCGTGGAAAGCTTTAACGTATTTTCCAACGTTTATGCCACCATTAACGGCAGAAAAATGGCGCTTACCGCCGATCCCAACGGCGCGAACATTCTTTACCTGTATGCAAAAGTAATAAGCGAGCCGCTCGATATGAATAAGACCGAAGTGCAGCACATCGAGATAGAGGTGTACGTATACGGCGCAGACGAGGACCCGATATTTGTCGAGTACGACGTCAGTATTCGCGACGACGTCGTTATCACCGCCCACGACACGAGCGTGTTTACGGGCGCGACTCTGTTTACCACCGACCTTTTCGAAGTAACTAAAAACGGCGTAGCTATCGAGGTTACCGCCGAAATGATTTCGGGCAAGGTAGACACCTTTAATCCGGGCGTGTACACGGTTACGCTCGAGCTTGGCGGCGTGAGCGCGACTTCTTCCGTCACGGTGTTCGACCGCAGGCTTATGGGCACGTACAAAACGGGTATGACAACCATTCCTACGTCGGGCGACGACGACGATTACGACGACGGAGAATACGGCGATTGGGGCGACTACGGCGACTATTACTATTCCGCGCCGTTAAACGCGTCGGTGGAGCAGTCGGCGGCCTCCTCGATACTTAAAGACATGATTGTAGCCGACGACGGTACGATGACTGTAAACGGCTATACGGCGACGCTCCTCGGCGGAATAGACGAAAATACGCTTGTTATCCGGTTTTTAAACAACGACTACACGCTTTACTATTTAGACGGAATAATAGTGCTCGACCCCGACAACAGAATTAAGCTCGGCTTTTCTGACGTAAAGCGTCCGCTCGTGTATTTTAACGAGGAGGTTTGGACAATCGACAAGTCGCTCGTTATAAATTACGGCGCAAACTACGTGCTTTCGGGTACGATATCGGGTTACAGCTTCGACGCGTTCCATATAGTAAAGAAGGATAATTCCGCCGATATGTGGTACGGACTGTACGTCGAGCTTGCCGTTAAAAACGCGTCGGATACCATTTATGCGGTAAAGTGGGGCGAGCTTGTTTTTGCTGACGGATTTAACGAGGCGGCTGGCGAAAAGTCGTCGTTCACATTCGGCGAGGATAAGTACGTGTTCACCATGGAAAACGCAAAGGTCGGAAAAATCGACAAGAGCAACGAGGTGAGCAAGTACGCCGGTCAAAACTTTACGGGCACGGTCGACGGAAAGAGCGCAAGGCTCGAGGTTTCTTCGGCAAGCTCTTACACCTTTAAGATAGAGGGTAACACGGTATTTACCTTTGGGCTCGTCGAAAAGAACAATACCAAAAACTGGTATGAGGACAGGGAAACCGATACGCTCTTCCTTTATCAGTTCGAGGAGAAAAAGTATTCTTACACCTTTAAGCTTAATACTCAAAACAATACGTTTACCGTTCTCGAACGCGACAAGTATTACGGGCTGTACGAGTCCGCCGGAAGATATCTCTATCTCGACGGTTACGGCACGGGCGTATTCAAGCCCGATTCGGCGTCGTACGAAACGTACCTGTTAAGGTATACGGTTAACGGCGACGTTCTTACCGTAAGCTACGTGCGGACAAAACCCAACTTCGCGTACGGCGCTTCCTCCGAGTTTTATATCGGTGAATTCCTCAACACGCTTAAGGTTAAGCGGTTTGAGACAAATCTTCTCGACGGAGTGCTTCTCGTAAACTCTATCATTACGGACGGGGCGATTGTCAACTTAAGCTCGTACCGCTTCGGCGCGGCAATAGGCAGCAAAACCGCCGATGGAGTAAAAGCGGATATCCGCAACTCCATTTCCATAATAACAAAGGACGGCGAGGTGTCGGCGGCGGATAAGGCTTCGAGTAGTGCAAACGGCTATATCGACTTGACCAAGGTCAGCGCGCAGTATGCCGGCTATTACAGGCTTTCGGTCACCGTATCGGTAGGCGGGGAAAAGGTTACCTCGTACTATTCCATTCAGATAGTAAAGGGCACGCTCGAAGCGAATAATCTGTTTGTCGGCGCATATAAGGGTATATGCTTTGCGGACTACGACTTTACGATAGGCGCAAACGGTCAAATCGAGCTCAACGCGAGCGGTGCGTACTACTTTGGTTATGCCGAGGCGAACGGCGACGGACTCAAGTTTAAGGCGTATTCCGAAAACGGCGGCGCGGTTGCGGGCGAGGTAAAATCAATCGCGACCAATGCGATAATTCTTACCGTAAGCGGATCGTTCAACTTTACCGATTACTATGTAAAGAGCGGACACGGATCGAGCAGGGTTGTGGGAATTTCCGGAACGGTGCTGCGCGAGATAACGATTTCGGGCGTAGGCAATATTTACGTTATTTCTTCGAGTAAGGCGTCTACGGGCGAGATAGTCACGCTTACAAGTATGAGCGGCGGCGTCGAAAACGACAGCGTCGTTAAGATCGAAAAGGCGGACGGCGCCGTGCAGTACATTAAAATCCTCAAATGGGGCGACACCTCGGAAGGCATAAGCATACTCAGTAACTACGAGGAATAAGCAAATTTCGCCTATAATTATTAAAAACGCCCCATAAATTGTTTGACATATTGTACAAAAAATATTATAATACGTTAAATACGCGCATAGGAGCACGATGATGTCTCTGTGCGCGTATTTTTTTAATCACATTGTAAACGGACCGCGGTGTGAATATGCCGCGGTACAACCCATTTAAGGAGTAGGATATGAAAAAGACCAAGAAGCTTTCCATTCTTGCGGCAATCGCGCTGGGCGCATGCGCATGCGTTACGGCGATAGCTTGCCAGGAAACGGAAGAACACACGCACGAGTACAAGTGGACCGTTACGAGTGCGCCGACTGTCGAAAACGGCGGCACCTTAACGGGCACCTGCGCGGCGGACGGCAATACCACGACGGTCAACGTCCCTGCGCTTAGCGACACCGACTTTTGGAAATCCTCGGTGAAGGCGCCGACTCATACCGAAGCGGGTTACACAACGTACACCTCCTCCGAGTATGGCGTGGAGGTTAAGGTGACGGGCGATCCTGCGCTCGGTCACGATTGGGGCGTGTGGGAAGTCAAGGCTGACAGCAAACCGACGCAAAACGCATCCGGTCTTGCTATTCGCCACTGCAAGGCAAACGACGGCGGTGAGGAAAAGGCGGAGCTTAAACCTTTAAGCGACACCGCGTTCTGGGAGGTCACTTCGCACACCGACGCCACACACACCGAAGAGGGCTCGACGGTTTACCATAACGATACATACGACTTAAACTATACCGTCACCGAAGCCGCTAAGGGTCACGGCGACCGTTGGTCCGCTTGGACGGTTAAAGAGGGCAACGAGCCCACTTTGACAACCGGCGGTAAAATAATCCGCACATGCCTTGATAACGACGGAGGCGAGGAAACGCACGACGTTCCCGCGCTTAGCAACACGTCGTTCTGGACTCCCGGTGCGGTAGTCGGCGCGGATTGCGAAACTCCCGGCACGAGAACTTACACCAATTCTCAGTATTCGGTTTCGTTCGACTTGGAAGTTCCCGCGCTCGGTCACGATATGACCGAGTGGGAATGGGCGGACGGCGCACCTACTCTTACGTCGGGTGGCACGCTTACTCGTCATTGCAAACGCGACGGCGACGAGGAGTACGTTGAGACGAAGCAGCTCCCTGCGCTTAACGAAGCGAGCGTTTGGACGAAGGACGAGGAATCGTCCGTTTCCGCCAACTACAACACGGCGGCGTTCGACGTGTACACGGCTACCGTGGAGGGAATTGACGAGCCTGTTACCGTAAGAGTAAAAACGTCAAACAAGCTTGTTGCGCCGTACGACAACAAAAATTACGTTTCCTTCTCGTACGACACGAGCGAGGTTAATAAAGCCGTAGACCGTTACAATCACTGGAGCTATAACAGCGACCCCGAAAACGGAACGCATACTTCGTTATTCCAGCCGATGATTTTCTCTCCTTTAACAGACGGAGACAGCGCTGCGGCGTGCTTTAACGATTATGCATGGGTTATTTCCCAAGGTCACTTTACGTTGGAGCTTATCGACGAGGCTAAGGGTAAGCTTAAGATTACCGTTCGCGAGATGGATAGGTCGGGCGAAACCCCCGCTATTAAGCCTAACGGCACCGTAACCGTATACAACGGCTACGTAGATATGCAAACGGGCGCGATGGTGGTTTTGACGGGGAATAAGACCGTTGTGCTCGTTCCCGTCGATGTAGAAGACTTTTCCACAAAAGACGCGCTCAATAAAGTGGACGCTATCGAATCCAAGATGTCTATTTGGGACGGCGGCGAGGCAATTTCGCTTAAGACTACCGCTGTCGGCGAAACCAAAAATATCTTCGTCCGCGAAGGCGAGGTTTACTTTAACGTCAAGTTTAAAAATTCACCGCTGATTACAGGCACGGATATCGCCGCCGAAAGCTGCTACAACGCAGACTACGTTGCGGTGTTCGACAAGGACGACGACAAGCTTTTCGGTTTCGGCAAAAACGCTTCGGGCATGCTCGTCGAAACGGACGGTCTCGAAGGTGCATACACGGGCACAATCGACGTATTCGACTTTGAGGCTCAGGACACCGAGGACGGGCAGTCTTTCAGCTTTACGCTTAACGGCGCGGGCTTCGGTGCGATTGTTTCCGCTCCCGAGGATTTCACAGGCGAAAACTTCACTCTTCGCTACGTAAAAGCGGCGGCAAACGAGGATTACGCTTTCGGTCTGTATATTGTCAACAACGGCACGGACGCGGCGTATTACCGTATCTCCGTAGGCGACGACGGCTACACGTTTACCGGCGAAGTTCAGCTTATAACGATTACGCGCGTATACAATTTCACCGTTGACGGACACGATACGGACAGCGCGATTTGGTTTGCAAATGTTACGACAGAGATAGGCGACTTCGAGGAGACGGGCTTCCTCGGTTGGTTCGATAACCCCGGTCTTAACGGATCGCCCGTGCACGAGGTTAACAGCGATACCGACGTAACGCTTTACGGCAAGTGGTCGCTTGCGAGCATCGAGTTTAAGCTTTACGGCAAGGACGCCGATACGTTTGTCACGGTGTACTTTGCCGACGGCGACACTCTCGGCGATATTATGCCCGAGCTTACCGACGAGCAAACGATTAACCCCGCAAACAACACCGGCTTTGTCGGTTGGTTTGTCGAAATCGACGGCGTGGAGTACTCCGCCGACGAGGAAGCAGAGCTTTCCACCGAGTACGACGACGGTTTGGTCTACTACGGCAAGTGGGATCCGCTCGGAATTTGGTCGTTCAATATGGACGCGCTTTACGGCTGGGTTTATAACAGCGAAACCGGCTACTGGCAGAGCAACAACAAGGGTAAAGACAACAGTACCGCGTTTATGGAAATACATGCGGTGGACGGTCCTATAACTGTTTCGTTTAAGTACTGGGCTAACTGTGAAGGCGGCACATGGGATTATCTGACGGTATGGCATTACTGGCCCGAGGACGGTTCCATTAAGAATAAAGAGCTTGACAGGAACAACAGCAAGCATCAATATGCCGATGCAAAAGAGCTTACGATTACGCTTGTCGAAGGCGCATATCTTAAGTTCGATTACAAAAAAGACAGCGGCGGCGACGGCGGTTCCGAGGACCGCGCGTACCTTGCCGAGCTTATGATTAACGGCAGAGTTATCACAGTTCCCAATTCGCCCGACTTTATGGAAGGCACCTATACTTCGAGCGGCGACAGCCTCGTCCTCGACGGCTACGGCAACTTTACTTGGGGCAATAAGACGGGTACCTACAAAAAAGCGGAAGGAAAGTCCTACTACGATATGTTTGTCGTAGCGGAAGGCAAGCGCACCGAATACTACGAGCTTACCCTTAACGGCTCGGCGTACTCCGTTAACAAGACGATGGTTAACGTTTCGTACTCGGCGGGCAGCCTTACCGTTCCCGAGACGGTTTCCGTAAATAAGTATATAGAGTACACTCTTGCGGAAGGTCTCGAAAACGCAGGCTATACGTTCCGCGGCTGGTACAGCCAAAACGGCGCTTCGAACGGCGAGTGGGGCAATAAGCTTCTCTCCGTAACGCCCGACGGAAATGTAACCGTCTACGGCAAGTATGACGCGCAGGTAACCGTAACTTGGGATTACCTTGTAGACGGTACACCCAACGCTACGGATAACAGCAAATTCGTAAACGACTCTATCGAGTACGTTCAGTCGATTGAGGGCATAGTAAACGGCAACAAGACGTTTGCCGGCTGGTTCACCAAAAACGGAACGCTCGACGGCGATTGGGGAGTGCAGGTTACCGTAAACACCGTGCTTAGCGCCACGAACGTAACCTTCTATGCTAAGTGGGTTGATCCGCACCCGATGGCAGGCTCTTACAAGGGCTACGAGCTTTACAACGGTTACGTTTACGGCGCGACTTCCGCGGCGAAAACGTTTACCGTTGACGCGCTCGGCAACGTGTCCGGCTCTGTTACCGGCGTTATCGGCGAGTACTCGCCCGAGACCGGAATCGCGGTAATTACCGGCCAGGCAAGGTATGTCTACTACGACGCCGAAACCGAAACCATTGCTATGGGTTTTAACCAATCCACTGCCACGCTCAATAACGATATTTACGTATTTGTTAAGTCGGACAACGTGTCTGCAATATCTCAGTACGACAACGTTGCATACTGGGTAATGAACTCGCTTTACACCTACATCGTAGAGTTTAACGTGGACGACGAAGTAAAAACGTATTTCGTCCATAACAACAAGGTTTACGGTAACGTAGACGCTACGGCGGTTAACGCCGCGGGCTCTGCCGTGGAAACGGTCCCCGCATTTGCTACCGCAGGAAACTTTATCACGGTAAAGGATAGCGAAGGCAACATTATCCTCGAGTTTATAAGCACCGGCGCCAAAGGCTCCGCTATTCAGGAAGCCGACGTAACGCGCGGCACATATAAGTGCGACGGCAAGGACGACCTCTTCCTTAACGGAAGCGAGGACTTTAGTTGGGGCGACAAGTCCGGCAAGTACTACGCGGTCGACGGAGTGGAAAATACGTACAAGCTACTCGTTAAGCAGGACGGCAAAACGGTGGAATCGTACACGGTCGTTATTGATTACGGCGATACCGCCAACCGCACTTACACCTCTGCCGAAAACAAGGTAACAATCAATTACGTAACGGCGCATGCGACGCAGGCTGCCGAGAGCGTTTGGGCGGACGTCGAATATACTCTTCCCAAGCTGACCGAAGACGGATACATCTTCCGCGGTTGGTACAATAACGACGGCACGACGAGCGGCGAGTGGGGTAGCCTTGTAGACACCGTAACTCCCCAGCTCGGCGAAACTTACACCTACTACGCTAAGTGGGACGCCGCGGCTACAATAACCTGGAACTTCCTCGTACCGGGCACGCCCGACGACACACAGACCGATAAGTTCGTCAACGACACCGTAGGTACAGTAAAGGCTATAGGCGACGTAACTAACGGCGAACTTTACTTCTTCGGTTGGTTTACGAAGAACGGCACGGCGGACGGTGATTGGGGCGAGCAAGTCACAGCCGATACGCTTATTGCGAGCGTACAGGTAACCTACTACGCAAAGTGGGGCGAGGCGCACGCGCTTACGGGCACATACAAAGGCGTCGAGTTTGACAGCACATCCTTACGCGGATCTACTTACGGTAACCTTACGATAGACGCGTTAGGTAACGTTACGGGCACCAAGACAGGCACGCTCGTTGAAGTGGGCGACGGTGTTTACACTATAAACGGCGCTTACTTGTATTACGATGCAGTAGGTAAGACCATCGTTACCAACTACGGCAACGGCTCGACGCTTGGCACCGACCTTTACGTTTATACCTATTTAGCCAATCCTGACACCGATACGGTTTCCGGTGCTTACGCTAACCAGAATACCTCTACGTACGCGGTCTGGGACAGCAACTATACCAAGCTCGGCGTGTTTAAAGTTAACAATGTAGATAAAGTATTCTTCGTACACAACAACAAGGTTTACGGCAACGTCGAGGTACTGGTAAACGGTACGGCAACAACTAACTTGACAGGACTCAAGACTACCGGTAACGTTGTTACCATTAACGACGCACAAGGTACGCAAGTGTTTAAAGGCGCGTACGACGGTTCCGTATTTGTGGGCGCCGACGGGCTCGACGGAACGTATAGCGGCGAGTACGGCGAGATTGTTACCGACGGTTACGGCAAGCTTACGCTTGCGGGCGGAATTTCCGTCTCGTACACCATCGTCGAGGGCAATAAGATAACGTTCGTTTTCTCTTCGAGAATGTACGTAGTAACGCTCGGCGACGGGACCTACACCAAAGAGCTTGACGGCTTCGAGGGTACTTATAATCTGCCCGACGGCGCAGGCACGGTTACGCTTGACGGTTACGGCTCCGCCGGCGGCACCAAGACGTACTATATTGTAAACGACTCGCAGATTACCATATTCGATTCTTCCGACGGATCTTCCGTCTCGTACGGCATCGAAAAGGGCAATCCCGATCTCCTCGGCAAGAGCGTGTTTGCGGGTATGACCTTCTCCGGCTCCGTCACGACCGACTGGGATACCGAAACCATGAAGATAGTGTTCGACGATTCGGCAGATCTTACCGGCAGAATTACGATAGGTACGGAGTGGCTCGACTTTACCGCTGTTATCACCGAGAAGACTATTGTGTTTACAATCACTAACACCTTCTCGAGCAGCAGCGAAGTCGGACACACCTTCACGTTTACGATATCCGACGATATGACTAAGTTGACTCACGTCAGCAATAACGTGTCAAGGAATATCATTAAAGTCAAAGGCACGCCTACGCTCACAAAAAAGAGCTAAAAGAGTTTAGTCAGTATTAAAGCACACAAGGCGGCGGATCGAGTAATCGGTCTGCCGCTTTGCTTTTTGCTCGGTCGAAAAGTGAGACTCTTCGCTAAGGCTCAGAGTGACAAGAAAGGATGAATTCCTTCGCTAAAGCTCGGAATAAAAATACAGAGTAAGTCGAAGAAAATACGAAGTACAATATTTGACACAATTTTGCAAAGGTATTGACATTTATCATCAAAGTGATATACTATTATAAATCACGATACTATTCATAATCGGAGAGTAAATATGAAAAAGAAAAAATGTATTGCAATGCTACTTGCCGGCGGGCAGGGAACGCGGCTTTTTGCGCTTACCAACAGCGTGGCGAAGCCCGCCGTGTCGTTCGGCGCAAAGTATCGCATTATCGACTTCCCGTTAAGCAACTGCACCAATTCGGGAATAGATACCGTGGGTGTGCTCACTCAGTATCAGCCGCTCGTACTTAACGAGTACGTGGGTAACGGCGAGCCGTGGGACCTTGACCGCAGCTACGGCGGCGTTCACACCCTCCCGCCGTACCAGGCAAAAAAAGGCGGCGAGTGGTACAAGGGCACCGCAAACGCCATTTACCAAAACTTGCATTTCCTTAACGAGTACGACTCGGAGCACGTTTTGATACTTTCGGGCGACCATATTTACAAAATGGATTACAGCAAGATGCTCGCCGAGCACATAGCGCATAACGCCGACTGCACGATTGCGGTTATCGACGTTCCCGCGGAGGAGGCGAGCCGCTTCGGCATAATGGACTATGCGCCCGACAAGAGCGTCACATCGTTCGAGGAAAAGCCGAAAATCCCCAAGAGCAACCATGCGAGCATGGGCATTTACATCTTCAAAAAGGACGTTTTGGTGCGCGAGCTCGTTGCCGACGAGGCGGACAAGTCCTCGGTTAACGACTTCGGCAAGAACATTATACCCAAAATGCTCGCCGCCAAAGCGCGCATGTACGCTTATCAGTTCGACGGATACTGGAAGGACGTCGGTACGGTCACCAGCCTTTGGGAGGCGAATATGGACCTGCTCGGCGACAAACCCGCTTTCGACCTCGACGATCCGTCGTTCAAGATTTACTCGCGTAATCAGCCGCTCCCGCCGTCGTACATAGGCGAGACGGGCAAGTTTATCAACTCCATTATGACCACCGGCTGCGAGATTCACGGCACGGTTATCAACTCGGTTATCGGCGAAGGCGTAACCGTAGGCAAGGGCGCGGTTATCGAAAACAGTATCGTCATGCAGGGCACTGTCGTCGGTAAAAACGTTAAAATAAAGTACGGCATGATAGACGAGCACGTCACCATAGAGGACAAGGCGCAAATCGGCGACGACAAGTCGGACAAAACGCGCATCGCGCTTGTCGGAAGAAATTCCGTCATTAAGCGCGGCACCGTAGTGCCGTCCGGTGATATAGTTGACAACGGAGGACAAGAATAATGAAAACACTCGGAATTGTATTCGGAAATATTCACGACGACGAAATCGGCGAGCTTACCGCCGTCCGTTCTATCGCGTCGGTGCCGTTCGGCGGCAGGTTTAGGCTTATCGACTTTGTGTTGAGTAACATGGTTAACAGCGGAATTTCCAAGGTCGGCGTAATTACAAAAAACAACTATCAGTCGCTTATGGACCACGTCGGAAGCGGCAAGCATTGGGACTTGTCGCGTAAAAACGGCGGACTCATTATTCTCCCGCCCTACGGCGGCGGCGATAAGGATTTGTACTCCCACCGTCTCGGCGCGATTAAAAACATAAGCGGATTTATTCGTCATTGCGACGAGGAGTACGTTATTTTCAGCGATTGCGACAACGTGTGCAACATGAACTTTGCTTCCGTAGTTCAATCTCATATCGACAATCACGCCGATATAACGCTCGTCGCGCGCAAAAAGAATCTTATTAATCAAAAGCCGCGCACCATTATGGAAGTGGACAAATCGGGCAAGGTAACCAAGGTTGTAAACACGACCAAGGCGCAGGGCGAAAATATCGTCTTTGCAAACATCTTCGTTATGAACCGCAAGTTCCTTTTGAACCTTCTCGAAACGGCGTCCGAGCTCGGCTACGTCAGCTTTACAAACGACATACTCGCAAAGGGTTGCAGTCAGTATAATATTTACTCTTATATGCAGGACGGCTACTTTGCGACAATCGACAGCCTCGGCAACTATTACAAGCACTCGCTCGAGCTGTTAAATAAGAATATCCGCGACGAGCTGTTTTACCGCGACGGCGCCAATATCTACACCAAGGTCCGCGACAGCGCGCCCTGCAAAGTGGGAAGCAACGGAATCATAACCAACTCGCTCATAGCCGACGGCTGTGACATTCAGGGCGAGGTTAAAAACTCCATTCTGTTCCGCGGCGTCAAGGTAGCCAAGGGCGCCAAAATTTCAAACTGCATACTGTTCCAGGACGCCGTAATCGGCGAGGGCAGCAGCCTTAATTGCGTGGTCGCCGACAAGCTCGTTACCGTCCTCGAGGGCAGGATTCTGTCGGGACACGAAACTCATCCGTACTTTATTTCCAAGCATGCGGTAATCTAAGAGGTTATTATGGCAAATAAAAAGCAAGATTCGCAAAAGAAAGCGGCGCCCGACGCGGCGGAGAAAAAGACCGAAAAGAAAAAAGCCGCTTCTTCCGCGCCTAAAAAACAGGCGGCGGAAAAGGTCGCCGCGCCAAAAAAGAACGTAGCTGAAAAACCGACCGAGCCTAAAAAAGAGCCGAAAAAGCAGGCGGTAAAAAAATCGGAGCCGAGTAAACCGCTCGAAAAGCTCGCTTCTCCTCAAAAGGAGAAGGTGGAGAAGCTCGAGGCGCCTAAAAAGGAAAAGGTTGAAAAACTCGAAGCTCCCAAAAAAGAAAAAATAGAAAAGCTTGCACCGCCCGTAAAGGGGAAGGTTGAAAAGCTCGAGGCTCCCCAAAAAGAAAAAGTGGAAAAAATCGCGCCGCCTAAAAAAGAGGAGAGCGCCGTTTCGGCGGAGAGCAGTAAAACGCCGGACGACAAGCCTTCCAAAAAGAAAATTCTTTTCGTTGCGTCCGAAGCGTTCCCGTTTGCGGGGACGGGCGGCTTAGGCGAGGTTATGGGCAGTCTACCTCGCGCGTTAAACGACAGCGGGGAGTACGACGCGCGTATAATACTTCCGCTCTACGGCTCTTTCCCCGAAAAGAGGCGTAAGGACCTTCAGTTTGTGTGCTGGACTTTCGTCGAGCTGTCCTGGCGCCGTCAGTATTGCGGTCTGTTTAAGATTGTGGAGGGCAATACAGTTTACTACTTTATAGATAACGAGTATTACTTTAAGCGCGACAGACTTTACGGCGAGGGTGACGACGGCGAACGCTTTGCGTTTTTCTGTAAGGCGGTTATCGATATAATCCCTCGGCTCGACTTTAGACCCGACGTTCTCCACTGCAACGACTGGCAGAGCGCGCTCGTTCCCATCTACTACAAGCTGTTCTATATGTACCTCGATTACTACAAGGACATAAAGACGGTATACACCATTCACAATATCGAGTATCAGGGCTGGTACAGCCGTTCGATGTTGGGCGACGTGTTCGGAATACCCGAGCACGAATTTCACAGCATCGAGCACTTCGGTCAGATTAATCTCATGAAAGGCGCTATCGACTACGCCGATGTTGTGACTACGGTCAGCCCGACGTACGCGCAGGAGATTCTTACGCAGGAATACTCGCACACGCTCGACTACGACCTAAGGAGGAACGAGCATAAGCTAAAAGGCATTCTTAACGGCGTAAACACCGATTCGTACAACCCCGAGACCAACCCCGCGCTGTTCGCACACTATTCGGCGGACGATAAGGCGGGTAAGGCGGTATGTAAATCCGAGCTCCAAAAAATGCTCGGACTGCCCGTAAGAGCGGACGTTCCCGTTATTTCCATGATAACGCGGCTTGCCTCGCACAAGGGACTCGATATCGTAAAAGCGGCCATGACCGAGCTACTGTCCCGCGACATTCAGTTTATCATGCTCGGCACGGGCGAAAACGACTACGAGAATTATTTCCGCCACCTCCAGGACGTTTACGGCAATAAGCTTCGCGCGGTTATCGCGTTCAATACGGATCTGTCGCACAAGATTTACTCGGGCTCGGATATATTCTTAATGCCGAGCAGAAGCGAGCCTTGCGGATTAAGTCAAATGATGGCGTGCCGCTACGGCACAATCCCCGTCGTGCGCGAAACGGGCGGGCTTAAGGACAGCATTGTAGACGCGTATAACGGCGAAATCGGCAACGGCTATAAGTTTGCCAAGTACGAGCCGCACGACCTTATTAACGCCGTAGACCGCGCGCTCGGGCTGTATAACGGTTTTAAGAATAAATGGGTTTTGCTTGTGGATAGAGCGATGCGCACAGACTTTTCCTGGGCGGCAAGCGCCAAAGAGTATATCGCCATGTACAATGAATTGTTAAAAAAGTAGCTTTTCGAAAATCGCCGAAACTCCTTTCGGCGATTTTTTATGCCTTCTTTTAGGGAAAGTGTTGAAATGCTAAAACGGCTGTGGTATAATGATTAAAGAAACACGACGAGTGGAGAGTAAACAATGAAAGAGCGAATTATCAAGTGGATAAAGGACTACTTCGAGGAGAACGGCAAGGGCTGTAACGCCGTTATAGGCATTTCGGGCGGCAAGGACAGCTCGGTGTGCGCGGCGCTTCTCGTGGAGGCACTCGGGCGTGATAGGGTTATAGGCGTACTTATGCCGCAGGGCACTCAGCACGACATTCAGGTGTCGTACGAGCTTGTGGAGCTTCTCGGCATAAAGTACTACGTTGTCAATATCTGCGAGGCGTGCGAAAGTCTTGTCAAAGCGATAAGCACCGGCGGTATTCCCGAAAAGGAGCTTCGCGCCAACAAGGTGTACTACTCCAACACGCCCGCAAGGGTTAGAATGACCGTGCTTTACGGAGTGTCGGCTATGTTTAACGGCAGAGTGGCAAACACCTGCAATAGGTCGGAGGATTACGTGGGCTACTCCACCAAGTTCGGCGACAGCGCGGGTGACTTCAGCCTGTTAAGCGATCTTCTCGTAAGCGAGGTTAAGGCGCTCGGCTACGAATTGGGACTGCCTAAAAAGTTTATCGAAAAGGCACCCGAGGACGGACTTTCTGGCAAGACGGACGAAGACAACCTCGGTTTTACTTACGCCGCGCTCGATAAGTATATCGAAACGGGCGAAATCGACGATCCGGCCGTAAAGCAAAAAATCGACAGACTGCATAAGGCGAATTTGCACAAGATAAGCCCCATGCCCATGTTTAAAAAAAAGGAGAAGTGTCGTGACGGACGAAGATATTGTGCTCGACGGAAAAGTTCTTCCGTTAAAAAAGAGCGAAATCCTCGCGATGCGGACGATTGTCGTTAGAGATAATACGATAAAGGGGCTTAGGTACGGTGGCGGTTACAGAGGCCGCGGCGGCTCCAATCAATCCGAATACACCGAGTCAGGCGGTACCGTGCTTTGGTTAAGCGAGCTCGATGGTCAAAAGCCGTATTTTGTGGAAACGATTTACATACGCGCGATTGTTAACGATATAGTTTACTTTTCAAACAAGTACGGCTCCGTGTTTGCCTTTAGCGCGAGGAAAGGGTTTTATTGCAGCTACGAGGTAGCTTACGACACCGAGGAGAGCTATTCTTTAACGGCAGTCGAATAGGCGAGCGGCGGAATAAACCGCATTAAAAAGCAAAGGAAATAAAGGAATGTCCGATAAGGCGATTATTATTTTGTGTTCTGTTATCGCGCTCGTTATTTTGGCGGCGAGCGTGACTTTTGCCGTGCTCGGAAGGCGCAATCTTAAACGCATCGTTCGTATCTTGGGCGCGGGTGTATTTTTGATGCTCGTCGTTATGATATTCCCGTCCTACTCGATACAGGGCGAGCCGTTTGCGCTGGGGCTCGCTTTGGTGCAGAGCATGTGCGCCATGCTTCTTAACGCCGACGCCGGAGCGATACTTTCGGCATTCGACGGCTACACTCTCGGCTTTATAGAGTTTTACAAGGCGGTAGTGCTTGCGCTACTTATTATCGCGCCGCTGTTTACCGTAGGTATCACGCTCTCCTTTTTTTCGGACAAGTTCACAAGGCTTCTGTACCGCATTCGCGCGGCGTTTAAGCCGACATATCTGTTTTCGGAAATAAACGAACGTACGCTGTGCGCGGCGGAGGATATAGCGCGGAAAAACAAAAAGCCGGTTATCGTGTTTGCGGTGCGCGCCGACAAAAACGATATCGACGCGGCGTCGCTCGACCGCATTAAAAATATTGGCGCAAGCGTCATAAACGACGATATCGTTAACATAAATCACTCGCTTAAGCACGAAAGAAATTATTATATGTTTTGCGCCGACAGCTCGCTTAACCTCGACGCGGGGCTTAGACTGTATAAAAAATACAACAACGCTCAAACGAGTAAAGTCAATATGTGGCTGTACACTAAGGACGAGATTTCCGAAGTGATTTTCGACTACCTTTACGAGACTTTTAACGTGCGGCTTATCAACGAGGAAAAACTGATTGCACAGCGGCTTGTTTCCGATTATCCGCTTTATAAAGCCGTAGACGGCGGTAAATTGTCAGTTCTCGTAGTGGGTAGCGGAAATATAGGGCTTGAGATTGTTCGTACCGCAGCGTGGTGTTCCTGCCTCGGAGAAGGGGTGGAGAGCGAGCTGAACGTCGTTGATTTGTACGGCGAAAAAGCGCAGTCCGCATTCGATAAGATGGCGCCCGGACTGCGCGAAAAGATGAATATTACATTCCACACCGCGGACATAAACACTTCCGCGTTTACCGAAATTCTCAATAAAATAAAACCCACGTACATTGTCGTTGCGCTCGGCAATCTTAACCGCAACCTCGAAACGTCGATATATATACGCCGCACCTACGGCATAGAAAACGGGCTTCCGCATATCCACGCGCTTGTCGACCATAAGCGCGCCGAGGAACAGATTTTGCCCAATTTGTCCGTTTCGTACTGGACGTTCGACGAGAAGCTTATGAAGCATACAAGCGAGCTTATCGGCTCGCTCGATATAAAGCCGTTCGGGAGCTACGAGGATACTTACAGCGATCTTAGGATAAGCGCGTCCTACCTCGACTGTCTTGCCGTAGCGCACAACGCGGCGTACTGCGGCGTTACCGAGGTTAACGACCGCAACACACCCGCCGTGCTTACCGACATATACAATCAGGTTATGTTCTTTAAAAGCTTTTCGGACGGGTTTGCCGTTTCCATTCCGTACAAGCTGCACCTTTTGGGTTTGGAGCTGGCTCTCGACGGGGAGGGGAATACTGAGCTTCTCGAGGCGGCGCTCTCCGATAAAAAGAACATAGCGAAGCTTCGCGCGCACGAAAACAAGCGGTACGAGGTGTTTATGCGCGGTCAAGGCTGGACGGACTTAGAGTTAAAGGACATTAAGCAAGGTCGGCTCGGCGACAAACTGAAAAAGAAAAACGCCCGTCTCGACAACCGTTTCGTCAAGGAGCTTACGGAGATGACGGGCAGGGACTTCGACAAAGAGGACGAACTGCCGCTTCGAAATATGCCGACTATAATAAAGCTGGCAAACGCGCTTTACGGCAAAAGCTACTCGGTGCGTGAGATTAAAAAGTAAAACAGGTGAAGGTAACCGCCTTTATCGGTCTATTCATAAACAGGTAAAAAGGCGCTCGCGGAAGGCAATATAGCCGCCGAGCTGTTAAATCGCTTGACAGAAATTAGCATATAATGTATAATGTTAACACTATATTCGGTTGTGACAATGGCGTCGAATACTATTTTCGATTGCTGTTTTTTTGTTTATGGAGGTTCCTATGACCAAATCGAAAAAGCTATTTTTATTTCTGATTTGCGCCGCACTTTTAATATTTCCCGTTCTTACCGCGTGCAGCTGCAACGGTGACGGCGGCGGAAAAACCACATATTCGATTTACGTTACGAGTATGGGCGGGCTCGGCTTGCCCGACGTTTCCGTAACCGCGTCTTCGTCCGGCAAGACCGTTTCGTCCGGCAAGACCGATAAAAGCGGCAAGTACACGTTTAACGCCGACAAGGGCGTTTACGACATTGCGGTAGACAATCTCCCGCTCGGCTACACGCTTGCCGAATCCAACGTATACAAGACGTCCGCGGACAAGAATTCGTTGCTTATTCATGCGACGTCCTCGGTTATTAAGAGCGAGATTCCTTCGACCAAGGTCTACAAGGAAGGCGACGTTATTTACGATTTTTCGATAACCGACGAGACCGACAGGAACAACCCCGTAACATATACGCTTTCCACCGTTCTGGAAAGCAAGAGAATGGTGCTTCTCAACTTCTGGAACACGCATTGCTCGCCGTGCGTTGCGGAAATGCCCGACCTCGAGCTTGTTTACAGAAAATACAAACCCCAGGCCGAGGTGTTCGGTATAGACGTACCGCTTCTCGGCGTGGACAGAGTAGCGGACATCAGAGCGTACAGAAACGCTACTTACTATGACGACGACGGCAATCAGTACAACCTGTCCTACCCGCTTGCAATCGACGAAAACGAAATGCCGTACCACTTTGCTATGACGGCTATTCCCGTATCGGTTGTTGTCGATCGTTACGGCGTTATTGCGCTTATTCACACGGGTAGTATGGATAGGGCGACGTTCGCCGAGCTGTTCGAAAAATACACCTCGGACAATTATGTCCAGGACACCATTCCGGGCGGCGACGGCGATACTCCTCCGGGCGGCGATGGACCTGTTCGCGAAAAGCCCACCGTATCCCAGCCCGCCTCGTCCGAGATAGAAGCCGCGATTAACGGTACCGGCTTTACCGGCTCGTACTATCCCGAAACGGAGGCGGAGGACGCCGAATATTCGTGGCCTTGGTTAATAGGCGAGACCAATAACGAAAAGTATATCTATCCGGCAAACACCGGCATTAACTACTCGTTTGCAACCATCTACACCAAGGTGAACATTACCGCCGCGGACGTTGCGGACGAAAACGGCAAGGTTGTGCTTGCGTTCGATCTTCAATGGGCGTGCGAAAACCTTTACGACTACTTCTACGTTATCGTAAACAACTCGCTTGTTTACGAGTACACGGGAACGGAGCAGTGGGGTAAATGGCAATCGTGCTTCGCGCTTGTAGCTACCGAGCCGGGCGAGTACGCGCTGTGCCTTATGTTCGTTAAGGACGAGCAGCAGTCGGAGGGCGCCGACACGGTGCGTATAAAGAATATGCGTATGCTTTCCATACCGCAGATCGACGTGCCGTCGCTCGACATGCCGAGAGAAGCGGCGCGCGACTGGGACGGTAACGACTTTAATACTTATATAACAGTCGTTAAAGACGAAGACGGCTTCTATCATAAAGATACGGTCGACGGTCCGTACGTTTTGGCGGAATTAATGGGTGTAAGCGCGTTTAACAAGAGACTTAACACTACTTGGGGCATTTCGGAGTTCGCTATAAACGGCTACTTTAACTACAACACCACAGACGATACCGACGACCCTAACTATAATCCCGAACTGGACGACACCTACGCCATAACCGTTTGGGCGCAGGCGGCAAACAACTCCGAGCTTTACGGTCTTACGCTTATTAACGACGAGCTTAAAGCCCTAATGGAAAAATTCATTAAAAAGCAGATGGGCAACAAATATACCGACAAGATGTGGCTTGAATATTGCAGGTACTTCGACCACTACGGCACGGACGAGACCGACACCGGTATTAACAGACCCGCACGCAACCCTATCCGCGGCTTGCTCGATTCCACCGCGGTGCCTACGGTCGCCGCTTACGACGGGGAAATTCCCGACCTTAAAAACATTCCTAACGAATATAAAAACAACGTGCTTCTTACAAGGCTTATAGTACCTCGCGGCTTTAAGTATCTGTTTGTACCCGAACAGGACGGTGTGTACCGTTTCCGCTCGCAGAGCAAAGAGCTCTCCGACACTATGGCGTGGTTGTCAGAATATGGCGCCCCTGCCGAGGTGTATTTGGTAGCATCGGAAAGCCAGCTTGAAAATCCCGACGAAGAATACAACTTTATTATTACTTACTATCTCAAAGCCGGCGAAAAGTATATTCTTGCTACATGCTTTAACGATATGGGCGTTACGGGCGAATACACGTTTACCGTGGAATATCTCGGACCTACCTACTACGTATGGCAGTACGCCGCGTCCAACCTCTTTACAACCACGGACGACAATATGACCCAAGTAACCAACATCATGTACGTTCAGCCCGTGCTCGGCGAGGACGGATATTACTACAACGCCAAAAAGAACGCAAACGGCGAGTATATTAAAGTAAACGGCGAGTACGTTGCAAATACTAACGACCCTATCTACGTCGACTTCCTTACCGGCGTGCGCTTCTTCGAGTACGGCTCGCTCGAGCTTGTATTTACCTACAGTGACAGAAATCAAGTTATAGCCACGCTTAACAATATCTTTGTGAAGGTATGGGGGAAGGCCAAACCTTCGGGCGGATGGAAGGAGTATAACGGTCTTGCCGAAATTAAGGGCTCCGCACTCAAGGAGGACGATTGGATAAGTATCCTTACCGAGATTTACAATACCTACGGTGACACCGCGTATATCAACGACGACGATATGTTAAATGCGCTTACCGCACGCGGTACGGTGGGAGAGCTTGCTGATTTTTTGATAACGTTCTATCTTAATCTCTATAACCAAACGTTTGTGCTCTACGACGACAAATATAATATCGACAAGTCCCGTTACAAGGACTACACCTTGCTTATGCAAAACTACTACGACATGGCGCTTGAAAATAAAGGCGACGCGGATAGGGGATCGTTCGACAGAGGATGCGTAAAGCTCACCGAGCCTCTCCGCGACGCACTCGATATGTTCTGTAAGCGCGTGGGTGGCTTCCCCGAGCTTGATACCGACTGGTTGAGACTGTGCGCTCACTACGAGTATTTCGGTCCGTACAGTGCGGATTAAAATTACCGACTAAGATTATAAGGAGAAATATTATGAAAAGAATTGCAAAAAGACTCGTGTTGGTTTTGATTGTCGTTCTTGCGGCGTTTTCCGTTTTTGCGTTTGCCGCATGCGACAAACCCAACGCTAACACGGCGACGACATACACGGTAACGGTGGTGGATAAGGCAGGCAATCCGTACACCACGGCAAAGGTTCAGCCTTGTATAGTCGAGTCCAACGGCGAACTGGGCGCATGCTATCAAGGCGTTGCGACGGACGCCAACGGCGTTGCTGTCCTCGAAATCGGCAAGTCCATTCCCGACACGAAAGCCGACTTAATCGAAGTCCACCTTTTGGAATTGCCTACGTACCTCACGTACAAGGCGCCGAGAATAAAAAGAGGCGCCAAAGTAACGATTACCGTTTCACCCAAGACCGCAGAGGAGCTCGACAAGCCCTCTAAGGGTACGGGCGTGGGCGGTTACTACGAGGATGGATTGGGTAACTCCAGATTCGACCTCGAGAATTTCGACCCGTACGTTGTAGGCAACGGCTCGTACGGAATCAAGTTTACTTCCGTCAACCAGAATATATACTTTGCTTACCAGGCCTACGAGGAAGGTTTTTACAGAGTCTATTCGTACGGCGAGGCGGATTTGTCCGTTACGCAGTACCTCGGATCGATTATGACCGGTCTTCACTCCGGCGGCAGCGATTTCGGTAACGACAACGTATCCGCAACCGACAAAAACTTCTCGTACGAGTTTGTGGTAAGTCCCTCCGACTTCGAGGAAGTCGGCGGTGACGTAGCGGTCAGTTACTTCGAGATTTCGCTCCAAAATGCGGCAGACGCCAATAAAGACTCTATAATATGCTTCGAGTTCGTCAAGGAATACGAAGAGGAAAAGGAGCCCGAAGTGGTGGACGTTACTCCCGCGGGCACACTCACTCAGCAGGATAATCACGAAGGATACTTTGTTGAGGCGGATCTCAACGGCGAGTTCGAGTACGAAAAAAGTGCGGACGGAAAATACCGTACGCCGGACGGCGACGTTTTGTACGCCACGCTCGGAAAAGGTTCCGTTACGCCTCAAGGTCTCAGCGACAGCTTTACGGCTATCTACGAACAGGGTCAAACCTTTACGTTTAACGTCGACGGCGTAAAGAAAAACTATTATCCGCTTGTCGAGGCCTATACCGACAAGTCCAACGACGAGGGGCGTTACCCCGTAACGGACGAGCTCATTGATTTCTTTACCGTTTACATAGATCAAACAGGCTTCGAGTCGTGGTTCACGAGCATGTACTACACTACTCTTCCCGAAGGCGAGGAATGGCTCGTTTGGTGCGGATACTACGTTGTTAACGCAGGTACGGTGGATGACCCGTTCCCCATGACCGAGGGCTCTCATACCGTTAAGGTCCCCACGGGCGGCGAGGTTGTTTACAGCGCGTTTTTATTCGGCGGCGTTACCTGCGAGATAAAGTCGACGTCCACCAACGTTCTTCTTACCGTTAAGACAGGTTTTTCTTCCGATGACCTTCAAGTCCTTACTACCGTTCAGTCGACGCCGGACGGCTTCTCCGCAAGCTTCGAGCCTATGGAACGTACACCGTACTACCTCGTATTTTCCACCGTTAACGGTCAAGCGGAAGACTACGTTATAACCGTGAAATTGGTGGGGGACGATCCCGACGGATCGCTCGAAAAGCCGTTCGAGATTTTCGAGCTCGGCACGTACTACGGCTATATGGAAGATTATCCCGACCTCGACGAGGTTTATCACTTCTATAACATAACCGACGAAACCACGCTTTACTTCTTCAACGGCAGCAGCGCAACTATAGTTTCCGTAACCTACACCGATTCGTCCAACGCCACGCATACCAAGTCGTTCGACGAGCTTGCAAACGGATTGTCCGTTACCGACGTAAGCAGGATTGTCGTTCGTGTGGCTATCACCGACAGCTCTTACACCTTTACGGTTTCTACCACGCCTTTGGGCTCTAAGTCCAATCCCTTTGAAATATCGGATGGCGACGACCACATAGACGTTGTCGTCCCCGAGGGCAGTGGTGTGTTCTACTCGATTTACGTGGACGGCGCAGGAACTTATACGCTTACGTCCGACTCGGGCAATATTAAGCTTAACGTATACGTGTTCAGTATGGATTCGCTCGGCTATGTGTTGAGCGATGAATATGCCTCCAACGACGGATCGTTCACACTTACTCTCGGTTACGCCGGAAGCGTTCTTTTGGAATTTAGGACTGTTAACGGATCCGCCGACAGCTACACCGTAAACTTGAACATCGAGTTCAACTATGAGGAAGGTACGCCCGAAAACCCGATTGTCATAACCGAGCTTAAGAAATACACCCACACGTTCGAAGATTACGATTTGGATTTAAACTACTTGTTGTCGATATCCGACGTTTCGACACTGTACTTCGATTGGGATAGCAATACGGCTATAATGGTTTCCGTAGACGGTACGTATTACTCATCCAGGGATGAAGGTGACGCCCAATTATTAAAGAACGGTTTGGACGTGTCCGGCGTGTCGGAGATTATCATTACGGTAATGGTTAACGAATCCTGGACGGCAACAACCGGCAACGTCAGCTTTACGGTTTCCGCCACGGCGATAGCGTAATCACCTCTAACAAAATACAGAAAAGCAAAATAGGACTTGCGAATAAGCAGGTCCTATTTATTTTGGAATTTAGATAAGGACTTTGTAGCCGTATGTTAGCTGTGTAAGGGGTTTCCTTAATCGGTTGTCGGAGCGTATTATAAATCTTGTTTGCAAAACAAAAAGGGGAGGCGAGCCTCTCCTTTTTATGTTGTATTATAATTTAATCTGTTTCGTTGTCTTGCGAAGTTGATATTTTAGCTTTTTGTATTTCTTCCACGAGCTTATCGTAGCTTAGTTTGCCTTGTTTGGTATAAGTAATTTTGCCGTCGGCGTTTACGACCAGCGTCATGGGCCACGTTGCGTTGCCGCCGAGCAGCTGGAAGGTTTTACAAGTTTCGCCGTCAAGGTCGTCCTGAAGGAATAATACTTTGTAGTCGAGCCAGCTCTCCTTGGTGGACGTCGCACGGATTATAAACTGCGAAACGCTTTCGGTCGAACTGCCGTGTATTGCTACAACCTTTACGTCGGGGAAAGCAACTGCCGCTTGGTTAAAGTGGGGAAGCTCCTCTACGCACGGTCCGCACCAGGTCGCCCAGAAGTTTATTACGACTACGCTGCCGCGCTGATCGCTTAAGGTAAAGGTGTCGTCCAACAGTCTGTATGAGCCAGCGGCGTTTTTGCCGTATGTTTTAAGAGTGAAGTTGGGACAGTCTTTACCTAATTCCATGTGCTTAACTTCTTCCATGGTCGCAATTACGTTGTAGTAAATTGCCGCGCCTACAAAGACGGCAATCGCCGCGGCCCACGCCGCAAACTGAATCCAAAACGATCGTGGTCGACCTTTCTTTTCGGCGGGCGGGGGTGCTCCCGAGCGGAATTCTATATCGCCGTCCTCGACGGTCGATTTGTTTATCTCGGGGTTCAAGTCTGTTTCGCTCATAAACGATACCGGCATAAACGGCGGCGGTAAAACGGATTTTGTTTTAGCTGAGCCGCGCGTAGCGGTAGAAAGGGCAAGCGCGGGCGCGGGTGCAACGGATTTTACTATCGGCTGCGGCGCCGGCTTTTCCTCTTGATTTTCGGGATTTTCCTCGGTTAGCTTTTTGAAAAGGTCGGAGCCCTTCCAGGATATCGCTTTAACAGGGCAAATGCTAATGCATCTTCCGCAGTTAATGCATTCGTGGTCGCCTACGTGCTTTATATCCATTTGGCAGTGCTTTACGCAAAGTCCGCAGTCAACGCATTTAATCTTGTCTACCTTGACTCCGATAAACGATATCTTGTTAAAGAAGCCGTATATGGCGCCGAGCGGGCAGATGAAGCGGCAGAACGGTCTGTACAGGAACACGCACAGCACGATAATAACCATGAGTACGCAGAACTTCCAAGTGAATATCGAACCGAGCATATTGAGAAGGTCCCGACTTCCCGACCAGTTTATGGGGTTTACGAGAAGTCCCAAGCCGCCTTCGAAGGTTCCCGCAGGGCAGATGTATTTGCAAAACGCGGGTACGGCTATTCCTTGCAGTCCGTACAATATCGGCATTGCCACCACCATGACTGCAAGTATTACGTATTTAAGATAAGACAGGGCGCGGGTTGCGCGGCCCTTTTTGATTTTTACCGATGGTATTTTGTGGATAAGCTCCTGACACAGTCCCACGGGGCAGAGGAAGCCGCAAACCGTCCGCGCAAACAGCAGTCCGAACAGTCCCAAGATACCGAGTATGTAGTACGGTGCGCGAGTTCCCGATTGGGCGAAAGCGTTTTGGAGCGCGCCGAGCGGGCACGCGCCAACCGCGCCCGGGCAGGAATAGCAGTTGAGCCCCGGTACGCACGCATACTTGCTTTTGCCTTGAAAAATCTCGCCGTTGGCTATCCCTTTAAAGTTTACGTTATACAGCAGCGCAACGTATACTTGGATAAGTCGGCGTTTTGTCGGCATGTGGCGCACAAACCAATTTTTTATAGATAGGAAAAATTTGTTCATTCGCTCACCCCAAACCTATACACTCGGTGCAGATGTTGATTGCCTTAACAAGCACGTCGTTGGCACCGCCGTTGACAGCGCCTACCACTATAAACGTTACCGCGATAACTCCTACCGCGGCGCGCGCAACGATAAGCAAAACTTTGTTCATCTTGTCGGGAACATAATCTTTGAGTATGTTAAATGCCGTAAAGCCCGCCGTAATAAGCGCCGCAATTACGAAAACCGTTACGTATATTGCCGTTTGGTTCGACGTAAACACGGACTGTACGATCATGGGCGCAAGAATGTAGGCGATAATAGCCGCGCCTACTACGATTGCCGCCACAACGGCGGAGGCGACGGTTACGCTTTTTTTAACTTCCTTTGTGAGCGGGGGAGCGCTTTTGTCGCCGTTTGTAACCGCCGTTACCGCTGCGGCAACCTCGCGTTTTAGCATTACCTCGTCGACTATTACCGCGGATATACCCGCAACAAGCGCGGCCGCCGTCCAGGTCAGCACGTTTTTCACAAAGCCCAATATGTCCTTTTTGAGCGCGTCCGCGTGGTAGTGCGTTATGTTAAAAGCGTAAACAAAAATTACAATCGCGGCCGCAAGAAACAGCGCGAACGTTACGCTCCAAACGATAATTCGGATTTTACCGTACTTGGCGATTTTCCTTTTTGCGGCGGTGTATTCCTCCCCGCCCGAAGAAGGCATGCGTCCGCACAGTCGCTTTAGCATCGCGGCATTGTCCTTTACGGGTTTCTTTTTTTCGATAAGGGGAAATGCTATCGAGACAACCGCGCCGCCGATTATTGCGTAAATCCAGATAATAAGTATCACAAACGGAACGAGGATGTGATCCTTTATGCGCTCGATCTCGAACGGATAATCGGGGTTTTCTTTCAGTCCGCCGTAGTACACTTGGGATACCGCGATAATAAAGGCTACGCCGACAACGACGGTCATAACCGTAAGAACTATCCCGTATATCAATCGAATGTTGTGCGATTTAGCCAAGCGTATCCTCTTTGAGCGAAAAGTGATAAAACTGACTAATTATACCACATTTTTATACGCCTGTCAATATATGAAAGGCGAATATATAAATTGCGTTGACTTTATGCCGTTTATATGTTATATTTAATCAACCGTACGGTGAGGCTTTGTATATCCGTTTTTTTCGGTTAAAAGCCGCGCCGTCAATAGTAAAGGTGGTTAAGTTATGAATGAAGGCGAAGTCGCTGTGGACGAAAAAGTTCCCACGGACTTAACGTCCGTATCGGCAAGCGCGTCGTCCGTTACCGCGGACGAGCTTCGCGCGCAGATTAAGCCGCTATCTACTAACGGCTTTGTCAGGTTTTTCCAAAACATCTACCGGAAGTGGCCTGGAGTGTGGTACGGGTTTTGCGACAAGCATCCCAAGCTGTCCGATTTAATCTACAAGGTGGTGTTCTTTTTCGTATTCTCGATGGGCGTCACCGTTTGGCAGTACATAGTAATGGCGGTTGTCCCGCTCGGTCTTCCCAAGACGGAAGCGGTCGGCTGGCCTATGATTCCTCTTGCCGCGGCGGGAGGAAGAAGCTTTATAATCTTCGGCGACGAGCAGGGCTGGGCGATGTTTATATGCTTCGAGATAGCGGTGTTCACCGCGCAGTGCATAAACTTCCCGCTTCAGCGTAACATAACGTACCGTTCGCACGGCAATCCGTATTTCCAGGCAATGTGGTATTTTATAGGCTGGGTGCTTGTGTCTGTTGCGACCAACGCGCTCTGGGGCGTAGCTAACGCCTTCTTACTGCATTGGAACGTTCCCGAGCTTGTAATCGGGCTTGCAAAAACGGTGCTTACCGGCGGCGTGTCGATGGTAGTGTTCTTCTTTATCTTCATGATAATTTTCCCCGACAACAATGCCGTGGCTAAGCGTGCCAAAAAGAAGTACGATAATCTCGTAGCCAAAAACGCTTCGCAAGAAAAAATCGAAAAGGCGAAGGTCGCTTACGAGACCGCGCAAGACAAGGCGGATAAATCCAACGCGGATAAGGAATACGCTAAAGCAAAGTCGCAGGCGAGCGGAAAGGCGATGCGCTACTTTGCTGCCGTGGACAGAATAGAAAAGGCTAAATCCGACGAGGAAAAATCGACTCTTAACGAAAAGGCGGAAAAAGCGTTTAACGAGGCTGTCGAGGCGGTTAATGTTAAAAACGAAAAGGAAGCCGTCTACAATCGGGTTTTCGGTTTGACGTAGACTTACGCTTTTATTTGACCGTAATAAGATTAACAGGAAGGAGTACTTGACTCGGTGAACAATTTTCCGAAAAGATTAATATCTGTATGTCTTGTTGCCGTAACGGCGGCGGGGCTTTTCGGGTGCGTTCTTCCAAGCGGCGGAGCGGGCGGAGGAACGCTCGGGGACTTCGGCTCGTACACGGGAATCAACGATAAAATAGCCGATTTTACGTCCGGTCCCGCATTCGACGTATTCAGAGCTTCGAGCGGCTACGGCAACGGAGGTATGTTCGATTGCGACTGGACGAATAATAATGCTGTGTACAGCGGCGAAACGGAATCGCTGAACATGAAAATAACAAACGGTGGAAATAAAATATACGGCGCCGAATATCAAAGCCATAACTCTTATGACCATGGTTACTTTTCCGCTCGGCTTAAAGCGATTAAGCGTAACGGCATCGTTACTTCCTTTTTTACGTATACGAGCCGCCCGCAGTGGGACGAGATTGATATAGAGATACTCGGCAAGGATACGACAAAGGTTCAGTTTAACTATTTTACGAACGGTGTGGGTAAGCACGAATTTCTTTACGACCTCGGCTTCGACGCGTCGGAAGGCTTCCACGAGTACGGCTTTAAGTGGGAAAGCGATAAAATCACCTGGTACGTCGACGGAAAAGGTGTGTACTGCGTTACGGAAAATATACCCGTTTCCAAAACCCAAATTATGTTTAACGTGTGGAACGGCAAGTCGGAAGGGGAAAGCAACATTAAAAACTGGCTCGGCGTTTACGATAAGTCCGACTACTCGGAGGCGGTTGCGGAGTACAAATGGGTAGCGTACAGAGAACTTTAACGGCGTTATGGCAAAGCGTAATTTCGCCGCAAAAGCAGTCGATATAAAAAACAAATAGGAGATAAATAATGAAATCCAAAAAGACAATAGCCGCTTTGGCGGCAACTGCGCTTGCTGTGTCAATCTTCGGCGGAATGCTTGCGGCTTGCGACGGGCCTCAAGAACCGCTCGACGACGAGGCGCTCAGCACGGTGAAGGTTGCCGACTACACGACGGGAAAGGCGAGCGACCGTGCGGACGTTTTCCCTTCCGACGGGTTTGAAAACGGCGACGTGTTCAACACCTGGTGGAGCGCAGATAACGTCACTTTCGATAACGGGGTTGCCGCGCTGTCTATTTCCGAGATGAAAGAAAAGGAGAAGGACGGCGAGGGCAATGACTGCCAGGCGGAGTATTACGGCGGAGAAATACGCACGTCCAAGTATTACGGCTACGGAGACTACGAGGTCAGCATGAAGATTTCGAGCGTCCCCGGCACGGCAAGTACCTTTTTCGTATGCACCGGTCCGTACGACGTCAATTACGAGACGCAAATTCCCAACGCCCACGACGAGATAGACATCGAGTTCCTCGGCAAGGACCCGACCATCGTTCAGTTTAACTATTTTGTAAACGGAAAAGGCGGACACGAGTATATTCACAAGCTCGGCTTTGACGCGTCGAAGGAGTTTCATACCTACGGCTTCCGTTGGACGAGCGAATACATCGTTTGGTTTGTGGACGGAGAGCCTGTATATAAGGTGAACGGAAGCTCCAAAAATCCCATGCCGTCCACGCCCGGCAGAATACTCACCAACTATTGGACGGGTACGAATCGCACAAACACCTGGATGGGTAAATTCAATAAGGATTATTCCGGCAAAGCAGAGTATCAATATATCGATTCCTCCGCAGCGCCCTTGGACGATCCTACGAAAGCTCCGCCCGAGCCGCCCGAAGAGGTGCCCGTTACCGGCTGGACGGATATCGACGCGTCGGGATTTGCCGCGTGGGATAATAAGTACACCGTTTCCGGCGCGCTCGGCACGATTAGCATGTCGCACACGGAAGCGCTTTCCGCTTACGCTTGCTCGGGCATGAGACTTACCGATAGCTATTCCTGGGTCAAGTTCCGCGTTAAGAACAACTCGGGAAATAGCGGCGCGGTTGTTCGCGTCGACATCAAAAAGGAAAACCCCTCGACGTCCGGAATTTCGAGCGTAATATCCGAATACGAAGGTGCGGAATATGACCTTGCGTCCGGTGCGGCGGTGATTAAGCTCGCCGCCGGCGACGAAGCGGACGTTGTGTGCAAAATAAACGGCGCGGTAACAGTCGACCAGCTCGTCCTTTTCCTCAACTCGTCGAACGGGGCGGATTCAACCGCGGGCGATATAACCGTTTCGGCGCTTAAGGGCATAACCGCAACCCCGAGTACGGGCGGAGATAATCCCGGCGGCGGCGTCGAAGGCGAGCCCTGCGAGCTTACTTTTACAAATACCGAGGAATTCACGGTAGATAAGTCGGGCGAGGCGGCGTCTTCCGTTACCGTAACCTACGAGAATATCCCGGGCGGCACTTACAAAAACATTCAAGCGCCGGCTGCGACTCTTGCGGCGGGAAACAATACCTTCTCGATTAAGATTAAAAACAACGGCGGCGGCGCGGTTACAGTCCGCGTCGACCTTATAGGCGAGCGCAAAGTTACCGTAGGCGGCAATAATGAGATGGACGTTTGCAACCTTTCCTCGACTAACGTAGGCGGAAGCGGCTGCTATACCGACACCGAGTGGGGCGGAACTTATATTACCCTTGCCGCAGGTGAGGATGCGACCGTTACGATTACGTACAGCAATACAAATCCGATGGGCGCCGTTCAGCGCGTGCAGCTTTATCTCGACACCGCAACCTACGGCGATACAAACACGCACAGCGGCAACGTCACTTTTAGTGATTTTATATTCGCGAACAAAAACTGATTAAACGATGTTTATAAAAACGAGCCTCCGTCGTCTGACGGTGGCTCGTTTTTTATATAACGAATTTTAGATTGTGTCGTTAACCGGTTATTGTGTTCTAACTATATCATATATGTCTTGTTTGGCTATAGCTTCAAAATATCTTTTCAGTTCGATATTTTTATCCCATTTGTTTTGAGGATAAAAACCGTATCTGTTTTTCACATCCTGCATCCGCCGCTCGATATCGACAATGCCGTTTGCCGCACCCAACGCGTCGCATAACTGAATCAGTCTGTCGTAATCATCGTATTCGACGGAATTAAGCGCGGATTTTAATTCCAGTAACTCCGCGTCCGTTATATCAAATTCCCCGATATATACGGACAAATCTTGAATGCAAAAAGAATGCGTCAGGCATATTTTCGCAACTTGCGTATAGCCTAATTCAAGCATATATTTATAGCCGTCATAAACGTGCCCCAAATGCCGCACGCCGAACTTTCTGCCTATATCGTGCAACAATCCCAAAACATACGCCTTATCTCCGTCCATTCCGCAAGATTTCGCTATTCTTTCCGAACAGAAAGCGACGTTTCGGCTGTGGTTTCCCCAAAGTCCTACGTTATGCGTTTCAGCCTCTCGCAAGAGTTCTTCGGCCTCGAGACGAGTGGGTATTTCCTTTGTAAAAGATTGATTATCGTGCACGATTTAAAACCTCGTAACTGTAACAATTAAAACACAAGCGTACTTTTCGGTGGTTGAGCATTGTCAATCTAAGTGATGTTTAAATGTTTTTGCGGACGAACACGGATTACTTGTAGTAGCTGTTTTGTCGGTCGTTTACGGTAAGTGCGCCGTAAGCGCTGTTTGTAAGGTCGATTTGGATTACCGTTACACCTTTTTCCATTTGTTTGCCGTCCTCGTCCACCCAAAGCTTTGCGTTGTACAATACTTTATCTGTAAAAATCTTGGGATTGTCGAAGATTGGGTAGGTGTGGTAACCGCAGCACAGCCCGTAGCCGAGATATACGCCGTCATAGTACCCCTTGAGATTGTTTACGTGGTCGTGTCCGCAAAACAGCGCTTTGGTGCAGTCCAAATCCTTGATGTATTTAAAAACGTCGGGGTGGTCGGTTGTGTTCTCGGCGTTGCCTTGATAGAAAATGCCTACCGTATATCCGTCGTCGCCGTATACTATTTCGCCGTCCGACTTGTTGCTTTCGCACACTACGCCCTTGACTTCGCGGATTTCGACGTTAGGCAATTTGCTTTTTACAACGTCATTAACCTCGCGACCTTTTGCCAATTCGTTTAGATAGTACATGTTTGCAAATTCCCGTATTGGAATATGGAAAAACATGCTTGTCTGTATGTCCGACTTTATCGAACGCAGTCCGTTTACCGCCCACTCGTACCAGTCCATTTGGCTTTGCCTTATCCAGTCGTACACCCAGTCGCTTAACGAGGCGTTATCGGTAGGGTACATGCCGCTATCAAGAAGCACCAAGCTGTATATCAGATTATCGGCGGCGTAACTGTCCTTAAAAATATTTACAAGGAAATTACTTTCCCCGTACACGTCGCTCGGTCCGGGGCTGAAAAGACAGTATTTGTAGTCTTTCAATAAACTGTAAATGGTGTACTTGCTGCAATCGAACTGACTGTCGTGATTGCCGTAAGTAAACGTCCAGTACTGCTTGCGCTCCTCCATAAATTTCGCAAAATAGTTGAATGCGTCGTATGTAAAAATCGATAAGGTCAAGTCGCCCGTAACCACGCAAATATCGGGTTGTTCCGCCTTGATTGCCCTGTCAATCAGGTCCATCGTTTTGGTGTCCCGAGTAAAACTTCCGAATTTAATTTGGGGATCGGTAATTTGCAGTATTTTAAGCTCCTCGGCGTCCTTATCCACAACGAGCGAAGGAAACAAATCTAAGTCGAATCGAGTCTGTCCGCCGTCAAACGTGTAGTCGCCGTAGGCGCCGACTTTCTTGCTGTGTATTGCCCAGCGTATGCCGCACACCGCCACGAATACGAGTATGATTGTCAGAAATACGCCTAATATTGACAGAGCTATAATTCGGCTTTTCTTTCTTACTTTTCTTGCCGTACCGTTATTATCTTTTTCTATATTGTCATTTTTCCGCCGTATTCTCATATCGAAAATATTCTAACATTTTTTAATGGCCGTGTCAAATATGGATTTTTTTTCTTCACGCCGCTCGGATAAAAATATGCCGCAGGCATATTTTACTAACGCCTCGCTCCATCCTATGGATATTGATTAATGTTCGTTTATGATGTTCAATTTTGTCTATACAGAGTACGAATTTAAGATAATGACGGAATACGGTAAGTAGGTGACTAATTTTTTAGGCGAGCATTGCAATTTAGTTTTATTTGCGTTATACTATAAAATGAAGTAAAGCGCACAGAGGAAACGTAATGTTGAACATTGCAGTGGTCGATGATGAGCAGGAAGCCGTAAATGAGCTCAAATCGCATGTTAAGCGATATTGCGACGGGCGCGGCATTGAGTATTCGCTGACGGGGTTTACGAGTCCTGTCAAGTTTTTGGCGGGGTTCAAGCCCGAATACGATTTAGTATTTATGGACATAGAGATGCCGGACATGAACGGCATGGACGCGGCGCGGAATCTCCGCAAGATGGACGGCGAGGTTGCTTTGATATTCGTCACGAACATGGCGCAGTATGCGATACGCGGCTACGATGTGGATGCGGACGATTTTGTGGTCAAACCGGTCAAGTACGGCAATCTCGAAATTAAGCTTGATCGAATACTCAAAAAGCATATCAAAAAGGATCGCCCGCATGTCACGGTGTACGAAAACGGCGAAGTTAAGTACCTGAGTATTGCGGAGATACGTTACGTCGAGGTAATCAAGCATAACATCATATACCACGTGGCGGACGGAACATACGAAAAGCGCGGCGTACTCAAGAGCGAGGCGGCGCTGTTTAGTGCAAACGGGTTTGCACAGTGCAACAAGTCGTGTCTTGTCAATTTAAGTTACGTGCTGGGCATTAGTGGGTACGTGCTGCACGTTGCAAAGTCCAGAGGCGCCAAAGAGTACGACGAATTGAGCGTCAGCCACCCACGAAAGAAGGAATTTGTACACACGCTCAACAAGTATTTGGAAGAGCATCTCTAAGGCTATGACGCAGTTTGAATTTTACAAATCGTTTTGGTTCGTGACCGAGCTTTTGCTTGCGCAGGCGATGTTTGTGTTCAGGTTCAAGCGGCGCAAGCGGTTTTGGGTACTGCTACCCGTGGCGGTGGGGCTGTGCTATCTTTTTGCGTGGTTGTTGCCCGCGGCGTCCGAGAATCCGTTTTACGTATCGTTCCTGTTCCTGTTGATATTCCTGTTTACCGTGCTCATGAATAAGGTGATATTCGACGAGAGCTGGCTGACGGTAGCGTTCAGCTGTGTGGCAGGATACACCACGCAGCACTTGGCGTATGAGCTTTACAATTTAATCTTGGTCGCGCTCGAATATCCCGAAGCGAGCGGGTTTTACGATACGAGCGCGTTTGCGGGGATGTTTCCCAACCTTTTGGTCGCGGTCATATACGTGAGCTCGTACGCTCCCGCGTATTTCGTTTTTTATATGCTGTTTTCCACACGGCTTAGGGATCGCGAACCTATCAAGCTTAAGTCCGTGTTCTTGTTTGTGGTGGCGGTGTCGGTGCTTTTGGTGGATATAGTGCTAAACGCCGTCGTGGTTAAGACGAGCGTAGTCGGTGCAAAGTCGCTCATTATAGTGATAAGCGTGTACAATATTTTGTGCTGCTTTTTCTCTATGTTCTTGCAGTTCGAGGTGTCGCTCAGCAAAAAGCTCGAGGACACGCTCGGTAACGTCGAACAAATGTGGCACCGCGCGAGCAAGCAGTATGAAATGTCCAAGGAGAATATCGAGCTAATCAACCTAAAGTGCCATGACCTAAAGCACCAAATTCATAAGCTGCGGTCGGGCAGCGACATAAGCTCGCAGGAGCTAATGGAGATAGAGGAGCAGATAAGCATTTACGACAGCTCGGTCAAGACCGGCAACGACGCTCTCGACCTTATTCTCACCGAAAAGAGCCTGCTCTGCAACAAGAGCGGAATAATCATCAACATAATGGCGGAAGGCGAGGGGCTCAACTTTATGAGCAAGGAAGACATATACTCGCTTTTCGGCAACATTCTCGACAACGCGATCGAGGCGGTCAAGAACGTAGACGACGAAAAACGCACAATCATGCTAAACATAAAGGCGGCGGGAGAAATGCTTGTAATACGCGAGAGCAATTACTTTGCCGACTCTATCGAGTTCGAGGACGAGCTACCCGTGACAAGGGGTGACAAGCGTTACCACGGCTTTGGCATGAAAAGTATCAAATACGTGTGCGACCGCTACGGCGGCGACCTTACCGTCAAGGCCGAAAACAATGTGTTTACACTAAACATACTGTTTTTGCAGAACGGGGTAGGAAATTAATAATTCAGAATTATGGCGGCGGAGCCAACCATCACCCCGACCGAAGCGGAGGGGCCCAGGCGAAGCCGCACAATAATTAATGCGCGCTTGTTAGGAATGACAAAAATTAATTACCTGTAACGCTTGTTTGTCCTACGAAGCAACCGAAGGTTATTCTGAGCGTAGCGAAGAATCCCATGATATAGGGTGCACACCTCGTATACTGTAGGATTCCTCGCGGGGCTCGGAATGACAAAAATATTGGGCGACCGATTTAAATCCGCAAATAGTTAAGTTTATATTGCAATATTGCAAGTTGGTGACGTGTACATTGCAATATTTTTTATTTATGTTAGAGTAGAGTTAGCGTAAATAAGCGCAAAATCTCTATATGGAGGAAAATGATGAGGATGACAAGAAAATTATCGGCGTCAAAAATTTTTGCAATTATAATTGCGATAATTTTGAGCATGGCGACGATGTCGGCGCTTATCGGCTGCGATACGCCGGACACGGATGTGACAATTCCGTTGCCGCCTACCACGCCGCCCGATGCGGTGCCGAAGGTGCATTCGGTCGCAATCACCTACAACGACACGGCGGTGGAGAGCACGCTCTCGGTTGATCTTTCGCTCGGCAGCATCAAGCTGGGCGCGACCGTCGTAAAGGACGACGACGCGGAAGGCACGCTCACATTTGACAGCTCGGTCAAGACCGTTGCGACAATCGACAACACAGGCGCGGTAACGCTTGCAAAAGCGGGTGAGACGGTCATAACCGCGTCCTTCGGCGGCGTAAAAGCAAGCGTCGTCCTCGTCGTAGACAGCAGCTATAAGGCGAAGTACACGATTACGGTAGTCGGCGGCACGGCAAGTTCTACCGGCGCCGCGGCGGGCGACATTATTACGCTTGCTCCCTCCATTCCCGCTCACAAAGAGTTTTCCGACTGGTCGTTTGACGGAAGCCAAACGCCGGTCGATTGGATGAGTGGCAACATGTTTAAGATGCCGGAAGGTGACGTAACGGTGACGGCGCGGTTCGGTAATTTGTTGTATACGCTCAATCTTGTCGGCGCAAAGGTCACTTCGGATGGCAATGGTAGCGTGCAAAAGGGCACGGTCACCGGCTACGAAGGCGACGTAAAGTCCGAGGCATTTGCCATTACGGAATACAAATACACCTACGGCACGGAGCTGACGTTCGAAGCGGTAGATACGCCGGACGGCTATATGTTCGTCGGCTGGGACGCAAACCAAGTAAACAACCGCCTCGAAGATACTGATAAGACGGTAGAGGAATTTTCCATGCCCGACGAGACTACCACCTATTGGGCGGTATTTTCCGAGGCGGAAACAACGGGAAACATTTTTACCGCACTTCCGTCAGCCGCTTATTATCCAAATCGCGCATATTTTAACGGTGATTTAACATCGTCTGGTTTGCCTTTAGACACATTCGAGGGCTTTCAAGGACTGGGCATTGCCATTCCGCCGAGTCTCGGCGCCACGCCTGCTAATGAGTATCCGGAGAATATAAATGGCTCAAAGTTTAGCACAGGGACAGGCGCTAAAGCGGTTCGCGTGATTTTTTATAACAGCGGCAGCGTGGACGTGACCGTGGAATTGTATGCCTCATACGTCGGCAATAGGGTTACCACGGGTTGGGTGACCATACACCCTCAAGAGGTCATTAAAATGACCATAATCGCCGAGTGGGGTTTTAACAGTTGTTATTGGGGTTTTGTGCAGAGAGTAAAACATTCCGGCGGCGGATCACAATGGGTGTACTTTGCCGTGGGAACTGCCTCTGCCTATCCAAAGGGCGATAAGATGTTTGCTCTCGCCAACGGCACGCAGACTGCTACGTTTGACACATGGAGCACGTCGGGACTTCCTCAAGGGTTCTTTAACGTGGTAGCAAGAGAAAACAGTATAACTATTCCTTATGTAACAACGTGCCGGCTCACCAACGTGCCCGAATATGATGAGGACAATCCTTATACGACGGTTTATCTCAAGTTGCAAAATCTGTCTGCCGACAATTCCTATAACCTGCGGCTTGCGTTCGGCAAGTATCAAGATCCCTTTGAGGATAGCGAGGGCAACCTAAAGGACGGCGTAAAATACGCGGACTTTACGTTGTCTACGCTCGGTCAGATTGAAACATTTGCCTTTCGCCTGTCGCGCGAAGAGGCGGATTCGTTCTACGTCAGCTTAATAACATATAGCTATTCTACGGAGGAAAACACAAAGCCCGACAGCAGTGATTTGAGCCACATTATCACGGTATTGGGTTGCATCACTTACAACAACAACGTCGGCTTTGTCGGGGAGGTGATAGAATGAGGACCGAAATCAAAAAGAAGATTATTGCGCCTGCGGCAATAGCTGTTTCGGCAATACTTGCGACGAGCGTGATAATAGGCGGCGGTCCTGGGCATACCGCATTTGCGGCGGAGACGTTAGAGCGCACTTACTTTGTATCCGACTACGACAGCGTTGCCGACGTGACTGCGGAAGGCAGGGCAGTCGGTCAAGAAATAGCCGAAGAGGGCACCGTTCTTCTCAAAAACGAGGATAACGCATTGCCGCTCGCGCCCGGCAGTAAGATATCCGTATTCGGCAAAAGACTATATCGCAATACAGTATTTACGGGTGTGTTGTCCGGTGCCGGCTATCAAATCAACAGCGAAGTCGCCAACTTTTATACCGATAACTCGCTTTCGGGCACGGGTGCGCCCGGCTCACCCGGCAACGGGGCTACGGTAAACGGTTATCCCACGGGCGAAGCGGATATAAGTAAGTTCACCGGATCGGTGGAAGGCTATACCGACGCGGCAATAGTAGGAATTTACCGATACGGCAGCGAGGGTTTTGACGTTCCTCGCACGATGGCGCAGGTAAACGACGACTACAAGACGTTTGGAACAAGCGTAGAGCCCGTCGAGGGGGCGAGAGCGGTGGATGACCACTACCTTCAGCTCGACGAAAACGAGACAAAGCTTCTCGCTTACTGTGCGGAACACTTTGATAAAATTATAGTTATCATAAGAGGCTATATGCCGATGATGGAGCTCGGATTTTTGGACGATCCCGACCACTACGCCTATCACGAGGAAATTAAGGCGGCGATTTTGCAAGATGAACAAGCTGTTGGCGCTCTTCCCGGCATTCTGACAGGTGAAGTCAACCCGAGCGGACATCTGCCCGATACGCTCGCGCGCGACTTTAAGGCCGACCCCACCTGGAACAACTTCGGCAACAACAACATGGAGGACTACACGGACGGCAGTCTCGTCTATGCAAAGGGCAACCAGTACGCCAACGACAATATGCGCTATAGCTCGCTAAACGGCGGCGGCGCATTCAGCAATTACGTTTATTATAAAGAAGGCATATACACGGGCTACCGCTACTGGGAAACTCGCGGATACGTAGAGGGCGACGAAGCTTGGACGGGCACGACTACGGACACGCTCGCACATTATGCCCACGGTCCCGACGAGGCTATCCACTATTACAGCAAGCTCTCTTCCGACAAGTCCAAGCAGGATAATCTCGACAACAAGCAGTGGGATAACTGGTACAAGGCTCACGTCGTCTATCCCTTCGGTCACGGGCTTTCGTATACCGATTTCGAGTGGGAGCTTGTAAATACCGAAGGCGGCGAGCTTTCGCCGAACGGAAAAATAACCGTTTCCGTCAAGGTCAAAAACACCGGCTCGGTCGCAGGCAAGGACGTGGTGCAGCTTTACTATTCCGCACCTTACACCGACGGTGGAATAGAAAAGGCGCACGTCAACCTCGGCGCGTTTGCCAAGACCAAAAAGCTCGCACCCGGAGAGAGTCAAACGCTCACGCTCGAATTTAACGTTCGCGACATGGCGTCGTATGACTACAACGACAAAAACGGCAACGGCTTTAAGGGCTATGAGTTAGAGGCGGGCGAGTACACGGTTTATATCGGCGAGAATGCGCATTGCTGGGCGGACGACGATGTGCTAAATCTTACCTACACGCTTTCAACAGGCGCCAAGTACGAGACCGATCCCGACACGGGCGAAAAGATAGAAAACCGCTTCGACGAGATAAGCGAGCAGCTTCTGCACGAGGACAGATACCCCGAGGACGAGGGCAACAACCAAAAGGACATGTACATGACTCGTTCCGATTTTGCGGGCACTTGGCCAACCATGTCCTACCGTTTGACCGCCGAGCAGTGGATTATCGAAAAGGTGGCTACGTACAACCTCGATACTACTTGTCCTCTGCCCAAGACGTGGCCGGCGGATAAACCCGAAGACCCTTGGTACAACGACGAAATGCCCAAACAGGCGGTTTCGCGCGATGCCGGCGGCGGCTACATTCAGCTGTATGAGCTGTTCGGCAAGGACTACAACGACCCGCTGTGGGATTCCTTCCTCAATCAGCTCACTGTAGATGAGTTAAAATCGCTTGTTCTTCAGGGCCGTTATCACTCGGGCGCGGATATCCCCGACCTCGGAATTACGGCGGTGTATAACGAGGACCACCCGGTTTCTATTAAATTTCCCAATATAAACAACACATATAACTTCAGTATGCCTAACGACTCAGTGACCGCGGCTACTTGGAACGTCGAGCTCGCTTACCGTCGCGGCAAGATTTTTGCGGAGCTTTCACTCTGGGGTTGCGGCAATCCCAATAACACCGTCCCCGGTTGGTACGCCCCCGCAATCAACATCCATCGCAGCCCCTTCGTCGGGCGCTTAGGCGAATACTTCTCCGAGGACAGCCTTCTCACCGGCAAGCTCGCCGCGCAAATCATAATAGGTTCGCAGGAAAAGGGAATGTTCTGCTACGTCAAGCACTTCGCCCTAAACAATCAGGAGAGTAACCGCGACGGCGTGATGACCTGGGCAAACGAACAGTCCATGCGCGAGGTGTACTTCCCGGCGTTTGAAATCTGCGTAAAAGAGGGTAAGGCGCTCGGACTCATGTCCGCAATGAACCGCCTCGGACCGTATTGGACGGGCGGATATTACAACCTCTTGTCGGGCGTGCTACGCAACGAGTGGGGCTTTAAGGGCAGCATCGTAACCGACGCATATAGCTCTACCTTCGGAAGTGCGGACGCGATGATACGCGCGGGCGGCTCGCTCGTTCTCGGCGGTACAGGTGTTTTGAATGTCGGAGCAAGTAGCGCCACGACTATAAACCTTTTGCGCAATTCCGCGCATCAAGTGCTGTACGCCAACGCCAACAGCATGGCGCTTAACACCGGCGCTACGCCCACCGCGCCCCAAAAGATGGTCTTTAACGCAAAGAATCTCAAGGTGGGCATGGTCAATATGTCGTACAGCGATTCGCTCGCGGGCTGTATAGAGCTCAACACGCAGAACTATCCCGACCTCGACGCGAGCAAGATCACATTCGCGCTCGCCGAGCAGAGCAGGCTCCCTGCGGGGCTCAAGCTCGAGAGCGACGGCACGATACACGGCACGCCGTATGTACAAGGCAAGCTCACGTTTACGGTTGTCGCTACCTACGACGGCGGCGATACGTTCACGCAGAGCTTTACCATAACCGTCGCGCCGGAGGGCGGAATAGTCATCTACGAGGCGGAAAACAACGTGCTCAAGGCGAGTATAGGCAGTCCGTTTGTGGCGGATATTTCCGACGCGTACATCTACGATCCGCTCGCCACGGAGGAGGATATTGCGGGTTTCCCCGATATAACTTACAAGCTCGGAAACGGCTCGCGCCTGCCCGCGGGACTTACGCTTCTCTCTAACGGCATGATACTCGGCAATCCCGACAAGGAATGCAGGAATTACTCGTTTACGGTCTTGGCGAGCGCACTCGGCTACGGCGAGGCGGAATTCGAGTTTGTGATATCCATTCTATATCCGATAACCTACTATCCTAAGACGCAGCTTCCCACGGCGCAGTACGGCAAGTCGTATATCGCCGCGGTGGGCACGGCGGAATGCGACGTCGATGTGACGTATTCACTAAAGGACGGCGACAGACTTCCTAACGGTTTGGTGCTGACTGCACAAGGTTATATCGTGGGAACGCCTACCGAGGCTTGCTCAAGCACGTTTACTGTAATCGCCAAAGGGACTTACACAGATCCCGTCGAGGCGACGTACACGCTGACCGTAAATCCTCGGTTTGCTTCCACCACGGAGCTTCAATACGGCAAGGTGGGCGAGGCGTATTTCGGCTCGGTGGCGACGGCTGAGGGGTCGTTCGACGTTACGTACAAGCTTGTCGGCGGCGCACTGCCCGCAGGGCTCAAGCTCGATTCCGACGGCACAATCAGCGGCACGCCCACGGCATCCGGTACGTTCACTCTTATTGTGCGCGCCGAGGACGGCGAGCTCGCTGACGAAATCACGCTCAACCTGTTTATAGCGGGCGAGAGTTCCGTCACGACAGTTGTCAAGGGCGAAAAGGATACGGTAAAGCCCGCGGCAATCGCACTCGGCGTTTCGACCGGCGTGTTTGCCATCGGGTTTGTCGTAATGACCGTGATGTTTGTACTTTCCAAAAAAAAACGACAATAACGACCGAGCTCGACGAAAGGACGGTAGCGGCAATTAAGGCGCAGGCAATAGCCGAATATCAACGGCAGCAGCAATCCGAGGCGGAGGAGCGCAAGGCGGCAAGGCTTACTCAACGGGCGGAAGCGAGGCGCAAAGCGATCCAAGCCGAGCGTGAGCTGACTGACGAGGAGCGCGCAGCCGCCATAGAAGCGAAGGCAATGACTCAAAGCGCTCGCGCCGAAAAGATGCAGGCGCGTGCCGCAAAGATGCAGGCGCGTGCCGACAAATTAAGACAAAAATCGACCGTGCCCACCGATAACCGTTCCCAAAACAGCGCACCCTCGGAAGCGCCGGAAGACCCCAAATAAGTCAAAAACGTTTTCTCATCACTTTTCCTCCCTATACGGATTTCGCGTGGGGCTGACAAGCCCAAAAGCTGTCGCCCCATCGCAAGTCCGAATGTGAGTAGGCGAGTATTCAATTTCAAAACTTAAAGGACAATTCGATTTAATGGACAAAAAGAAATCAAAAAGGAAAGGCGTATTGCCGCTACCCTGGTTCATAGTGTTTGTGGTCTTGTTCGTGTTTGTGTTTGTAGCAACCTTGGTGCTTACACAAAACATGCTCATCTACAACACCGTCAACTCGGTCATGGGCGGCGAGCGACGCGTACTTAAAAGCGGCAATCCCGAAAAGTATATGCGTTACACCACCGACTACAAGTCCAAGGACGACGTGTACAATGCGGCAAACGCGCTCAACGAGACCATTTGCGAAGAGGGCTTCGTGCTCCTAAAGAACGAGGATAACGCGCTCCCGCTTGGCGAATCTAACCGCAGGGTCACCGTGTTCGGCAAGAACTCCGTCGATATCGTGACGGGCGGCTCGGGCTCCAATGCGGGCTCGGACGACAGCGGTAGCGTCGATCTTTTTAACGTGTTGGGGCGCGACGGTCTATTCTCCGTCAATCCCGTAATGCACAATTATCTCGCGGGCTCGGCTTCCGGGTCGGGTAGACCGGCCTCGCCCGATATGGGCGTCATCTTGAGCGGGTTCCCGACAGGCGAGGCCTCGCTCCCGTACAGCGACGCCGTAAAAAAGAGCTATGCCGATTATCACGACGCGGCGATCGTTGTCATTTCGAGAATAGGCGGCGAGGGGTTCGACCTTCCGCGTACCATGCGGTACACCGGCTCCAAGTACACCGATTTCGCCAAGGCGACGACTACCGTTCCCGGTGCGAGGTCGGGCGACGATCATTACCTTCAGCTCGACAAAAACGAGACGGCTATGCTCGCCGAGGCGTGCAACAACTTTGACAACGTGATTGTCGTCATCAATAGCGCCGCGCCGCTCGAGCTTGGGTTTTTGGACGACGAAACACACTACGCGTATAACAAAAATATCAAGGCGGCGCTGTGGATAGGCATGCCCGGCGCGAGCGGGCTTAACGCGCTCCGAAAGATTTTGACCGGCGAGGTCAATCCGTCGGGTAGGCTGGTGGATACGTATTCCCGCGACTTTAAAAAGGACCCTACCTGGTTTAACTTCGGTAACTACTTGACCGCCGACGGCAACCGCTACTACACCGCGGACGACAAGGGCAACCGCACCGTCAGAAAGCTCGCGTTCGTCGAGTACCGCGAGGGTATTTACTTCGGCTACCGTTACTACGAAACGCGCGGGCTGACCTCCGGCGAGGACTGGTACAAGCAAAACGTTGTCTATCCGTTTGGACACGGGCTCTCGTACACCGAGTTTACGCACACGGTGACCGCGGCGACCCCGAGTGGCTCGACCCTTAATAAGGACGGCAAGCTGTCGTTCACCGTCGAGGTGCAAAATATCGGCGACTACGACGGCAAAGAGTCGGTCAGCCTCTATTATTCCGCGCCGTACATTTCGGGCGGGATAGAAAAGGCGCACGTCGTTTTGGGCGACTTCGCCAAGACCGAAAAGCTCGACAAAAAGACGGGCAAAGGCGTTATCACGCTTACTATCGACGTTCGCGATATGGCGTCCTACGACTATAACGACGCTAACGGCAACGGCAATATCGGCTACGAGCTCGAGGCGGGTGAGTACACGATATATATCGGCAGCGACGCTCATTGCTGGGCGGACGAAAATACTCCGAGTTTTACCTATACCGTCGCTTCGACGGTTTCGTATGATAAGACGGCGGACGGCAACGATATAAATAACCTCTTCGACGACGTAAGCGATCATATCGCCACGTACCTCTCGCGCGATGGCGATTTTGCTAATTTCGACTGCCTGAAGGGCGCCGAAACGGTTGAATACCGCACCGTCTCGACGAAGTTCGTCAACGATGCTGTAGCCATCCCCGGCGACGGAAGCTCCATGCCGTGGTATACTTCCGAAATGCCTAAGCAAAGCTCGCGCACCTTGAGCGAATCGGAGATAGAGGTCAAGCTGTACGACTTGATTGGGCTTGACTACGACGATCCGCTGTGGGATACGATGATGGACCAGCTCACCGTAACGCAGCTTGTAAGCCTTGTGCGTTCGGGCAATTTCCACTCGACGTTTATCGAGAGCATCGACAAGCCGCTTACTATTGACGCCGACGGACCGATGGGCTTTGCAATCTTTATGGGCTCGGACGCCGTCTACAAGACATGCTACTACGCGAGCGAGTGCGTTCTCGCCGCGACGCGCAACAAGGAGCTTGCCCGTGCGTTCGGCAATATGATAGGCGACGAGGGACTAATTGGCAACGAGGCGGGCGACGGCACGCCGTACAGCGGTTGGTACGCTCCCGCAATGAACCTTCACCGCAACCAGTTTGCAGGAAGAAACTTCGAGTATTACAGCGAGGACGGTTGTCTTTCGGGACTTATCGGCGCGGAGGTCGTCGTCGGTGCGAGCGAAAAGGGCGTGTATGCCTTTATGAAGCATTTTGCGCTAAACGATCAGGAGACCGACCGTGATACCGTAAACGGATTATTGACTTGGGCGAATGAACAGTCCATGCGCGAGACGTATTTTAAGCCTTTCGAAATGTGCGTCAATACGGGTAAGGCGACGGCGGTTATGAGCTCGTTTAACCGCATAGGAACCGTGTGGGCGGGCGGTGACTATCGATTGCTCACAAGCCTCTTGCGCGACGAGTGGGGTTTCCGCGGCATGGTCATAACCGACTTCAACGTCAATGCATACATGGACGCCGACCAAATGATTCGCGCCGGCGGCGACCTCAACCTTATAGGCGACAAGGCGCCTAAGAGCGTTTCGTCCGCGACAGGCGTAGCTGCTGTTAGAAGGGCTGCTAAAAATATTCTTTACACCGTCGCAAACAGCAACGCCATGAACGGGCACGGAGACGGCGTTGTATGGGGTTTTGCTATGCCGCTGTGGGAAATCTGGGTAATAATCCTTTGCGTGTTCTTCGGCGTTGCAACAGCCGTAATCGGCGTGTTCACGTTTGTACCGATTAAGCACAAAAAGACTTCTAATGTCGGCATATATACCGACGCTCCGTCGGCAAGCGGTGCTACAAACGCCAATATGGCGAGAGACAGCTCCGACGACTCTTTAACAAATAACATTCCAAAAGGAGAGTAAATATGAAAATCAAAAAGCTTATTGCAGCGGCGCTTGCTTTGACGTGCGCCACACCGCTTGTGCTTTGCGCTTGCGACCCCAAAACCGGTGGTAACGGTGGGGACGACGACGAAGTCAAGGTCGGCGAGGGCATGAAGCAGTACATTCTGGAAGCCGAATACACGCCTGTTGCCGACAAGATAGGCGGTGCGCAGTCCGGCAGTGCCAGCGGCTACGATCTTATTATCCAGTCGAGTGCCGATGGCGTAAGTAACGGGTATTTTGTGTCCAATATGCACATGACCGACTGTACGCTCGAGTTTGAGTTTAACGCCGAACGTGCGGGTACGGCGGCGCTGTATATCCGCATGTTCTCGCAGTGGGGCAACACTACATTCAACCCCGATAATTTCGGCGTCGTGCTAAACGGCGAGGAAATCACCTATACAAGTCTGCTCGTACAGGGGGCCTCCGACGACAACCCTAAGTTCGCCGACAAGGTTGTGACGCAAAAGGCGAATATTAAGCAGGGTAAGAATGTGCTCGAGCTTATCGTCCGCGAGAATACACTGAATACGTACACTCATTCGACGGGAGCTCCCGCAATCGACTGCGTAAAGATTGTAACCGACACCGGCATATCCTGGAATCCGATTGAGGAAAACCTCGATCATGTCGGATCGATAATCGTTTAGCTCGATAGGCGCTTTCACAGATAGATTCTATCTTGCAAAACCGACAGCGACAAGACAACTACCGAGAAAAAGTCAAAGTCGAAATCGGAGAGTGCAAGCGTTTCAATGCTCGGCAGTATCTCGTGCGAAATACCCTTAATGGAAGTTTGCGAGTACCGTATAAGCGCGCCGACTACACCGGAAACGCACCCATGATAAAGTACGTCTTTGAATATGTTCGTCTTGTCGTCATAATCGTGTCATTCGTTTACGATATAGTTGCATACATACCGAGTCAGCTTGTTGTCCGACTCGGTTTTTATTTTGCAAATATTCGGTTAGTTAGTAAACTACAAGAGTAACATTGTAAAGTAGCAGAACGGATATATGGGCGAAAACCAAATTAATTGTGTACTCTGTTTGGTGTAGGGGCACGTGGAAAAAGTAGAAACAGAAAACGAATTAGGTTTTGCCGTTTACATAAACGGAAAGCCTAACTTAACTCTTATGCCGCAGGAAGAGATGAACGCATTGTGTTCGGTGTTGTTAGTTTTAATGGAAAAGGAAGTTTGGCTATTAAATATGATAGGGCGAATGTTTCTACTCGAGAGTAAAGGAAATAAAGTCGGGGCGGCCTTTGCCGTGGAATGTGAATTTTAGAGCGTGGGTGCCGTTTTCGCCAATCCATGCGGCAGAGTAAGTTTTAAGTCCTTTGCCGTCGACGGGTATTGTCGCGAGCGTTTTGCCGTTCCCGTCATCGACGGCAATGTTTCCTTTTACTCGACCTCTTAGGGTTACGGAAATATTCTTTATATCCAAAATTTCAAAATACTTAAATACAGCCGTCGCGCCGCCACAGAAGTTGGCTATATGCTGGTCGGGATTGTCCTCTCTGTCCTTGCCGTACTGCGTAAAATACGGATAAGATTTACGCGGTTTTTTTATTACGCCGTAAGTGTACGTGCCGTTTTTGCCGTACAGGTTGCAGGCGATATGCGAGGAATAAGTGCCGCGCCCATTGAGTGCGCTGCCGTTCAGTCCGCACGAGGTTGTCTCGGCTTGAATATATCTTCCGTCCGTAAGCTCTATCCGCTCGGCGCAAGCCTGACGCGAAAATTGGTGGCGGTTTGTTTGGCGGTGGTAAAAAACATAATACTTTTCGTTTAGCTCTATTATGCTTCCGTGCGTGTTGCCGAGGTAGTTGAGCGCGTCTTTTTTCGTTCTGCCGTTTAAGCCTACGTCGCCGATGGAAACGAGAGTGCCGCCGAACTTAAAATCGCCGTCGGGTTTATCCGACACGGCGTAGCACAGCTCGTGTCCCTCGTAAGAGCTGTATATAAAGTAATACTTTCCGCCGAACTTCCGCATTGACGAAGCTTCGAAAAATTCGTGCCCTTCGTAGTCGGAGTTCGCGCTTTCCGTTTTGCCCTTTATACCGATATACTTAAAGCCGCCTTTTACTGTAAGCATATCGTCCTCTAACTCCCAGCACATGGCGCCGTGCAGAGAAGGTTTATGTCCGCCGAGCAAAACGGCAGGGTAGCCGACGGGAGCGAAGCCCGTATATAAATACGCTTTACCGTCGTCGTCAACGAAAACGCTCGGATCGAATTGTAACGGCTCGTTCTTTTTTCCGATAGGCGTGCCGTCCTTGTATTTTACGAAGCCTAGAAACTCGTACTTTCCCGCGGGCGCGTCGCAGACGGCAACGGATATAAGTCCGCGGTAGCCGATAAAGTAATATAAATAGTACTTTCCGTCGTTTCCTCTGCACACGTCGGGCGCGTACATGGCGTTTAATATTCCGCGCTTTCCGTTAGGGTCTTGGCTCCTCCTATATATAATGCCCTCGTAGCGCCAATCGGTTAAGTCGTCCTCGGGCGCAGACCAACAGACGTAATCGCCGAGACAAAACGATACGCCGTTAAATAGGTCGTGAGAGCCGTAAATATATACCCGCCCGTCAAACAAGTGCGGCTCGCCGTCGGGAATATACTCGAAGCTCGGAAGATAGGGATTGAAGACTTGTTTATTCATTGTATTGTTTTTTGAAACCTTTAGTTCATCTTTTTACCAATGTTCAAAACGACAATTGCTTTATTTTGTTTTATATCATCCACAGTATAGCACATTTTTAATGTTTGGAGCGGGTAGTAGCGCAAATAGCAAATAATATTACGCGAATCGTCGGCTCTTTTTCGGCTTACCGTAAGCAACGTTTTTAAAGTCGGCTTGCCGCGGAGTTTTACGGTGCAACGATTCCGAATTGGGGTAGAGTACAAGACTTGACAAAACTGACTTTTTCCTATATAATATTGAAGAGGAAAGGATTTAGGTTGTACTGTGGAGGAGAGGATGCTGACGATAGCGGTAGTGGACGACGAGCGCGAACACATTGAAAAGTTCAAAAAGCTTGTCGCGCGCTTTTTTACCGATTTCCCGAAATATGGGAGCGAATACAATATTATCGAGTTTTCGTCGGGCGAACAGCTATTGGAAAATTACGCGCCGCGTTACGACGTGATTTTTCTTGATATCGACATGGGTGGTATCAGCGGTATGGAAGCCGCAAAGATCATCCGCAAGACGGACGAGAATACCGCCATTGTTTTTGTTACGCGCATGGCCCGCTACGCGATAGAAGGGTATTCGGTCGACGCGATTGATTTTATAGTAAAGCCCTTGGATTATGCGAGTTTTTCGGTCAAGATGAAGCGCGCTCTTTCGCGCATTGAAAAAAGTAAGTCCCAACAGATTACGCTCAGCATCGACGGGGAAATACATATTATCGACGTTAGGGATATTCTCTACGTCGAGGTTCTCAATCACTACGTTATTTGGCACACGAAAAATGGCGATTACCGCATTTGGGGTTCCTTAAAGGACGCAACCGATCAAATAGAAGACTCTAACTTTTGTATGTGCAACCGCTGCTACCTCGTCAATCTTCGCCATGTGAAGGGATTGGACAAAAACACCGTCCGCGTCGGCGAGGAGGATCTTGTAATAAGCCGCTATCGCAGAAAAGAATTTGTGGAAACGCTGGCACAGTATTACGGACGAGGGGGAGTATAAATGCCACATAACTTTTTCGGTTGGTATTTTTACGCCAAGCTGTTCCCCACGCTTATCTTCGGCACGGTGCTTCTAATAGCAAATCGTCCGAAGAGAAATTTTTTTTGGGCGCGTTTTATCCCGATTGCTGTCGCAATGACCGCGCTCTCCACATGGTTATGGAGTCTTGCAAGAGGGGCATGGTATCCGACGCTCGACAAGTACGGCGTGATAATTTGCGACGTTATTTTTCTTGTCGAGCTTTTCGCTCTGTTTTTCTTTTCTTTTAAATGCAGTCCGCTTGAAATATTTTTGTACGTCATGGGCGGATGGGCGGCGGAGCATCTCGGTAATCAGATTGCAATGCTCATTACGTCCGCCGCAAACATTGCGGTTGACTATACAAACTACAGTTGGCAATATTTTCTTGTCAACGTGGTTTCTTATATGATTGTTTACGGTGCGATTTTCGGCGTCTTTTACAGAATTATCAAAAAGAATACTTCTATACAAAACAAACGTATGCTGATACCTGCCGGTATTCTGCTTCTTGTTGTAACAATGCTTGCCGTGTTTATGCCCGTATCCGATATGACGACGGAAGCAACGGTTATTACACGCTGTTACGCAGTTGCGTGCTGTATCATTACGCTATTCCTTCTTTCCGGCGCGTTTGAGGAAGGAAGACTCAGCCAGGAGCTGCATATCTTAAGCCAACTGGACAGAAAACGCGCCGAGCAGTACGAAATGTCGCGCGAGAGTATAGAGGCGGTTAACACGCGCTGTCACGATTTGAAAAAACTCGTCGGACAGATTCTTGCGAACAAAGCTTCGGTGGACGTGGCGGAAATAACGCAGGAGCTTGAAACTTACGACGCAATCGTCAGTACGGGCAATCCTGCATTTGATACGATTTTGACCGAAAAGAGCTTGTACTGCGAGAAAAACGATATTCGTCTGACGGTAATGGCAGACACCAAGCGACTAAGCTTTTTGTCCGATATCGACGTTTACTCGCTGTTCGGTAATATCCTCGACAATGCAATCGAAGCCTCGCTTAAAATGAAAGAGGACAGCCGCGCAATCGGGCTTACGGTGCGTTCCGTCGGGGACATTTGCAGTATTCATTCGGACAATCTTTTTGTCGGTACAATCAAGTTTAGCGGTAAAACGATTGCTACCTCCAAGCAGAATGCAAGCGAGCACGGCTTCGGACTTACAAGTATTCGACGCATTACCGAAAAATACGGCGGAGAGATGAAAATAACCGCAGAGGACGGCGTATTCAATCTCGACATCGTTATCCCTATTCCCAAACAAAGCGCTTGAAAAAACCCGCTATGGTAATAAGCGGGATTTTTTTTGCTATTCGGGTTGCGGAAAAAGCAATTCGAGTGAAATTATTGCGCTTAAGAGTTTGTCGTGTTATAGTATAAAATATGTGAAGTATAATATAGGGGAATAAAATGCAAAAAATCGATTTTAACGACAATTGGAAGTATAGGCGGCTTAACGAGGGCGAGTGGAAGGGGGTTACTCTTCCGCACGACGCCATGATAACCGAGCCTCGCAATTATGACAGCGCGGGCGGCACCAACACAGGCAGATTCGAGGGGCACGACTACGAGTACGTTAAAATGTTTAACGTGCCCGAAGAGTATAAGGACAAGGTACTTACTTTCGAGTTCGAGGGAGTGTACCGCAACGCCGAGGTTTATATAAACGGGGTAAAGGCGCTCTACCGCGCGTACGGCTATACTAATTTTTACGTTAACGCAAACGAGTATGTTAAGTTCGGCGAGGAAAACGAAATTCGAGTGGTCGCCGAAAACAGTAAGCAGCCCAACAGCCGTTGGTATTCGGGCGCGGGCATTTACCGCCCCGTAAGCTTGTTCGTTGCGGAAAAGAAGCATATTCTTATGAACGGCGTTAAAATCCGCACCACGGCGATAGACCCCGCCATAGTCGAGGTTATGGTAAAAACTTCAGAGCCGGGCGAGGTGGCGGTGGCTTTAACCTACGGCGGAAAGATAATCGCCAACGACTTAAAAGACACCGACGAGGACTGTTTTGCGGTGTTCGCGTTCGAGGTGGAAGACGCAAAGCTTTGGTCGCCCGACACGCCCGAGCTTTACGAATGCACGGCGCTGTTCGGAAAAGACGAGTGGACCGGGAAGTTCGGTATTCGTACGCAGGACTGCACGCCCGCGGACGGCTTTACCATGAACGGCGAGCGTATTATTATTCGCGGCGCGTGTATTCACCACGACAACGGAATACTCGGCGCCAGGTGCTATGCCGAGGCGGAGGAGCGTAAGATAAAGCTTCTTAAAGAGTACGGTTACAACGCAATCCGTTCGGCGCACAATCCGTGCTCCAAGGCGCTCCTCGACGCGTGCGATAGATTGGGTATGCTCGTTATGGACGAATACTGCGATATGTGGTACATTCACAAGACGATGTACGACTATGCGGACTACGTTCAGGACTGGTACGAGCAGGACATTGCCGACATGATCGACAAGGACTACAACCACCCGTCGGTCATAATGTATTCGCTCGGCAACGAGGTGGCGGAAACTGCGCAGGAAAAGGGCATCGGGTTCTTTAAGAAGATGAAGGCGGTATGTAAGCGGCACGATCCCGTTCGGCCCGTTACCACCGGCGTTAATATATTCTTTAACCTTTTGCACTCTATGGGCTTCGGCGTGTACAGCGACAAAAAGGCGAAGAACAATCCGCAGAAAAAGGTGGGCAGCGAGTTCTTTAACACCATTGCGGGAATCATGGGCGACAGCTTTATGAAGACTATGGCCAAGCTTCACGGCTGCGACGTTAAAACGCGCGGATGTTACGCGGCAATGGACGTCGCCGGTTACAACTACGGAATTCTTCGCTATAAGCACGACATTAAAAAATACCCCGAAAGAATTATTCTTGGCAGCGAGACGTTCTGCTCGGACGCGTATGCGTTTTACGAGTTTGCCAAAAACAATCCCGCGCTTATAGGCGATTTCGTTTGGGCGGGCATGGATTACCTCGGCGAGGTCGCGATAGGAAGCTGGGAATACAAGGAATACGCACCCGCGCCGTCGGGAGCGCTCGGCTGGATAAGCGCGGGCAGCGGCAGACTTAACCTTATAGGCGAGCCGCTCGGTGAAGCGCTCTATACAAAGGTCGCTTTCGAACTCGAGGATAAGCCGCAGATAGCGGTAGTTCCCGTCAACCACACAAACGACAAGCACTCGCCGTCGGCGTGGAAATTTTCTAACGCGCTGCCCACTTGGAGCTGGAACGGGCTTAACGGAAAACCCGCCAAAGTGGAAGTGTACTCGCGCGCGCCGATTGTGGAGCTGTACGTCAACGGCAAAAAGGCGGGCAGGAAAAAGCTCGGCAAAAATTGCAGATTCGACTTTAAGGTAAAATACTACGACGGCGAGATAACCGCTGTTAACCTCGATAAAAACGGCAACGAATTGTCCCGCAACTCGCTTAAGACCGCGGGGAACGAGACTGTGCTTACCGTTCTTCCCGAAAAGAGCGAAGTGAAACAGGGCGAGGTGTGTTTTGTGCGCCTTCGCTTTACCGACAAGGACGGCAATATTAAGCCGCTCGAGCACAGGGAAATATCCGTCGAGGTGGACGGGGGCGAGCTTCTCGCGCTCGGGTCTGCCTGTCCGTTTAATCTGCGCGGTTATAACGACACCGTTACCGACACCTATTACGGCGAGGCGATGGCGGTTGTCAAAGCGGGCGAGGGCGGCTTTAGAATAAAAGCGACCGACGGCACCCTCGTCGGCGAAGCGGTCGTTACCGTAAAATAAAGATTTGTTATAAATATGATGACCGTATGGGTTTCATATATTCTTCTCCTCAAAAGTGCTTCTCGGCTTGCCGCGGAGCGCTTTTTGCTATTTGAGTTGTATAAAAAGCTATTCGAGTGGAGCGTATTGACGGTAATTTTTTTTAAAAGTATACTTGTTGCAGTCCGATAAGGGCAAATTTTATTATAGGAGAAAATCATGAAACTCAAAAAACTCTTTGCGTTTGTGCTGGCGGCATGCGCCGCACTTGCGCTCGGCGTAGGCTTAATCGCTTGCGACGGCGAAACCAATCCCGATCCCAAGCCGGATCCCAAGCCCGGTCCTACCGAAAAGACCATAAGCTATCAGTACACGGGCGCTAACGACGAGCTGTACGGCTACGGTTGGGCATATTACGTCATGCTCAATCT
>JAFLVE010000009.1 GCA_022511445.1 Clostridiales bacterium | reverse complement strand
GACCTCGAGGGTCTCGGGCTCCTCGTCAAGACCGAGGACTATACGCATAACGTAGGGCATTGCTACCGATGCAAAGAGACGGTAGAGCCTATCGTGTCCAAGCAGTGGTTTGTCCGAATGAAGGAATTAACCGCTCCCGCAATAGACGCGGTTAGGACGGGAAAGATAAAGTTTATTCCCAAGCGTTTCGAAAAGCATTATTTTAACTGGACGGAGAATATCCGCGACTGGTGCATATCCCGTCAGCTTTGGTGGGGGCACCGTATACCCGTTTATTACTGCGACGGGTGCGGCAAGGAAATAGCGAGCAAAGAGGATATTACCGTTTGCCCGCACTGCGGAGGCAAGGTACGGCAGGACGAGGACGTCCTCGATACCTGGTTTTCGTCGGCGCTGTGGCCGTTTTCCACGCTCGGTTGGCCGGACGAAACGGACGATCTTAAAAAGTTCTATCCTACGGATCTTCTCGTAACGGCGTACGATATAATAACGTTCTGGGTGTCGCGAATGATTTTCGCGGGCATCAAGTTTACCGGCGACGTGCCCTTTAAGGAAGTGTATATCCACGGGCTTGTGCGCGACGGACAGGGCAGAAAGATGAGTAAGTCGTCGGGTAACGGCGTAGACCCGCTCGAGGTGGTTTCCACAACGGGCGCGGACGCGCTGAGGTTTTCGCTCGTAAACGGCATAGCGCGCGGCGGCGACGTGTGCTTTTCGGCTTCCACGCTTAATTCGTACCGTAACTTTATGAATAAGCTTTATAACGCGGCGCGGTTTGTAATAGGCGCATGCGAGCAGTACGGTTATTCGGAAAAGCCTAAGGCTTTGACCGTTGCCGACGGATGGCTTATGGGTAAGCTCAACACGCTTATAGGCGCGGTCACTTCCGCCATGAACAAGTACGACGTCGGGCATGCCGCAACGCTTCTGTACGACTTTATTTGGGACGAGTACTGCGATTGGTATATCGAACTTGCCAAGGTCCAGCTTAAAGTCGGCGACAGCAAAAATACGGCGGGGCTTTTAAAGTACGCGCTCGAAACTCTCTTAAAGCTTGTCCACCCGATTATTCCGTTTATAACGACCGAGATTTACGACAACCTTCCGGGGAGCTCGGGAGAGCTTATGCTCCTCGACTATCCGACCAAAAAACGCGGCGACTATGAAGCGGCGGAAAAGACGACCGAAAAGCTTAAAGACTGTATCCGCGCCGTCAGAAATCTCAAGCAGACAAACGCCGCCGTGGAAAAACAGCCCAAGGTGTATTGCGAGGGCGATAAGGATTTGTGCGAGGCGATACTTTACTATCTGCCGTCGCTTGCAAAGACGGCGGAAGCGGAAGTCGGCTCGACGGACGCCGACCACGCCCTTATTACGCAGGACGGCGTAAGACTTTACATTCCGCTCGCCGACACTAACAAGGAAAAAGAGCGGCTCGAAAAAGAGCTCGAGTTCTGCAAAAAGGAGCTTGCGCTCGCTCAGTCAAAGCTTAACAATCAGGGCTTCGTGCAGCGCGCTCCCGCAAAGCTCGTCGAGGCGGAAAAGGAAAAGGTCGCCTCGTATACCGAGCGGATCGCCGCTATCACCGAAAAAATAGGTAAGTAATTATCGTTTTTTACGGCGAGGATATTAAGAAAAGGTATTTACTTTTGCCGCTTGCTGTGGTATAATATATATCCTATTCCTTTGAAGAACGTAAGGGTTTAACATAGGGAAAACAAAAAAAGACCCGCAATATTGTATAAGAGGTCGGCGCATTGGACCAGTCCGAAGAAGAATTGCTTAATAAGCTAATCGTCCTGTTTGTATTCGACAAAATGGATATTTCACTCGACGAGAAAACAATCATCAACATCTGTTACACGCAGAACGGTTGGATGATGCCTTTGTATTGCATGGACGCCATACAAAAACTTGTTAAGGCTAATTTTATTCACCAGCAGTCGCGCGGCAAGGAAAAGCTTTACACCATGACCCCCGACGGCAGGATTTGTCTTGCCAACTTCTATTCGCGTATTCCCGAATCGCTTCGGCAGGAGATAAGCGACTACGTAAAAGAAAACCGCATGTCGTTTAAGCGTCAGCAGGAGTACCGACATACATATTACAAAAACAACGACGGTACTTATACTGTGTGGCTTAGAATCGTTCAGCCGTCGTCCACGCTTATGGACCTTAAGTTTGTGGTAGCTAACAACAAAACGGCAAAAAGCATACATGAGAATTGGGAGAAAAAGGCGGCGGACATTTACCTTCTTCTTCACGACCAACTTATAGAGTGAGGTAATTATGGAAAGATACGTTACAAGCGGCACATGCTCGCGCGAGATAGATTTCGAGGTAGAGGGCAATAAGCTCGTTTCCGTCAAGTTCGTTCGCGGCTGTGCGGGCAATACGCAGGGTGTGTCGAGGCTTGCGGTAGGGCGGGATATCGACGAGGTGATAAAACTCCTGTCGGGAATAGAATGTCGAAACGGCACCTCTTGTCCCGATCAGCTTGCTAAAGCTCTTATCGAATACAAAAAGTCGCATACCGCATAAAAAATCGGCAACAAAACCACGCTATACTCTTAAAATATAATGACTACAAGGCGACTCGTTTACATAGCCGTTTTTACGGCGCTTATTATTGTCGGCGGATTAATTTCCGTGCCCATTCCGTTTACTTCGGTCGAGGTTTCGCTGCAAACGGTATTCGTGCTTATGGCGGGACTTTTACTCGGCGCGCGCGACGGCGCGATTGCCGTAGCGGTGTATTTAATAATGGGGCTGCTGGGTCTTCCCGTATTTACCAAGGGCGGCGGAATTGCGTACGTATTTCAGCCGTCGTTCGGGTACTTGATAGGCTTTGTGATAGGCGCGTTCCTTTCCGGCGCGGTTGTGAATAGGTTTAAGAAAAGAAAGACCGCCGGCAAAGCGTTTATAGCGGCGCTCGTGGGAATGATTCCCGTGTACGTTTTGGGAGTAAGCTATCAGGTGCTGATAATGTATTACTACTTGCACACAACGTTTGCCGCGGCTCTTGCTTCGGTTCCGGCGGTTATGGTGCTTGCGGTAAAGGACGCGGTGCTGTGCGGGCTTGTGTCCATGCTGTATCCCGCGCTAAGTAAAGTTATTAAGCGTGACCGTTCCGAAAAGAAGGCTAAGCGCGACAGTCTTTCGGACGAGGCGATTAAATATTAAATAAGCAGTTAATCGATAACCGCGCGGCAGTATCGCTCCGCGGTTTTTTATGCGCTTGGTTTAGTCGTAGTAAGCTGGGAAGAGTGTGGGCTTGGCGACGGAAAAACTATGGTTAATTTATACAAAAAAGCCTTGTATCTTTATGCAGTTTTATATTGAAAAGTGTTTTTCGAGGTAGTATAATAACAGTATAAAAACCAACTGAATAAGGAGTAAATTATGGCAAGCTTGTCGCTCAGACACATTTACAAAATCTATTCCGGCGGTGTTCGCGCCGTCAGCGATTTTAACCTCGACATCGACGATAAGGAATTTATCGTGTTCGTCGGACCGTCCGGCTGCGGAAAGTCGACCACCCTCCGTATGATAGCCGGTCTAGAGGATATCTCGGAAGGCGAGCTTTATATCGACGATCAGCTTGTTAACGACAGAGAGCCTAAGGACCGCGATATTGCGATGGTTTTCCAGAACTACGCGCTTTATCCGCACATGACCGTTTACGACAATATGGCGTTCGGTCTCCGTCTTAGGCACGTTCCCGCCGATATTATCGACGAGAAGGTGCAGGAAGCGGCAAGTATACTCGGTATTCAGCATTTGCTTTCCCGTCGTCCGAAGGCGCTTTCGGGCGGTCAGCGTCAGCGTGTTGCGCTCGGCCGTGCAATAGTTCGCGAGCCTAAGGTTTTCTTGCTCGACGAGCCGCTTAGTAACCTCGACGCAAAGCTGCGCGTTCAGATGCGTACGGAGATAACCAAGATTCATCACCGTCTTGCTACGACATTTATTTACGTCACGCACGACCAGACCGAGGCTATGACGATGGGTACCCGTATCGTCGTTATGAAGGACGGTATCGTTCAGCAGGTAGATACCCCTACGACCCTTTACGACAACCCCGCAAACCTCTTCGTCGCGTGCTTCCTCGGCTCGCCGCAGATGAACATATTCAACGCGAAGCTCGTTGAGGAAAACGGCAACGTGTACGCGCTTATAGGCGAGACCAACAAGGTGCTCATTCCCAAAGCGCGCGCAAAGCGCCTTATCGACGTCAATACAATCGGCAAGGACGTGCTTCTTGGTATCCGTCCCGAAGACGTGCATTACGAGCAGAGCCTTGTCGAGGCGCATCCCGATTGCGTTATTAACGCCACGGTCGACGTTATAGAAAACCTCGGTAACGAGACCATTCTTTACCTTAACGTAGAGGGTAAGGAGGATTACACAATTTCCCGCGTTAACGCGCGCTACTCGTTTACGCAGGGCGAGCAGGTAAAGATGTATCTTGCCACCGACCACGCTCATTTGTTCGACCCGACGACGGAGCTTACGCTTATGGGCGTTCCCGATTACAACCTTATTCCCGCGAAGACGGTTGCTATCGAGGACACGCTTGCCGTCGTGTTCGGCGACACCTGCATTAAGCTTCCCGCGTCCGTCACGGAGCGCATTACGGATCCCTCGATAATAAATAACGACGTAACTCTCGCGCTTCCGCCTAAGGCGTTTAAGCCCGAGCGTACCTCCGACGACGATATCGAGATAGAGGGCGTTGCGGAATTCTTCGATAACTACCCGCGCTTTAAGGCGGTGTATGTTTCGGTCGCCGGTATGCAAAACTACCTTATCGTAGCTCGCGGCCTCGACGAACCGTTTAACGGCGGTGAAACGATTAAGGCGTATATCAACCCTGCGGACATTCAGCTCTTTAACGATAAGGACGAGCGCATAGTCACGGAAAAGGTTGTTACCGGCAACGAAACTACGGGTACGATTACCGAGGATAACGGCGTGTACACCTACAAGTTCGCTTCCGCAAACGGCACCAAGTCCAAGCTCGCTTACAACAATTACGCCGTAGAGGTCGGTCCGAGCGGCGACAAGGTGTCCAAAAAGCTTATCGAATCGATCGAAACAGCTATTGCCGAAGCTCCTATCCACATTCTTTCGACCGGCTTCTCCATCGACAAGGACGAAATTGCGAAAGCGCCCAAGATGGTAATCACAGGCGTTATCAAAAACCTCGACGAGTACCGCAGGAACGCGGTTGTTACGGTAGAGGTTCCCGGATTTACGGGCGACGTAACCGCGGTTATTCACAAGTTCTCCGGCTACAACGTTCACGACAGGATTAAGCTTGCCGTCAATCCCGAAGCGGTTATTATCGGCGAATATGTGAACATAGGTACTCTAATCGCAAAGGCGCAGGAGGAGGGCGAGCTCCGCTATAAGGAGATCCTTGCCGCGCGCGCTAAAGAAAAGGAGCTTGAGGCGGCTGCCAAAAAGCCCGCCAAAGAGCAAGCCGCCGCAAAGGCAGAGGATGAGGTTGAGTCCGAGCCCGCCAAAAAAACCGCCAAAAAGCCCGCAACAAAAAAACCTGCGGCCAAAAAGACGACTGCCAAAAAGCCTACGGAAAAAAAGGCGCCCGTAAAAAAGCCCGCGGCTAAAAAGAAATAATCGATAATTCTATAATAATCAAATACAACCGCCTGTCCGGCATACGGACGGGCGGTTTTCTTACGGACGAACGGAGAGCGGAAGAAAAAAGCAAGAAAAAATCCTTAACTCTCGTCAAGGAAATTTTCTCTTCGCATAAAACGAAATTTTTACGTAAAGCAATTACGTATTCAATTAAGAAGGAATCGCTTTACACTTGTATTATGTGTAGGAATCGTTATTATATGCATAGTTTTTTATTTTATATATAAGCTTGCCGTAGGTGGCTAAAAAAGGACCGCACCGCGGTCCTTAATTGTTTGTGTTTATCTATAACTTATCGGCAACGTCAGTTACGCTTTTTAATCTCGTAGCCGTCCTTGCTGTCGAGAACGGTGTAGCCCATGGCGTCGAGCTGTGCTCTTAGTGCGTCGGAGGTCGCCCAATCCTTGTTTTTGCGCGCCTCGAAACGCTTTTCGGCAAGCGCCTTGACCTCCTCGGGAATATCGAGCTTTTTCACCTCGGGGGGAATGTGAAGGTTAAGCGCGAACACCGCGTCGAGGTCCTTTGCAAGCTCGTACGCCTCGCGGCAGTTAAGCTTACTCAGTCCCCAAAGCTCGCCGAGCGCGAGCGGGAAGTTGAGGTCGTCGTACAGCGCGGATGTAATGTTGCTTTTAATCTTAGTAATGGACTCGAGCGTTTTTTTGTCGGCTTTCGGCGCGGTTTCGCATGCGCTTATTGCGCTTCTGAGCCTGTCGTAAGCGGTCTGCGCCGCGTCAAGCCCGCCGAACGTAAAGTTCAGTTTATTGCGGTAGTGCGTGTTCATGCAGAAGTATCTGAAAGCGAGCGGGGAATAGCCGCGCGCAATTAAATCGTCTATCGTGTAAACATTGCCGAGCGACTTGCTCATCTTTCCGCCGTCAACAAGCATAAACTCGCCGTGCATCCAAAAGTTTACGACCTGGTGACCTTCGAGCGATTCGGATTGGGCAATCTCGTTCTCGTGGTGAATGGGAATATGGTCGACGCCGCCCGTGTGAATATCGAACCTTGTTCCGAGGAACTTTTTGCCCATTGCCGAGCATTCGATATGCCAGCCGGGGTAACCCTTACCCCAAGGCGAATCCCACTGCATAATATGATTGGGCTCTGCCTTTTTCCACAGCGCGAAGTCGGCAGGGTGGCGTTTTTGTGTGTTAACGGCAACGCGCGCTCCGGCAAGCGCTTCTTCGAGATTGCATCTTGAAAGCTTGCCGTATTCGTCGAACTTGGAAATATCGAAGTAAATCCCGTCGTCGGTTTCGTAGCCGTAGCCCTTATCGACAAGGGCTTTTACGAAATCGATCATTTCGGGGATATTGTCGGTCGCCTTTGCGATAATCTCGGGCAAAAGTATGTTCAGTCTGTCGAGGTCTTTAAAAAACACCGCGGAATAGAACGAAGCAATCTCCTCGGGCGTTTTATTCGACTTGCGCGCCGCGGACTGCATTTTGTCCTCTCCGTCGTCGGCGTCCGACATGAGATGTCCGACGTCGGTTATGTTCATAACCGATTTGGTCGTGTATCCAGCGTACTTCAAAACTCGGCGCAGCTCGTCCATAAAAACGTACGTGCGAAGATTGCCGATGTGCGCGTAGTTATACACGGTCGGTCCGCAGGAATAGGTGGCGACGGTAGGAGGAGCAATAGGCTCTAAAATCTCCTTTGTGCGGGTTAGCGTATTGTAAAGCGTTATTTTTTCCATCATGACTCCGTTAAATCGACATCGATTTTGTTGTTTGTTTTGTTGGGCGGTATAAGCTGTTCGAGCTGTTGTAACCGCGCTTCGAGCTCCGCGATTTTTCGTGCGTTCGGGTCGGGCGATGCGGAGGCTAAATCGGTCATCCTGCGCCCCGACATTCTAACCACCTGTCCGGGTATGCCCACGACGGTGCTTTTTGGCGGTACCTCGGTAAGGACTATCGAGCCGGCGCCTATTACCGCGCCTTTTCCTACGGTGAACGGGCCTAAGACCTTTGCGCCCGAGCATATCGTAACACCGTCCTCGACGGTGGGGTGGCGTTTGCCTTTATCCTTGCCGGTGCCGCCAAGTGTTACGCCCTGATATAAAACGACGTTGTCGCCTACGACGGCGGTTTCGCCGATAACGACGCCCGCGCCGTGGTCGATAAACACTCCGCTTCCTATAACCGCGCCCGGGTGAATTTCTATCCCCGTAAAGAATCGGGTGAGGGCGGAGAGAATGCGAGCGAGTAAAAAGTATCTGTGCACGTACAGAAAGCGGAAAAATCTGTACATAACGAGCGCATGAAACCCGCTGTAACAAAGCGCCGCTTCAAGCTTGCTCCTTGCGGCGGGATCGTGACGTATCACCGCTTCGAGATCCTTTTTGATTGCGTAGAGTGCGCGAGATGTCATTTACGCTCCGATAGGGCGGGTGCCATAAAAAATAAACGCCGCATTCGCCGGTGCGGCGTTACGGCGTAACTGCGCTCAGGAAAGTGTTATTTAACGCCGCTAAGGAAAGAAAGCGCCGCTTCGAGACTCTTTTCGCCTTCGGAAAGCTCGGTTGCCGCGTCGAGCCTACCGACTATATATTCGTTTAGCTCGAGAATCATGCGGTTAAGCTCCTCCTTGCCTTTTTCGGTAATCTTGTAGTTAACGGCGCGCATATCGTTTTCGACGCGCAGTTTTTCTATAAGTCCTTCCGCCACCATGTTGCGGGCAAGAATGGTAAGATTGGGCTTTGCAATGGAAAGATCGCCAACAAGATCCTTAGGAGAAAGAACGTCGTTGCGGAGAAGGTAGAGGAGGCGCATCTTTTGGGAAATAACCGTTCCGTTTTCGCAATTTTTACATATTTTTCTCGTTGTAAGATTTAATGAAAGGATTTGTTCGGCTAACATATTGCACTCCGAAGTAATTTTTTCGAGTTTATCATATTATATGTACTATTGTCAAATATTTTAACGCGCTTTACATTAATGTATATATTTAAGATTGGGAAAATGTGCCGAAATATATGTTTTTTTGCTCCGAGTGTCCCAGAATATTCTTATCGCTCAACAATGTCAAGTGTTAGCACTTAATATTATTGACTGCTAAAAAAATATTTTATAATTTACTAAAACAAAAAAAGATATATAACCATAATTAGCCATTTCGGTAGTAAATAATAGTCATATAGCGGTTATATAAGCGTTGATTTGGTGGGAAATTGAAAATCGCAGACCATTTTACAGGGTTTTCGTATAATAGAAAATATTTATTACAAGCTAAAATAAATTGCATAGATGTGTATTTATTATTGACAAAGCGGTTGATTTTTTGTATCATATAAGGGTATAAATATCATCGAGAGGTGTACTATGCCTATATCGGACGAGATTATCGAGCTTGCGCCGATAAAAAAATCGAAATCGAAAATGATTATTCTATTCGTCATCATGGGCGTGTTTTTCGCGGCCGCGGCGGCATTTTTGGTTTTGTACTTACTTAAGCCTTCGGCAACGGTCAGTACCGGTGCGGTACTTAGCGTTGAGGAGTCGCCGGTAAATCCTTCCGCAGTGGAGGGCGCGAAACCGCTTTTCCAAAAGTCGGGCTCGGGCAATTCTCCCGAGTATTACGCGACCGTAGGCGTGCAATATACCGTTGCGGTTAAGGTCAGCACCGAGGGCGAAGTAAACAATCAGGTTTCCTGGGTTATCGAGCCGAGCGGTGCGGTGGAAAGGATAAGGGAAGGCTCGTACGAGTACGGCGTCACCACGGTAGAGGACGGCGCGCAGAGCGTACATTATCTTACCTTTTCGGTCTTTCCCGAAAACGCGGGCGAAAAGATTACCATAACGGCAAGGTCGCAATCCGATTCTACGCTGCGCTCGGTAATCGAGTTTAACGCGGTGTGCCAGGGCGCGGAGTCTATAAGCTTTACGACGATGCAGCGCAACGTTAGCGGGGCGACCGTTTCCAACGTAACGTCGGACAACATCACACTCCCGTACTACGAAACGTCCACCAACTCGTACCTTTTCGGGTATCAGCAGCTCGGCGCGTTTAACGGCACCGATTATGCCGATATAGCGGAAGTTAGAAAGCCCGACGGCACTTACACCAACAAGGTGGCTATCGAATCGAGCAATACCTCCGTTGCCGAAGTCAGAGTCGTCGAGACCGCCACAAGGCCTATCGTAGAGATAAACCTCAGAAAGGCGGGCGATACAAACATAACCATTAAAGCCAACGTTAATAACGACAGCGCCGAAGAAGTTACCAAAACGATAAGGCTTACCGTTAAAAACAGCAAAGAGCTTGGCTACATAGACGATATTCGCATTATTAAAGAGGTGACGAGTAAAGAGTACTTCGCTTCTTTAAAGACCATGCCTGCGTCTATCACCTCGATAACGCTCCCTTACGGATCGTCGTTTAACGATATTCTGTCGCACATCGTGCTTTCGCCGACGACCCTTCAGTACGACGCCACCGGCAATAAGCTTATCGACAGTTGGAAGGACAGTATAGAGATTACTTCCTCCGACAGGTCTATAGTATCGGTCAGTACGGCGAACGGCGTAGTGTCCCTCAACGCGGGCTCGACGCTTTCCTCCGACTGCACGCTTACAATCCGCGACAAGTCGCCTAACGGGCTCGGAACGTCTCGTCAGCTTAAGGTAAACGTTGTCGGACAAAACCGCGCAAACGGTATTGAGACGGCTGTTACGATAGGCGGAGAGAGTTATATCGACAGCTACGTCGCAAGAAACAATCTTCCTATATCGCAGGGCTTGAGCGCGGACATTAACGTAACGTATATCGTTTCGGCGCCTGCGACAACCTCGGCGGCTACGCTTAATAAGTTTATTTCCTCCGCGTACAGATTGGAGTTTAACAAGTCCGAGATAAGCGTTAAGCTTTCGGGTACGGCGCTCGAGCCGTACAACCCCAATCCCGAAGCGGGACAAAAGAGCAACGAGTACGATATAACAAACGACCTCGAGTTTGCTAAAGAGGGCAATACCACTACGTTTAAGGCTACGGTCAAGTTTGTGGTTACAATCATGGACGAAGCCGAAAACGGCGTGGTGTCGTTCTCGTTTATTAAAGTTGGCACGGAATTACCCAATGCCGACAATATAAACCTTCTCGACGCGACCGTCACGAAAACGGTTAACTTCCAGGTTACAAACATAGCGAGAAACGTTATGCTTAAGACCGCCGACATTCCGGGCGTAGAGGAATCGGCGCTGGACATTATAACCGCCGGCGGAACGAAACCCGGTAAAATAGTCGAGGTTTCGCCTCCTACCCAAACGGGCGACCGCTGGACGTTAAAATATAACGTTTACATTCAGTATGACAATCAAAACGCGCCGCTTTGGTTTAAGCCGCAGGACTTGATTTACGTAGACGGCCCCGCAAATATGACCGGTCCCACTTACAGCGACTATCGGTCGGGCTCTCTTGCGCTCACGTCCGACGGCGATCTTATGTTCTCGTCATATCTTAAAACGGATCGCTCCTCCGCAAACGCAAGCATTAAGTATACCAACAGCAGCGGAGCGACAATCGGCGACGTTACGATTGTTATATTCGTCATTAACGGCGTCGACAGGATTGTCGTAGGTGATTCTTCCGTTGCGACGGTCAAGTACAGCGGAAGCGGAAGCGAAAAAGCGTCTTTCTCCGTAGACAAGGTAACTTACCAGCACATTTACGGATCCTCGACAAGCGATTCTAACGAGCCGTATGATTTTAACATTAAGTACGGCGCGGATTCGGCTAATGCGTATCTTGTTGGAGAATGGAACACGGGACGTACCGAAAAGATATTTAAGTACGTTTTCAAAGCGGACGAAGAGGAAGAAGACGAGGACGAGGACGAGGACGACGACGAAGCGCCCACCTACGTTACCGAAGGCACAGAGCGCGTCAGCTATAACCGCAGTCTTACCGCAAAGCTTTCTCAACTCAGCCGCGAGGCTAAGGAATGGTATTCGGAGCT
>JAFLVE010000008.1 GCA_022511445.1 Clostridiales bacterium | reverse complement strand
GATTGCCGCCGCCGACACTTTTAGAGCCGCCGCTTCCGATCAGCTTACCGTGTGGGCGGAGCGCGCGGGCGTAAGAATAATAAAGCATTCCGAGGGCGCTGACCCCGCCGCGGTAGTATTCGACGCCGCGCAAAGCCTAAAAAGCAAAAGCAAGGGCGGCGACGTTCTTCTTATCGATACCGCCGGCAGACTCCATAACAAAAAGAACCTTATGGAGGAGCTTAAAAAAATCGCAAGAGTGGTGTCCCGCGAGCTCCCCGACGCAATGGTGCTAAACTACATCGTTTTGGACGCCACGACCGGACAAAACGCAATAGCTCAGGTCGACGTCTTTAACGAGGCAATCGACATTGACGGAATTATTCTTACCAAGCTCGACGGCACGGCAAAGGGCGGCGTTGTGCTCGCAATCGCAGGCGAATTATCCGTTCCCGTAGTGTACGTCGGCGTCGGCGAGGGTATAGACGACCTCGAGGACTTCGACGCCAAAGCCTTCGTAAACGGAATAATGGACGAATAAATTATAAAAAACCGTCAAAACGCTTGCAATTATTAAGTAAATGATTTATAATACGAGGTGTAAAGTAAATTTGCTTTACACCTCGTTTGTTTTATGGGTAAGGATTTATCGGTAAGCAGGCTGTGCGACGTGTACGGGTCGCTACTGACCGAACACAAAAGGCAGATTGTGCGCGAGTATTACGACGACGATTTATCGCTTGCGGAGATAGCGGAAAATCACGGAACTTCGCGGCAGGCGGCGCTTTGCTCGATAAAGCAGGCGGAAAAACAGTTAAGGTCTTACGAGAGCAAGCTCGGCTTCTTACAAAAGACCGACGGTATCGCAAAAGAGCTCGACGAGCTTTCCCGAATAATAGACGGAAATATTTCCTCCGCTCGGGAGATTGTGGAGCGCATTAAAAGCGAGCTGTAAAAAGAGGTAGATATGGGATTATTTTCTTCTCTTGCGGAAAAGTTAAGCAACGTATTTTCCAAAATCACGTCGCGCGGTAAGCTTACCGAGGGCGACATTAAGCAGTCCATGCGCGAGATTCGCATTGCGCTTCTCGAGGCGGACGTTAACTATGCGGTCGTCAAGGATTTTGTTGCGCGCGTTTCCGAAAAGGCGGTCGGCGAGGCCGTGCTAAAGTCGCTTACGCCCGGACAGCAAGTTGTTAAAATAGTAAACGACGAGCTTATTGCGCTTATGGGCTCTACCACCTCCAAGCTCGAGGTGGCGGCAAAGCCCCCTACGGTAATACTGATGTGCGGTCTTCAGGGCGCGGGCAAAACCACCTTCTGCGGAAAGCTCGGCTCCTATCTCGTCAAGCAGGGCAAAAAGCCTATGTTTGCGGCGTGCGACGTGTATAGACCCGCCGCTATCAATCAGCTTCAGGTCGTAGGCAAAAAGGTTAATATCCCCGTATTCGAGCAGGGTACGGGAAACCCCGTAAAGATTGCGGTTGCCGCCGTTAAAGAGGCGGAGCGACTTGGCTACGATACCGTCATTATAGATACCGCAGGTCGGCTCCACATAAACGAACAGCTCATGACGGAGCTTAAGGAGATTAAGAAGAATACTTCTCCTACGGAGATACTTCTTACGGTTGACGCAATGACCGGTCAGGACGCGGTTAACGTCGCAAAAACGTTTAACGACGAGCTCGATATAACGGGTGTAATCCTGACAAAGCTCGACGGCGACACAAGAGGCGGCGCGGCGCTTTCCATTCGCTACGTTACGGGTAAGCCCATTAAGTTCTGCGGTACGGGCGAGAAGCCTACCGATATAGAACAGTTCTATCCCGACAGAATGGCGTCGCGTATCCTCGGAATGGGCGACGTGCTGACTTTGATAGAAAAGGCGCAGGAAGCCGTATCCGAAGAGGATATGCGCAAGATGGAAAAGCGCATGCGCGAAAACAAGTTTACGCTCGAAGACTTTTTAACGCAGTTTAAGCAGCTTTCCAAAATGGGCGACATTAACGACGTAGTCGCTATGATACCGGGCATGAGCAAGGCAAATGTTGACGCAAAGGCGGTGGACGAGCGGATAAGTAAGTATAAGTCGATTATCCTCTCTATGACCCCGCAGGAGCGCACACATCCCGAAATTATAAAATCCTCCCGCCGTAAGCGCATTGCTAAGGGCAGCGGAACGTCTGTTCAGGAGGTAAACGCGCTACTTAAACAGTACGAGCAGACAAAGGAAATGATAAAGGCCGCAAACACGGGCAAGATGCCCACAATGCAGCAAAAGGTAATTCGTCAAAAACGCCGTTTCAGATAAACGGTAAAAAATAAAAAACAACTTTTTTCAAGGAGAAAAATCATGGTTAAAATCAGACTTACAAGACTCGGCGATCACAAAAATCCCGTCTACCGCATTATCGTTGCCGACTCGCGCTCGCCGCGTGACGGCAGGTTTATCGAGGTTATCGGCACCTACGATCCCCACCTCGAGGACGGCGTAAAGATCGACGTAGACAAAGCAAAGGATTGGATCGCCAAGGGCGCGCAGCCTACCGATACCGTTCGCTCCATTCTCGTAGACGCGGGCGTTATCACCACCAAAAAGTCGACCCAAAAGACCAAGGTCGACAAAAAGAAAAAGGCGGAATAATAAATGACGGAGCTCGTTAAGTACATTGTTACTGCGCTTGTCGACGATAAGGAAAGCGTCGAGGTGACCGAAGAGGGCGACGTTATCGTCATTAAGGTAGCCAAAGACGACATGGGCAAGGTAATCGGCAAGCAGGGCAGAATCATTAAGTCAATCCGCTCGGTCGTAAAAGCCGCGTCCGTTAAGTGCGGGCGTAACTACACCGTCGAAGTCGACGAGTAATCGGCTTAATATCGGCTTTTTTCGGTGGCGGCGGAGCGAGGTAAAATGCTCCGCTGCCGTCGGTTTTTCAATTTCGGTGTTCCATGGATATAGGTGAAGTGTTAAAACCGCAGGGAATACGCGGCGAAATAAAGGTAAGACCGCTTACCGACGATTCGTCGCGTTTTCGTATGCTTAAAAGCGTGACGGTAGGCGGCGTGCCGAGAAAAATAGAGTCCGTTCGCATATCGGACGGCGCGGTTTATATTAAGCTGTTCGGGATAGACGACAGGAACGAGGCGGAAAAACTGCGTGGCAAGCTTATCTCGATAGAACGCGCGGCGGCGGTATCTCTGTCCGACGGCGAGTTTTTTATTGCCGATTTAATCGGGTCGAAGCTTTTCGCTCGCTCCGAAAGCGGCGCCGAACTGCTTGGAACAATTGAAAATATCGAGTCGTTCGGGGCGGCGGACGTGTTTACGGTAGGCGGCGGTAAAAGATTTACGTTTGCGTTTGTAAAGACCCTATGCGCCGAGTTCGACGAAGTCGCGCGCGCGCTTTACGTGGATAAAGCCCGATTAAACGAGGTGGCGGTGTATGAAGATTAGGGTGCTTACGCTTTTTCCCAAAATGTTCGACTGCCTCGGCGAGTCAATTATGGGACGGGCGATTTCCAAGGGAATAATCGATTTTAAGGCGGTAGATATCAGACTGTATTCCGCCGACAAAAAGCATTTTAAGTGCGACGACGCTCCTTACGGCGGCGGTGCGGGCATGGTCATGTGCGCGCAGCCCATTTACGATTGCATTCAAGACGTCGACCCCAATCACGAGTATTTGCGCGTTTACATGTCGCCTAAGGGCGAAACTTTTTGCGATAGGGCGGCGAGGGAACTTTCGACGCACGAAAACCTGTTAATACTCTGCGGACATTACGAGGGGGTCGATCAGCGCGTTATCGATCTTTGTATCGATAAGGAAATTTCGGTAGGCGACTACATTCTTTCCGGCGGAGAGATTGCGGCGCTGTCCGTCATAGACGCAACGGCAAGGTTTGTGGAAGGAGTGCTCGGACGAAGCGAATCACACGAGGACGAAAGCTTTTCGGACGGGCTTCTCGAATATCCGCAGTACACCCGTCCGCCCGAGTTTATGGGGCTTAAGGTGCCTGACGTTCTGGTAAGCGGCAATCATGCCGAAGTGGCTAAGTACAGGCGCGAGATGAGCGAAAAGATAACGCGGGAGCGAAGATCCGACCTTCTCGGTAAAGACCGTTCGGGAAAGGGGGAAACCGATGGACATTAACTGGTTCCCCGGGCACATGGCTAAATCGACCCGCGAGATTGAGGAAAATTTACGCATTTCCGACTGCGTCGTGTACGTACTCGATTGCCGCGCGGTGCGCTCGTGTTTTAACCCCAATTTCGACGCTATGATACGCGTTCCCATTGTGTACGCGCTGAATAAAGCCGATACTTGCCCCGTGGCGGACACGGAGCGGTGGGTTAACGTTTTATCGACCGGCGGTAATCTTGCCGTGGCGGTTAACGGCGCGGACTCGTCGTGCAGAAAAAAATTACTTTCTTCCATTCGTTCGGCGTGCTCGAATGTGTTCGAGCGTCAGCGCGCTCGCGGGCTTAATTTGCACGCGCGCGCTATCGTCGTCGGCGTGCCCAATACGGGAAAATCGACTATAATCAATACGCTATGCGGCAAGGCTCGGCTTGTGACGGGCGACAAGGCGGGAGTAACCCGTGCCGCGAAATGGACGAGGATTGACAGCTCGCTCGATATACTCGATACCCCGGGAACGCTCTATCCCAAGATAACGGACAGGACGGTCGGGGAAAACCTCGCTATTATCGGCAGCATTAAAGACGAGGTAATAGACGCCGCCGAGCTCGCGTTGGCGCTTATAGACAGACTTAACGCGATCGACGGCAATGTGCTTGCCGCAAGGTACAATGCGGATATTACGGCGGACGTTTCGGGGCTTGAGAGTATTGCGCGGTCGCGCGGGTTTAAGTCGCGCGGCGGGGAGTTTGATATCGACCGCGCGGCGGCGGCGGTTATCGACGACTTCCGAAAAGGCAGGCTTGGTAAAATCGCGTTGGAGAGCGTGTAATGGACGAAAACAAAAAGACGCGAGTGCGGGAAACTCCCGAGCAAAAATACGAGAGAATGACTTCCTTCGATAACGCCTACGGGAATGTGGTTTGCGGCGTGGACGAGGCGGGGCGCGGTCCGCTTGTGGGACCTGTTTCGGTGTGCGCTTGCATTATGCCCAAGGATTGTGAAATTCTCGGCATAGACGACAGCAAAAAGCTAAGCGAACGTAAGCGCGAGGAGCTTTACGAAAGAATTATTTCGGTTGCCGATTACTGCGTCGTATTTATCGACTCGGCTACAATCGATAAGATAAATATACTCGAGGCGACTAAGCTCGGTATGAAAAGAGCGATAGAGGGCTTAAAGCAAAAGCCCGACGTTGCGATAGTCGACGCGGTTAAAAATCTTGACGTAAGCGTAAAGACGGAGCCTGTTATAAAAGCGGACGCAAAAAGCTATTCAGTGGCGGCGGCTTCCATTATCGCCAAGGTGACTCGGGACAGATATATGCGCGAGCTCGATGCAAAGTATCCTATGTACGGCTTTATTAAAAACAAAGGTTACGGCACAAAGGCGCATATCGACGCGTTGAAAAAGTACGGCGCCATTACGGAGCACCGCCGAAGCTTTATAAAAAACTTTGCGGACGACGATTGCGGCAACGCTTGATAATGACGGTTAAATAATAGCGCGAAAAGGGAAAACAGAAAAAAATGTTCGGAAGAAAAAAAAGAGTAACCGCAACGGGTAAAAGCGGGGAGGATCTTGCGGTTAAATACCTCGAGACCCACGGGTACAGGATATTGGACAGGAACTTTACCACCGATATAGGCGAGGTGGATATTTTTGCGACCGACGAACACACCCTTATTTCCGTCGAGGTTAAGAGCAGACTTTCTCTCGATTACGGCACGCCCGCCGAGGCGGTGGGATACCAAAAAATTAAAAAGATTTCGCAGGTTACTTCGCAGTACATTAAAAAATATCGCCTGAGCGGAGTTCCCGTAAGATTCGACGTTATCGAGGTTTATCTAAACGATAAAACCGTTAACCACATAATTAACGCATTCGACAGTTATCATAATTGCAGAACGTAAAAGATAATTCTTTCATATACCGTAACGAATAATTTTCGCCACGGCGCAAAAACAGTTGCGTTTCTTTCGCCAAAGTGATATAACGGACTTGTATGGGTGAATTGTCTGAAATTTCAATCGCACCGCCTAAGCTTTTTTCAATCGGCAGCTTCGACGTAACCGTTACGATGTTCGCATCCGTTGTCGTGACGGTTGTTTTGCTGATTTTCGCTTTGGTCGTGCGGCTTGTTTGCATCCCGCGCTGGAGCAAGGATTTTACGACTACTTCGCCGCTCAGAATGTTTTTCGAATGGGCGGTAGGTATGTTCGTAAAGGATTCAGACGAATTGACCGAAAAGTATTCGGTTGCGGTTGGGCCGCTGTATTTTTCGTGCGCGGCTTTTATTATGTTCGGCGTGCTTATTGAAATTTTCGGACTGCGCTCGCCGATGAGCGACCTATCGTGCGATATAGTCCTCGGCGGACTTACTTTTATAATGATATTCTCGCTCGGCTTTATGAAAAAGAAGCTTAAGCGTACGCTCCATTATTTGCCCGTGATACCGCTTATAACGGACGCCGTCGTGCCGTTTTCCATGGCGCTGAGGCTGTTCGGCAGCGTGTTTTCGGGCTATCTTATTATGGAGCTTATTTACAGCGTTGTGCCGGTGGTGGTCCCCGCCGTACTCGAGCCGCTGTTCACTTTATTCCACGCGCTTATTCAGTCGTTTGTGTTTTACTATTTGTCTATGAGCTTTATTAACGAGGCTTTGGAATAATAAAGAAAAATTCCGTTTTTTCGGAGGGAACAATGCAATCAATTATTTCTATGATGTTACCCGTAATCTCCTTGCTCGGCGTCGAAGGAATGGTCGCTGTCGGCGCGGGTATTGCGGCGCTTGCGTGTGCGGGCGCGGGTATAGGTATGGGCTTATCCATATCCAAGGCGGTGGACGGCATCGCTCGTCAGCCGGAGGCGCACAAGCAGATTCGTTCGACGCTTCTTCTCGGCTTGGCGTTTTGCGAGACGACCGCAATATACAGTATGTTTATAGCTATACTTCTCGTCTTTATGTAATAGGCGCAATATGATTTTGTTTATTTCGGATACCAATCTGTTCGAGACTCTCGGGCTTAACGGGTGGAGTATACTGTTTTACGCGATAAACCTTGTCGTTCTTGTCGGCGGGCTTACTTTGCTGTTATACAAACCCATAAAAAAAATGCTCAAGGAAAAGCGGGAGAGCCTCGACAATACTTATAAAGAAAACGAACGGCTTAAAGCCGAGAGCGAACAAATAAAGTCCGAGTACGAAAAAAAGACGGCGGAATTAAAGGCGGAGAGCGCGCGTATTTCCGCCGAAGTCGCTGACGCCGCCAAGGAGCGCGCCGACGCGATAATCACCGAGGCGAAGGAACAGGCAAAGTCTATCGTCGAATCGGCTAAAACGGACGCGCTCTATCAAAAAGAACAGCTCAAAAACGAGTACCGCGATTCCGTAAACAAGCTTTCCGTCGAGATAGCGCAAAAGCTGCTCGAGCGTGAGCTTTCAAGCGAGGATAACGACGCGCTTATCGAACAGGTTTTGTCCGATTGGGAGGAGTAGTCTATGGGCGCTCCACGCAAAATTTCCGTCGTTTCCGCCGCCGAGGTTTCCAAAGAACAAAAAGCAAGAATAGAACGACTGTTTTCCTCTAAGCACAAAGGAGAAACGGTCGAATTTGAGTATTCGATTGATAAGAGAGTTATCGGCGGTCTGCTTGTTGTGGACGGCGACGAGTTTTACGACGGCACGCTTCGCAGTCAGATAGAAAAAATCAATCCAAACTATCTCGTAACCGAGGAGTTTGCCGACGCCGCTCTTACGGCAAAGGGCAGGCGCGGAAAGTCGGTAAAGCGCAGAAGCGGTAAAACAAAGCTCGAAACGGCGGGCGCAACCGCGGCGGATATTAAAGCGCACGTGGACACCGAGCTAATCGGCGCGGTTGCGGAATACAAAAAATCGTTTGACGTCCGTCACGCGGGAAGCATAGTTTTTTGCGGCGACGGCGTTATTAAAGCTAACGGACTATCGGACGCAGAGTACGGCGAAATGCTGCGTGTGGAAAACGGCGCGCAGGCAATCGCATTAAGTCTCGAGGAGGATTGCGTGGGTGCAATCGTCCTTGACGACGACGACAAGGTTACCGCGCACATGACCGTTAAATCTACGGGAATGATTGTGTCGGTGCCGGTAGGAAAAAAGCTTTTGGGACGGGTGGTAAACCCGCTCGGTAAGCCCATCGACGGGCTTGGCGATTTCCGTGCCGACAAGTACCGCCCGATAGAAGCGCCCGCGCCCGCAATTAAGGACAGAGATAAAGTAAACACTCCGCTCGAAACGGGGATAATTGCTCTCGACTCGATGATTCCTATCGGTAAAGGTCAGCGCGAGCTTATTATAGGCGACAGACAGACGGGCAAAACGTCGATTGCGGTAGACGCCATTATAAACCAGCGCGGCAAGGACGTTATTTGCGTGTACGTTGCAATAGGGCAAAAATCGTCCACCGTGGCGAGCGTCGTTCAAACTCTTACACAGCACGGCGCAATGCCGTACACCGTAGTCGTAAGCGCGACGGCGTCGAGCAGCGCACCTCTTCAGTATATCGCGCCGTACGCGGGTTGCGCCATTGCCGAAGAATTTATGTATTCGGGTAAGGACGTACTCATAGTGTACGACGACCTATCCAAGCACGCGGTTGCCTACCGAGCAATGAGCCTGCTGTTAAAGCGCCCGCCGGGCAGAGAGGCATACCCCGGCGATATTTTCTATTTGCATTCGAGACTTCTCGAGCGCGCGGCAAAGCTGAGTAAGGAAAAGGGCGGCGGATCCATGACCGCGCTTCCCATTGTTGAAACGCTCGCGGGCGATATTTCCGCATATATTCCGACAAACATTATATCCATAACAGACGGACAGATATTTCTCGATACGGCGCTTTTTAACTCGGGCATGCGCCCTGCGGTAAACGTCGGACTGTCCGTTTCGCGCGTAGGCTCGAGCGCGCAGAACTCCGCAATGAAAAGCGTATCCGGGCGGCTTCGTCTCGATCTATCGCAGGCGCGCGAGCTTAGCGTTTTCGCTCAGTTCGGCGCCGACCTCGACGAGGCGACAACGCGCGTGCTTGAGCGCGGAAAGCGTACGAACGAGGTGCTTAGACAGGACGTTCACGCGCCGATGTCCACCGCACACCAGGTAGTGCTTTTGTATATTGCTACTAAGGATTTATTGGGCGCAATTCCGCTTAACCGAATCGACGAATTCAAAGAGCAGTTTTTACGTTACTTTGACGTGCATCACGCCGGTATATTAAAGCGCATTTCGGACGGCGAGCTGACTATCGATATGGGAATTTCCATTGAGGACGCCGTAAACGAGTTCTCGGAGTACTTCCTCGGGAGAGAGCATGCTTAACTTACCCGATCTAAAGCGCAGAATAGCCACCGTAAAGCAGACAAGACAGATAACTGGCGCAATGGAAACCATATCGGTTTCCAAAATGCGCAAAAGCCTCGAAACCTGCGAAAAGGCAAAACCGTATATCGACGGACTGACGGAAACGCTCGACGCTATTTTATGTAACCCCGACGAGGCTTTATCCGAGTATATCGCGCCGCCTAAAGACGGGCTCGACGTCGTTATCGTTATTTCGTCCGATAAGGGGCTTTGCGGCTCATACAACCACGAGATTATTAAAGCCGCGGATGCCGTCGTAAATGATAATTCGTTTGTTATTCCCATCGGGCAGACGGCAAAATCGCATTTTTGCTCTGCCGAAAATGTCGATTTTTCATTTTCTTCGTTGTCCGAATCTATCGAGACCGAAAGGATAAACGCGTTATCGTCCGTGCTTCTCGATTGGTACGGTACAAAGATTAAAAGCGCCGCGGTAGTTTACGGCAAGCTTGTCTCCGGCTCGGTGACATCCGCCGTTACAAAAAAGCTGTTGCCGCTCGAGCCGTCTAAAAGCTCTGTCGAAATTAATAAGCCCGAATTCGAGCCGTCGCCGAGGAAGGTCCTCGACGGGCTGCTGCCACTGTATATAAGCGGAATGATTTACGGCGCGCTTCTCGACAGTGCGGCGGCGGAGCATTCCGCAAGGAGCTCCGCAATGACCGAATCGGGCAAAAACGCGGACGCCATGATAGAAATGCTTTCCCTCGAATATTCAAGAGCGAGGCAGGCGTCGGTTACCAATCAGATTACCGAAATTATCGGGTCGCGGCAGGCGCTAGATCAAGCTAAAAAAGGAGACCGATGATGAAGCAGGAAAATATCGGATATGTCTCGGTCGTGCTCGGACCGGTCGTCGACGTCAGATTCGACACCAAGCTTCCGAAGATTTACGAAAAAGTTCTCGTCGAAATGGGCGAGGGCAAGTTTATTACGCTCGAGGTGATGAGTCACACTCCGCCGTCCACCGCACGCTGTATCGCGCTCGAGCCCACCGAAGGCGTTTCGCGCGGAATGAGGGCGTACGGCGTAGGTCATCCCATCTCGGTGCCGGTAGGCGAGAGCGTGCTCGGTCGAGTAATGAACGTGCTCGGAGAGCCTATCGACGGCAAGGGGGAGATTAAGGCGGAAACGCACAGAAGCATTCACCGCAAGCCGCCCGAATACTACGAGCAAAAATCGGGAGCCGAGATAATGGAGACGGGCATTAAGGTTATCGACCTTATCGCGCCCTATCTGCGCGGCGGAAAGATAGGACTTTTCGGCGGCGCGGGCGTAGGTAAAACCGTCCTTATCATGGAGCTTATTCACAACATAGCGACAGAGCACGGCGGATATTCCATTTTTACTGGCGTCGGCGAAAGAAGCCGCGAGGGCTACGAGATGATAGAGGATATGACCAAAAGCGGCGTTATAGATAAGACCGCGCTCGTTTTCGGTCAAATGAACGAGTCCCCGGGCAGTCGTATGCGTACCGCGCTGACAGGTCTTACTCTTGCCGAGTACTTCCGCGACGAAATGAACAAGGACGTTTTGTTGTTCATCGATAACATTTACAGATACATTCAGGCTGGCTCGGAGGTTTCGGCGCTTCTCGGACGGCTCCCGTCGGCGGTCGGTTATCAGCCAACGCTGTCTACCGAGCTCGGCGCGCTCGAGGAGCGAATCGCTTCCATTAAAAACGGATCGATAACCTCGGTGCAAGCGGTGTACGTGCCCGCGGACGACCTTACCGATCCCGCGCCCGCGGCAATTTTCTCCCACCTCGATGCGACCACGGTACTAAGCCGAAAAATCGTTGAACAGGGAATTTATCCCGCGGTCGACCCGCTCGCTTCCACAAGCCGTATGCTCGAACGCTCCGTTGTGGGCGACGAGCACTACAATATAGCGCGCGCGGTACAGCAAACGCTTCAGCGCTACAACGAGCTTAACGATATTATTTCCATTCTCGGCATGGATGAGCTTTCGGACGAGGACAAGGCGATAGTGCACCGCGCGAGAAAAATTCAGCGCTTTTTCTCGCAGCCGATGTTTGTCGCCTGCGGATATACCGGGCTCGAAGGGCGGTTTGTGCCCCTTAAAACCACGCTCGAATGCTTTTCGGCTATATTAAAGGGAGAGGCTGACAAGTACCCCGAGTCGGCGTTCTATATGGTCGGCGATCTCGACGAGGTTAAGGAGAAGGCGTTCCGTTGAGCACGTTTTTGCTTAAAATCGTCACGCCGTCGAGCGACTTTTATACGGGCGAAATCGACTATCTGTGTATCGACACGCCGGATGGGAAGCAGGGCTTTTTAAGCGGTGCTCTTCCTCGCGTGGGAATAATCTCGCGCGGCGCTATCGAGATTACGACCTCGGTGTTAAAGATGCGGGCAATCTGCGGCGACGGCATTTATAAGGTAGATAAATCGGGTGTGCTGATTCTTGTAGACAGTTGTGCATTCGAGGGCGAGGAAAAAC
>JAFLVE010000007.1 GCA_022511445.1 Clostridiales bacterium | reverse complement strand
TACTGTCGCCTTTACGGACGGCATACACGGTTTTGTAGTTGGAAAAGCCGTAATTAAGCATTTCCGAAACCTCGCTGTTCCGCACTTTGGAGCTTTCTGCGCCGATCGTGACGCAAATAAGCCTTGTGTCGCCGCGCTTTGCCGTGACCGCAATGCACGACCTCGCCGCGTCCGTGTAACCGGTCTTGCCGCCGTCGCAGCCCTCGTAAAACTTAATAAGCTTGTTGGTGTTGGTAAGCTCGGTTACTCGGCCGCCCGGGTGCTCGAAGTCGTACATCCACACTCCGGCGTACTCAAAAAACTTTTCGTGCTCGATAAGCTTACGAAACATAACGGCAACGTCCTTTGCACAGCTGTACTGACCGTCCTTGGGAAGCCCCGTGCAGTTTACAAACACGGTGTCGGTCATTCCCCACTCGGCAGCTTTTCCGTTCATTTCCGCGACAAAAGCGTCCACGCTGCCGTAGAGATACTCGGCAACCGCAACGCACGAATCGTTGGCGGAAGCTACTACAATGCTTTTTAACAGCTCGTCCAGTCTGTACTGCGCGTTAGCGTCGAGGAAAGCCTGCGATCCTCCCATGGACGCGGCGTTTTCGGACGCAGTTACAAGCGTATCGAGCGAAATTTCGCGTTTTTCTATCTCGTCAAACGCGACGGAAAGCGTCATGATTTTTACCATGCTCGCAATCGGCAAGTGTTCCGACGTGTTTTTCTCGAAAACGACCGTTCCGGTGTCTTTATCGAGAAGTATCGCCGCTTTAGACGTTTTTGCAAAAGCTGCGGGGGCTTCCGCGCTCGCTATCATTCCCGAAACGGGCGAAAATAAAATTATCGCCATAAGCAGGAATGCGAGTCCTATCATAAGTTTCTTGTTCATAATTCCTCCGTATATGGTTATTGTACCTTTCGGAGGATATTTTATTCATTAAATAATACCGATAAGCGCAGAGCCGAAAAGTACGACGGTTACGGTTTTAATAATCGAACAAACGACAAGCACGGCTATGTACGGAAGCGTTTTTTTTGCGTAATACTTTATATCAGGCTTACAAGGCGCGCCGCGCCCGAATTCCAGCGAAAAACACTTGCTCCTAAACGACAAAGCGCTGAACACAGCTATCTCGATAATACACATTGGAACAAACAACACGAAAAGCATGGGTAGCGCCGAGGCCGAATATACAAACACGATAACGCACACGGACGCCCCGAGCGAATAAGACTTGTAAAGCATAGGCGCAACCGAAATAACCCATAAAAACCTCGGGTAAATAACTATTGCGGCAAAGGCGGCGTATACGGTATTCAATAAAAAATCGGTAAAAAAGAATGCGAAAGCGCCGGTGTCGCCGCGTAAAAATTTGAAAATAACCGCTCCGTTATTTAATGCGTACGCCGACTTATCTTCCATGTTTACGCCTATCACTATACCGATAACAATAAAAACCGCGGCAAACAGTGCGTAAATGCCTACCGTAACCTTGTTTCGCTTAAATGCGTGAGTCAGCCTGTACAGCGAATCTGAAATAATATAACTTCGTCTCATAAAATAATTTTATGAGCGAAATTTCGCTATTATTCTGCAAACTATATTGAAATATACAGATTTTATGGTATAATATCTAAACAGGTGACGCAAAAAATCGAGGTGACAGTATGATATACGGAAAAATCCCGAATTTCGATAAAAAAGTTTCCCGCATCATTTTCGGTTGTGCGGTAAAGGATATGTCAGCCGGAAAGGACGCGTCTCGCCTCCTTGACTCGGCGCTCGAGTGCGGCATTAACACGTTCGACACCGCAAGAGTATACGGAAAAAGCGAGTACTCGCTCGGGAAATGGTTAAAGCAACAAAACCGAGAAGAGCTTATTGTCATAACCAAAGGCTGTCATCCATCCCCGTTAAATAGACGGCGTGTAAACCGAAAAGGCATTCTATCCGATCTCGAAAAATCTCTAAACACCCTCGAAGTTGATTATGTGGATATATATCTACTCCACCGCGACGACCCGCTCTTGCCTGTGGACGAGCTTGTCGAAACGCTTAGCGAATGCAAATCGAAAGGGCTTATTCGCGCGTTCGGCGGCTCCAATTGGAGATACGAGCGCATTAAAGAAGCTAATAATTATGCCGAACTGCACGGGCTTTCGCCGTTTGCATGCTCCTCGCCCTATTTCGGCTTAGCGGAACAACTGCGCGATATCTGGGGCGGCGGCGTAGCGCTGAGCGGCGCCGAAAACGCGCCCGCAAGAAAATGGTATACGGAAAACAACTTCCCCGTTTTTTCTTACTGCTCACTTGGGCACGGATTCTTTGCGGGAAAAATCAACCCTTCCGTCCCATCGTCGATTAATAACCTCGACCGCTTTGCAAAAAAGGGCTTTCTCTCGGACGATAATCTTAAGCGCCTCGAACGCGCAATCGAGCTCGCTTCACAAAAGAACTGTTCGGTTTCGGATATTGCGCTTTCTTGGATATTTTCACACGGAATGAACGTTTTTGCAACAGTCGGCGCGTCTTCTCCCGAGCGAGTAAGAGCAAACGCCAACTCGACGTCAATCGTTTTGACCGAAAAAGAAAGCGATTGGCTTAATCTCGAAAGCTGATAACGTTTTATACTCGAAACGGAAAAAACGGGAACGCTTTTTTCTTTTGCAAATATAATTACTTTTGCGACTCTATTTGTTAAGAAAATCGGCGTACACGCCGTAGCCCTTTGTAAAATCATTCAAAAAAACGTGAGTGACCGCCGCTATTACTTTTCCGTTTTGGATTATCGGCGACCCGCTCATACCGCGCACCACGCCGCCGGTTAAAGACAGGAGGCGCTTGTCAGTAACTCGAAATACTATGCCCTTTTCCCTTCTCGCAGACTGGCGCGCCGCTTTTATTATCTCTATATCGAAATATTCGGGCCCGTTTTCTATGCTCGTTCGGATTTTGGCGGGTCCGACCGTAACCTCGTCGCGTGACGCAAGCGGCAAGCTCTCCGCAAAAGGCACTTCCGCTTCGAACTTACCCGCAATTCCGTAATTGTTGTTAACCGTTACAGTACCGTACACAACGTTTTCCGTAATGGAAGCAAGTATCCCGCCCGCCTCGCCGCGCGTTCCTTTTTTTATTCCGAGTATTTTACACGAGTGAATTTTTCCGCCGCTTTGCGGCAGTCTCACGCCCGTATCTCCGTCATATATTTCATGACCGAGCGCCGCATAGCTACCGTCGCTCCTTACAAAAGAACACGTGCCCACGCCGTAAATTTTTTCTTTTACTTTAATGCCCAGTCGCGGCTTACCGCTAAACGCTTCGGTTATCGGTCTTACCGTTATCTCCCTTTCCTCGCCGCCACGAACAATCGTAATATTTACGTCATCGTTAGTTATATTATTAAAAATATCGTCTATGTTTGTTATTTTTGTTCCGTTTATGCTTTTAATTATGTCGCCGCGTTGTAAACCTTCGACGTAGGCGGTGCCGTAGTCGGTAGACACTCCGGTTACCGATTCCACAAGCAGTCCACCCACGTCGATTGCTATACCTATCGGAAAACCGCCGACAATAACTTTTTCCCCGCTTTCGGCGCTCGGCACCGCAACGGTCGGAGCAAACATGAAAATACTGAAAACAAAGCATAAAAAAACGCAGACAGCGAGACGGAATTTTTTCATAATATCCGTAGTGTCTGCGCGGTGTCGAATTTTATACGCTTTCGGAACAGGTTAAGTACTTACATAGTGTAAAAATTATATTGTTAAGACGGTATATTACGCGGAAAGTCCCTTTTTGTACGCGTCCGCCCAATCCTTCATTTCGGCGGCGTTTTTATCGGACGAGGTCGATACGCCTTTTGTACCCGAAAGTCTCGAAAGCTCGCCTATTTGTCCCGCTCTGTCGAGCGAACTGACGCTTGTCGAGGTGTTTCCGCCCGACTCCTTTTTTTCTATATAATACTGGGCATCCGCCATTGCGGCAATCTGCGGCAAATGGGTCACGCATAAAACCTGCCTGCCGCGCGAAAGCTTACAAAGCTTTTTTGCAACTTCAAGCCCGACCGCACCGCTTATTCCCGTGTCTATCTCGTCGAAAATCATTGTGTCGATGTTTCCGAGATCGCCCGTAATAAGCTTTATCGAAAGCATAAAGCGCGACATCTCGCCGCCCGAAATAATTTTTGCAAGAGGAAGAAGCGGCTGTCCGGCGTTGGGGCTTAAATAAAACTCGATTTCGTCAAAGCCGGTTGCTGTAAGCTTTGCCGTAAAGTCGTCGCGGGAAGGCTTATCGTTAAACACCGCCTCGAATTTCGATCCCGCCATGCCGAGGTCGTTAAGCTCGCTTACGATACGCTCGCCCATCTTTTTTGCGCCCAATCTTCGCATATCGGAAAGAAGAACGCAGTTTTTAAACAGCTTATTTTCGAGCTCGACAGCCTTTTTGCAAAGCCTATCGTACTCGTCGGCGCCGTTTTCAAGGAGCTTAAGCTCCTCCTCGGCGTCGTGTAAAAACTTGACCATTTGGGAATACGCGCCGTATTTATTCTTAAGCGCGCGAATTTTATCGAGCCGAGAAACCACCTCGTCAAGCTCGCGCTCGCTGCTGTCCATTTTGTCTATTTCATCCTTGACGCACTCCGTTATGTCGTCAAGCTCGATTTCGACGGAGCGCAGTCTTTCGTACAGGGACGAATATGTATCCGAAAAATCGGAGACGGATGCAAGCGACCGAACGGCGTCACCCACAGCGCTCCCCGCGCCGTCGTCCGAATCGAGGCTGTTTATACAGTCAGCAAGCGCGTTTTTTATGCGCTCCGACGCCATGAGAACGTGCCTGCGCTCGACAAGCCGTTCTTCCTCTCCGTCCTCTATTTTAGCGGAATTTATCTCGTCTATCTGATAACGAAGAATGTCGATACGCTGTGCGCGCGCCCGTTCGTCGCCGAGCTTGCCCATCTGCTTTACGGTAGAATTGTATTCGTTATACAGCTCGCGCTGAATATTCAACGCTTCGCCGTCGTTTTTGAATACGTAATAATCGAGAATTTTGCGCTGTTCGGAAACTTTGAGAAGAGATTGGTACTCGTTTTGACCGTAAATATCTACGTAGTGCGCCATTAATTCTCTGAGCATAGCGGTTGTAAACAGCTTGCCGTTAATGCGGATATCGTTTTTTCCGTTTTTGTCGAACTTACGCGTGACGATAAAAGTCCCGTCCTCCGCGTCGATACCCATTTCCTCGAGCGGTTTTGTTTCGCTTGCCGAAAAAACACCCTCGACGTAACCTTTTTCCTCGCCGTATTTTAGCATTGACTTATCGTAGCGCGCGCCGATAAGCAGCATGAGGGAATCGACTATTATCGATTTACCCGCACCCGTTTCGCCGGTAAACACGTTAAGGTTTCCGCAAAAATCTATTTCGAGCGAGCTGATAAGCGCAAGATTTTTTATAACGATACGCTCTAACATCACTCACCCGCCGACCATGAATTAAGTTTACCGAGGAGGCGCGAATAAAAGCTTTGTTTTCCGAACCTTATAAACATCGCGCTCCTATCCCAACCCGTTACGGAAACAGGCTCGCCGCTACTTAGATCGAGCGAGTGTTCCCCGTCGACGTATACCACCGCACTGACGGCGCCCGTATATGTAAGAGTAATGTTCTCGAACGATCCGACAACGACGGGTCTTGTTCTTAACGTGTGCGGGTTAATAGGCGTGAGAGCTATTACGGGCGTATTGGGACCGATTACAGATCCTCCCGCGGAAAGCGAGTACGCGGTGGAGCCGGTAGGCGTGCAAGCGATATATCCGTCGCACGAAAACTTGTCGATTTTCTGCCCGTTAACCGATACTTCCATTGTTATCATTCTTCCGCCGCCGCTACGCGATATAACGACGTCGTTAAGTGCGTAAAAATGCTTGTCCCTTACAGTCGCGTCGATGAGCGCGCGGCGCTCGAGGATATATTCGCGGTTTTTGATTTTCGTAAGCGCCTCGTTGAAACCGCTCGGCTCTATCTCCGTTAAAAATCCGAGCGTACCTTTGTTAATGCCGAGAATAGGTATTCCCGAGTACGCGCACTCCCGAGCGACGCGAAGTATCGTTCCGTCGCCGCCGATTGATACAACAAAATCGTACTTACCGTCCGAAGCGTACTTCTCCGCGGCTACTCCGTTTTTTTTCGCGATTTCGCAAATCTCGGCAAAGAGCTCGCCTTTTTCGTCTTTATTGGGATTGGAATAAATACCTATTTTCATGTGTTTATTATACACCGTTTGGTTGCGTTATTCAAGGTTTTTAACTATATCCGTCAAATTTTCCGCACTGATCCCCGATCCTGCGAGCGTGGAATTTACGTCCCTGTCGTCAATGAACTTGTCGGGATGCGCCAAAATCTTTACCGTAGCGTTAAGCGAGGTACCGTTTAGATATGACAACACGCTCTCGCCGAATCCGCCGCGCCCGACGTTGTCCTCTACCGTGATAATTACATTACCTTTTTTGTTAATCGAATCGAGAAAACCGGTATCGAGCGGCTTGATAAACCTGCAATTAACTAAATTCATTTTAACCGACTCGGCGGATTTTTCCGCTACCTCAAGCGCTCTGCTTCCCGCGGCGAGGACGTAGACATTGCTCTTGTCGGAACGAATAGTCTCCCACTTGCCGTACTCAATCGGCGCGTGATCTCGATCTATCGAATACGACTTGGGATAGCGTATGGCAAGCGGCTTATCGAAAGTAAGCGAGTAATCGAGCATTTGCCTAAACTCCGCGCCGTCGCTCGGGCTCATTACCGTCATACCGGGAATAAGCGACAGATAGCTTATATCAAATACTCCTTGGTGCGTAACTCCGTCCGCGCCGACAGCACCCGCTCTGTCCACGCACAGCTTGACGGGATAACCGCCTATACACACGTCGTGCAAAATTTGGTCAAATCCGCGCTGAAGGAATGTGGAGTACACCGCAAAGTACGGTTTTATTCCCGCAGAAGCAAGCGCCGCGCCCAACGTTACGGCATGCTCCTCCGCAATGCCGACGTCCTTAAAGCGTGTCGGGTACTTTTCCGCAAACTCCTCAAGCCCGGTCCCGATTGCCATTGCCGCGGTAATCGCTACGATTTTATCGTCCTTTTCCGCCGCTTCGACAAGGAACTTACCCAAAATATCGGAAAACAATTTGCCGCTCGATTTTTCGGCGCCCGACACGCCGTGCGAGTGTGCGGGATCGTTAATAGCACCGAAGTGCCCGTGCCCCTTATCGGTTAGAACGTGGACTATAACCGGCGTTTTGGTGTTTTTTACCTGCGAGAACACCTCGACAAGCTCGCGAATATTATGTCCGTCGAACGGACCGTAATATGAAATACCCATCGCCTCGAACATCTTATTGGAGAGAACGATGCGCTTAAGTATCTTTTTGCTTTTGTCAAGTAAGTATATAATTCCGTCGCCGAGGAGCGGAATCGTGGATACGGCGCGCTTAATCTCGCTTTTCATTTTCGCATAGCGTTTGCTTACGCGAAGACGAGTTAAATGCTTGCTCATAGCGCCCACGTTTTTACTAATAGACATCTCGTTGTCGTTAAGCACGATTATAACGGGAAGCTGTTCGCTTCCTATCTCGTTAAGCGCCTCGTACGCCATGCCGCCCGTAAGCGCGCCGTCGCCGATAACCGCAACCGTGGAGTAATGCTCTCCTTTTAGCTTGGCGGCTGTGGACAGCCCGAGCGCAACGGACAACGAGGTCGACGAATGTCCTGTTGCAAAACAATCGTATTCGCTTTCCTCAGGCTTGGGAAAACCCGATATTCCGCCGTTTTTTCTCAGTTTGTCGAAGCCGTCGAGCCTTCCCGTAAGAATTTTGTGCGTGTACGCCTGATGCCCAACGTCGAAAACAAACTTATCTGTCGGGCAGTTAAACACATAATGGAGCGCGGTAATTAATTCCACGGCGCCGAGGTTGGACGACAAATGCCCTCCGCTCTCCTCCACCGCGGAAATTATCTTTGCGCGAATCAAATCGCACACGCCTTCAAGGTCTTTTATGTCAAGCCGCTTAATGTCCTGCGGCGATTTTATATTTTCGAGCTCCATTAACCGAATAAAAATTATACTATAATAAACTTTTCGACAAATTCACGAAGAAATGAAGTGTCGCCGCCGAAGCCGCCCGTAAGCGCGGCGGTAGCGGTGTTGAGGTAATTGTTTAAAAGCTCCTTGGCGGCGGCAAGGTCCAAAAAGTCGAGAATGCTTGTTCCGTCCGTTTTTTCGCCAGCAATGTATTCGGAGATGTCGTCGTAAAGCTGGAAAGCTATTCCGAAGTTCTTGCCGAACCGCTCAACCGCATAAAACAGTTCTATCTCCTCGGGGCTTACTCCGCTTAAGTCGACTACGTTCATTTCATCGTCGAATAGCATAGAAAGCAATCCGTTTCCCTGTTTTTGGGGAAAAGCGTAACCGGATAGACATGAGCCTTTAATAAGCGAGGCGGTTTTTTTCTCGTAAATATCGATAAGATCGTTTACGTTTTTGCACTTTTTGTACAGGTCGAGATATTGACCCGTTATAATTCCGCGGTCGCCGTTTAGCGAAAAATGCTTCATGGACTTAACCTCGCCGACGGCTATCGAGGCGTCTATCATGGCGTTGTACGCCATATCGAGAAGCGCGTCGCCCGCAAGCAAAGCTTTTGCTTCGCCGTACTTTTTATGCACGGACGGTTTTCCGCGGCGGAAATCGTCGTTATCCATACACGGCATATCGTCGTGAATAAGCGAATAGCTGTGCATAAGTTCTATTCCGCATGCATACCAAAGCGCGTTTTGGTCGGGCTGAGTGTACATACTGTGCCACTCCAAAAACAAAACGGGTCTAAGCCGCTTCCCGCCCGGGAACAAAGCGTACTTCAGTATTTCCTTAAACTCGTCCGGGTAGGAAGAGTTATCGACGCACTTATTTAAGCACTCGTCGATCTGCTCCATCCATTCGGAAAGTCTCAAATCAAACTTTTGGCTCATACTTCTTGCGCCGAACGGTCGAGGATTTTGTCAAGCTCACCCTTAAGGGATTCTATGTGCTCGCGAGTACGGTCGAGCTCGTCAATACACTCCTTTGTGAGTTTAATGCCGCTTTCGAAAAGCGCCATTCCGTCCTCGAGCGAAACGTCGGACTCGAGCTTAGCTACAATCTCTTGCAATTTTTCTATTTTTTCCTCGAAGTCTGCCGAAGTCGCCTTACCCTTTTTGGGTGAAATAAAATCTTCGAGCATTTCGTCCAATTCTTCCATAGTACTTCTCCTATTTTTTTGAAACGTCGTCGACGGTCGCCGCGGCGGAGCCGTCTGAAAACACGAGCTTTACCTTGTCTCCGCGCTTTAGCTTAGAGACGTTTTTAACAACCTTTCCGTTTAGAGTAACCGCCGCGTAGCCCGATTCGAGTATTCTGTGCGGGTCGAGCGCTTTAAGCAATCGGTGATTTTTGTTAACCTCGTCGCTCTTACTCTTAAAAAACTTAGTTTGCGCGTTATCGAGATTGTGAGCAAGCGATATCACCCTTTGTTTTTTTACGGCAAGCTTTTGCTTTAAGGAATAGTAGCCGCGCCCGCACAAAGTAGATATTGCGCGCTTTTTCTTTTCTATGCCGAGCGAGACAGCCGAGGATAAGTCGGACACCGCGTCGTATAAAAGAGCTTCCCTGCTTTTTTGCTTGCTCTCGAGAGCGCAACGCGCGCGCTCCGATAATAATAAAATATCGTTTACAAGCGCAAGAGCGTGAGAGTTTACTATTTCTCCCGCAATAGACGGAGTGCCCGCACGAGTGCCCGCGCAAAAGTCGCAAAGCGTGTAGTCCACCTCGTGTCCGACCGCGGATATAACGGGTATTTTCGATAAAGCCACCGCGGTTGCGAGCGCCTCGTCGTTAAAGGCGTCGAGATCCTCGTCGCTGCCGCCGCCGCGGCACAGTATTATTGCGTCCGTCTTTTCGCGCTGAAGGTTTGTTACCGCCATTGCCATCATCTCGCCCGCGCCCACGCCCTGGACCTTTGCCGGATATACGCGCACAGACACGAACGGGCTTTTATCGGAAACGACGCGAATAAAATCGCGAATCGCCGCGCCGTCCGCGCTCGTTACGACTATTACGTTTACGATATATTTAGGAAGCGCGGGACGGTTTTCGAAGTAGCCGAGAGAAGAGAGCTTCTTTTTAAGTTCGGCAAGCTTTGCCGCTTTTTCCCCGTCGCCGCAAAAGTCGAACTCGTTATAAACGAACGACACGGAATTACGCTTTTCGTAAAACCTGACGCTGCCTTTAAGAACTATCTTTTCGCCTTTTAGGATTTTATCGCGCGAATTAAAGTGCATACAGCGCACCGAGCAATCGTTTTCGGATAAAGTCAAAAAAGTGTGCCTGTCCGAATAAGAAACCTCCGCCACCTCGCCCGAAAGCGATACGTCGTGAAGAAGCTCCTCGTCGTCGAACACTCCTTTAAGATACGACGACAGCTGTAAAACCGTCATCTGTCTATTCATCAAACGCTCCGTCCACCGTGTTCATAAGCAGCATTGCTATTGTCATCGGTCCGACCCCGCCGGGCACGGGAGTGATATAGCCAGCAACCTCTTTTACAGACTCGAAGTCGACGTCGCCGAAAAGCCCTTCCTCGTCGCGGTTCATTCCTACGTCTATAACTATTGCGCCGCGCTTTACCATGTCCGCGGTAATAAACTTCTTTTTCCCGATTGCGACTACGAGTATGTCGGCCTCGCGGGTAATATCCCCGAGGTTTTTCGTCTTGCTGTGACACACCGTAACGGTCGCGTCGGCGTTAAGAAGGAGCATTGCTATTGGCTTTCCTACAATATTGGACCTACCGACAACGACGGCGCGTTTACCCGCAATGCTTGTGCCTGTGGAGCGAATAAGCTCCATTATTCCGCGCGGCGTGCAGGCTACGAATCGGGTCTTTTCGCCCAAAAAAAGCTTGCCAGCGTTTACGGCATGGAAACCGTCCGCGTCCTTTTCGGGCGAAATTTCGGAAAGGACTTCGCGCTCGTCGATACCTTTGGGCAAAGGGAGCTGAACTAAAATCCCGTCCACGTTTTTATCTTTGTTCAGCTTATGAATAAGCTCGATTAATTCGTTTTGAGTAACGCCGTCGTCAAAGTTGTACGAGAACGATTTTATATTGCACGCCTCGCACGCTTTTATTTTGTTGCGAACGTAAATTTCCGACGCGGGATTATTACCCGCCTTAACGACGGCCAAACCGACTTTGCGGGAGAACTTAGCCTCAAACTCCTCGGCGCGCTTTTTTACCTGTTCCTTAATTTGAGCGGAAACGACCTTTCCGTCTATTATGTCAGCCACTGCATTCTCCTTTTATCACCGAGGCGAGTATTCCGTTTACAAAAGAATAGCTCTGTGTGTCAGAATAAAGCTTTATTATTTCGACCGCCTCGTTTGCAATTACCGCTTTGGGCGTATCGGTATAAATAAGCTCGTAAACCGCAAGATAGAGCACGGCAAGATCGGTTTTGTAAATCCTGTTAAGCTCGTAACCTATCGCGTATTTGGTTATTATATCTTCTATGTTTTTTTTATGCTCGGTAATGCCGTCTATAATCGAATCTACGTAATTAATTGAATCGGCGTCGGCGCTACCGAGGAGAATCTTTTTGGTATATTGGTTAAAACTTCCGGTCATGACCATTTCGTATGTCAAACGGAAAGCAACCTCGCGTGCTTCACGCCGTTTCATAATTTCTCCTAATGCTTGGTAAATTTAACGGAAATAATGTTGACGTTTATAACGTCCATTTTATAGTCGGTCATGGTCTCGACGGTTTTTTTGATATTGTCCTGTACCTTGTAGGCGATGTCGGAACAGCTTACCTCGCTGTTAACCTCGATATACACGTCGGCGTCCACAACGTCATTGCGTACATAAAGGCGCACGCCGCGCCCGTTTACGGACTCGACGCCGCTTATCTCCTGCGCCGCCAAGCGCACGATAGATAAGAGCACGTTGTGCCCGTAAGTGACGTCTCCTGTATTTGTGGAATCGGCATTGTGTCTGGTTTTCATAAGCGCTCCCGACAGATACTGATATTATATCACACCTTTAATTAAAAAACAATTCTTTTTTTACCGATTTTTATCCATTAGTATATGCGAATTTGGTCGCCGTAAATGTTTTAAGCAAAATAAAACGGGCGCCGCACGGACGCCCGAATTATAATATGTCGTTTTTTTATGCCTCGATTGATTTTATCCTTATGTTGCCCGCAACTTTGTCCGTTTCGGACAGAACGATGTCAAGCACCTGCGCTACCTGCTGATCGGTTAAGCTACTCGACTTGACGATTATATTTATATTTTCCGTTCCGCAGGTAACGAGACAGTCGTCGTATCCGAGCGCCTTTATAAGCGACTCCAAGCGCTGCTCCGTTTCCATATTGGCAACGAGCGCGGCAAGCGACGATTCCGCGTTGGCTTTAGCCTCGGCGGACGAAGTCTCGCTGTCGATAATCGCCTCGTAGTACATAACCGTCTCGGATCGCGACGCCGCGCGATCGTTGTGCGACGAGGTAAAGTAGTCGGTGTATACAACGCCGCCCTCTGCCCCCGCGTCCTTCGACGCCGGACGGTTAAGGAAGTAGTTCAGGCACCCCGTAAGAACAAGAAGCGCCACCATTCCGCACAGTATAAGAATCTTTTTCTTTTTGCTCATTTATAACCTCCGAATTTATTATTTTGGATATACCATGATTTTTTCTATCGATAAGTTTAACAGCGTCGACACCGCATACATGACGTCGAGCTTTACTTTTGTACTGCCTCCTCCGTCGCATACGATTATTGCGCCCGTAGCTTGAGGATTTTCGGTCACCCCGCCGCCGAATGAGGACGCGGTCACACTCTTATCCCAACTGATTACAACCGACGCGGATCCCACTCCCGAAATTTCCGAAACAATCTTTTCTATCTGCGCCTGCATATTGGAGCAGTAATCGGAATAAGTCGGCTCTTTTACTTCGGGCGTGGTCTCGTCCGCACACGACGCACACAAAAAATACACGCCCAACACCAATACCAAAACCGCCGCAAAGGCTATTACTTTAATGTGTTTAACGTTTCGTAATCTTCCGAACAGCTCGGCAATTTTACCCATAAGTCATGATTGCCTCCTCGTTAAGCTGCAGGCACTCCGCAACCAACTTGATTACTTCATTCTTATGTATATGCGAATCTTTGTCCGTAATACCGCTTTGCGAAAAATCGAGCGACGCCGATTTTACCCGCCACACCCCGTCGAGCTCTACACTTACTTTTATTCCGCGGTAACCCTTGTCCTCGAGATATCCCGTCACCGATTTTTCTATTGCGGTTTTTTTCATTCCGTCCACGTACGATAAGTAATCTTCGTCCGTTTCAACGGCGCCGCTCTCGAAATCGAAGGAAAACATTTCGCCTTTTATAAGCGACGGAATGGGAGTGATAACGGCAAGCACCGTCACCGTCGCGACGACGGAGCGTATAACCGTTTTGGTCTTGCCCTTGGGAAGAAGCATCTCCGCAACGGTTGTGACAATCGCCAAGGCGAGTATGGTAAGTCCCCAAGCGGCAAACGAATTCATAAGGCAACATTCCCCGTGCTAATTATCATTATTAAAAACAATACGTACAAAAAAGTCATTGCGACAACCGCAGTAGTTACAAGCGAGGCCGACTTTCCGATTGCCGAAAGCACGCCAGAAAACTTTTCCCCGCCGAGCGGCTCGCATATTGCCGCAGTCAGCTTTAGCGTGAGCGAAAAAACGACAAGCCGACAAATAACGGGCGCCGCGGTTAATATCACTAGCACAATCGCGCTCGCGCCTACCGCATTTTTAATAAGCACGTTCCCCGCCATTATATAATCGAAGCCCTGGGAGAGATATCCGCCGATAACCGGCACGTATTTGGAAACCGCAAACCGCGCCGCCTTAATCGATATTCCGTCCTTTACCGACGCCGTAATTCCCGAAACGCCGAGCATGGTGGTAAAAAGGAAAAAAGACGTGCCCATAAACCACTTACAGCACGAGCGGAAAAAGTCGGAGGCTTTATCGAGCTTAACGGAAGAGGACACCGACCCGATAATATCGAAAACGAGTCCCATAAGTATCATAGGGAAAACCACATAAGTTATGGCGTTTACCATTCCTGCGCCGAGAAGCGCAACGGACGGGGTGTATACGCCCGCTGACGACGAAGCACCCGCCGCGGTCATAAGCGTTATCATTACGGGCGCAACGGCGTTAATCTGCGTTTTTACCGATACGACAAACTTTACCGCCGTTGCAAGCACCGACGAAAAATATCCGACTACAAGACAGACCGCGACAAGCCCCGTAGCAAAGTACACCACCTTTTCTATCGATTCGGACGCGAACTTGCCCCTAATCGAGCTAATCAGATTGTACGCGAGAACTATCGCAAGCACCGACAGCATCATGGGCACAAACTCGAGCACCTCCGCGCCGAGTACTTTCAGCACGTGCATTATTATTCCGCCGATATTGTCGGGATCTTCGCCGTTAG
>JAFLVE010000006.1 GCA_022511445.1 Clostridiales bacterium | reverse complement strand
TTTGTTTGATTTGCGAGTCGGAGAACGTGCTGTCCGTGGGCTGCAATCTCATGGAAAACGCGACGCTCTTATATCCTTCGGGGATTTGCTCGCCCTCGTAAATATCGAACAGCTTGACTTGCTCTATAAACGGGCTAACCGATTTAACGGCGGACAAGAGAGTACCGACAGGCACGGACTTTTCCATAACGAGCGCGAGATCGCGGTCGACGGGAGGAAGCTTCGAAATCGAAGTAAAGCGCGCTACCTTTATAGGAGTGCGAAGCGCTTCGGTCAAATCGATATGAGCGATATACACACCGTTAGGAAGGTCGTAGTTTTCGCATACAAGCGGGTGAACCTTACCGAACTCGCCTTTTGCCCCGCCCATTTCGAAGGACAACGATTGCTTCGGGTGGAGGTACGGCGCTGAACAAGAGCGATAATCGGGTTTAATGCCGAGTAACGAAAGCACCTCGCTCACAATAGCTTTTATTGTGTAGAAGTCGCCGGAGCCGCACAACCCGATACAAAGCACGTCGCGCTCGTCGGGAAGCCGACTTACGGGCAGCTCGTACGGAACGAACACCTTACCGAGCTCGAAAAAGCCCATTGCGTCGTTCTTTCGGGTCACGTTGCGGGCAATCGAGGACAGCATGCAGGTAAGAAGCTGTGTGCGCATAACCGAAATATCACGGCTTAAAGGGTTTTTGATGGCAATCTCGTTTCTTCTGCCGTCTGACGCGTCGAGCAGAATTTTATCGCACGCCTCGGGAGAAATAAACGAGTAGTTAAGTATCTCGTCAAGCCCGAGCGAAGTCAGCCTTGCTTTAAGCGCGTCCGTATTGACGTCGTGAACGTTTAGCCCGCCCTGCGTCTGGTGAGTGTTTTCGGAATTGGTCGATACGATATTGTCGTAACCGTAAAAACGCATAATGTCTTCGGCAAGGTCGGGATAACCGTCTATATCCTCGCGGACAAGCGGAACTACGCATGTAATTACCTTGCCCTTGCTCGTCACCTCAAAGCCTTGCTTTTTAAGAATCGATATAATCGTTTTCTTATCGATATCGATACCGAGAAGCGAACAAATCTGCTCCTTCGAGGTTGTAATCACCTTGCGCTCGGGAGTTTGTACGGAGTCGAGCGTAACGCACGAGCAAATCTCGCCGCATCCGAGCGCGTCGAAAAGCGCAAGCGCCCTGTTCGACCCGAGCTCAGTGGACGCCCAGTCGACGCCTTTTTCGTACCGCGACGACGAGTCGGAGCGAAGCCCGATTTTTCGGGACGTGCGGCGAATGTTACTGCGCTCAAAACGCGCCGCCTCTAAAAATACGTCGACTGTATCGGGAAGGATACTAGTGTACTCGCCGCCCATTATTCCCGCAATAGCAAGCGGTTTATGGCTGTCCGCGATAACGAGCGAGCCTTCCACGCCGTACTTATTGCCGTCGAGGGCGACTATACTTTCGCTAGCCGCGCCCTTTCTGACGATTATTTCCCCGTCGATAAAACGTCTGTCAAATGCGTGAAGCGGCTGGCCTATCTCCAAAAGCACGTAGTTTGTTATATCGACTATATTATTAATGGGGCGAATGCCGCACATGCGAAGCCTGTCGCGCATCCATTTGGGCGACTTTTCTATTCTAATATTCTTAATAATTCGCCCGATATACCGACTGCATAAATCTTTGTTTTCGATTCTGACCGGCGGTAAATCAACGGAAAGATCGTAAGTTTTATATGTGAACTTGGGCGAACGAAACTTTTTGCCGAGAAGAATGGAAATCTCTCTTGCAATGTTGACAACAGCCTGGCAGTCGGGACGGTTGGCGGTTATCGATACGTCGAGAACGGTGTCGTCTATGCCGAGCGTGTGCATAATATCTTCGCCTACCTTGGAGTTTTTAGGCAAGATAAGTATTCCGTCAACGCTCGCGCCGTCGATAACGTCGTCATCAACCTCGAGCTCCCCGCCCGAACACAGCATACCAAAGCTGTCTACGCCGCGAAGCTTGGCGGGAACTATCTTTTTTCCGCCCGGAAGATTTGCTCCTACGGTCGCGACGGGAACATAATCGTCCTTACTCACGTTTTGCGCGCCCGTTACTATTTGGACAATCTCGCTACCTATATCGATTTGACAAACCCAAAGCTTTTCGGAGTTTTCGTTGCGCTCGATAGATAAGACGTGCCCGACAACAACGCCGGTAATGTCTTTGCGCGGCTCGATAATCTCCTCGACCTCGAAACCGATAGAAAGCAATTTGTCAGACAATTCCTGCGCAGTAACGCCCGAAATATCCACATATTCACTTAACCAACTTAACGGCAGTTTCATTTGTCGCCTCCTTGTCCGCGGAACGTACGCAAAAACCGCACGTCGTTTTCCCATAAGAGTTTTATATCGTTAATTTCGCAAAGTATCATTGTAATACGGTCGAGCCCGAGCCCGAAAGCAAAGCCCTGATATTCGTCGGGGTCTATCCCGCAATTGGCAAGTACCTTGCGGTTTACCATGCCCGCACCGAGAATCTCTATCCAACCGGTGTTTTTGCACACTCTGCACCCCTCTCCGCCGCAGTTAAAGCAGGAAACGTCCACCTCGACGCTCGGCTCTGTAAACGGGAAATAGCTCGGTCGGAAACGAATGCGCGTTTTGTCGCCGAAAATGAATTTAGCAAAGCCCTCTAGCGCGCCCTTAAGGTCGCATAGAGTTACGTTTTTATCGACTACGAGTCCTTCCATTTGGTGGAACACGGGCGAATGCGTAGAGTCGTCGTCGGCGCGGAACACCCTGCCCGGGCAAATCATTTTAAGCGGCGGCTTTACCTTTTCCATAAGCCTCACCTGCCCGCTCGACGTCTGGGAGCGAAGAAGCATGCCGTCGCCTATAAAAAACGTGTCCTGCATGTCGCGCGCGGGGTGATCGGGCGGAATGTTAAGCGCCTGAAAATTATAGTAATCGGTTTCTATCTCGGGACTGTCGTACACTATATACCCGTTACCGACAAAGTAGTCGATAAGCCGTTTTTTTATCTGGTTTACCGGGTGTATCGCTCCGACAGTACGGAACGGTTTATCGATAGATAGGTCGAGCGTCTCCGAATTAAGCTGTTTATCGATTGCGGCGCGGTGAAGCTCCGCCTCCTTTTTGTCGCAAAGCGCTATAATCTCCACGCGAAGGTCGTTTATCTTTTTGCCTGCCGCGGGCTTTTCCTCGTTGGGTAAATCCTTAAGCGAGCGTGTAAGCTCCGTAATTACGCCCGATTTTCCGAAAATACCTGCCTTTAGATCCGCAAGCTCTTTTTCGGAGCCGACGCGCTCGATTTTGTCAATATACTCGGCTTTGATTTGTTCCGGTGTCATTTGTTCCTCCTGTCTTTTCAAAATAAATCGGTATTTATACCGAATTTGTCTTAGTAGCAAATTTGCTCCCGCAAACGGGAAAGATTAGTCCTCAAACAAAAAGCCCCGAAAAAATCGGGGCGTGGACTACGCGGTACCACCCGAATTGGGTCTTAATTGTGCTCGTAACGCGGCATACGCCGCCGCTTAATTACAGAACATGCTTTACGCGGCGGTGCTCGTACGGTGAATATTTTGGCGCGTGCCGCCTTTCAGCTATAAGCGGCTCTCTGTCGGTTGCGCGTATCTTGTGCCGTACTCAAACGCATCTATGTTGTCAAATTGATTATACCACACCTTAACAATATGTGCAACCGTTTTATTGTGATTTTAACAATGTATTTTATTCCGAAACTAATTGACGATTAGATCGAGCATATCTCCGACGTTGACCGCTCTTAAGTATGTGGGCGGAACCTCGCCTACTATTATCATCTCGCTCATTAATACCTGCGTTTGCGTATCGATTGTGCTTGAGATTCCCGGCACGGCAACCGCGACCGATCCCGAAATATCGAGGTATACCCTATGTAACGTTTGGTTTATACCCGACTCCGAAAAAACGGATACGATCCGCGTTTTTGTGGAGCCGACAAGGTATATTTTAATGTTCACGTCGGGACCGAGTCCGGTAAACAGCGTAACGCCGCTTAGCGATCCGAGCGGAATTTTTATGCCGTCAATCCCCGCTTCGTTTATCTTTTTTTGCGCCGCTATCGTAATGTCCTGCGCCATAGAGGTTATGGTGTCGGCGTCTATTTCCACACTTTTTATTTTATCGTCTTCATCGCGTACGATAGATACAAGCTCCTCGTCGGGTTTGGTTGCCATAATCTCCAAAACCGACGCGCTTACCGCGTCTTGGGAAATTGCGCGGATTCGCTCATTGGATATTTTCAAAATAACGGGATTAACGTTTTTTGCAATAAAAATCGACGCCGCGACTATGATGGCGATAAGAATAAACAAAATAATAAATAACGTTCTTTTAACGTGACGTTTCTTTTTTACACCGCACACTATTACGCTCATATCGATATTTATATGATTAATAAGTGCGTTTTGATACTCTCGGCTAAACAGTCGCGCTTTAAATTCGACGAGTTGCCCCGTCGATAATAACATGTACGGACAATGGCTATCGCTTATCTATAATCTCCAAGGCCACCTTTGCCTCGATAACTCCGCCGAACATTTCCACATTGATTGTAGCGGTGCGGTTATGTCTGTTTATATGCGAGATAAGCCCCTCGCAGCCCATAAGCGGACCTGCCGTTACGGTAATTACGTCGCCCTCGATTATTCCCACGGAACGGTCGAGACAGCGCTTTCCCTTAAACAGATATTCAAACCTCATACGCTCCTCAGGCTCGATCGAAATTCTTCCCGTGCCGTATTTCAGTAAGCGTATTATGTCGTTGGATTTATAAATAAAATCGGAAAACTCTTTAGAAAAATCTTTTTCGGGCATGTCCGTTTCGATAAATACGTAATTGGGAAAAAGCGGGCGCTTTTTGTACGTGCTTCCGTTGCCGCCCTTGCTCTTTCTGTAATAAATCTCCGTTTCGGGACAAAATAGCTCGACGGAAAAATCGAGCTTGCGTTTTTTAAACGCCTCCGTAAAATCGGATATTACGCGCGCTTCGGTATTTGTTTTGGTGTACAATACGTACCAGTTGTAATTGTCGCGCATAAGTCTCCTTTTAAGTGTTCCGATATAAGTAAAGTATACCACCTATAAAAAAGGATAGTCAACACCTTTAATTATAAATTACATGAAAAAGACGCCGCATAAAGCGACGCCACGATAAAGAAATTAAGTTTCTATTTGGTTTTGGGGTTAAATATAAGCGTAACGAGATAGCTCATTACAATGGCCGCACCTACGCCGAACGCCGTACGAATAAGCCCGCCTGCAAACGCACCTATAAATCCGTACGTACGCGCCGCTTCTATCGATCCCTTTGCAAGCGCCGCGCCGAATCCGACAATCGGAACGCTTATCCCCGCTTGACACACATTATAGATATAATCATATATTCCTATACCTTCTAAAATTATGCCCGCAATCAAAAATATAACAAGGATACGTGCGGGAGTAAGTTTTGTTCGAACAATCAAAAGCTCCGCAATCGCACACAAAGCCCCGCCTGTAGCAAATACAATAGCATAAGTTCCAAGCATCGATAATACCGCCATAATTTATTCCTCCCCTTCAAACGCGCTTTCTACAACGACGCAGTGACATATTCCCGGTATAGTTTCACCTTGATAGCAGCTTTGAGTACTCATAAGAGCGCCCGTTGCCATGTACGCAACCCGCCTAAATTCGCCCGAAATCAATTTTTCCATAATATACGAATTGAAAACCGTGGCGGAGCAAGCGCAGCCGCTTCCACCCTGATAACAATTTTGCTTTTCGCTGTAAATCATATTGCCGCAGTCGATATAGTTTTGACCGAGCCTTATCCCTTTCCGCCGCATTAAATCGCGAAGAATATCGGAGCCGAGCTTGCCGAGATCGCCGGTGCAAATCATATCGAAATCATTTTCCCTGTACCCCGACTCGGTCAAAAGCGTAAACATGGTATCCATTGCAGCGGGGGCTATTGTCAATAAAACACCATAAAATATTCTAAAAAAAATTAATAATACTACATAACGTTAACGTATCTGAAATCAAGCGGCAGTATAAGCGCTCTTTCGAGAGCGGATTTATTACAAAAAAGTATTTTGTTTCCGTCTTTGCAAAAAATGGCGTTAAATTTATCTATAATACTTGAGTTAACGTCGGCAATCTTGACGGAAACAACCTTAGCGGATGATTGTTTAATGGGTGTCGGCATAACGTGCGCTGCGGAAGTAACGATATAATACGAACAGAAAAGCAAGTGCTCGCTACCGTAAAAAATCTCCGAGATGTACGGATCGGGTTGTCCGTTTCCGTATTTTCTGCCGAATTTTGCTTTTGTATATTCAAAAAATTCCGGCGATAAATAATAATTGCTTTTTACCAGGCAAATAGCCGTCCTCGGCGAAATGGGAATATATGTATATAAATGATCCGAGTCCATTGTGTTTTCTATTATGGCGCCTCTTTCGGAAATACATATATTATTATCGTTATTCCGGAGAATAACCAAATGCGTGCCTAAGGTGAAGCTTGAATACACAAAAAAAGGATCGATAATCGGACTGTATATTACACTCGTCAAGTCGTCGTCGAGTTTTACAATATTTTCAAAATCACTTATTATTTGTTGTGTGGCATTTACGGCGGAAACTTGAGTTGTCATTCTGTGCGTTCCGAATATATAGTTGTTACTTGTATATATACCCGACTCGTCGTTGACGATTACTTCACTTGTAAAATGCTGTCTGTTGGCACAAAGCACTGCTATAGCTTTAATATTTCCAATTCTTTTGCGGAAAGCCTAACCGATTTTTCCGACTGGTCTATTTTTTTGATTAGGGGCGAAATATAGGTTTCGAAAACGCTGATTCTGTCTTCCAGCTCGCTGTTCTTTTCCCCGAGAGAATAGTAATAACTAACGGTAAAATCATGTTGTCTGATATATCCGCGTATATGTTTCGTATTCTTATTGTAAATCTTTCCGCCATTATTAATCCACTTTTGAATGTGAAAGTCCGGGTAGATGTGATTATACTTTTTAGACATAACGATATAAATACCTATATTTTTCTAATCAAAAGAATAACATATTAAAATTAATTAGTCAATATAATGCAAAAAACTAATTTTTCGCCCTATTCTCCCGATTGGCATATATATACTCGGTTGCGGATAGAAATTCGTCGCGGCATTTAAGATGCAATTCGACGGCTCCGCCCTCGTGAATATAGATATTATCCACAAGCTCGACAAGCATCTCCCGCCTCAGCTCCGAAAGAGCGCGGTATTTTTTGAACTTAGATATAAACTCGTTATTGCTAATATCGGTAAAAGACGATTCGGTCGACTGAAGATGCGAAACGCAGCTTTCGCAGTCGGTTATTGTTTTTTCGTATTTATCCTTTAACGCAACGTAGCTTTCCAAGCTCAAGAGTCCCGCTTTGTAATCGGGATAAAGCTCTTGCAATATCTTTTTTGCTGATGCAATTTCATTCTTTTTTGCCTCGATTACGGATAAAGCTCTTGCGGATTTATCGAGAGCGCCGTCGAATTTTTTTACTTCGCAAATCACTCTATCGAAGTCGACTGCTATTTGAATATACTTATTGAGTACGGCAAGGACCGTTTCTTCCAAAACGTCGGCGCGAATCGCATGCTTTGTGCACTTGCATTTATCTAGCTTTCGGAATGTGGAACAAATATAATAATCGTATTTTTTATTCGGCTGTACAACAGATCTTTTTTGCATGGCACGACCGCAGTCGGCGCACTTTACAAATCCCGCAAACACGGACAGTCGGCTTACTTTAGGGGATGTCCTTGTGTCGCGCGAAAGCAGAGACTTGGCCTTATAAAACACATCGTCGGATATTATCGGGTCGTGAGTGTTTTCGACCTTTATGTTTTTGCTCTTTTCGACCGTCTTACAAACATGCACCTTGTAGCTTAAAACTTCGGTTTTCTTTTGTACGAGATGACCTATATATACTTCGTTGTTTAGAATACGCCTGACGGTCGTATCGCACCACAGAGCGCAACTGCGGGCTTTATAGGCGTGTTTATAATTAAGACCTTTGCTTTTTTTGTATTCGGACGGGTTTAGAACTCCGTTTTCGTTAAGCTCGCGCGCAATTGCTATTATGCTGTACCCGCTTATAAACCTATCGAAAATGTATCTTACGGTTAGAGCCGCCTCCTCGTCGATAATAAGCTTATGTCGGTCCGAAGGATCTTTTTTATATCCGTAGGCCGCGAACGAACCTATAAACATCCCCTGCCTTCGTCTTATGTCGAGAGATGTTTTCACTTTTGTGGAAATATCCCTACAGTACTCGTCGTTCATGATGTTTTTTATAGGGACCATCATCGTGTTCATAGACGACGGGTTTAGTATGCTGTCAATCATGTCGTTAACTGCGATAAACCGCACGTTAAGCATGGGAAAAACCACCTCGAGATATTTCCCTGCCTCTACGTAATTACGCCCGAAACGTGACAAATCCTTTACGATAACGCAGTTTATGCGCTTATTCGTAATGTCGTCGAACATGCGTTTAAAGTCGGGACGATCGAAATCGGTACCGGTGTAGCCGTCGTCGATATAGTAATCCGTTATTTGTATATCGTCGTGAGCAGATACAAACTGCTCCGTTATTGCACGCTGAGAGGAAATACTTTCGCTCTCCGCTTTATCCCCGTCCTCGCGGGAAATACGAATGTAAAGACCGGCCTTCCAAACTTTTTCGGTAGGCGGCTGAAAAACGGAATATTTACTTTGTCTTGCCATAATTCACCTTTCCTTTGGCGAACAATGACGCTTTGGCACAAATATATTATACATCATTTTTTACTATATTGCAAGAGCGCTAAGATATTATTTGTCCGCTTTGACTATACATTTCAGCGCATCAATAACCCCGTTTTCCAAGGTGGCGGTCGAATAGCTGTTAAAAACGACCTTTACCGCCTTTCCGTTAACGCTAAAAATATACGGCGATTTTGTTTGCAAAAAAAGGCTTTTTATACGCTCGGAAACGGGTAAATTGCAATCGATTTCGATATTGTTTAATTCGCTTAACAAATCGGGACTTATTTCTTTAAGCGGCAAAGTATCCATACCGAAATTTTTACCATTATTAAAAAAATTAAACAAAAAATTGCCCTCGATATATCGAGAGCAATTATAATATATAAAAATCAGTTTTTGTGGAATTGATAGCGGATATAATGCGATTTGACTTCGTCCTTTTTTATAATAGGCTTTTCGAAGCCGTCCATATTGATAGCGTTGGGGCAATATTGCGGCTCTAAACAAAAACCCGCCCACTTGCGGTAAATGCCGCTCTTGCCGTTTATTTCCTTAAGCTTACCAGCGGAATAGAATTGTACGCACGGCATATCGGTATAAAGATCCATGATAATGCCTGTATCGGGACCTTCGATGTGAGCGGCGTGTTCTTCCGACAAAACGTAGTTATGGTCGTAGCCGCACGTTTTCGACAGCTCCGGTTTAGTGATATCGGCGCCGACAGGTTTTAGCGAATTAAAGTCGAACGGAGTGTTTTCCACGGACCTCTTTTCGCCGGTCGGAATAAGCCCATCGTCGACGGGTGTGTAATAAGCTGCATTGATTTGAAGAAGGTTGGTTAGACAGTCGCCGCTTTGCTCGCCGTTAAGGTTAAAATAAGCATGATTGGTCGGGCACCACAGAGTGTCTTTGTCGCTTACTGCTGTAAAGAGTATGGTTAGCGAGTTGTGCTCAACCGTAAATTTAACGGTTAGTTTAAGAGTTCCGGGATAATTCTCCTCGCCGTCCGGGCTTGTGTATTCCATTGTAACCGAGCTGTCCGTGCTTTCGGTAACCTTAAATATCTTTTTATCGAAGCCGACTTTCCCGCCGTGAAGATGATTTTTGCCGTTATTGATATATAAAGCATACTCTTTTCCGTCGAGCGTAAACTTTCCGCCCGCGATTCTATTGGCGACTCGCCCTACCGTCGCGCCTATGTATCCGCCGCCGACAAGATAATCGTTTACCGAATTATAACCGAGCACAACGTCCACGCCGTCTACTCGAACGGCGTTTATGCGCGCGCCCATTTCGACGATATCCACTTCCATCTTGTCGCGCTTAATGGTGTAGATAAAAATATCCTTTCCGTCTACTATATCGTAACGCTGTTTCATATTAAATTACCTATTTAAGTTTTGAATTTAATTGTAACCCTTGGGGTTTTTCGACTGCCAATTCCAAAGCGAAGCGCACATATCGTCAATACCTAGCGATGCCTTCCAACCGAGCTCTTTTTTTGCCTTGCTCGCGTCGGCATAGCACGCCGCAATGTCGCCCGCACGTCTCGATTTAATCGAGTACGGGATCTGTTTCCCGCACGCTTTACTAAACGCATTTATTACGTCCAGAACGGAATAACCGATACCAGTGCCGAGATTGTATGTGTAAACACCGGTCTTTGTTATTTTTTCGATAGCGGAAACATGGCCTTTTGCGAGGTCAACGACGTGGATATAATCCCTTACGCCCGTTCCGTCCGGTGTATCGTAATCGTTTCCGAAAACGCCCACTTCCTTTAACGCGCCGATAGCCACCTTGGCTATATACGGCGTTAAGTTGTTGGGTATGCCCTGCGGATCCTCGCCGATAAGTCCGCTTGCGTGCGCTCCCACGGGATTAAAGTACCTTAAAAGCACAACAGTCCACTCGTTATCGGACTTGTAGATATCGTTAAGCATTATTTCTTGGAAATATTTGCTCGTGCCGTAGGGGTTTGTTGTTCCGCCCGTTTTGCTCTCTTCCGTAAGCGGAAGAGACTCGGGGTCGCCGTAAACGGTGGCCGACGAGGAAAAAACGATCTTTTTACAGTCGTGCTTACGCATTTTATCGGTAAGGACGAGCGTTCCGTAAAGATTGTTATTATAATATTCTATGGGTTTGGCGCAACTTTCGCCCACCGCCTTGAGTCCCGCAAAATGTATTACCCAGTCGATTTTATGCTCGGTAAAAATCTTGTCGAGAAGTGCACCGTCGCGCAAATCACCCTTGTATAAAGTGATTTTTTTGCCCGTTATTTGTTGAACGCGGTCAACGGCTTTTGGCGAAGAATTGTCGAAATTGTCGATAACCACAACCTCGTAACCCTTTTCGAGAAGCTCAACGCAGGTATGAGAACCGATATAGCCTGCACCGCCTGTAACTAAAATCTTCATAAAACCCCCTAAAGTTTTGTAACCGTGATGCCGTCGGCTATCTCCGCATCGTAAATCTTGCACTCGTAGCCGATTTTATTTAAGTATTCGGCGGAAACAACCTTTTTAAAGTCGTCTACGCCGTCTTTATGAACAAGCGAAATCGTGCAGCCTCCAAAGCCCGCGCCCGTCATTCTCGACCCGATACACGCAGGGTGAGCTTGAGCGGCGGCGGCAAGGGCGTCAAGCTCGGCCCCCGTTACCTCGTATAGCTCTTTGAGCGATTTGTGCGACTCGTTGAGAAGCTTGCCCAGCAAGAGAATATCACCGCTTTTCATTGCGGCGGCGGCCGTATTTACCCTCTCGCACTCTTCCACAACGTGCTTGCACCTATCGAAAACCTTGCCGCTTAACAGCTTTCCGTGTTTATTAAACCGATCGACGGAAACCTCGGCAAGACAGGATACGGGAAGAACGGTTTTAAGTATATTTAACCCCTCTTCCGTTTGAGCGCGGCGCTCGTTGTACTTGCTTTCGACAAGATTGTGCGGTTTGTTGCAGTTGATAATTACAAGCGAATAGTCGCCGAGATTAAGCGGCAGATAATCGCATTTAACGGTACTGCAATCCAAAAGCATTACGCTGTTCTTTTTTCCGCACGCGGAGGCAAACTGGTCCATAATGCCGCAGTTTACGCCGGTGTATTCGCGCTCGGCTTGTTGAGCCTTTAATGCAATATCGACTGTATCAAGCGTCTCGCCCGCAATTGTCGCAAGCGCGGCGATCGTGCTTACCTCTATCGCCGCGGAGGATGAAAGTCCGCTGCCGAACGGAACGGTACAGTCGTGGAGCATATCGCAACCAATCACCTTGTGCCCGGCGTTTTTCCACATAAGCGCGGCGCCCGCTTGATAATTACCGTAGTTTAAGCCTTTATAGCTTTCGAGTTTATCGATATCGAGCGTGACCTTATCGGGAAGCGTTGTCCAACTTATGTTTATCTTATTTGTGCCGTTGGGACGTATATAAACCGTATTCTTAAGCGACAGAGCCGCAGGCATAACCTTTCCGCCGCAATAGTCGACGTGTTCGCCGATTATGTTTATCCTACCCGCCGCAGTTACCTTGTAGGTATATTCGCTTGTCATACGTTAAATCCCTCTGTTTTAACAAACTCGATTAAATCGGCTTCGTTTTTAAAAACCGCCGTGTTTTCGAGAATTCTGTAGCAGATACTGCCGAGTTCTTCCCACATTGCGGTATCTATGTCATTATACTCTCCGCTTTTATACAAGGCTTTTGTTTCTTCGTAAACGAGCGAAAAATGCGCGTACTCGGCAGGAAGCGGCTTACCGCTTGTTATCAGATTTTTAATCTCGTTAAGCTCGTCGTCGAGGCGACCCGGGAGAATAAACAGTCCTTGCGCCTCGATTAATCCGATACTCTCTTTTTTTATGGCGTGATACTCGGGGTGTGCGTGAAATACTCCGTCGGGATACACTTCGCTCGTAATGTTGCTACGAAGAATAACATTCATTTCGTACCCGTCGGCAGTTTTAATAACCGTCGGGCTTACGGCGTTGTGAACGCCGTCTTTATCGACGGGAATAATTCCAAGCTCGGCGTTGGCGTACTTCTCCCAGGCCGTGCGGATTCTGTCCGCAATATCGACGATTTTGTTTTTGGAATCGCTTTTAATTCTTATAACGGTGCCCGGCCAGTCGAGAATTCCCACGGTGACGTCGGGATATTTTTTATCGACGATAAACTTTTTGATTTTCGCTTTGTGAAGAGGCAGAACCTCGCCTCCGCCCTGATAATGGTCGTGAGCAAGAACACTGCCGCCTATCCTCGGAAGCGCCGCATTGCAACCTATAAAGTAATGCGGGAACTTGTCTACAAAATCGATAAGGTTTTCAAACGTGCGCCTGTCGACGTGCATGGGGGTATGCTCGCAGTTAACGGCAATGCCGTGCTCGTTAAAGTATCCGAACGGCGAATACTGCCAAAACCACTTTTTACCCTTAAGCTTAAGCGAGACAGTGCGAAGATTGCGCTTGTTTTTGGCGCCGAAGCCCTCGTTTTCGCGGCAAATCACGCACTTGCAAAATCCACCGTCGACGCTGTTGCCTTGAACGGCTTTTTTGGGGTCACGAAATTCTGGTTTGGCTTTATTAATGGTAATCGTAAGCCCGTTGGAAGCGTCACGGCGCGGATTTTTATCGAGCACCGCGCGCTTTACGTACATATTCTTTACGCAGTAATTATACAGCCAATCGGTTGCGGCTTTTCCGCCCTGCTTTTTTAGTATGCTCGAAAACCGCTTATCAACCTCGGAAGGCAAAAGCGAAAGCTCGCCGTATATTGCGTCCTCGAGTTCGCCCCCCTCTAAGCCGCTTTCCATAATCTCGAGCAAACGATTAGCCTTATAAAACTTATTGCGCTCGTCGAGGTTAAGCTCTTTTTGGGCGTATGCAATTAAATCGTAGATTTGTGTAAATATATCCATTTTCGGCTCCGAAAATTTTGTTTAGATTTTTTCGAGAATAAGTACGGAATACGGATCGATCGTAATTTTACCCGATAATATCTCGCCCGACGGCACGGACCTGTACTTGCCGTCAAGCTCTACATACCCTTGCTTATATTCAAGCTCAACCGCCGTAATCATTCTGTTTTTACCGCCGCGTTCCGTCAGAGAAACGTTGTCGCTTGCTTTAAGAATGGGTTTAAGTCCGACAAGTTTTTTAATGTCGTCGTGACTAAGCACGCTTCCGAGAAGTATTATTTTTCCTTTGCCTATATTCTTTTGCGCGACGGCGATATTTCCTTTAAAATCTCCGTCGGTATAGGCGGCAAGCGGCGTTCCGCTTCCGATAGCATACCCGTCGTAACACACCGATATTTCACACGGGCTACCGTCATTCCACTCAGCTTTAAACTGCGGATTTTCTATCGGGCGCTGGTAAATTAGTTCTAGCCCTGTCATTTCCTCTAAAAACGATAAAGTGGAATTTGTGTACTTAGTAACGTTCGAGTCTACAATATCTGTCATCGGTCCGACTATCCAGGTTCCGCCCGACTTGACGAAATCGGTAATGCGCTCTTTAAAATTGTTCTCTTGCGCGTGACACATAAAAGGCGAAATTACAACCATATACGCGTCGAGCGAGTGCGCCGTGTCGATAACGTCCACGTTGTAATGGCGAAGTGCGCCGTAAAATCTGTCTCGAACTGTCGCAGTATAATCGAAGTTTTCGAGCATGGGCGCCGACATAAACGTGTTTGCCGCCGTCGACGAGTAATGAAGAGCAATATCGGATTTAATTGGCGAAGTAAAGGCGTTTTCGTGCTTTGAGATAAGCTCTATTGCGTTTTGTACCTCGTATGAAACCGAATACATTTTTCCTGCCGTAGAGTACAACGCGCCGTGAGAAAGCTCATGCCCGTTACGGTGTGCGCGGAACAGCCAGTACATGTTCATATCCGCGCCGTGCGCAAACGGAAGAATGGTGTTTTTATAGCAGTTTCCCGTCGGTCTCGGACCGCTTGCGGCAAAGGTCGAACCGTTCCAACCGACCTGCGTTTCAGTCACCCAAAACGGTTTATCCTTAACACACCGCAGAAAGTCGTACCAAAACTCCGTCTCGTACAGCTCTGCGGCTTTATTATAGTGGTTAAACTGCACAATGTCAAGTGATTGCGTTGTCTCGTAGTAGCCGAGATTGTTGTTAGACATCATATCCGTGCCGATAGGAACCTTTGTGTATTTATGAAGTATTTCCGCCTGCTCGTCTATGTACGTCTTAATTTGATAGCACTGAAAATCCCACCATGCTTTAACAAGCGACGGGTGCTTCCATTCGCCGTCGAGAGGCGGATTTACCGCGTCAAAGCTTTGATAATCGAGCGACCATCGCGACATTCCCCAGGCGTCGTTTAGCGCTTCTACCGTGCCGAACATATTTTTAAGATATACTTGAAATTCTTTTACGCAGAGCGGACAGTAGCAACCTCCGCCGTAAGGATAAAGCTCGTTATCTATCTGCCAACCTATTATACCCGGGTGTGAGCCGAAGCGTTTAGCCATTTCTGTGACAATCGCCCTGTTCTTTTCGCGCATAATCGGCGAGGTTTTACAAGGATGACACCGCCATGAGGTCTTTGTCCTGACGCCTTTATCGGACACATTACGCATTTCCTCGTATTTATCGAGCATGTAACGCGGCGGCGTGCATGTAGGAGTACACATAACGGTGCTTATACCGGCTTCATACAGTTTATCCACTACATAAACGAGCCAATCGAAGTCATACTCGCCTTCGCGCGGTTCCATTTTGCCCCAGGCAAATTCACCCACGCGCAGAACGTTGAGTCCAAGC
>JAFLVE010000005.1 GCA_022511445.1 Clostridiales bacterium | reverse complement strand
AGCCTAAACGGCGAACGCAGCGACATTCTCGCGGTACGGAAATGTCTGTCTATTGCGGACATAATAAGCGACGACGCGACAATCTGAAGGGCGCTCGTAAGCACAACCGGCCAAACGTACGTCCAATCGGTGTTGAAAACTACCGATATAATTTTCCCGAACGGAATACCCGGCTTGTAATTATACGCGGCGGCAAACGAAACCTCCCAGTACGGCGCGGACAGTATGCACGCCGCCACCGACGGGAGAATCATTACAAGAAAAATGGGAAAAAAGTTTTTCTTGATATATGAAAATGTCTGTGCAAGATATTTCACGCGTTTATTATACAGTAATTTACGCGCTTTTGCAACCCGTTTTACGGACTTACTTATCCCTCTTCGCCGTGAATTTTTTGTTTTGTTGCTGTTTTATACGCTAAACGGGCGAGCTTCCCGATTTTAAACGTTGTAATTTTTTCCGTGCAATTCGTTTCCCGCCCTTTTCCTCGCGCTTTTTCCGTACGGCGCGGCGGGTAAACATCAGCTCCGCGCTCTCGTGCGAGCGGCGCTTTACGCTGTTCACTATACCTATCCCGCTCATAAAGACTATTATACCGGAGCTTCCGCTCGAAATAAGCGGGAGCGGCAATCCTGTCGGCGGAATGCTGCCCGTAACGACCGCGATATTTACAAGCACCTGTATTGCGATTATCGCGGCGACGCCCGAACACAAAAGCGAACCGAATCTGTCGGGCGCGGTGAGCGCCGCTTTTAGCGCGCGGCGAATAAGGAAGATATACGCCGCAATCAATACGAGACAGCCGAGCATTCCGAGCTCCTCGCCTATCACGCTGAAAATAAAATCGCTTTCCGCGAACGGAAGGAAGGAATACTTTTGCCTCGAATTAAAAAGTCCCACGCCGAAAAATCCGCCCGCGCCCAATCCGTAGTACGACTGAATAAGCTGATACCCCTCCTCGAGCGGGCTTTCCCACGGATCGATAAACGCCATAAGCCGAGCGAAGCGGTACGGCTCTATTATGATAAGCACGACCGCCGCCGCGATAAGCGGCAGGATTATCATCAGTAGATGCTTTATCTTCGCACCGCCGAGAAAGAGCATCACTATCATAAGCAGCGCCATACAAATCGTGACGGACATGTTAGGCTCGAGTATTATAAGCGCGCATATCGCCCCGCCCACGCCCACAACGGGCAAAATGCCCCTAAAGGTCATAATTTTGTCCTCGCGCGAGCCTATGTACGCCGCGGCGAAAATAATAAACCCGAACTTGCTTACCTCGCTTGCCTGAATTGTAAAAAACGGCGTGTTTATCCACCGACGCGCACCGTAGTTGGTTATTCCCACCCCTGGAATAAAAACTATCGCAAGAAGCACTATCGACAGCCCGAGTATTACGTATCTAAGCTTGTGAAGAATATGGTAGTCGAGCCGCGACATCAAAAAGAGCGCCACCGCGCCGAGCGCTATTCCCACAAGCTGCTTATACACAAAATGGTACTCCGACCCGTACAGCCGCTTTGCCGTGTACGAGCTTGCGGAGTACACCATTAATACGCCGAACGCGACGATTAACCCCGTAACTACTATCAGCGGGATATCGCTTTTTCCGCGTACCGCTTTCTTTTTTTCAACCGCGCGCCTTTTCATTGTTTTCCCGCTTTCGCCTCTACCGCCGCGCGGAACGCCTCGCCCCGCTTTTCGTATCCGTTAAACTCGTCGAACGACGCGCACGCCGGCGACAGGAGCACCGTGTATGCGGTAGAATCCGCCGCAAAGTCTACGGCGTCGGATAGTTTTTTGGCGGATACGACGTCCACGCCGAATTTTTTCCCGCTCTCCGAAAGCGCCTTTGCGCTCTCGCCCATCGCAATTACGCATTCTATTTTTTTATGCAGTCCGCGCTCGATAAACGCCGAAAACAGCCCGTCGAAATCAAGCCCCTTGTTCCGTCCGCCGACAATAAGACACATCGGCCCCGACACACATTCAACCGCGGCGACGGCGGAGCTTATATTGGTGCTTTTGCTGTCGTCGATCCACACTTTACCGCATGCGGTGCCTACGTATTCTATTCTGTGCGGCTCGGGCGACGTATCGGAAAGCGCAAGCGCGATATCACGGTTATCGGCGCCGGCAAGAATAGCGGCGGCAATAGCACACAAAGCATTCTTTATATTGTGAGCGCCCTTAAGCTTTAAATAATCGAGCGAGCAAATTCTTTCGCCCATAAACCAAAAGTTGCCGCGGTAAACGTACGCTCCGTCCACAACCTTGTCCGCACTGCACCTGATTAACCTCGCCTTCGTGTCGAGATGGGAAAGCGCCCCTACCGTAACGTCGTCGCCGAGCACGAGATAATCGTTTTCTGTCATGCTTGCCGCAATATTGCATTTGGCGCGGCAATACGCCTCGAACGAGCCGTGATAGTCGATGTGGTCCGGCGCGACGTTTGTTATTACGGCGACGTGCGGAGTTATTCTCTTAGCGCCGTCAAGCTGAAAACTGCTGAGCTCGCAGCACAGCACCTTGTCCTTTCCGTCTATTGCGGAAGTAATCGGATACCCGATATTCCCGCACGCCGTGCATTTAAGCATTTTCGACGCGAGACGGGTGACCGTCGTTTTCCCGTTCGTACCCGTAACGCCCACGATAGGCTTATCGGAAAGCATAAACCCAAGCTCCGCTTCCCCTATCGTCTCTATCCCGTGCGAGGAGCAGTACGAATAAACGGGGTGGTCCTTTTTTATGCCGGGGCTGATAACCGCAAACTCGTATTCGCGCTCGGGCGGAGCGGTAAACGCGCCGTCCTTGTCGTAATGCACCGTTACCGTGCCGCCGCGCTTTTTTATAGCGCGCTTCGCCGATTTTCCCGACGTGCCGTTGCCGTAAACAAAAAATCTTTTTCCGCTGAAAATACCCATACACAAGTAGTGTATGAGTATCATTGTCCGTTTAGAATTTTAAGTGAACGCTATTGCGGTAAAAAGTTTTAATACAGCGCAAGCATAAGTACGACCGTTACGATACCGCACACGAAAGTCACTATCGTATAGACAACCGCAATTTTTCCCTCGAACACCCCTTTCCTCTCGAAGTGGTGGTGAATGGGCGCCATAAGGAACACTCGTTTTTTTCTCAGCTTAAACGACACTACCTGAACTATTACCGACACGCTCGTCAAAATGTACATCACTCCGATAAGGAGCATTGAAAGGGACATTCGCCCAAGCACCGCCACGCACGCCAAAAACCCGCCGAGCGCGAGAGAGCCGGTGTCGCCCATAAATATCTTGGCGGGGTGCGTGTTGTGCGTGAGGAAAGCGCAGCAGCTTCCGCACAGCGCCGCGCACATTATTATTATATCCACCGCTCCGTCGCCCGTAAGCTTACCCGCCGCCGCGGCGATACCCACAATAGCACAGCAAAAAAGCGCGACCGTGGCGGTGACGGATGACGCGAGCCCGTCCAGTCCGTCCGTAAGATTGACGGAGTTGGTAAATGCGAGGAAAATAAAAATATAGTACACGGGTGCAAACGCGCCGAGCTCTATCGTTACAGGCGCGAACGGCGCATATACGGAAGAGCCCACAGTCGGCTCGTAGTATGCGTACACCGACACGGCGACGGCGAGCAGGACCTGGAATATTATTTTTTGCGCCGCGGACAGCCCCTTGTTGTTTTTGTATCTGACTTTGATAAAGTCGTCGATAAACCCGATAAGCGCATACCCTACCGTAACGATTGCTGTAATGTACGCTATTTTGTCCCCTTTGCGGGTAAAAAGCAAGGACGCGACGATGCCGAGCACAATGGACACTCCGCCCATGGTGGGCGTGCCCGCCTTAGCCTTGTGGTTGTCCACATACGAAAGTATAGGCTGACCGGCTTTAAGCTTTTTTACGAGCTTTATATTAAGCGGAAGCGCAAGCATACAGATAGCAAACGCCGCCAAAAACGAACACAGTACGGAAATCAAAAGCCGTTTTCTCCCGCAAGCTCGAGCACGTATTGCTCGTCATTATAGGGCTGTTTCCTGCCCATGATATCGTTGTATTTTTCCGCGCCCTTTCCCGCTATGAGCACAATGTCGTCCGATTTTGCCATATCGAGCGCGGCGCGTATAGCCTCTTTTCTGTCCACAATCTCCTTGTAATTGGTAAGACCGATACTGTCTATCCCCTCCGTTATCTGCTTGATTATTTCCATGGGCGGCTCGAATCTCGGGTTGTCGCTCGTCACGAAGCAAAAATCGCTCATTGTCGCGACGATTTTGCCCATGACCGCCCGCTTCGATTTGTCGCGGTTTCCGCCGCAGCCGAACACCGTAATTATGCGCGCCGGAGCGAACTCGCGTATCGCGCGCAGAATATTGGCTATTCCGTCGTCGGTGTGTGCAAAGTCGATAATCACGCTGCACCGCGCCGTGTTTATAATATTAAATCTCCCGTCCACCTTTTTAAGGTTGCGGATACCCGCAATCACCGCCGAAAAAGGCAGCTCGAGCGCCTCCGCAACCCCCGCCGCGCAAAGCGTGTTGTACATATTGAATCTGCCCGTCAAGTTAAACTTGACCGTATCCACCCTATCGTTCATGTTTATTACGTAGCTGAGTCCGTACGCCGACATCTTCAGGTCGATACCGAATACGTCTGCGGGCGATTCTATGCCGTAAGACACCGCGGGGATTTTTACCTCGCGAAGTAGCTCCGCGCCGAGCGGATCGTCCGCGTTAATAACGGCGCGCCGCACGTGCTCGGGAGTGAAAAAGCTTTTTTTCGCCGCGGCGTACGAATCCATGTCGCCGAAAAAGTCGAGATGATCGCGCGAAAAGTTGGTAAACGCCCCGACGTCGAAGACCATTCCCTCCGTTTTGGATAGCGCGAGCGCATGCGCGGAAACCTCCATAACGACGTACTCCGCGCCCGACGCCGCCATGTCGGCAAGCGTGCGCTGAAGCTCTATCGGATCGGGAGTCGTAAGCGTGGCGTCGTGCTTGTCCGCGCCGAATTCAACCGCGTTTGTGCCTATAAGTCCGCAGGTATGCCCCGCCGCCTCGACGATGCTTTTCACTATATAAGTCGTGGTAGTCTTGCCGTTGGTGCCTGTAATCCCTATCATTTTAAGCCGCCGAGCGGGATTGCCGTAGAACGCCGCCGCCGCAAGGCTTAACGCTTTTCGCGTGTCGTCAACCTCTATCTGAACGCAGTCTATCGCAAGCCTGCGCTCCACGACCAAAGCGACCGCGCCGCGCGACACAGCGTCCGCCGCAAAGGTGTGACCGTCGTTTTCAAGCCCGACAAGGCAGAAAAACATAAAGCCCTCCTCCACCTTGGAGCTGTCGCAGGCAAGTCCTTTTATATCGATATCGCTGTCGTCGTCAAACCCGAGTTCGTAGGGTCGCATAATTCACCTCCGCACCGCTTTATTATATGTCTATTGTAGACCCTAAATCGTCCCGATTGACCTAAATTGCAAACAAACACATAATTCGACTCCAAATAATACTCGCGCCTATTTTTCGCGCCCGCGCACGGCGATAAAACATACTTCCGTTTACAATCTTAACAGCACAGTATCGGTGGACGCGATGCGCGTGTTCGGAACGGGGACCTGCGACGAAACTGTTGGATTATCCCCTACGCACTCGACGTGCAGACCTTTTCCCTCGAGCAGCTTAACCGCTTCCTCGGCGGAAAGCCCGAGCACGTCGGGCATAAGCAGGTATTCGACGGCGGGATTTTCACTCGGCTCGAGTCCCGTATAATCGAAAATACTCGAAAACACCCTGCCTGCGTACGGCGCCGCGACAAGGCTTCCGTAATACATATACCCCTGCGGCTCGTCCACTATCATGAGCACGGCGTACTTGGGATCGTTCGCGGGCGCAAAGCCGATAAACGACGAAATGTACTTGCCCTGTGCGATTGCGCCGTTTTCGTATTTTTGCGCCGTGCCCGTCTTTCCGCCGACGAGATATCCCGCTACTCCCGCCTTGCTTCCGCCGCCGCTACTAACCACGCCGAGAAGATACTCGCGCATTTTTTGGGAGGTTTTTTCGCTTACCGTCTGTCTTACGACCTCGGGCGTGCGCGTAACGATATTCTTTCCGTCGTACGATTCTACGGACGAGACGAGGTACGGCTTATACAGCTTACCGCCGTTTACAACCGAGCTTACGCCCGTTATAAGCTGAAGGGGCGTAACCGCCACCGCCTGACCGAAGCCGATACGCGCAAGGTCTACCGTTTTTACGTTTTTCTTATTCATAAGCATACCGCTCGACTCGCCCGAAAAATCCACGCCCGTTTTTTGACCGAGACCGAAATTGTTAAGCGCCGAGTAAAACCTGTCCGTACCGAGGCGGAGCGCAAGGTCCATAAATACGCAGTTGCACGAATTTTTTACCCCCTCGGCAAGGTGCTGACTGCCGTGCCCTATCGACCGCCAACAGCGTATTCTCTGTCCGTCTACGGTGCGCGACCCCGCGCAGAAGAACGAATCGTTATCGCTAACCACCCCCGCTTCGAGCGCCGCCGCCGTCGTAAAGATTTTAAACGTAGAGCCCGGCTCGTACATATCGACAATCATCGTATTTCTGGACAGCTCGTTAAGTAAATCGAGGTCGTTTCTCGGCGGCTCGTTAAGATCGAACGCGGGACTTTTTGCCATTGCGAGTATTCCGCCCGTATTGACGTCCATAACGACCATCGAAGCCGACTTTGAATTAAACTCGGTCGAAGCGGCGAAAACCGCCTCGTCCGCAAACCGCTGAATGTTTACGTCTATCGAAAGCGTAACGTTACAGCCGGGAACGCTCGGCAGGTACCTTGTCGCGGTGCCGTCTATCTCGCGCCCCGCGATGTCGGTGGAGGTGTAGGCAAATCCGTCGGTGCCCGAAAGGTATTTATCGTAGTAGCTTTCTATCCCCGCCTGCCCGACGTTATCTATATTTGTAAAGCCGACTATTTGGGAAAGACTGCTCCCGAACGGATAGTTCCTTTCGGTATCGAGCGTATAGTAAAGCCCCGCGATATTCTTTTCGCGTAGAGCGTACGCAGTATCGGCGTCGATCTTGCGCTTAATTGTAACCTCGCCCATATGCGACGAAAGCTTTTCCAACACGGTTTCGTATTTTAGCGAAAGAGCTTCGGCAAGCTCGTTCGCCGCCGCGGTTTTATCGGTTACCGCGTTTGGACGGGCGTAAAGCGTAAACACGTCGCGGTTATCCGCTATTACCGTGCCGTTCTTGTCGAGAAGCTTTCCGCGCGGCGCGTTTAGCGGTAGGTCGCGGTACCACTGTTCGGCGGCCTTGCTTTTAAGCTCCCGTCCGTCTATAATCTGAATGTAAAAAAGTCTGCCGATAAGTGCGACAAACAAAACGATAAGCGCGGTAAACGCCGCAAAAATTCTTCTTCTCACAGTCGACGCCGAAGCTTTCATCTCTCCCTCCGCTGCGCAATATATAAAATGTATATGTTTAAGCGGCGTGTTTTAGCTCTCGAGCGCGGTTATACGCAAAATTCGCAAAAAGAAATCCCCGGCGCATAACGCGTCGGAGACAATTAGGGGAAATGAAAAGGACTAAGGAAATGGTTTTAATTACATCAATATTCCGGACAGCCAATCGCAAAATCTGTCAAAAGCATTAGTGTGGGGTTCGGGCGTGGGATATTCGGATTTCTCTACGGAAGGAACGTCAATCGAGGGATCTTGTGCGGGGACCATGCCGAGATCGGCGGCGGCTTGTCTTATCACGTCCTCGTCGAGCTTGGAGGCTAACTCCGCCTCGCCTTCCGCGAGCAAGGCTTGCTTTTGCGCGATGGAAGCCGTAAGCGCGTCAATCGTGGCGTTTGTTTGGGAGATAGATACGCCGACCGAAATAACGGCAACGGCAAGCGCTATGGCAATTGCAAGGTATACAAACGCCGCAACCTTCGTGCGTTTGCTCACCTCGATACGAGCGCGGGCGCGATGCGCAACCTCTTGCTCTTCCGCCTCGATAACCTCTTCCTCTTGCTCGGTTACTGCGTTGTCGCTCATATAAGCGCGCGTCTTGATAGAGGGCATCAAGTCCTCGAGACTGCGCTCCGTCTTTTTCTTTTCGGGACGCTTAGGGAGCTCCGTGCGCGGCTTAGCGGGCGCGGCGGTAGTCGTCGCCGCCTGCTCGGCCTGTGCGTTTACAGCGTCTTGAGTTCTCACTATGGACTGCTCCTCTGTGCCGCGATCGGACAATAAAATGTTTGCGTCCGAATCCTCCTCTACGATAGAAGGCTCGGTCAAATAATCGGCGGGAGCCGACACTATATCGTAACCGCCGTAGCGGTCGCTTTCGGTATTCATCTGACGTTTGGTTTTGACCATAGTACACCTTCTTCAAATAAGTTTTTCTATCACCCTTAAAGTCGCGCTTGCGCTTCGGGGATTGTTGTCTAATTCTTCCTGTCCGGGCTTAAGCCTGGAAACGGGCTTCCCTATCGCGCGGTGGTTACACACGCATACGGGAATATACTTCGGACACACGCAGTCGGTAGCAAACTCTTTGCACGCCGCCTTAACAATCCTGTCCTCGAGCGAGTGGAAGCTTATCACGCAAAGCCTTCCGCCCCGCTCTACGAGCGAAAATACGTCCGTAATCGCGTCGTAAAGATTTTTAAGCTCGCCGTTAACCTCGATTCTTATCGCCTGAAACGTCTTTTTTGCGGGGTGCGCGCCCTTTCTGTGCGGCACCGACGAAACGATAATATCGCTTAATTCGTGAGTCGTCTCGATAGGCTTTACCTTTCGCGCTTTAACGACGTTTTCGGCAATGCGGCGGGAAAAGCTTTCCTCGCCGTAGCGGCGGAGTATGCTTTCGAGCTCCGATTGGGAATAACCGTTTACGACGTCCCTTGCGGAAAGCTCCTGCCCCTTGTCCATACGCATGTCGAGCGCGCCGTCGTGCATGTACGAAAACCCGCGCGACGCGTCGTCAAGCTGATGCGACGAAACACCGAGATCCATGACCGCTCCGCAAACCTTTGTTATGCCTTTTTGCTCGAGCAGTCTTTTTGCGTCCTCGTATTGACCTTTAATGTACGTAATATCGCCCGATAAAACGCTTTTGCAATGGGCGATTGCGTCGTCGTCTCTGTCTATGCCGATGACCTTGCCGCCGCGCTCGAGGATTCCGCTCGAGTGACCGCCACCGCCGAGGGTGCAGTCGAGGTAAAGCTTACCCGCTTCGATATTAAGCGCGGACATAACCTCGTCGAAAAGAACGGGAACGTGATACATCAATCCTTGCTGTACGACGAAAGAAGTTCGTCTAAGTCAAGCTCGTCCTCTTCCTTTTCGAGAACTTCTTTAGCCCAAATCTCAACGTGATCGCCGACGCCAATGGACACTATGTCCTTTTTTATGTTCGCCTTTTCTTTAAGCACGGTAATCATAGGCGCTCTGCCCTGCTTATCTATTTCCACCTCCTGAGAGTTGGAAAGGATATAACGCTTGAGCTTGGCGAGCTTTCTGTCGAGAATGTCGACGGACGCGAAACGGTTTTCTATTACCTTGTAATAGTCCTCCGCTTTGTATAATTCCAGGCAGCCGTCAAAGCCGAGCAATAACATCGGCTTGTCTCCCAATTGCTCGCGAAACTTGGTCGGTATTCTAAACCGACCTTTGTCGTCTAATTGGTGGCTGTACTGTCCGAAAAACATCGTCCTCTCCGAGCGAATAAATTACGCCCTTTTGTTTAGTCGTACAACCATTATAAACGATAGGTTAACCACTGTCAACCCTTTTTGACCATTTTAGTCCAAAATTTTTACAAATTTATTATATCGCAACCCCAACCGACGCCTATCCGACCACAACGACGGTGCTTATAAACATCGCGCCGATTTTAAATGACGGAAGCGATTGTGCTTTAACGTTTTATATCATACAATATATACGGTTAATTGTCAACAATCGGTAAAAAATATTCGAAATATGTTTTTTACATAAATTAAAACGTAAAAAAACCGCAACGGCTATTTTCCGTTGCGGCTGCGCGCGTAAAACTAAATTGCGGATTTTTCGGGGAGAACTATCTCCACCGCTTTGTTTTTTATTTGGTCGCACGAAGTTAGGTAGTACCCTATCCCGTTTTTTTCAACGAACGGCTTGCTTCGGCAGTCTTTTCCGTGGAGGTGTCCGTACACGACGGCGTCTACGGCGTATTTTTTGAATAAATCGGTTACGGGGCTGTCCTCGAAGCGAACGTTAAACGGGGGATAGTGTAGCATAAACACTACGCGGTCTTTTTCCGTCCTAAGCTTTTCCATTGACTGAAGGGACATTTCGATACGGATAAGCTCGCGGGCGTAAAGCTTTTTGCCCTCCTCGGTTTTGTCGTCTATGCTCCAACCCCGACTGCCGCAGACGATAACGTCGCCGAGCTTAACGCAGTCGTTTTGAATAGCGTAGACGTTTTGAGGGAGCTTGGCGCGAACGAGGCTTATTCCGTTCCACCAATAGTCGTGGTTGCCGCGCGTTATGATTTTTATTCCGGGGAATTTGCCTATGTACTCGAGATCGGGCACCGCGCTGTCCAGCTTCATTGCCCAGCTGAGGTCGCCCGCAAGAAGGACGAGGTCGTCGGCATTTACGCACGCGAGAGACTCCTCTATATCCTCGAGGTAGTTATCCCATACCTCGCCGAATATATTCATCGGCTTGGGGTTGTTTATGGAAAGATGAAGATCGGATATCGCGTACACTTTCATACGTTCATTATAGTAAAAACAAACCGAAAAGTCAACGGTTTGTATCCGCGCGCTTTTCGGTTTGCATTCTTCACGCTTATATTAATCGGTTACGGAAGCCGTTTTTTTACGCGTCGTCCGAGTCGAGCTGCGGGAATATATCCGCGGTAAAGCCGGGGCACGCGCCGCCCGTACACGGCGGGTATTTACAATATCCGTATGTGGGAATAAGAATATCCACGGGCGCGGTAACCTTTATAATCCGCACCTTACAGCCCGTAACGGACACGGCATTGGCGCCGATTATCGCGCCTGCGCCGATGTTCATTGCCATTTGCACCTCGATGGTATACGGAATAAGCCCGCCGTTCGGAAGCTTTAGTCGCACCGAAACCTGTTCCCGCTGTATCGCCGCAACCGTCCTTAATACGCCCGCGTCGTTATAGGTAACCGCGAAAGTGGTAACTATCTCCCCGAACACCGAATTGCAAACTCCGTCGCCGTCCCCTATCGAGTACGAGGAAAACTCGCTCGAGGCGACACGCGCCGACACGAAATCCGACCCTGCGGGAATGGACTCCTCGGTAACAAGATTAAGCGTTACGTTGTTATCCGTGGACGCGCACCCGTCGAATACGCGCTTTGTTTCAATAACCATTCTGCAACACAACCCGTCGAAGCTTCCGCCGCACCCCGCCTTTTTAGCCATAACCCCTCCAAACAAAATGCTGTAATTAATCTATTCGTTTTAAAGCGGTTTTGTTACAAGAAAAAAATGTTACAGTATATAAGTCATACCTATGAAAATATCCGCTATTGTATTTGATTTTTGAGGTAAATTATGCTAAGCTAATAAAAAAGATATAGGGAGATAATTATGAAAAATCGCAAAAAAGGCCTGGTTTTTTACTTTACGGGCGCGGCGTTTTTAATCTTTGCGGCGGTAGGTTTTATCGCTTACATGGGTCTACTGACTTCGGAAGAGATTAAGCTTACGGGTCTGCTCGTCGCCGCTATAATTTCCTCGGTGATAGCAATAGTGCTTCTTATAATTGGTTACAGGTTTTCCTTCCTGATAGACAAAGAAACGGCGCAGCGCTTCGAACACTATTCGGCGTACCCCGCCAAGGATGTTTCGGACTACCGCGGCGAACTCGAAGCTGTGCGCGAAAACTTCAAAAAAGATACCGACGCGGAAAAGAATAAAATAGGAGTATTTCCGTTTATCGACTCCGCCCCTTATTACGATTTCAGCGTAATTAAAACAGGTAAAATCTACTATTCTTACGTTGTCGAAGCTAACGAAAGCCTTTTCATTAATCGCAGAATAGACCGAATGACTCTGCCGGCGGTAGTTATTTACTCGACCGATCCGTTCTACGAAAGCAACCCGTTAGCCCTAAAAGAAATTGCCGATAGCCTATTTGCAAACAGGCACCAAAACTTTTTGCGCGACGAGAGTCAGTTCTTTACCGCAAAGAAGCTGACGGATAAAGAAGGACGAACGGTCTATGCAACCACAATAATGGTTTACCGCAAGCACCTGCCGCTATACTGCCTAAGCGACGCTCTTTTACCTCTTATCGCGGACCCGCAAAACTCCACGTCTGTATTTTTTGCGGACTGCAAATACTGGACGGACAATTTTATAGGAGATTTCGTCAACGGTGTTGCGCGCAAAAAAGAATACAAAATAGATCCGTTCGATATTTAACTAAAACCAAAAATTCATATATTCAAAACAAAACCGCCTCGTATCGGGCGGTTTACTTTTTTTACAATACAATGCTTATTCACAATATGACGAGATAACCGCTTCGAGTCTTTCGAGCACCTGCTCACGCCCGATTTTATCGAGCGAGCTTGTGACGATAAGATTATCGCGTGCAAGCCCGAGCGAGGAAGCGATTTTTATTTTGGCGTTACCCGCCTGCGCCCTACTGAGCTTGTCCGCTTTAGTCAGCACTACGGTAAACGGAACGCCCATATCGCGGAAGTAGTTTATAAGCGTTTTGTCGAGGTCGGACGGATCGCGCCTGATATCCATTAAGCAAAGCGCTTGCGCTATATCTTTGGACGCTGATGAAAAATAGCTGTCGGTGCGGGTGTTCCATTCATCCGCGTCAGACTTTGCCGCGGCGGCAAAGCCGTAACCGGGAAGATCGACAAAGAAGAACTTGTCGGGCACGGTGGGTTTATCCGAAGCGACCTTCACCTCGAAAACGTTTATAAGTCGAGTTCTGCCGGGCGTTGACGAGGTTTTACAAAGCTTGGCGCCCATAAGCAAATTGAGCAAGCTCGATTTTCCGCAGTTAGACCGCCCCGCAACGCAAATCTGCGGAGAAAAAGCGCCGCCCGACGCTTCGTTCGGGTCGGCGCAGCTTTTTATGAAATTAGCCGATTTAACCTTCATTTAGATAAGAGCTACCGCAAAGACTTGGTCTATGTTGTCGACAAGTATAACGTTCATCTTTGCTTTGACTTCCGCGGGAACGTCGACGAGGTCCTTTTCGTTTTCCTTGGGGATAACAAGCCTCTTGTACCCTGCGCGGAATGCCGCAAGCGACTTTTCCTTTAGTCCGCCGATAGGCAGGACCTTACCGCGAAGGGTAACCTCGCCGGTCATCGCCACGTCGTGCGCTACCTTTTTGCCGGAGAACGCCGACATAAGCGCAGTCGAAATCGTTATGCCCGCACTCGGTCCGTCCTTGGGAATTGCGCCCTCGGGGAAATGCAGGTGAACGTCGTATTTACCGAACACGTCGGCGCCGACGCCGAACTTTTCGGCGCGGCAGCGTACTAACGTCATTGCGGTCATGCACGATTCCTTCATTACGTCGCCGAGGCTGCCGGTAAGCTTTATCTCGCCCTTTCCGTCGGGAATGAGAGCAACCTCTATGCTTAGGGTGGTGCCGCCGACGCTCGTCCAAGCAAGTCCGGTCGCAATACCCACTTCGTCGGTATCGGTTACCGAGCTTTCCTTGTACTTAGGCGGACCGAGCAATTCGACAAGGTCCTTTTTGGTAACCTTGAAAGTAGAGGGAACGTCGTTTTGTTCGACCGCTTTAAGCGCGATTTTACGCATAATTGTTGCTATTTCGCGCTCGAGATTTCTTACTCCGCTCTCGCGAGTGTATGCCGAAATCACGTTCATGATAACCGCGTCGGAAAGGTCTATCTTAATATCCTTAAGACCGTTGACCTCCGCCTGTTTGGGCTTGAGGTATTTTTTTGCAATCTGCAATTTTTCCTCGTAAGTGTAACCCGAAAGCTCGATTACCTCTAACCTGTCGAGTAGCGCGGGCGGAATGGGGTCTAATGAGTTTGCCGTTGTTACGAACATGACTTTGGACAAATCGAACGGCATATCGAGATAGTTGTCCTTAAAATGATCGTTCTGGTTGGGGTCCAAAACCTCGAGGAGCGCGCTCGCGGGGTCGCCGTGAATGTCCGCCGTCATTTTGTCAATCTCGTCGAGGAGGAACACGGGGTTATTAACACCCGAAGTGCGTATACCCTCTATAATTCTGCCGGGAAGCGCCGCCACATAGGTGCGCCTGTGTCCGCGTATTTCCGCTTCGTCACGGATTCCGCCGAGCGACATCGAAACAAACTTTTTGTCTGCGGCGCGCGCAATGGAGCGCACGATAGATGTTTTACCTACGCCCGGAGGTCCGACAAAGCAAAGTATGGGCGACTTAAGATTTTGGGTAAGCTTATACACCGCAAGGTACTCGAGTATGCGCTCCTTTACCTTTTCGAGTCCGTAGTGGTCCTCGGCAAGGATTTTGCGCGCGGTGTCGAGCGCTATGTCGCCGGGGGTGCTCGTCGACCACGGCAAATCGAGGATAAGGTCTATATAAGAACGGGAAACCGTCGCCTCGGGAGTGGAGGGGCTCATCTTTTCGAGACGGGAAATCTCCTTTTCCACTTTTTCGTAGGCGTAGTCGGGAAGCAAGCCGTGCATGTCCGAAAGCTTTTGCCTTAAATCTTCTATCTCGTCGGCATCCTCGCCGAGCTCTTCCTTAATGGCGCGAATCTGCTCGCGGAGGTAATATTCCTTTTGGTTTTTATCGATGTTCTGTCTGACCTTAGCCGATATCGATTTTTCGAGCGCACGGATTTCCACCTCGCGCGCAAGCACGGTTAAAATCTGCTCGTACTGCTCGGACAGCTTTTTTGTTTGGAGAATGTTCTGCTTTTCCGTATCGGACGAAAAAATATAACTCGCTATCGTCGAAACAAAGCGCTCGCCGTCGTCTACGGACAGTGTGCTGAGCACGTCGCCCGGCATTTTGGTATCTATCCTGCGGTATTCCTTAAACTGTTCGTCAAGTCGACGCTTGACCGCCTCGAAGTAAATGGGATCATCAAGCTCGTAGGCGTATTCTTTAAGCGTAACCTCAAAGTACGGAGTAAGAGACACGTACGAATCGATCTCCATTCTCCGCCCCGCCATAAACACGACGCGCATAGCGTCGCCGGGAAGCCGCTGAACCTGCTTGATTGTTGCAAGCACGCCCACGCGGTAAATATCCTGCGGCGCGGGATTGACCATTGTGGCGCGTTTTTGCGCGACGAGAAAAACGCTCTCGCCCGACTCGACCGCTTGACTTATTGCGGCGTACGACTTGTCGCGCACCAAATCGAAATGAACCGCCTGTCCGGGGAAAACGACCTTTCCGCGGAATGCGATCATCTTGTACGTTTTGGGCTGTGCCGGAATCTGATCGATACCGAAATCGCCTATTGACTTGTTTTCCATATCACCTATCATATATCTTTTACCAATCTTGTTTTGATTATTGTTTTTTAGCTCGATTTTTATTACGTTTTTTCGGTGCTATATATTATATCACAATCACAGATTGTTTCTTTGGTATCTTTTGCTGTTCTTTAGCTCGAATTATATTCCGTAATTTTCGGTGCTATATATTTTAGCACAATCACAGATTGTTTCTTTGATATCTTTTGATGTTCTTTAGCTCGAATTATATTCCGTAATTTTCGGTGCTATATATTATAGCACATTTGAATTGTTTTTACAAGTGTTTATAGGGACTGCTTTTACAATAAAAAACGGCAACCGTTTCCCGATTGCCGCATAAAAGCCATACAAAAAAGCTCACTTACGCATGGACGGTATATTCCGTTACGTTTAGTACGGTCTCTCCGTCTATCTGGAGCGCGGTGGGAAGGTTGAATTTAACCGTTATATTCTTACCGGTTACGATTTTAATCAGTTTTGTATACTTAACGTGTGCGCCGGTAAACACTTTAGGAAAGCGAATAAGAGTGCCAAGTCGTCCGGTACTGTGCCAAACAACAAGCGAAAGCGTTCCGTCCTCGTTGAATCTGTCCTGCCCGGGAGCAATCTTCATTCCGCCGCCGTAATATTTTCCCTTCATGGACGCGGCAATCCACACCTTTTTATAAGACAGCTCTTGCCCGTCGACTGTTATAATCGCACTGCGCGGCTTAAACTTAAACAAAAGTCCGTTAATTGCAATGGACGTGTAGTTTACCTTTTTTGTGGAAATTTGCTTTTGCCTGTCGCCTTCCTCGCAGCAATACCCGTCAATGCCGTAACCTATGCCGTTGATAAACTTTTTGGTCATGCCGTTTACCGTGACGGTGGGAAGATTTTTTAAATATTTTTTAAGGTGAATAAAGTCGCCGTCCATGCCGACGTCGTGCATAAAATCGTTGCCGTTACCTGTAGGGATATAATCTAAGTCACAAACAGGCTCGACTCCGTCGATATCGTTAACAAAGTTGTTTATCGTACCGTCGCCGCCCGAAAGAATAACCCTATCCTCTGCGGTCAAAGCGGCGATAAACTCTTTTAAATCGAGCTTGGTAAGATCCTTGTACTCGGCGTCGCCCGTAAGCTTGCCTTCGAGATAGTCGTGCGTAGATTTTTCGCCGGTGGAGTTGTTTGCAAGCGGATTATAAAGAATATACTGCATAGTTACACCTATTATATTATTTTACGACATAATTATACAACAAATGTTTAAAACAGTCAATACAGATTATGAAAAAAGTCTGTATAAAAATGCGTTTGCTTTATAATTATTGTATACCGATTTAATTGTGTAAATTATGTATAAAGTATCGTTACGATAACTTGCGTGCTATACCGCTCTTTACAGCTTCGTCCTTTACGGCCTTTGCGACGACCGTTACGACGCGCGGATCGAGCGGTGTCGGAATGATATAGTCGGGACAAAGCTCGCTGTCGCTTACAAGCGCGGCAAGCGCTTTTGCAGCGGCTAACTTCATTCCTTCCGTTATATCGGTTGCGCGTGCGTCAAGCGCACCGCGGAATATTCCGGGGAAAACCAAAACGTTGTTAATCTGATTGGGCTTGCCGGACGCACCCGTACCTACGACGGCGGCGCCCGCTTCTATCGCTTCCTCGCGCGTAATCTCGGGAACGGGATTTGCAAGCGGTAATACAATAGGTTTTTTCGCCATACTCTTTACCATTTCGGGCTTAACGATTCCGGGCGCGGACACGCCGAGGAAAACGTCTGCGCCGCGCATGATGTCGGCAAGGGAGCCTTTTTGTTTGTCCTTATTCGTAAACGTGGCAAGCTCCGCATGCGCGGGGTTAGTGTACGTACCGCCCTCGTAAATGGCACCCGCCCTGCCCGCGCAAACGACGTCGCCCACACCGAGCGACAAAAAGAATTTGGCAATCGCAACGCCTGCGGCGCCCGCGCCGCTTATAACGACGCGAATATTCTCTATATCCTTTCCGACAACCTTAAGCGCGTTTAATAGCGCCGCACCCGACACGATTGCGGTGCCGTGTTGGTCGTCGTGGAATACGGGTATATCGCAGCGCTCTTTAAGCCTACGCTCTATCTCGAAGCAACGCGGAGCGGAAATGTCCTCGAGGTTTATTCCGCCGTAGCTCTTACTTATTGCGGCGACGATATTAACTATCTCGTCGGTGTCCTTGGTATCGAGGCAAACCGCAGTCGCGTCGATATCCGCAAACTTTTTAAACAGCGCGCACTTCCCTTCCATAACGGGCATCGCCGCTTCGGGTCCGATATCGCCGAGCCCAAGCACAGCCGTGCCGTCGGTAATAACCGCAACAATGTTATGGCGGCGCGTAAGGTCGTAAACCTTGCTTTTGTCCGCGGCAACCTCCAAGCATGCGCGCGACACGCCGGGCGTATAGCAAAGCGCGAGGTCGGCAAGCGAGTCGATAGGCGCGCGGAGCTTGGTCTCCATTTTGCCCGCCCATTCATAATGCTTTTTGAGTGATTCTTCGAGAATGTCCATAATTTCCTCTTTAAAGTTTTTAGCGTGTAGTTCGGTTATACTTCCTTCGCTAAGCGATTATTTGCGGTATTAATTCAGCTCGGCGCCCTCGGTCGCCGTTTCGAGTTCCGTAAAGCCCCCGCCCGGATAGTCCGCGTCGTTTTCTATTT
>JAFLVE010000004.1 GCA_022511445.1 Clostridiales bacterium | reverse complement strand
CGGCAAAAATCGACGATGTAAGCTCCGCGCTCACCGCCACCGTGTACAGGTCGACCGAGGCGCATATCGAAAAGCGCGGCGAGCTTACGCAAAACAAAAACTACACTCCCGTCGTGTTTATCGCGCGCGAGGAAATAGATACGAGAAATCCCGCTTCCGTATACGAATGGACGGTTAACGGCGTTGTCGCTTCTAATGCGATGGTTTACGAGTTTATCCCTTCTTCCGCGGGAGAGTACAGAATATCTTTGGCGGTTAACGGGAAAACTCGAAAATACGGCGAGGATAACTATGCGCTTGTTTCGGTTGCGGGCGAGCGCGCGCCCGTCGGCACGGTCGAGTTTGACGACGTGAACGGGGTTATTGTTACCTGGCGCGATAAGCAAAGCATTTCTTCCGTGTCTATTACTTCGCCGGACGGCGTAAGGCGCACATTCAGCCGCGCCGACCTTTCCCACGCGTACCGGTTCCACTTGTCGTACTTCGACGCGGACGGGTTGATAGAGGTTTGCGCGGAGCAGCCCAAACAGTACACTTTGAGATTGACCGCCGACGGACAGGGGGATGAATTTACCTTTACGCAGCTCCCTATCGGCGCCAAGCTGTATTTGGAGAGTAAAGTGCTTTGCCGAAACACGTTTATCTCGAGCGAGTTTGACGCGGAAATGTGGATAAGAGAATTGTATTCGCGCGGCGAGAGCAACGGCGTCGGGTATAGCTTCGGTCTTACTAAAGAGGAGCTTACCGCCGTAGTAAATAAGGTCTCGAGCGATATCGGGCTGTCCTCTACTGTTTCAATCGACGGCGATATTGTTTCCGTCAACCTCGGCGAGTACGTCAACGCGCCGATTGTGCCCGTATCCGCAGAAAGCAGATACATTTACAGCGAGCTTCCGCATATAGAATATGACAGGAGTAATTTAAGATATAAAACGGACAAAAGCTCGTACAAGCTTTATATCGAGCGGCTTCCTTCGTCGGTTGCCGTTCATAACTCCGAACAGCTTCTTATCGCGGCTATGAGCGGAGTTAAACCGACTTTTACGAGCGGGAGCGGTACGGAAGCGACTTTTTTGCAGGCAAAGGATATTTTGCTTTCCGTTATCGGCTACGGTTACGACGACTTTGATAAGGTGCACGCGATTTACGATTGGATGCAGTTTTTGACGCGTAAAACGGATAGCGACCCAACCAAAACCTGCGATTATATAGAAGCGTACTTTGCGGGGAAAACGGCTCTCCCCGAGGGGTACAATTACGGCGCGGCGTCGAGCAAGGGTGCGGCAAAAACGTTCGCACTGCTGTGCGCCATGGAAGGGATTCCGTGCGAGATTGTTTCATACGAAAAGGGCGGCAAAACGTATTACCGAAATGCCGTCATCATAGACGGGGCATACTATAATTTAGACGTCTACGGCGGAAAGAGCTTAATCGAGGGAGTCGAGATAGCCTCCCACCTCGGACTGTTTACGGTAGACGGGGTAGCGGAATCGGTAGGCGCGTTTGACCGCAGTAAAACGTACTACACGAAAAAAAGCGTTTACGACGGCGCGATGTACGACAGATATCTGACGCCCGAGGAGACAAGCTACTCGCACATAAAGACGGTTGTTTTCGGCGCGTTCGACTCCTCTCGAATCGGCGAGGTTACTATTCCCATCGTCGGCTCTACCGTTACGGTTGCCGTTTCGACGTACGCAGCGGAGATAATTATAGACCCCGAGCTTTACGATGGCTCCGCTTTACAAACAATTACCGATAATATTGAAAAAGCTATTAAGGAATATCTTGCCGCGCGGGGAGCGGGCGAGAATTCGATGATATATAAAATACACAATAACGGATCTTTACACCTGATAGCCTCGGTGCCCATCGCCGCACCCACCGAATAAAGGAGGAATAAATGAGAAAACCGATTAAAAAACTGTATAAAGCGCTAATTACGGTACTTGCCGTAGCGGTATTGCCGTTGCAGCTTTTTGCGCTTTCGGGATGTTCGCTTTTGGCGTTTCTTCTCTCATCCGACACAATCGAGTTTACGCGGTCGTCGCTCACTATGTACGTAGGTGATACATACGACCTCTCGACCATAATAGAATCTACGGAAAGTTACGAGCTGAGCGTTTCGCCGTCATCCGTGGCTTCCCTTAGCGGTGCGACCATTACCGCGCTTAAAGCGGGGAGCGCTACCGTAACGGCGGAAACTTTCTCCGATTACGACACTTTGTCGCTTACCGTAAAAGAAAAGCCGGAAAGCACGCTTTTAATCGAGACTGACGGGTCGCTGCTGCAAAATATAAACAATCTTAACGAGGTCGTTTTCGTTCCTAAGGCGACGGGAGATATAGGAGGCGGTATCGATTGGTACGTAAACGGCGCTTACGTGCAAACGACTTCGGCCTCGTTGCCGTTCAAATACACTCCGAGTAAAGTGGGCGAGTATGTAATTTCCGCACGCATGGGCAGTTTGTCCGCGACGAAGACGATACGCGTTTACTATCCCGTAACGGCGTCGTGCTCGTATTCGGGCGAAGTAACGCAGGAAACGCCGGATACTACTCCTATCAGCTTTACTGCGACCGTGTCCGAAAACCCGCAAAATCCCGCCAACGTGTTCGAGTGGTTTGTGGACGGGGTTAAGAGCAATACAGATAACGCCGCCACGTTTACTTATATTCCAACCGCAGGTACGCACACGATAACGCTTAAGGTAAACGGCGAACTTGTTCCTATTGACGACCGCGATTACGTAACCGTCATTTGCACGGGCGCTATTGTGCCGAGCGTGCCAACGATCGAGTTTGATAATCTTTATCCCCACGTTTACTTAAACCACGACGGAGAGGGAAGCGTGTGTGTGGAGATAACTCCGCCGAGCGGTTCCGCCGCGGAATACAGCCAGAACGACTCGCGGTACGCGTCGCTATTCGAGCAAGGCAGAGTGGACGTCGGAAGTCTTATAAGTTTATGTTCGGGCGGCTCCGCTCGCGGCGTGTACAAGTTTAGAATTAAATCGCTCGGCGACGGCGGAGCATTAAGGGAAAGCGACTATTCCGCTCCGCTCAGCTTTACACAGCTTCCAAAGGAGGCGGGGGGGTACCTGTCCGAGCTTTATTACGACAAGGATTACTATATTACGTCCGACGAGGAGTATGTCAACATACTTGAGTATAAAATTATTTCGCGTCCAAAAACCGTAAACTCCAAGGTGTCGTTCGAGGTATATATCGGTTACGAACTGTCGGGCAGCGCAAAGGACTTGTGGAACGAAGCCTTCCCCATAGCGGCGACGAGCGGCAGTTATACGGGCATTTCGGTCAGTATGAGCAATAAGGTTATGTCGACCTCGTTCAAAGTCGACACCGTCAACACTCCGACCAAACAGACCGCAGACTCTTCGAGAAGTACGGAATATTCGACCCAGCTCCACGCCATTATTCCGCATATAAACTATGACGAAAGCAAATACCGCGACGAAGCATACTCGTTCTATATCGATAAGCTGAAAAAAACGCAGTCCGTATCCTACACCGACGAGCTGTATTTGGCGGCGCAGAACAACACTCGGCCCGTGCCCGCGGCGGGCTCGTCCGCCGAAACCGTTTACAATTTGGCGCGAAAAGTATTACGAAAGATTGTCACGGACGATATGACCGACGCGCAAAAGGCGCACGCAATCTACGATTGGATAATGTGGCAGGTAACGTACGATACTCCGGCGACAACCTACCGCGGCGTCTCCGAAAACTTGTCCGCATATTATCTCGAGGGCGTGTTCGGCGACGGAGTAACGCCTATCGGCGGCGTTGTTTATAAGCCGTACGCCGTTTGCGACGGCATGAGTAAGGCGTATTCGCTCTTATGTAATATGGAAGGGATTCCCTGCATTCGTATACCCGGCCTTGCGGGAAGCGATTTAAGATCCGCCGGCGGTCACGCTTGGAACAAGGTTAAGATCGACGGCGAGTGGTATATCGTAGACTGTACTTGGGGCGACGTTACGGGCACGTTATCGATAGACGGCAAACTCAAGGATTACGAGCTCGGCGTGCACGACCATCTTTTTATAACCGATTCCATGGTGGAGGGCAATCACTTCGAATCGCACCAAAGCGGCGAGACGAGCATTGTGTACGCTCCCGAGACGGCGGTCAATCCATATCCCGTGTATTCCGAGTACCTCTATAACGGAGTAACTATAAACTGCGAGGTTTTGGACGGCGATAACCCGCAGAATAGGGTTTCGTCCATTGCGAGAAGCTTTGCCGCGGCATACACTCCTCGCTCGAGCATTAAAGTTCCCGGATACGGAAGCGGCGAGTATTCCGTCAGATACGAAGGAATAGAGATATATTTCCCCGGCGGAGTAAATATTAACAGCAATACGCTCTCCTCTACGGTTACAAGCGCGGTGCGCTCGGTGCTGCCGCGTGCGGACGTAAAGGTGCTTACGTACTCCGATATAGTTATAATCCTTTTAGACGCTTAAACAGTTTTTAAGCCCAATAAAAAACCTTGCGCGATATCGGCAAGGTTTTTTTGTGTTTGAGTTTATAATTGCGCTTTGGAAAAATTGCTTATAAATTCGAGCGCCGGCTTTCTCCAATATATTTCGTCGTGCTCGCCGTCGTTTTCAAATCTTCCGATAATGGAATTTGCGCCGCCGCGCCTCAATCCTTTAATTAGAATGTGCGCGGAATCTACATACAGATCGGGTACTAATTTGGTGTATTCTCCGGCGTCTGTCGTTTCTTTGCCGCCTACGTACACGTAGTACGCCGCCTTGCCGTCGAACGAAGTCTCGTTAAGGAATTTATCGAACGCCGCGGGAGATAAGAACAGCGGGGGAGAAAACAGCCCGTACGCTTTTATTTTAGGGTCCTTTTTCGCCGCGTAGTAAAGCGTGGCTGTCGAGCCCGCCGACGAGCCGAGCATTGCGTAATGCTTAAAGTTAAAGCGTTTATCGATATACGGAAAAACTGTTGAAGAAATAAAATCGCAGTACGGGTCGATTTTTCCGCCCGCTTTTTTCACATACCGCTCGATTTCGATAGGGAACGGAAGGTAGTCGTCAAGGCGGTTTTCGGAGCAGTCGATACCTATAACCGCGGTGTTGTTTGCGCCGCATTCCTTTATAAGGTCGAGCACGCGCCAGCTTTTTTTGTAGACGGCTTCCTCGTCGTAAAACGCGTTCTGCCCGTCGTGCATGATAATCGCGCGGTCGGCGCGCTTAGGCGCATAGATTCTTATGGTTCGTGCAAAGTCGCCCTTTGACAGAACGACTATCTCGTATTTTCGTTTCATATCAAAGCCCTTGTAAATATAATGTCGATAATATCGTTCGTTTAGCTGACGATTGCTTTTATTGTGATATTGCTGATATATGTTCCCGTAAACAGTGTGTTTTCGACTGCTTCAAACGTACGATATATGTTTCCGCGCTTCTGGAGAATGCTTGCAATGTCTATTGTTTTGTCGTAGCTTACCGTATTGCTTTTTGTGTTTGTAAATCTAAGGTGGGACCAGCCGACTCCGAATTCTTTCTTATCGTTATTTGTCAGATATGCATTGACAACCGTGCTGACGTTTATTCCGTCGTCTACAAATACGTCGAAGGTGAGAGTAAACGAAATCTGCGAGTAGCCTTGGTTTTTTAGCATCGGCATGTCGTATCCGAAATCAAAGGAAACTGTTTGAGAGGAGGGCGACGTGCCGAAGCTGACAATGTGAACGGAAGTATTGCTTGTTTTCGTCCACTGAAGCGCCGTCGGCGGGTCCGGCGGTTCCGCGGGAGTGACGTCGGGCGAGTTGCCGGACGGCGTGTTTTCCCCGGGCAGTCTGCACGCCGGAAACAAAAGAATACAAAGGGTTATAAGTAGTAGCACGGCAAGCTTTTTGATTCTCATAACTGAATCTCCTTAAGTTTTTCTTTCCTGAGAAAAAGCTGTACTAACGTTAAGCGCAAAAATTTTAAATGCGAGTATAAACACTTGTTTGGAATTATTACCATTATAGCGCGTTTGCGTCCGTTTGTCAATAAAACTCCGTGAAACATATAAAGGTCGCGAGATACAAAAACAGTTGATTTTTATATCGGCGGCATGGTATAATTTTTGCATGAAAATACAATTAGACGAAAGAGCTGCCGAGTTTATAAAAGGGCTCGGCGATGATGTGTACGTGGTCGGCGGCTACGTACGTAACTGCCTTTGCGGTTTTCGCCCGACAGATATCGACCTTGCGGGTCCTACGCCCGCACAGCTTCTTACTCTTCCGCGCGGCGCCACGCTTGTGATGGTCAATCACCGCATGGGTACGGCGCAGATTACATATGACGGAGTAAAATACGAGTACACGCCTTTTCGCACCGAGGTTTACGACGAGGGCGGAGCGCACACGCCCAGTCAGGTGTTTTTTACCGACGATATCAATGCGGACGCACAGCGCCGAGATTTTTGTTGCAATGCAATTTATTACAATGTTACCGATGACGAGATAATAGACCCGCTCGGCGGAGTAAGAGACGTCGAGCTTCAAATATTAAGAGGGTGCAATAAGCGAGTGTTCGAATCCGACGGGCTGAGGCTTATGCGCCTTGTTCGGCTTGCAAGCGAGCTCGGATTCAAGATAGAGGGCGAGACTGCCGCCTCCGCCAAAGCCCATGCGCAAAACCTTAGCGATATAACTTCGGAGCGAAAGCGCGTCGAGCTTGATAAAATCCTGTGCGCCGACGGAGTAAACGGCATACAAAACGCCCATTACCGCGGTTTAAGGCTGTTAAAGCAGCTCGGCTTATGGCAATACCTTATCCCCGAAATAGCGGAGTGCGACGGAGTGGAGCAGCCCTCGGAGTATCATAAGTACGACGTAATGGAGCATTCGTTTAGGTGCGTGCTTTACGCTCCGCCCATGGGTAACCTCCGCTTGGCGGCGCTTCTCCACGACGTAGGCAAGGGGTATTGCAAAAAGAAGTTCGGGTCTTTTCACGGTCACGAAAAAAGCTCGGAGATGCAGGCAAGGTCGATACTTACAAGACTTCGTTATCCAAACGACGTTATCGACCAGGTGAGTAAGCTTTGCGGTCTTCATATGTACGATATGCGCGGCGACATGCGCGAAGCCAAGGTCAGGGTGTTCGTCGCCAAAAACTATAACCTTATAGATAAGCTTGTCGCGTTAATCCGCGCGGACAGGCTCGCTACGGGGCTTGTTTCGTCCGAGGACGTCGGCAAGCCGCACCGCTTCGAGCTTACGCTCCAAAAGATGATTGCGGAGTCCGCGCCAATACTGAAGCGCTCGATTCGTATTACCGGCAAGGACCTTGCGGAAATGGGCTTCGAGAGCGAAGCGATTTCGAACGCGCTCGAGGTTTTGTGGCGCGAGTGCATAATAGAGCCCAAAAACAACAATCCCGAATGGCTCAAAAAAATGGCGGAGCGCCTTCCCAAAAAGCCGGACGAGCTAAATAAAAACAAATCGAAAGACTGACAATAACCTTAGTCGGCGCATAACTTCCGCTATATTTCGACATAATAAATGCGAAATGATTAAGCGCTGTGTAACTATAATATCATTGCTGACGGCGGCGCTTGCGGGCATCGCCGTCTTTTTCTGTTCGGGGGGTACCGCTTACGCGCAAGATACGGTCCGCCGCGCGCATATAGAGATTGAGGCGAACGGAAAAATCTTTACTTACGACGACGAGGAAATTATCCCGAGCGACTTTACGGTTGCCGAGGATATCGAACGGCGCGGAATAAACCTGAGCCTTGAGAAAAAGACCGAGATTATAGACGAATACCTGCGCGGCGGCGCCGACTACAAAACCGCGATTTCCGTGTGCTTTCCGCGCCTGATTACTTTTATAAACGACATAGCGGATACGCTTTACATTCCCGCAAAAGATTCCGAGGTGGTTTATAGCGGCGGTGTGTTCCGCGCAACCGACGAGGTAATAGGCAGGAGACTCGACGAAAACTCGCTGTACTGCTCCGTGTATTATACTCTGCGCTACGGCACAAACGAAAGAATAAAAGCAAGCACGGTTAAGATTTATCCGAATATAAAAAAGAATGAGCTGCTTTCCACGCTCGTGCTTCGCGGGCAATACACAACCAATTACGCGTCGTCCACATCGATGCGCGCTGACAACATTATTCTCGCGCTCTCCAAGATAGACGGCATGCGCATAGAGTCGGGCGGGGTGATGTCGTTTAACGCCGTAGTCGGCGAGAGAACGGTCGAAAACGGTTACAAAACCGCCAAGATTATTTCGGACGGCAAATACGTCGACGGAGTGGGCGGAGGCGTTTGCCAGGCGTCGACGGCAGTTTACAACGCGGCGCTTCGCGCGGGGCTTAAGTGCATTGCAAATGCGCACTCCATATGCCCGTCGTACTGCGCTCCGGGGCTTGACGCAATGATAAGCAGCGTAAGCGACCTTGTGATTTACAACAATACGGACAGCGCCGTGTATATATCCGCGGCGGCCGATCGAAAGAGCGCGACGGTTAAGTTTTTCGGCGTAAAAAACGAATTCGACAAAATCGTGCCGGAAAGCGAGGTGGTAGCGGTGGAAAAATACGGGGAAACGGAGACGGTCGACTATGAGCATAAGTATTTTTCTTACGACACGCCGAGCGGGGACAGATTGCTAATAGCTCCCGGTCGGGACGGGTACAAAAGCGAAACGTATCTGTGCTATTACGTTAACGGCATATTGACAAAGCGCGACAGAATTCGCGCAAATACCTATAAGTCGTCGCCGCAAATAGTTGCTATAGCGCCGTAATACTTGACAATAAGTCCGCGTTAGGCTATAATCGAAGCATCGATTTGTTCGTTTTTTTGTATCGGTCGGCGCGGGGATTTACATATATTTTGCGTAGTCGGTACGTAAAACGACAATCGGCGGTTTGACCGCAATAAAACGGAGGTCTTATGTCGGCAGTCGGGACGAGCGAAGTGCTTCCGCTCACCAAAAAGCAAAAATACGCTTGCTACATAGTAACGGGCGCATTTCTTCTTGCCGTGGGGCTCATTCTTATTCTTGCGGGTACCGACGTTATAAAGGCGAGCGTAAGCGACGTCGCCGCGCCTACCGTGCTTTACGGGCTTGGGCTTTCGATACTGATAAGCGCAATAATAACCAAAAACTCCATCAGTCTTTGGATTGCGGGCGTAATGCTTACTTGCGGCACGGCTTCGCTTTTGGCGGTGGTTACTCCCGCAACGTATGCAAATATTTATCCGATGTACATAGCGGCGCCCGGGATAGGGTGCGCTTTTTCGGTTTGGCTTGCCGAAGATAAGCCGTCCGTAATTAAGCCGATGGTATTTTTCGGCGGGCTTGCGGCGGTGTTTTCGCTCAACAGCTCGGGTGCGTGTGGTTGGGGCGTTACAGGCGGAGTGCTCGCAGCGTATATCGGCGTTGCAATAATAGCGGTAGCGCTTAATGCTTATTTAAATAGGAATAAAAACAATGCGTAATTTAACTATGATGACCGATCTTTATCAGCTTACGATGATGAACGGTTATTTTTTAAAGGGTAAGGCAAACGACGAGTGCGTTTTCGATTTGTTCTTCCGTCAGAAAAGCACGATGAACTATGCGGTGTTCGCGGGGCTCGATCAGGCGGTAGACTATATCCAAAACCTGCATTTTTCAAAAGACGATATCGAGTATTTGTGGTCGCTCGGTACCTTTCACGAGGACTTTCTCAAATACCTCGAAGGGTTTAAGTTTACCGGCGATATGTATTCGGTCAGAGAGGGGGATATAGTCTATCCTCAAGAGCCTATCGTCATAATAAAAGCGCCGCTTATCGAGGCGCAGCTTGTGGAAACGGCGCTGCTTAATATTATCAGCCACCAAACGCTTATAGCAACCAAGTCGTCGAGGATAGTCCATGCGGCAAACGGCAAGAGTGTTGTGGAATTCGGTCTGCGCCGCGCTCAAGGTCCCGACGCGGGCATTTACGGCGCAAGGGCGGCGGTAATAGGCGGCTGTAACGGAACGAGCAACGTGCTTACCGGTCAGATGTTTAACATTCCCGTAAAGGGCACTCACGCGCACAGCTGGGTAATGAGCTTTGACAGCGAATTAGATGCTTTCCGTGCCTTTGCCGAGGTGTATCCCGACTCGTGCCTTCTCCTTGTCGATACGTACGACTCCGTTCAGGGCATTAAAAACGCAATTACCGTTTTTAAGGAGCTTAAAGCAAAGGGACATAAGCCGGTCGGTATCAGGCTGGACAGCGGCGACCTTGCGTACTTATCTAAGGTGGCGCGGCGTATGCTCGACGAAGCGGGATTTACCGACGCAATCGTCATGGCGTCGGGCGACGTCGACGAGTATCTTCTCGAGTCGCTTCGCAACCAGGGTGCAAGGATAGACGTTTTCGGCGTGGGCACCAAGCTTATAACAAGCGAGGACACCCCGTCGCTCGGCGGCGTGTACAAGCTGTCCGCAATAGAGCGAAACGGCGTCTTGGAGCCGAGAATGAAAATATCCGATTCAATCGTAAAGGTTACAAACCCCGGCTTCAAAACGCTGTACAGGCTTTACGACAAGAATACAGGCATGGCGTTTGCCGATTTAATCGCGCTCCACGGCGAAAAGATAGGAAAGCCGCTTAAGCTGACTCACGAGACGGAACGGTGGAAAACGACCACGCTCGAGGATTACGATATACGCTGTATGCTGTATAAAATATTCGAGAAGGGAAAAAATCTCTACACGTATCCCGCGCTCGAGGATATAGTCAAGTTCGCAAACGACGAAAAGTCCAAGTTCTGGGACGAGTACAAGCGCATAGACAATCCGCATATTTACAAGGTAAACCTTTCGGACAAGCTCTACGAGCTGAAGCAATCGATATTAAAGGAGCGTAAAAGCAGGTAAAATTCATCGAGATTAACAGAACGTAAAAGCAGGGAATTAAAAAAATGGACGATAAAAAGAAAATTTACACAAAGACCGACTTCGAGCGGTACACCGAGGCGGTAAAGAGCGAGTTTTCCTCCACGATACTTCGCCAGCGCGAGCGCATAGAGGAGCTTAAGTCCGCGCTCGAGGCCGCCGAAAAAAAGGTGGGGGAGCTCGAAAAGCAAAAAGCGCTCACTTATAGGGCGATTACCGCCGCGCTTAAAAAAGCGGACGAGATAGAGCGCGTCGCGCTTATTAAGTACAATCAGGAGATTGCACAGCTTAAAAGCTTTCACAATAAGTGGATAGGCTATTTTAACAGGATTATCGAGCGCTATCCGCTCGACGACGAATTAAAGGCCGCGGGTAAGGTTAACGCACGGGTTGCCGAGGTGCTCGGGGGAACGCCCGACCTTTCGGCGCAGTACGAGCGGGAGAGAGAAAAGCTTCTCGAATCCTTGGAAGAGGAAGACGACGGTGACGCCGCCGCAACACGGGAGATTCGCGACGAGTACTCGGCGGACAGATCCCCCGCAGGCTTTTCCTTTCAGGAAGCGCTCCACCCGACGGAGGACCTCCGCGACATTATGCGCGAGCTCGGCGTTATACTGGACGAGTAAAGTTAAAGCAAAAAAATGTAGCATTAAAAACGCCCCTAAAGGATTTACCTTTAAGGGCGATTTTTAATCTGTTTAATAGGGGAATGGGATTAGTCGGCTTTTTCTTCCGTCTTAGCCTTCTTTTCCTTCTTGGGCTTTTCCGCCTTTTCGACTTTCTCTACCTTTTCTTTCTTCTCTTTCTTTTCCTTTTTAGGCTTTTCCTCTACCTTTTCCACTTCCGCCTTTTGCTTTTTCTGCGCGGACTTTTCCGCTTCCTTTTCGAGCTGCTTGGCGCGGAATTCTGCGCGTGCGGCCTCGCGCGCTTCCTTGGCGGCGCGCGCTTTTTCTGCGGCGATGGTCTTGTTGTCCTTTTTGACCGTAACGGTTATCTTGCCGCTCTTAATGTCGCTGAGGCGCTTGGAGAGGGCGGACTTCCTGTTGGCGGCGGCATTCTTGTGAATGATGCCTGCGGAAACGCTCTTATCGATTATGGAAATGGTAAGAGGGAGAAGTCTTTCCGCCTCCTCGATGTTGGCGGAATCGATTGCTTTATTGAACGCCTTTATCGCATTGTTCATTTTGGAACGGTCGCTCTTGTTGCGGGCATTCCTCTTTTTTGTAATGAGCACGCGTTTTTTGGCGGATTTGATGTTAGGCACGGTAATACTCCTTTTATCTACTTTTTAGTTTAACCACAAAAGTATAACATATAAAAAACATTTTTGCAACTAAATGCAACTATTAAATAACTAATTTTTTTATCCCGCGGTCGATTTTATCCCGAAAACATTTTAAAAACGACCGAAATTTCGCATTGCCTTGCCGTCTGCATAATCGCAATTCGTTTTACAGACAATAACGTCATGAAAAAAGCAACAGTTTTGACCGATATGGCGGTCGAGTTTTGTAAGAGTCAGCCGAAGCGAGACGACGGGACTATTAAGTATTACGAGGTGGACGTCGACGGCACGATGTCCAAAAAGCTTAACCGTCCGGTAGGAAAGTACTCCACGCTCGAAACGTCCTGCGTAGTGGACGGCGACTCGTCCTCTTTTTCCAGGTTATCTGGCGCTCTTTCGAAATGCCTTAAAAGCTATCTTAAGGGTTGTAAAAAGATAATGGCGGTGGGGCTCGGCAATCCCGATCTTACCGCAGACGCACTCGGCGACAGGGTTTTTAAGCGCCTTAACGTAAACAGGCATTTGTCGGACGACGAGCGTTATCTTTGCGCGCTGACTCCCAACGTGCTCGGAATGACGGGGATAGAAAGCTTCGATATAATCGCCGCAGTCGTGGAGCGTATTCGCCCGGACGCGGTCATAGTAATCGACGCGTTGACTGCGGCGGCGTCAGAGCGAATAGCCTCCGCGTTTCAGGTTACAGACAGCGGCATTACCCCGGGCAGCGGCGTAGACAATCACAGGCGGAGGATAGATAGGGAGTCGCTCGGCGTAAAGGTGGTGTCGGTAGGAGTTCCGCTTGTGGTGTACGCTTCGACGATAGCCAAGGATTATTGCGGCGAGGACTGCACGCGGCGCGGCGACATGATCGTAACGCCTAAGGACGTGGACGTTCTCGTAGCGGACTGCGCGAGAATAATCGCCGACGGAATAAACGGCGCGTTTTCAGGCAGATAAATATTAACAAATCGGACGGATCCCGCATATACACTATGTATGGATCGACCGATTGGTGTATTCGACAGCGGGATAGGCGGGCTGAACGTGCTTCATAAGTGCGCCGCGCTTCTCAAAAACGAGAGCTTTATCTATTTAGCCGACTATGCGGCAATGCCCTTCGGGGAAAAGAGCGAGGACGAGGTGAGGCGCATCGCCGTAAAAAACGCGGAGCGGCTTGTGGAAATGAACTGCAAGGCAATCGTCGTCGCGTGCAACACCGCGACCGCGGTGGGAATCGAGGAAATAAGAAGGCTGTTTCCAAATATAATTTCTATCGGACTGGAGCCGGCTGTAAAGCCGTGCGTAAGCGAACTGACGGGCGGCTATGCCGTTGCGCTTGTTACTCCCGCCACCGCAAAAAGCAGGCGTTTTAACGAGCTTATGAGCGTTTACGGCGACAACACCGTTGCGGTAAGGTGTCCGTCTCTTGCGAAAAGCATAGAGGATAATATATTTTCGCTCGAGAATATCCGCGCGGAAGTTTACGATATTTTAAGCGGATACCGCGGCGCGGAGGCGGTGGTGCTCGGCTGCTCGCACTATTCGTATATCTCGAACATGATAAAAGATTATTACGGCGGAAAGGTGAAGATTTACGACGGCGCGGACGCTCTCGCGTTAAACCTGAAACGGCGGCTGGAATGGGAATACCTTATTTCCGATTGCGCCGAGCGGTCGATAAGATTTTATTCTACAAAACGCAAATTCGGACAATAGAAAATCCGTATGAACGCAACAATCGTTCATACGGATTTTATATTGCAATTCGAGTTATTCTACGGTGACGGATTTGGCGAGGTTTCGGGGCGTATCTATCTCGCAGCCGCGCTTCAGCGCGATGTAGTATGCAAAAAGCTGAAGCTGAACGGCGGTGAGGACGGGGGAAATGTCGTCGTCGCAATCGGGTATCGTAAGGAGCATATCCGTACACGATTTAATTTTGGAGTTGGCTCTCGAGGCGAGGGCGATAACGGTACCGCCGCGCGACTTTACCGCCTTTATATTGGATTCCATTTTGTGATAAAGCTTTTCCTGCGTTACGAGCGCGAGCGTTAGGGTGTGATCCTCTATAAGCGATATCGTGCCGTGCTTAAGCTCGCCCGCGGCGTACGCTTCGGCGTGGATATAAGATATTTCCTTCAGCTTTAGCGCGCCCTCGAGTGACGCGGCGTAGTCCGTCCCGCGCCCGATAAAAAACACGCATTTTTGGTTATGGAACTTTTCTGCGTACTTCCGTACTTTTTTTACCTCGGCTTCGGAAAGCATATCCTCCACCGTTTGGGGAAGGGTAACAAGCCCGCTCAATAACTCCTTGTATCTTTTTACGGTTATCGAACCTTTTTTAAGCGCGATTTTAAGCCCTATAAGATACAATGCGGCTATCTGCGTGGTGTAACCCTTGGTCGTCGCTACGGCTATTTCAGGCCCCGCGTGGGTATACAGCACGTCGTCCGCCGCGCGCGCTATGGCGCTTTGAACGACGTTTACAACGGCAAGCGTCCTCGACCCGCGAGAGGCGGCTATTTTGAGCGCGGAAAGAGTGTCGGCGGTTTCGCCGCTTTGCGAAATAATTACGGTAAGCGTTTTGGGACCTGTTATAGGGTCGGAATAAATATACTCGCTTGCGAGAATGTTGTTTACGGGAATCCTGCAATGCTTTTCTATAAAGGACTTTCCGACAATGCCTGCGTGGTACGCCGAGCCGCAGCCTATTATATCGATTCGCTCGAGGGAGGACAGGTAGTCGCCGTCGAACTCTATACCGTCGAGCTTAATTTCGTCGCCTGCTATGCGCGGACGGACGGTGCGGGTAAGCGCTCTGGGCTGCTCGAAAATCTCTTTAAGCATAAAGTGAGCGTAGCCGCCTTTTTGCGCTTCCTCGATATTCCATTCGACGGTGTACGGCTTCTTTTTTATTTGTTTGCCGTCAACGTCGTAAAATTTTGTTTCCGTTGCCGTAATTTCCGCAATCTCTTTGTCGCCGAGGAGGACGAAGTTTTTCGTATGCTCGAGCGCGGCGGTGTAGTCGGACGCTATAAAGTTTTCGCCGTCCCCGAGCCCTACGACGAGCGGATTGTCCTTGCGTATCGCGTACAGCGCGTCGGGCTTGTCGGCGGAAATAATTCCTACGGCGTACGAGCCTTCGAGGCGGGTTATAACGGTGCGGAGCGTCGATATTATATCGCCGCAATAGTGGTGCTGAATGAGCTTTGCGATAACCTCGCTGTCCGTTTCGCCTGTAAACTTATAGCCGAGGCTTTTAAGCTCGGTGCGAAGCGACTCGAAGTTTTCGATAATGCCGTTATGGACTATTGCAAAGCGCTTATCCGAGGAAAGGTGAGGGTGGGAGTTTTCGTCGCTCGGCGCGCCGTGCGTCGCCCAGCGAGTGTGACCTATTCCGACCGTACCGCTGACAACGGAACCTCCCTTCGACTTTTCGTCGAGCGCTTTTATCATGCCAACCGATTTTATAACCGAAATGACCCCGTCGTCGATAACTGCAATACCGCTCGAATCGTAGCCGCGGTATTCGAGTTTTTTAAGCCCTTCGAGGAGTATCGGACCCGCCTGTCTGCTCCCTATATAGCCTATTATTCCGCACATGTCATTTCTCCTTTGGCGTTCCGCCCGAATCGGATGGAGCGTCTTTTTCGATAGTTATATTATATTCGGAAGAGTGGGAATGCGCCCCTTCCGAATTCGTGTTTTTTTCGGTTGTCTTTTCGGCGGTTTTTAATCCGCCGTCGTCCGTTTGCGGTTTATAAACAATAAGCTTTACGATAAGAATGATAATAACGACTACGGCGATAGCGGCAAACGCGATTGTTATATACAGCTCGTAGCCCGAGAATAAAAAGCCGATAAGCGTTATTATTCCGCATGCCGCGGCGTTTCCCACGATTATTCCTATAAGCCCTTTTACAAAGCCTATTTTCAGTATGGAGGCAACCGCGCTGCCCGTCCACACTCCCGTAAGCGGCAGCGGTATTGCGACGAATCCCGCCGTGCCGCCCATTTTTTTAAGGTCGGTTTTTGTTATCTTGAATTTTTTCTTTGTCGCGCCGTTCTCGGATTCCGTTATCGATTCGCCGAGTGAGCGCGATTTCTTTTCGAATCTTTCGTACAGGAACTTGCCTATTTTGGAAAAGAATTTGGTTTTCGAAAGAGCGTTTATAATGGGTATAAGCACAAGCAAAAGTATGGGGGCGATAAGCGACGAGCCCAAAAACGCATAGCCGAACGCTTCGCCCGGGGTCAGACCTATCGTCATTCCGAACGGTATGGCAAATCGCGCCTCCGCAATGGGAATCATTGCAAGAAGCATTACCGTAAGCGGCGCGCCGAGCGAGTTGTTTATGGCGTCCGCCATTGATCTTACGAATTCTTCCATACTGTTATATTATAGTAGTTATATCTTGATTATGTCAATCGAATTGAGGAAATAGGCGTCCTCTCGATTATTTGTTGACACAAAGTGTTTAATATATTATAATTTCGGCATAAGATATTATACATACACCGTGATTGGAGGGTAGGAATGGGTAAGTACTTCGGCACCGACGGAATAAGAGGAAAGTACGGCGACAATCTCGACGCCGCGCTTGCGTATAAGGTAGGACTTGCCATAGTCGCGTACTTCGGTAAAGGCGTGTGCGTTGTCGGCAGAGATACGCGCGTGTCCGGTCCCGAAATAGAAGAGTCGCTTATCAGCGGGCTTAAACGCGGCGGCGCGGAGGTTTTGCAAGTTGGCGTGCTCCCCACGCCCGGCATTGCGCGCCTTGCAATGATGAATAACGCCCTTTGCGGAATAGTCATTTCCGCCTCGCACAATCCGCCCGAATACAACGGCATTAAAATCTTCGACGGCAGCGGCGTTAAGCTCAGCGAGGAGCAAGAGGGAAGCGTCGAGTATTATATCGAAAACCCCACCGAGATGCGTGCGGTCGGCTCTGTGCGTAAAATCCCCGACGCGGCGCAAAAGTATATCGACTATCTCGTTCAGGTGGTGGATACCGATATGACGGGCGCCAAGGTGTGGCTGGACTGCGGCTACGGCGCTGCGGGAATTGTCGCCAAGCAGGCGTTTGAAAGATTGGGCGCGTCCGTAATGATTGAAAACTGCTCGCTCCGCGGCGAAAAGATAAACTGCGGCTGCGGCGCACTTCATCCCGATTACGTGCTCCATTCAATGGTGGGTACCGACTATAAACTCGGCTTTGCGTACGACGGCGACGCCGACAGATTGTCGTTTGTTTTTGACGGAAAGGTTATGGACGGCGATTCGGTGCTTTACAATATAGGGCGCGATTTAACGCTTAAGGACGACGTCGTCGTGGGCACCGTTCTTACAAACACCGCGCTCGAGCGCAGGCTGGAAAAGGACGGGCGCAGGCTTATCCGTACCCCCGTCGGCGATAAGTATATCTGCGACCTTATGTTCAAAAAAGGATATAATCTCGGCGGAGAGCAGAGCGGACATTACATCGTGTATCCGCACGCCACGACGGGCGACGGAATACTGTCGAGTATGATTATCACAAAAACGCTGTACAGCGGCGGCAAGCTCGGCGAGTTTATGGAGCTTAATCTTTTCCCGCAAAAAGCTATTGCGGAGTACGCCGATCAGTCCATTATGTACGAAAAGGAAATGGTCGGGCTTATAGAGGAGTATACGTCGCGGCTTTCGGGCATAGGCAGACTTATAGTGAGAATGTCGGGCACCGAGCCCAAGGTAAGGGTTATGTGCGAGTGCGAGGACGCGCGCAAGATAGACGAGGTGCTTTCCGTATTCAGAAAATACATTAATTCGCGCCGTAAAAACGGCTGATAAAAAATAAGTAATCAAAGAATAGATAAAAGATAAGATTTACGGTTAATATGATTTTATATCCTCGCATTGCGAGGATTTTTTAATGTTGTTGACTATGCGGACGGCGGTGTAGCGCCGATTGTACCGAATACTTTCTACAAAATCCGACCAAAATGCGAAATAACATTGACAACGGCGAGGGAGATACTGTATAATATTAAGCGGTTTTGTAAAGCATTTACGGAGTATTATGTCGAAAGAGAAAAACAAAGACAAAAAGAATACCGCAGGCAACGGGAAGAACAAAAACATATTGCCCGATATTCAGGCTGTTTTCTCTCCGCGCTACCGTAACGTTATTCTTACCTTTTTGCTTGACCTTGCGCTTGTCGTAGGCTCCTTTTGGCTTGCTCGGTTTACAATGTATTACAGCCCGGACGTCAATCCGCCCGCGGGGTATTTGGACTTCGAGATTCCGCTCATGCTTATCATGGTGACGGTGCCTATATGCATGCTTGCGCTTTTTGACTGCTACAACGTTGTGTGGAAGTATGCGGGCAGAGTGGAGGTGCTGAAGTTTATCGCCTCGTATATCGCGTCCTTTATAGTGTTCGTCGTAGTAAGAATAATCGTAAACGAGGCGTTTAGGGCGGAGCTGTGGATGACGCAGGTGCTGCTGTTTGTATTCTTTTCCTTCCTTACGACGGGAACAATACGGTTTATCTATATCGGAATAAGATATATCGCATATATCAGAAAGGGCGTAATTCCCGAAGATAACGGTCAAAAAATGATACGCACGATTATTATCGGCGCGGGCAACGTCGGAACGGCGCTTCTAAACAGGTTTTTATCTAACGTAAACGAGGGGTACCTGCCCGTCGCGCTTGTAGATAACGACGAGGAAAAGCAGGACAGGACGATAAGCGGCGTTTTGGTCGCGGGCGGACTTGACCAAATAGATACCATTGTCGAAACGTACGCGCCTGACACGTTTATTATCGCCATAACCGAGCTTACTAAGTCGGAACTGAAAAATATTTACGAGCGGCTGAGTAAGTTTAACATTCCCATAAAAATGCTGCCGCGGATAAGCGACGCGCAGACGGAAGCGGGCGCCTCGCTCGAACTTAGAGACATAAAAATCGAATCACTTCTCGGCAGGGACGAGTTTAAGGTAAAAACCGAGCTTGTCAATATGTGCGTAAAGGATAAAATCGTTATGGTAACGGGCGGCGCGGGCTCTATCGGCTCGGAGCTTTGCCGTCAGTCGCTCAACTTCGGCTGCAAGCACCTTATCATATTCGACCAGCACGAAAACGGAATGTTCAATATCGACCAGGAGTTTTCCAAAGTCTACGATAAGTCGCGGTACACCCTTGTTATGGGCACCGTCCGCGAGGCGGACAAGCTTGCCGAAACGCTTAATAAGTACAAGCCCGAAACCGTTTTCCACGCCGCGGCATATAAGCACGTTCCCATGATGGAGATTGCGCCCACAGAGGCGATTAAAAACAATGTGTTCGGCACCTACAAGACGGCATATGCGGCCATGCGCAA
>JAFLVE010000003.1 GCA_022511445.1 Clostridiales bacterium | reverse complement strand
TCGAGCGTTTGGCTTGCGACCTGCCCGAGACTTTCGCCGTTAATTATACAACCGCAGGACTCGGAGCGAGCGACGCGCTGTGCGATTTTCATCATAAACCGCCTGACAAGAGTAATCATGTAGTTGGGCTTGCATTTTTCGTGTATCTTTTCCTGAATCTTTGTAAGTGAGACCGCTTTTAATTTAATAGTCGGGCAATATTTTTTGAGGATGCGCGCAAGCTCGACCGCTTTATCCTTTGCCGCTTCCGACGTGTACGGATAGGAATGAAAATGCAGCGCCGTGATACTCATTCCGCGTTTTGCCATCATGTATCCCGCGACGGGGCTATCGATACCGCCCGAAAGTAACAGCAACCCGTTACCTGCGGTGCCGTACGGCATGCCGCCGGCGCACGGTATTACACTGTCGTAAATGTACACGTCTCCCCCCTCCCTGACGTCGATATTAAGCACGTAATCGGGATTGTGAAGATCTACGGTAAGAGCGGGTTTACTCTCGAGTATTCTTTCGCCCACATAACGGTTTAACTGCATAGAATCGAGCGGGTATTTTTTGTTCGATCTGTGCGAGGATACGCGAAACGAGCCGCTATTCGGCGTCATGGAGACGGCAAGAGCGACAATCTCGTCAAGCTCGTATCCGCAACGCCTTGCAACCGACATGGAATGAAGCCCAAAAACCTGCTTCATTCTGTTTATTATTTCTGTTTCGTCGAACTCCGCGTATTCCTTAATAGCATAACGACCGCGTCCGAAGTATATTTTACAGTCGACTCCGTCAAGCTTTGCGCGAATGTTGTCCTTAAGCATATTCTCAAAGTAGCTTTGGTTTTTGCCTTTAAGATAAAGCTCGCCGTAGCGAAGTATTAAAACGTTGTCAAACATTTCCTCTCCTTATTTTGTACGCACATTCGAGTATGATTTCGGAGGCGGTAACTGCGTCGCCCATAGACGTGTCGTTACACAAGCTGATTCGTATGCACCGCTCAACCTCGCTGTCAGATAAGCCCATAGCGGAAAGCACTCTGTTTCCGCGCTTGGAGCCCGAGCACGCCGCGCCCTTTCCTATAACAACTCCCCTATCGCACGCCGCATTTTGCACAATCTCCGCCTTGGCGCCGTTCAAACACACGCATAAAATATAACCGCTGTTGCTTCTGTCGCCGATTATTTTTGCGCCGGAATCGGTAAATAATTCGACAAGCTTATTTCGTATTGCGTGAGTGCGCTCTAAATCTCGGGTTTTAATAAACTGCTTAACGGCGGCGGCAAAAGCGGCGATATACGCCGTGTTTTGCGTTCCCGACCTTAATCCTCGCTCCTGACCACCGCCGACAAGCATCGGAGCGATATTAAGCTTTTTATTGACGTACAGTAGACCGATACCCTTAGGGGCGCCCATCTTGTGCGCGCTGACGCTGTAATAATCAACGCCGAGAGAATCGACCGAATCGGACTTAAGCGCGCCCTGAACACCGTCGGAGTGAAAAAGCGCGTTCTTGGATTTACGCTTTACCGCCGAACATATATCTTTTATGGGGTTTATAACCCCGGTCTCGTTGCTTACGTGTATTACCGAAACAAGCGACGTGTTGTCGTCTACAAGCCGCAAAAGGTCGTCCGTATCGACCCTGCCGCTCTTATCGAGCTTTGCAATGCGCACGTCCGTTCCGCGGCTTTTAAGCCGCATTGCGGGCTCGTAAACGGACGAATGTTCGCCTGCCGATATAACGATATTTCCGCTTGGGCGTTTTCTTCCTTGAGAAAAAACCCAATTATTAGATTCCGTCGCGCACGAGGTGAATATGATTTCCTTATCCTCCGCACCGAGATATTTTGCGATTTCCTTACGGCACGATTCGATAAACGACTTTACCGCGACACCGTGAGTGTAAGTCGCATTGGGATTGTAAAAGTTATCCGTCATCATCTGCGCGGCGGCAGATACAGCCTCGTCGAAAACCTTTGTTGTTGCGGCGTTATCAAGATAAATCATTTTCTTGCGCCTCTCTTTCCTCAAGAAGTTTAATTAGTTCGTTCATGCTTTCGTCAAAAACGGTGAGCGCGCTGACGCTGCGCTTAAGTGCGATTATAAAGCCTCTGTCAGGCTCGATAAAAAGAATCTTTCTGCCCTTTTCCGTATAGTAGTATATATAAACAATCGATTTTTCGTCGTCGTAATTGACAATGGCAAGGCTCTTTTTTACGGCGTTTCCTTGAAGTTTTTTGTATTTTTCGGAGTCAAACGCACCGACCGATTCTATTGCTCTAAGCGGAATCGAATATTTCACTTTCCGCGATTCTCTGTAATATACTTCGGTTACGGTCAGCTTTTCGCTGTCGATTACATAGTCGTATTCGGTATTATTGCGTTTATTGAAGTAGCCTATAACAATAGCGGCAACAAAAAACGGTACTGCAATGCCGATAAGAACAAATACCATAAAAAGCATCTCGCCAAGTATAAACATTGCCGTCATTATGAGCGGCGCGACGCCGAGCACAAAGCAAACCGAGCGTGCTATGTTAAGCGATTTTGTGCGTTTGGCTCGCCTGTCTATATCCTTATTGGTAACATTTTGCTCGTAGTATTGCTCCATTAGCCTTCCCTCGGTTTGTTTATAGGCCCGTCCGCGGCAATTTCCGACTTGATAATCGTACCTTTGTTCGACTTATGTCTATTTTCGTCAAACAACGTCAGAGTAAAAATAAAAGTCGCACCGGCGCCTCGACTCGATTCTATCCAAATAACCTCGCCGTGCTCGTCTATAATCTTTTTTACAATAGAAAGCCCGAGTCCCGAGCCCTTGGTCTTGACCGGCGAACGCGATTTGTCAGTCATGTAAAAAGTATCCCAGACAAGCATTTGGTCCTTTTTGCTTATGCCGTAACCGAAATCTTTAACCTTTACATACACCTTATTCGCGTGTATACTGGTTGTTAAAAGTATTCTCGAGTACGACGGAGAGTACTTAATCGCATTGTCAACAAGATTATTGATAACCTGAATTATTTTATCCTTGTCTGCGTAGACATAGCAAATCTCCCGCGCAAAATCGACGTTGATTTGGAGAACTTTTTTTATTAGCGCAGGCTCGAAACGAACGGCAACCTCGCTGATAATATCGTTTATATTAAATTTTGAGTATATAAGCGGATTTTTGCCCGATTCGAGCCGAGAAAGGTCGAGCATGGAATTGATAAGCGAATTGAGCCGCTTTGTCTCGCTTAGCGCTATTTTAAGGTATTTTTCCTTATCTTCTTCGGAGACTGTACCGTCTAAAACCGCTTGTAAAAAGCCCTGCACGGATGTAAGCGGCGATCTAAGCTCGTGCGAGGCGTTTGCGACAAATTGCTTACGCCCCTGCTCCAGTCTTTTATATTCTTCCGCCGCGGCGTTTACCGAATCGGCTATCTCGGTTACCGTATTGTCGATTGAGGCGCTGTTAACGGATATATCGTATGAATCGGTATGCGACATTTTGGAAAGCTGCTTGCTCGCGCCGGAAAATCGCCCGTACACAAGAAAATGCGTAATAACCAAAAATATAACTGTCTCAAAAACAACCGCAAAAATCACAAGCACAATCAAAACCCGTTGCTGCTCCGAGTGATCGATTGTAGGATAGAGATAATACATAGGAAAAAACACGGTGGAAAAAATGATTGCCGCGCCTATGATAATTCTGAAAATATGAGATTTTACAAATCTTTTTAATGCCGAAAAAAAGCGCACTGTTAAAACACTTCGATTTTATATCCGACGCCCCATACTGTCGTAAGCTTCCAATGCGGATTGTCGCCGAGCTTTTCTCTAACGCGCTTAATATGCACGTCTACAGTACGCGAGTCGCCTGTATAGTTTTGTCCCCAAATTTGTTTCAGTAGTTCGTCGCGAGTAAAAACGTGCATAGGTGTTTTTACAAGCGTGTACAATAACTCTATCTCTTTTGGCGGCATGTCGACGGAATTACCGTTAAGCGTAACTGTAAAATTATCGAGATTAACTGAAAGATTAAATAATTCTACCCTTTTGCTTTCCGTTTTGGGCTTTATTCTGCGCAAAACGGCACGAATACGCGCAATAAGCTCCTGAGGCTCGAAGGGCTTTGTTATATAATCGTCGGCGCCGCAATCGAGCCCCGATATTTTGTCCATAGGCTCGCCTCGAGCGGACAACATAATAACCGGAATGTCTGAAAAGGTCCGAAGCTCTTTAAGCGTTTCAAACCCGTCGATTCCGGGCATCATAATGTCGAGAAGCAGTACGTCGTGTTTATTATCACGCAGTACGGAAAGCCCCGTTTCTCCGTCATGGTAGAAATCTACGGCAAATCCGTCTTTATCGAGATACAGTGCAATAAGCTGGCATATATTTTCGTCATCATCGATAATAATAACTTTGGTTTTGTTTTCCGATTTATCCATTTATCAATAACCTGTTTTTGTGTATTAAAAGTATTTTATCCTCTTCGGTCTCGGTGTCGCCTACTACATTGCAGTTATAATATCGTTTAAATATTGCGCCGAGTATCATAACGACCGACGCCACTTCCCCGCACTCTTTTTCGGATAGCTCCATAGAAAGCATTTTGGTCGCGAGAGGACGGAAAGATTTGTTTACTTCGATTGCCTTATTTATGTTTGATTTAACAAACGAACACTCGATTCCGTATCGCTCCGAAACAAACGTAAACCCGTTATCGAGATTTAATCCGTTGTCGCAAACGAGATAATATTGCATAAGCTTTGCAAGATATCTGTAACCGAGAAGTGTGATGTCGAATTTAAGATATGCGAGCATTTCTCTGACAAGAAAATACAATCTGTCTATCGAAACATCTACCGACGGAGTAGATTGATTAAATAAGTAGCTGTTAAGATCGTAATGCTTCCAGTCGACATCGATGCCTATTAAGTACGGATTGTTTGATAAATCGTTCAAAGAATGGGCGCCTCACTGTAAAAAATTACTCTGACGTAAGCCGACAAATCGACGAGCGCGTCCCTTGCGGTCTGCGGGTTTGTGTGAGTAAGATACTTAATCTGCTCGTACATATCGAGATTGTAGATATTAAAACATCTGTCTATCTTGTGCGAAATCGCTTTTTCGGTAACACACATTTTGTCGGCGGCGACGGAAAGAACCGTATTAATCTCGTCGCGCGGTCTAATTGCAAGCGTTTCGATAAGCTTTGCGACTAAAGCAATATATTCCGAGGAGACTCCGACAAACAGCAAAAGCTTGATAATAAACGGTCGAAGCATCTCTCTGCGCTTTTGAGGTAACACCCGATCGGTTGGAGATAATGACAATGACGGAACGGCCTCGCACTCGAAGGCGTCGAGCATATCCTCCTTCCAATACTCGCCGTATGAGCGGTCCACATACTTAGCGAGCGTAGAACGAAGCAGCACAGACTTGGATATCGGGGCTTCACTCATCGACGGTAAAGCCGCCTATGCCGAGTTTTTGTCCGCCCAAAAGGTGTATATGCAGGTGGGGAACGGTTTGAACGGCGTCGTCGCCCTGATTGACTATTACCCTATAACCGTTTTCAAGCCCAAGCGAGGGAGCAAGCTCGGCGATTTTGGAAATGATTTTTGCAAGGTTAGCCGCGTCTTCTTCCGTCATTTCGGAAAAAAACTTATAATGCTTTTTGGGAATTGCAAGGTAATGCTTTTTCGCGCGTGGATTGACGTCGGCGATAATAATCATCAGCTCGTCCTCGTAAAACTTTTTTGACGGAATCTCGCCTTTAATGATTTTACAAAAAATACAATTATCCATAATAATCACCTCATCACAATTATACTACTTTTTCAACAATTATGCAATATTTTATATGATATTTTTCTTGCAAAAAAAGACGGCTCTGCGCAACGCAAAGCCGCCCTTTTCGGTTTTATCGTTTTTTTAATTAGCGTTTGATGTTGAAGGTCTTTATGCCGGGATAATCTGCGCCGCAGCCGAGCTCTTCCTCTATGCGAAGGAGCTGGTTGTACTTGGCGACGCGCTCGGAACGGCTGGGCGCGCCGGTCTTAATCTGTCCCGCGTTAAGCGCGACGGCAAGGTCGGCAATAGTCGTGTCCTCGGTCTCGCCGCTACGGTGAGATACGACCGCGGTGTAGCCGTTGCGGTGAGCAAGCTTAATCGCCTCCATGGTCTCGGAAACAGAACCGATCTGGTTAAGCTTAATGAGAATGGAGTTGCCGCAGTTAAGGTCGATACCCTTCTGGAGACGCTTTACGTTGGTTACGAACAAATCGTCGCCGACGAGCTGAACTTTGTCGCCGAGCGTGGCGGTAAGCTTTTGCCAACCTTCCCAGTCCTCTTCATCGAGACCGTCCTCAATCGAGTAAATAGGATACTTCTCGGTAAGGGACTTCCAGTGCTCGATAAGCTGTTCGCTTGTAAAAGTGGTGCCGGCTTTGGGCATTTTGTACTGACCCTTTTTGCCGCCCTTCCACTCGCTCGCCGCAGCGTCCATTGCAAGAACAAAGTCCTTGCCCTCTTTAAAGCCTGCCTTTTTGACGGCTTCGAGGATATTCTTTATGGCGTCCTCGTCGCTTGCGAGGTTGGGAGCAAAACCGCCCTCGTCGCCAACGGAGGTTGCAAGACCCTTGCCTTTAAGAAGCGATTGAAGCGCATGGAAAACTTCGGTGCACCAGCGCAATCCTTCCGCAAAGGAAGATGCGCCGACAGGCATAATCATAAACTCTTGAACGTCGACGTTGTTGGTTGCATGAGCGCCGCCGTTAAGAATGTTCATCATAGGAACGGGAAGCCTTGTCGCCGCCGAGCCGCCGATAAAACGGTAAAGCGGAATACTAAGCGCCGTCGCAGCGGCCTTCGCGGCGGCAATCGAAACCGCGAGAATGGCGTTTGCGCCGAGCTTGCTCTTGTTGTCGGTGCCGTCGGCATCGAGCATAAGCTTATCTACAGCGTAGGTATCGAACGCATTTGCGCCGACAAGGACGTCGTTAATAACGGTGTTAACGTTGGAAACGGCCTTTTGTACGCCCTTTCCGCCGAACTTGGTCTTGTCGCCGTCACGAAGCTCTATTGCTTCGAATTCGCCGGTGGACGCACCGGAGGGCGCCGCACCGCGACCCATAACTCCGTTTTCGAGAACGACCTCAGCTTCGACGGTAGGGTTACCGCGCGAGTCGATAATCTCTCTGCCGATAACTTTTTTAATCTTTAATTCCGACATAATTACTCCTTTTGGTTTTTATTTTGGTTTAACCGAATAAAGTATAACGCATCGAATCTCAAAAATCAAGCGTTTATACAAGATAATGAAAATCGTAATACCCTTCGGTTTTTTTACGTTTTTAAAGCTTCGTCACCCACAGACCGTGGAGAGTGCAATACTCGTAAGCGGCTTCCGCTTTTTCGCCTTCCGAAAGCGTAAAAACGGCGGCGGGCTTATCGGAATAAGCGAGCTTGCGGACGTGAGCGCCGTAATTAGTTTTAAGGACGATATAAGCGATATAATGCTCTTCCGTCATGGGATGAGCGACGGAACCCACGTCTACGCATACTGTGTTGCCGTTTACCTTGACAACGGGAACATGCTTTTCGAGCGCGGCGTCGGTATCGTTTTCTTTAAGCAAGGTAAACCCTTCCGCCTCGCAGCCGCAAAGGTCGATACGAATATCGCCGGATTTTTTATTGACGTATAATTTCATGATATTTCTCCTTTAAAATAATATAGTTTTATTCGCTCAAGGCGATTAAATACACAATAGCATAGCAAAATAAAAAAGTCAATCGGTATTTCGGTTGTTTACGAAATACCCAGAAAGTCGAGGCATTTTTCGAGAGCAATTATTCCGTGCTCGATTGTAAGGCCGCCCTGAATATATGCGATATACGGCGGACGAATGGGCCCGTCGCACGAAAGCTCTATCGACGAGCCTTGTATAAACGCTCCTGCCGCCATTATTACTTGATCCTCGTAACCTGGCATATTCCACGGTTCGGGAGTTACAAAGCTGTCGACTGGTGACGCGCTCTGGACTGCCTTGCAAAATTTTATAAGCGAATCCTTATCACCGAATTTAATCGAGCAAATAATATCGTCGTAGCTTTCGCCCGTTTTGGGCATTGTCTCGTAACCGAGCGAGGTAAAAACCTCCGAAAAAAGCATTGCGGTTTTAATCGCCTGCGCAGTGGTGTGCGGCGATAAGAACAGCCCCTCGTAAAATAATCTGTAATCGCCCGAATACGATCCCACTTCCCTGCCGATAGACGGCGACGTCAGCCTGCCTTCTATCTGAGAAATCGCTTTTTTCGAGCCCACTATATATCCGCCGGTAGGCGCAATACCCCCGCCCGGATTTTTAATTAGCGAGCCGACGAGCGCGTCCGCCTTAGGCTCCGCGCTCTCCGTAAACTCTCCGTAGCAGTTGTCAACAAGCACAAAAGCGTCTACCGTCTTAGCAATTTCGTATATTTCGTTTATCGTATCCACCGACAGCGCGGGGCGCATATCGTAGCCGCGCGAGCGCTGAACGGCGACAACCGACGGCTTACGTTTTTTTATTTCGGCCTTTATGGCGGAAATATCGGGCTTTCCGTTTTTAAGCGGAACGATAACCGTATCTACATTAAAATCTTTAAGCGAGCCGATATTATCGCCGAAGATAACGTCGTTAAGCGTGTCGTAAGGAGTGCCGGTAGCGCATAAAAGGGTTTGACCGGGGCGAAGCAGCCCGAAAAGCGCGATAGTTAGTGCATGTGTGCCTGAAGCGATTAAGGGCGACACAATGCCCTCCTCGCCGCCGAAAACGGTTGCATACAGCTTATTAAGCGTATCTCTCGCCACGTCGTCATAACCGTAGCCGGTAGTGGGCGCAAAGTGGCGAAGCGCAATACGGTGCTCACGGAACGCGTCTAAAACCTTGCGCTCATTTGTAAGCGCAATTTCGTCCACCTTTTTAAATTGTTTTTGCAGCGATTTAATCGCCGAATCAATAAGTCTGTGCATGTTATTTCTCCAAAAACTCTGTTACGGCACGCTCGATTTTGTCGGTATCCCGTGCGTCGATAAACACTTTATCGAGCTTCATATTGTTAAAATAAGTCATTTGCCGCTTTGCGTAGTTGCGTGTCTTTTGCGACACAAGCGCTACAAGCTCGTCGTAAGGCATGTCGGGATTTTCTATTATTTGTTTATATCCGAGAGCCTGCATAGCCCCGCACCCGACGTATTGCTTAAGCCCGTTGACCTCGTCGATAAGTCCGCACTCGAACATGCTTTTTACTCGTGCGTTTATCCTTTCGTACAAAAGCTCGCGCGGAAGAGTTACGACTATCGTAAGCGCGTCGAACGGAGGCTCCGATTGGGTGGCGACAAGCGATTTCGGCGCGCCTGTTAAATAAAATATTTCGAGAGCGCGAATAACGCGTTTTACGTCGTTAGGTGATATTTTTTGCGCGGCGGAGGAATCCACCTCCGAGAGAATGTCGTGAAGTGTTTTTCCACCCAAAAAATGTCCCGCGGTTTTCAGCGCAACTCTTACGGCATCGTTTTTTGACGTTCCTGCGAAGTCGCAACCCGACAAAAGCGAATAAACATACATTCCCGTTCCGCCGACGATTATAGGCAGCTTACCCGATTTTGCGGTGTCGGTTATAGCATTTTTTGCAAGCTCGACGTACTCTCCAACTGAAAAATCGTCGTCGCCGTCCGCAACGTCTATAAGCTTGTGGGTAATTCCTCGGCACTCCTCTTTAGTAAGCTTACCCGTTCCTATATCGAACCCGCGGTAAATCTGCATAGAGTCGGCGCCGATTAGCTCGCCGTCGAACTTTTTCGCAAGATCGAGCGCGATAGCGGACTTTCCGACGGCAGTGCAACCGACAATAGCGACCGCTTTTATACGATTCGCTTGAACCACTTTTCAATCTCCTTTTGGGAAAAGCATACGGCAATCGGTCTGCCGTGCGGACAGAACATTGTGATGTTTCGCGCAGTCATCTCCGCAAGAAGCGCGTCGATTTCGCTTTTAGATAAATCGTCTATCTCGCCCTTAACGGCGGCTTTACACGCCGCTTGCATAAGTCGTTCGCGTAAAACCATGGGACTCTTTTCGCGTGACGATATAATAAGTAAGTCGGACACAAACGATTGAAGGTCTATCCCAACGCATTCAAGCGGCACCGATGATAATGCAAAAGTATTATCGCCGAACGGCGCGAGAGAAAAACCGCAGTCCTCTATCAACTCCAAATTATCGGAAATAAGCTCGGCGTCACTCGGAGACACGTCAAATACAAACGGGACTATAAGCGGTTGAGTTTTAAGGCGCTTACTCTCGTACTCGGCAAGGAGCCTGTCGTAAAGCAGTTTTTCGTGCGCGGCGTGCTGATCGACAAAATAACACTTGTCGCCCGATTCGAGTATCAAATACGTGTTGAAGAGCTTCCCGACATATTTACATTCGGTAGCGACAAAATGTTCTTTTTCGGAAAAGTCTGCGGTCGATTCGTACACGTCGGCATACCTGCCGCTATTATCTGTCGGCGGCGGCTCCGGATTGGGGTCGAGCGAGGACGCCTCCTCAAGAGTCGATTGAGTGATCGATTCGTTATAAGTCTGATTCTGCCTCGGAATAATGTCGAAGAACGAGCCGAGCGTATGACTCCTGCCGAACTCGGGCTCGGATTTAGGCGTTTCGATATGAAAATCCTCGTCGGTAAGCCGTTTGGCTTCCGTAAGCCGCGGCATTACGGCGTTTTTAATCGCGCGAGCTACAATCGACTTAATCTTTACCGTATCGGCAAACTTGACCTGCATTTTGCTCGGATGCACATTTACGTCCACCATATCAAACGGCATTTCGATATGCAAAACAAACAGCGGGTATTGGCGCTTCATAAGATACGGCATGTATACGGAGAGAGCCGCGTAGCAAATATCCGCGCTTTCCACATATCTTCCGTTAATAATTATATTTTGATAATTTCTTGACGGCTTGGTAAACGTAGGAACACATGTATAACCGACTATTTTAATCGGCGGCTCGTCAAGCTCAACTTTAAGCGTGTTTTTCAGTACCGTATCACCGTAAACGGCAAAGACTGCACTCTCTAACCCCTCGCCCGACGAAGCAAACCTTTTCGTCTCGCTTTCGAACTTAAACACGATATCGGGATTCGCAAGGACGAGATGCTCGATTAAAGTAAATATTTTTGTTTCCTCGCGCGACGGCTTTGCCAAAAACTTTTTGCGTGCGGGAATTCTTTCGAACAGTTTTTCTACGGTAACGGTGGTGCCGAGCTTTGCGCCGCACTCCTCGTGGGAAGCGAGCTTTCCGCCGACATAGGACACCGTTCCGCCCATTTCGCTATCTGCCGTTCTCGAAACCATGGTAACGTCGGCGACCGCCGCGATACTCGGAAGCGCCTCGCCTCTAAAACCGAGCGTACCTATTGTATCGAGATCCTCCAAGCTTTTAATCTTGCTGGTTGCATGCGGTAAAAAGGCTGTTGGAAGGTCGTCAAAATCCACTCCGCAACCGTTATCCGTAATACGGATATAATCTATTCCTCCGCCGCGGACGGTGACAGAAATTTCCGTCGCCCCTGCGTCGATTGCATTTTCGGCAAGCTCTTTAACAATGGACGACGGGGATTCTACCACCTCGCCTGCCGCTATTCTGTTAAAAATCTCGCTCGGAAGCTTGTTTATTTTCATTTTTCGGATTTTTCCTTTAAGTCACAGAGTATATCGAGCGCGGCGCGCGGAGTGATGTCGTCAATATCGAGCTCTTGAAGGATTTTTATTATTTCGCCGTGCTTGGAAACGTTATCGAACATAGAAAGCTGGCGCGTGTCGTTAGCCTTGTGTGCAATGTCGGCATTCATAAGCTGGGATAATATTTGCTTTGCCCTGTCAAGAACGGACTGCGGAAGCCCCGCAAGCGCCGAGACCTCTATACCGAAGCTTTTGTTTGCGCTTCCGCGCATTATTTTGTGCATAAACTTAATGCCGCTGTCCACCTCTTTAGCGGTAAATTTGTAATTTTTAAGCCCGTCGATTTCGCCCTCGAGCTCGGTTAATTCATGGAAATGCGTGGAAAAAAGCACCTTTGCCTTACATGAATTTGCCAAGTGCTCCACTACCGCCCAGGCAATACTCAACCCGTCGTACGTGGACGTTCCGCGGCCAATCTCGTCGAGAAGCACAAGGCTTCTGTCGGTAACGTTACTTAAAATTGCCGATACTTCGCTCATCTCGACCATAAATGTGCTTCGACCGGTGGAAATATCGTCGCTTGCGCCCACTCGTGTGAAAATTTTATCCACAAGACCGATTTCCGCCGATTTTGCGGGAATAAACGAGCCGATATGCGCAAGCACTGTAATAAGCGCAACCTGTCGCATAAAAAGACTTTTTCCCGCCATATTCGGACCGGTGATAAGCATAATGCGCGAGTCGCCGTTATTAAGCGTGGCGGAGTTTGGTACAAAGGTCTCGTCGGACGCAAGAAGCTCCGCAACGGGATGCCGCCCTTCGGATATATTTATAACGCCGTTTTCGGTTATCGTCGGCATGCAATAGCCGTTGCTTTTAGCCGATTGCGCAAGAGCTACTATGCAGTCGAGCTCGGATATTGCTTTTCCGTCCTCGTTTATTACGCCGCACTTTTCCCTTATCCTTGCGAGAACTTCGGCATATAACTGCTTTTCGCGTTTTTCGGCAAGGTCGGCGGCATTGATAACCTTATACTCGAGTTCTTTTAACTCATCGGTTATATAACGCTCGGCGTTTGCCACAGTTTGGCGGCGAATATATGTTTCCGGCACCATCGAATCGAACTGCCTCGGCACCTCTATAAAATAGCCGAAGAGCCTGTTGTACGAAATACGCAAATTCTTTATGCCCGTTTTTTCGCGCTCTTTAGCCTCCATTCCCGCAATAATGTTTCTGGAATCGGACACAAGCGCGCGGTACTCGTCAAGCTCGCCGTCGTAGCCGTCTTTTATTGTTTTAATCTCTTCCTTTTTCGTCCCGGTCTGCTCGGGTGCGGCAACCGCACGGTCGATAAGCTCGGATAGGTCGTCGAGCGGAATTAACCGTTTTTCAATCTCGACAAGAAGGGGCGCGGCCCCGTTCATATTTAATATTGCTTTTTTTAGCTCTGGAATCGTGCAAAACGCCGCGTAAAGAGAATAAACGTCCTTAGTTTTAATATCGCCAAGCGACAGATTGGATGAAATTCTTACGATATCGCGAATTTTTTGCAGGCTTGCGCGGAGCGTCTCTCGCGTAATTGTGTCGTTATACAGACAACCGACGGCATTAAGCCTCTCGTCGATTTTTTTCTTTACGCAAAGCGGACGGAGAATCCATTTTTGGAGAAGCCTGTCGCCCATCGGCGTACATGTTTTGTTTATAACGTCGCGAAGAGTCGTGCCGCGTTTTTTGCTTTGCGACTCGACAAGCTCGAGCGTTTTTGCGGTATTTGCGTCAATATCCATATAGATATCAGACTCGTACTGCTCCCCCACGCCGATATTGACGTTTTCCCTAAACTGAAGACTGCGCACGTACGACACGAGCGCGCCTTCCGCGCAAAGACATGCGGGCGTTTTTTCAAGCTCCTTAAGCTCCTTTGACGGAAGTACGGTAGACAGCGTTGATTTAGCAACGTCGCAGTCGTACATATCGTCGTCGTACGCGCTCATCGGGCATACGGAGCCGAATTTTACGGCGGACAGCTCCGTGCTTTCCGCGAGCATCTTCCCGTTACAGATTATCTCGGCGGGAGATACTCTCATAAGCAAATCGTTAAGCTTAACCTTGTACGGGTGCGGGATATAATAGTTGTACGTTTCTGACGTCGTTATATCCGTCCATACGGCGCCCACTCCGCTCTCGCATAAGCACAGCGACATAAGGTAGTTATTTTTATCGTCCGAAAGACTTTCGGGATCGGTTATGGTTCCGCCCGTAATAATGCGGGTGACGTCGCGCTCGACAATCTTGCTCGCTTTGGTAAGTGGATCTTCCATTTGCTCGCAGATAGCTACCTTGTAACCTTTTTTAAGCAGGCGCGTAATATAAGTTTGAACGGCATGGTGCGGCACACCGCACATGGGCGCACGCTGATTATTGCCGCACGCTCTGCCGGTAAGCGTCAAATCGAGCTCGCGCGATACAGTAATCGCGTCCTCGAAAAACATCTCGTAAAAATCCCCGAGACGAAACATAAGAATTTTATCGGGATATTTGTTCTTTATGGCTTTGTATTGCCCCATCATCGGTGACAGACTCATCTTTTCACCTCGCCCGCGAGATTCGCATTTTTAGCCGAAGTTATTTTAACCCTTGTAAACTCACCTATCTTTGCATCGCCCGTAAACGAAACGGCAAGCTCGTTTTGGGCTTTTCCGTAAAACACGCCGTTCTTTTGCTCGGATGTCAGTACTGTCAGCTCTGTTCCTACCATGGAAAGCGCAATCTGCTTCGATATCTCGAACTGCGTTTTTATAAGCCGCGATATTCGACCCTGTTTGGTTTTGTAATCGATCTGCGGCATTTTGGCCGCGGGAGTGCCGTCTCGCCTCGAGTAAATGAACATGAAAAGATTGTTATACCGCACCCTTTCCACAAGGTCGAGAGTCTCGAGAAAATCCTCCTCGGTTTCGGTCGGGAAACCGACCATAACGTCCGAGCTTAAGCCTATATCGGGCACGGCTTCTCTAACCGCATTAATCTTATCGAAATACTCCTCGCGCGTGTAGTGCCTGTTCATAGCTTTCAGAACGGAATTACTTCCCGCCTGAACGGGTAAATGAAGATTGTGAGATAACACCTTGGATCGTCCTATTTCCTCGGCGAGCGCAATCGAAAAATCCTTGGGATGCGAAGTCATAAATTTAAGCCTGTATTCGCGACCGTTATCGAGCATTTTAAGTAAATCGATAAAATTTTTTCCGCCGCAGTCGTACGAATTGACGTTTTGACCGAGAAGAGTTATCTGTTTGTAACCTCTGTCGAGAAGGCTGTTGACCTCTGAGATTATCTCGTCAAGCGGGCGGGAACGCTCTCTGCCGCGAACATACGGAACGATGCAGTAAGTACAAAAATTATTGCAGCCGTACATTATATTAACCCAAGCGTTTATGTCGTCGTCGCGAACGGCGCAGGATACCTCTTTTGTGTCGCGCTCTTTATCCCAAATATCGACGATTCGTTTGTCGGTCGCCAAAAAAGTATCTATATACTCGGTAACGCTACCCTGATTAAAGGTGCCTATTATAATATCGACAAACGGACAGCGTTTGTAAAGCATTTCCGCTACGGCGCGTTGCTGCGTCATACAGCCGCAAACAATGAGCACCGCGCCCTTTTTCTTTTGACTTTTTATTCTGCCGAGATGTCCCAAAACCTTCGTTTCGGCGGTCTCTCTGACACAGCACGTGTTCATAACGATAACGTCCGCTTCGGCCACATCTTCGCACGACGAAAAACCGCGAGCCTGTAAAAGCCCTGCGATTTTTTCCGACTCGTGCACGTTCATTTGACAGCCGTACGTATGAATATGATACTTTGCGCCGTTCATCTTGTTAATTATACACTATTTGACAGATTTTGTACAGCAATTTACCTAAAGAGAATATGCCGCGTCAAAGGCGGCAAGCTTCTCGTTTAGCTTTTCCTTGTAACGCTCGATATAAAGCTTGATATCCCGCATAGCCGCAAAGCGCGATATAACTCCGCCGTGAATAAATTTGCTTATGGCGCCCGCACCGCACGACATAACGCTTACAGTTTCTTCCATTGTGGTAATATTGTTTACGCACTCGAATCCGTTAAGGGAAAAGCCGACGTTTTCAAGATTACCCGCCTGCCGTTTTTGGCGGTACAAATAATACGGTCGGTATGCTTCGAGATTGTGCAAACAATAATCGAGCATATCGGCGGCGGCGGTGTTTACCGAATCGTTATAGCGAATTACGCTACCGTTCTTTTTACTTAACGAATGAACGGTAAAGTTCTCCGGCATAAGCGATTTTATTCCATCGAAGCTTTTAATAAAATCTCCGAGCGTTTCTTCTTCGAGCCCCGCGATAAGATCGCAATTAACGATAAACCCTTTGCTTTTAACAAGCTCATAAGCGTTATAAAATTGCTCTACGGTGTGCCTTCGCCCGATTTTTACAAGCGTATCGTCCGAGAGTGTTTGCGGATTAACGCATACCCTATTTACTCCGACTTTTTTTAGAATATCGAGCTTCCCTTCGGTTATCGTATCGGGTCTTCCCGCCTCGCAAGTGTACTCGCAGTCGAATTTATCAATTCCCGTCAATAAATCCTCAAGGAGCTTTTCGGGTAGCGCGGTGGGCGTACCTCCACCAATGTAAACCGATAAAATCTTTTTTCCGCGCGAGTATAAAAACTCGACAGTGCGGTTTATTTCGTCGATCAAAAGCCCGACGTATGCTTCCGCGGCGGCGCCGAATTTTTCGATAGGCACCGACATAAACGAGCAGTAAATGCACCGCGACGAGCAAAACGGAATGTGGATATAAAGATTGACACACTCTTCCGGGAAGAAAACTTTTTTATCCTGTGCCTTAATAATATCGGATAACAGCTTGGCGCGAAAAGGCTCCACTCGATACACGTCGGTCATTATTTTTTCGGCCTCGGTAAGCGATTTTCCGCCGTTTATACACTCGTAAACAAGCTTAGTCGGGCGAACGCCTGTTAACGCGCCCCAAGGCATTTTGCGCCCCGTAAACGCAGTAAGGGCGTCATACAGCGCAATTTTTGTAAGTCTGTCGTATCTGCGTGCTGTAGGAACGGCCGAACAATCGATAACGGATGTATCGATATCAATCGATTTATTGTCGCAAGAAATTCGGTAATTGCCGTTTTCCTCCGTCATTATGATTTCGGGAACGGCATCTCCGAAAAACTGTCTGACAACGTCGAGAAGCTCGGTATTGGTTTTAACGTCAAATTGTCGCATAGGGATTGTACTTCCGTTCGAAATCGAGCGTCGTTTTGTCGCCGTGTCCCGGGTAAACTTCGTAGTCGCCCGAAAGCGCAAAAAGCTTTTTAAGCGATTTGACGAGATCTGCACCGTTGCCGTATTTAAAATCCCATCTGCCTACAGTAAGCTTAAAAAGCGTATCGCCCGAAAAAATACTCCTACCGTCCATAACGTAGCACGCGCCGCCCGGGGTATGTCCCGGCGTAGAGAGTACGCGAAAACCATGATTAAGCAACGTAAACTCGTCGCCGTCGTTTAACAATACGTCGGCTTCAAACGGCTCTACTTGCTCGTCGGTAGTGTCGTAAAACCCCGCGCCTTGCAAAAAGGAATAATCTATTTTACTCATATACACTTTGGCGCCGAGCCTTTTGAGCTTAGCCACAGACCCGATATGGTCAAAGTGTGCGTGCGTTACAAGGACGAATTTAGGTATAAGAGAATTACGCTCGAGATATTTTTTTATAGGCGAAAAATCGGTGCCGGGGTCTACGATAATCGCACTGCCACCCTCACCGATTATGTAACAGTTTGTCATTAATTCGCCCGAAACGACTACGTCCATAAAATCCCTTTACTAATTCATCGAGCGGTAAACTTTGTCCACGTCGCGAATAGCCGAAATTTTGCTTACCACAAGGTCAAGCTGTTCGGGCGACGAAATCCTTAGTCCAAGCGAGATTATACCCTTATTGTCCTTATCTACGACTCGTGCGGTCATAGATTCGATAGAAACCTTCATGTCCGACACGGTTTTTGTGATACGGGCGAGCACTCCGCCTGTGTCCTTGCACTCAACGGTAAGCGAAACAGTAAACGGCGACGACGAGCGTTTTCCGTCCCAGTGCGCTTCTATCAGTCTGAAAGGTTCGGCATACTTAACGTTGGGGCAATTGTCGCGATGTATCATAACGCCTCTGCCGCGCGAAATAAAGCCGATTATCGAGTCGCCGGGAACGGGAGAACAGCACTTGGCTATGCGAACGAGCAAGTCGTTATGACCGTTAACAACAATGCCCTGCCCTTCGTTGCGCTTTTTTGTGCTTGTTATGCTTGTAGGCGGCTCGGGCGGATTCTCGCGCTTGTAAAAATCGATAAGCTTTAGTACTATCTGGCTTGGAGTGTATGCGCCGTAACCGACCGACGCGTACATATCGTTAAGCGAGGAAAAGGAATACCGCGCCATAATAACGTCAAGCCACTTTGGAACGAGAAGCGCTGTAAGCGAAAAGTTACGCACCTTCGCCTCATGCTCCAAAAGCTCTTTGCCGCGGTGAATATTCTCCTCCTTCATCTCGTGCTTGAAAAACGCGCGAATCTTGCTTTTTGCGCTCGACGTTTTGACAAAGCGCAACCAGTCACGGCTCGGTCCCTTGGACGACGCGGAAGTAATAATATCAACGTAATCGCCCGTTTGAAGCTTCGATTCGAGAGGAACAATCTTGTTGTTCACTTTAACGCCGACGCATTTATTACCGACCTCAGAGTGAACGGAATACGCAAAGTCGACGGGTGTTGCGCCCTCCGGAAGGGGCACGACGTCGCCGCGCGGAGTAAACACAAACACCTGACCGCTGTAAAGATCGAGCTTTAACGACTCGTAAAACTCTCTCGGGTCGGCGGAATTTTCCTGTTCGTGCTCCATAACCGATCTAAGCCATTCCATTTTTTCGTCGAGATCGGTATCAACGCCGCGGTTTTCCTTATATTTCCAATGCGCGGCAATGCCGTATTCGGCAATTTTGTGCATCTCGAAGGTGCGAATTTGTATCTCGAACGGCATTCCGTACGTGGTCATAACCGTCGTATGGAGCGACTGGTAGTTATTGGGCTTGGGAACGGCGATATAGTCCTTAAACCTGCCCGGGATAGGCTTCCACATGGTGTGAATTACGCCCAACACCTCGTAGCAGTCTCTAACGCTTTCGACAAGCACTCTGACAGCGGTCAAATCGTAAATCTGGTCGAACGTTTTGTGCTGATTAACCATTTTCTTATAGATGCTGTAAAAATGCTTGGGTCTGCCGCTGACCTGACCGTTAATGTTCATCTCCTTAAGGGTGGAGCGTATCGTTTCGCAAATACGGTCGACAAGGTCCTGCCTCTCGGCGCGCTTTAGCGATATTTCCTTAACAAGATCGGCGTACGCTTCGGGGTGAAGCGTTTTCAAGCAAAGGTCGTCAAGCTCGCATTTATAAAACGACAGTCCGAGGCGGCTTGCAAGCGGCGCGTATATATCGAGCGTTTCCGTTGCTATTGCCACTTGCTTTTCGTGCGGCAGGGCGTCGATAGTGCGCATATTGTGTACCCTATCGGCAAGCTTAATTAAAATAACGCGGATGTCCTTTGCCATAGCAAAAAGCAGCTTACGGAAGTTTTCCGCCTGCGCCTCCGCTTTGGACTTAAAAACAAACTTGTCGAGCTTTGTAACGCTCTCGACAAGATTACATATTTCCTCGCCGAATAGCGCAGTTATCTCCTCGGAGGTGGCGTCCGTGTCTTCAATGCAGTCGTGCATCAACGCGGCGGCGACTGTCGAGTGGTCCATGCCGATATCGAGAAGTAAGCACGCAACCGACATGGGATGAAAAATATACGGCTCGCCGGAAGCGCGCTTTTGTCCATCATGCTTTTTTATAGCATACTCGAGCGCACGGTCTAAAACCTCGCACTGCTGCTCGTTGTACATAAGCGCAAATCTCGAGCGAAGATGCTCCGATTCCATTTCTACCGTTTTTTGTCGACCCTCACTCATTTTTGCCACCCTTCAATAACCTTGTAAACAGAAGATCTGTCAAGATCGCTCTTAACGGAATTGAACTTCATTCCCGTATTCGGAACAAACGTAAGTAATTTAAGTTCCGTAAAAACGGACAAGCAGGCTATAAATTGCGGCAAGTTAAGCGATTTGTCCTTATTGATAAGCGACTTGAAATACGAAAAAACATTAGGCGCTTTTATATTTCCGTTAGCCTTAATTGCATTGAAATACTTGCCGAATATCTGCCTGTCGGAAGAAATCGACGAAAAAATGCTCGGTCTGTTATCGACCTTTGGAACATATATATCCGCCTTGGTCCTGCGGTTAAGATAGCTTATTACGGCTTCGGAAGGCGGAGAATCGAGGAATACCACTTTATTGTAATTTTCGAGCATGAACGATTTTCCGAACTCGGGCGAAACCATAAGCCTT
>JAFLVE010000002.1 GCA_022511445.1 Clostridiales bacterium | reverse complement strand
TAAAATTAGGTTGCAGAGGGGGCAAGGTTGGTTGTAGAGGTGTCAAGAGACAGGATGCTTGACGAAGTGAATGTCAGCATGCAATACAGAGTGCCGGCAGTTTTCGACTGGATATCATTCCATTTCCCGGATATGCTATCGGTCAGCCAGCCCGCGTTGTCGTTAACCTGAACCTTGCCGGATTCGTTTGTCAAAGTAACGTCAGACATCCATATTTCTTTAAAGGCGCCGCCATTATAGTAAATATAGAATCCGAATCCGCTATATGCCGTAATCGTTATAGAGAAGTATGCCTTGTACTGACCGGAAGCTGTGTCGAAGTATACGACTGCCTCGACATCCGTAGCTTTCCAACCGTTATCGTTACCGCTAATCAGTACGGTGTAATCTGTGTTAATAACCGGACCGGAAGAAGTGATTGCGGTAATGGAAACCTTGCAGTTACCGGCAGTATCGGCAACTATATCCAAACGGTAGTTACCTGCGGTTACACAATTAAGCTTACCTTCAGAAAGTGTGAAGTAAGTATTATCCGAATCGGAAGCGCCGTCAAGCGAGGTTATGTTAGCTGTAACATTAGTCGAGCCGTTACTGATTTGGATAGTGTATTCATTGTTGGCTTCCGTATTGGCGACAAAGCCCATTGTGTACCTATTGTTGGAAAGCGTGCTGTTTTCGCTCGTAACAACGGTGTCGGAACCTTTCATAAGCGAAGCGGTATAAGTGGGAATATCGCCCTTTCTCGTCGCAGTTACAGACGGCTTTACACCCGAAATATCAAGCTTAATAGTGTACAAGCCGGCTGTCGAAATGTAGATGTTGGAACCGCTTGCCGAGGCACCACTGAGCGTTGCGTTGGCGCCGGTAATTGCGTAGTCCCAAGTGCTACCTGCGCCGATAAACATAATTTGGAAAGTGGTTCCAGCGGACAAAGCAACATCGATTGTGAATTCGGTGTTTGTCTCATTGGGTGTAAAGGTGAAGTTCTCGAACTTGGTGCCGACCGTAGTGCTTGCCGAACCGGCGTCGCCCCAAGTATTTACCGAACCGGTAATATAGAACATATCCGAGTAGAACGTTACGGTGGCGGTTGCGGTTTTAGTCGTGTCGCCTGCGGCGGTTGCGGTGATTGTAAAGGTGCCGACCTTGGTGGCTGTAACAACGCCGGTTGCCGCGTCGACGGATACGCCGGAATCGCTCGTGCTGTACGAAACGCCCTGGTTGGTTGCGTCCTCGTTGACCTTAGCGACGACGGTGCCGGTGCCTCTAAACGCACCGTTATTGTTCACGTTAAAGGCGTAAGAAGTCTGCTCGAAGGCAATCGACGATACGGGAGTGGTCTGCGCGCCCGCCGCAACTACGGTGATGTCAACATAAGCGGTCTTGCCCTTAACGGTTACGGTTACACGCACCGTGCCACCCTCTGCGAGGCTGTCGAGCGCGGTAACGGTTATCGTCTTATTATTGTTGGAAAGACCCTTATTTACAAGGCTCTCGTTGGTAAGCGTCCAAACGATGTCCTCGTCGGTGTAGGTCGCGTCATCGGGCGTAATCGTAACGGTGATAGCCGCAGCGTTTACTTCGCCGCTCGATGTAATCATAGTCTCGTCGGCATTTACGTTAACGCTCGTAACGTCAATCGATACAACCGAAATCTTAAGAACGGGCTTGCCTATTTTGGTAAAGTCGGCGGTAACGGAATATGTACCTGCCTTAGTTACTCTTACGTTGTAGCCGCTGTTTTGGTCATTGCCGCCCTGAATAGCGTTCTGCTTTTCCGACGCAACGCTCGAAATGTGTTCCCAGCGTATTCCCTTCCAGTCAAAGTTGTCGTGGCCGAGACGGAAATCCTTGTTCGCAGGAAGATGAATTTCGGCGGTGAATATTCCGTTTTCGGACTTGGTAAGTGTGGTGCCGGCTTCCAAAGCTTCCTCGTAGGTGTCGGTCATGTTCCAGCCGTCGCCGCCTTCGATAATATCGCCGTATACCCACATTTGGTTGGGAGCGACCATTACGTCGAGCGTTTTGACAACGGGTTCGCCGCCGCTTGCAAGCGAGACGGTTGCGGTTACGGTCGCAGTACCGAAGCCTGCGCCTGTAACGGTAGCAATCTTGCTGTCGTCGGCGCTTGCCGCAACGGATACGATAGCCGACGAGCTTGTCGACCAAGCGACCGAGGAAATTCCCGAGCCGGATACGGTAAGCGTGCCTGTTTCGGACTTATTGAGAGTAAGGGTCTGAGGGTCGATGTCGTTTACAAACTCGGATCCTGCCTCGATAACGGTGACCGTGCAGGTCTTGGTGATGTTTCCGTCTTCCGAAGTAACGGTTATCGTCGCCGGACCGCCCTGTTTAAGTCCGGAAATAACGAGCGTGGTGCCGTTTTTCGCTACGGAAATGTAGTCGTCGTCCTGATCGAGGGTATATGTGTAGTTTTTGTTGGTCGCGTCCGCGGGAACAAAACCGATTGTAAGGTCTTGCGTTCCGTCTACCGCAACGGTAAGCGTGCTTGCTACGGCAATATCCTCTACGGGAGTGCTGACCGTAATCGCACAAGTAATGGACTTAGGTGTGGCGCCCGGTCTCTCGTTGTAGAAGAACTTAATTTCGGACGTACCGGGAGCAACGCCCGTTACAAGACCGTTATCAGTTACTGTCGCAACGTCCTCGTTGGAGGAAGTCCACTGAATTTTTGTTGCACCGCCCGCAAGAGTTGCGGTAATCTGTTTGGACTCTTCGACCTTTAAGGTATAAGAAGTGAGATCAAGCGTTGCCGTGCCGTTTACGTTGACGGTTACGGGATCGCTCTCCACCCCGCCGCACGAAGCCTTAATCTGAGTTGTGCCTGCGGTAACGGGTGTAATCAAGCCGCCCGAAACTGTCGCAACAGTCGGCTCGGAGCTGACCCAAGTGACGCCTTCCGACGAGGTCGTATCGTCGTCGTATGTAACGGTCGCGGTGAGCTGCTTCGTTTCGTTATACAAAATAGTAATGGCGCCGGTTACGTTGTCGATATCGACAAACAAAACTTCGGCGTCGTCACCCGGCTCCTCACCCGTGGACGAGGGCGTATAGGTGTACGAAACGGTAGCAAATTCCGTATTTAAAGTAAATACAAACGTACCCGCTTTTTCCACGACAAGAGCGTTATTCGTACCCTTGCTTAAAGCCGTAAGCGCACTGAAAAGTTCGTCCGCTCCGTATGTAGTCGTCGAACCGATTTGCGCGATTTTTACTTGTGCGCCCTCTTGGAGAGTAACCGAGAGAGTGTATACCGCTTTGTCCTGCGCGTTTGCGCTAAACTTAGCGGAAGCAGGTATTGCACTTTCCGACGCGTAGGACGTCCAAGCACCATCCTCGTATACGGACAAATAATAAGCTCCGTCCGTTGTCGTAGGAGGCGTTTCGACTTTCTCGCACGCCGTTAGCGCAAAAATGGCTGTTACGGCCATAATAATGACCGTGAATAACAACATTTTTTTGCTGTTTTTCATAGCTATCCCCCTTTTACCTTTATATGGTTTTAGTTATACGTATTTTATCAATGCGAATTTTATTATGCAAGAGGTTTTTTTGTTACTTGTGGAAGTTTTTTTACTTCTCGTATATGAATATTTTAATAAATATTTTTTTATAATGATATAATTTTTCGTTTGACAAATAATTAAAAAAATATTATAATATAATAGTATTATGGATTCCGCAAGAGAAAAGTGGATTTACGAGCACGGGGAAAAGGTTTGGGTCGGAAAATACCTAAACTCTAAAAATATGCTGCATTGGCACGATGAGTGTGAGCTTATTTTTATCGAACGTGGCGCAATGGAAGTTTTCGCTTCCGGAAAGAACTATCGCATCTGCAAAGGCAATGCGATGTTTTTCGATAGCCGAATGCTTCACAAAATGGTATCGGTGGACGAGTCCACCCTGCTTATGGTTTTAGTATTTGCGCGGTCTATTATAAACGACTTTGCAATGGACATAACTCTTTCGTCGCCCTTCATAGAGCAAGGCGATGGCGTAAAAAACGCATACCAAGTTATATTGAATGAGCTTAAAAACAAGGCGGCAATGTACAACGTAATAACTCTTTCAACCATAAGCGAGCTTATGGTTAAGCTTTTCCGCAACAATCCTACCGCAGCCAAAAAGCCTACTGACGGTGTGGACGATAAGTTTGCCGATTTGCTGTGCGAGCTTGAAGCCAATGCCGAAAATTACACGCTCGACGACGCCGCAAAGTTTATGAATATGAATGCAAGCTATCTGTCCAGACTGTTTGCACAAAAAACGGGCGTTAACCTTATTTATTATATAAACCGTATCCGTATACAAAAAGCTATTAAGCTTATGAAAACGGGTGATTATTCTATAACCGAAATTTCCACACTGTGCGGTTTTGGAACAATCCGCAACTTTAACGATATATTTAAAAAGTACACCGGCTACGCACCGACCGCCCTTCCCACCGACTTTGTATTTTCATCCGCCATTAAACACAAAACATATTCTGAAAACGACCGTAAAATCGCCTTGGTGGAAAGCTCGTCGTAGTTTTTACTTTCAGACTTTTCGCCTTTTATTTACGCCGCTCCTTTTAGCTGCGTCGAAAATAACGGTCGCCGACACAAAATACAGTCCGCAAAATATCGGACTCGACAAACAATACTCGAAGTCATATTCCATGCCGAGTATTTTTTTATTTGTAAACGTTTCGAAAAGCCAATATCCTTTATCTTCGTTGTATGTAATTAGGTCGGCCGAGCCGTCTACGTAATCACGGCGAAAATACTTTTTGTCGCCGCAAGTATGTTCGCTCTCTTTAACGACTGCGCTTGCGCTTTTTCTTTTAGGCGGATTGAGTTTCATTGGTATACGTTTAATAGTAATTATAAGGCGAAAAAGCGTACTCACCTCCTTTTTGACTGAATTTTGTGCCAAAACGTCGTTGTTCGCCTTAATATGGTGGTATTATAACATTATCGGGCGCCATAGCCGCCCCCATATTATTAAGGTCGTTGGTTCCGAAGTCTGTTATCATCCCCGGGATTGCGCAAACGATTTTTGGAAACCTATTTGTTTTATCGCTGTTTTTCGCAACTACCGAAGCGGCGGATCCCGTAACCGTCCATTGCGCGTACGGCGGGCGCTGACAGCCGTATTCGAGCGGATATCTAAACTGCCGCTCCGCTGTAGCAAAGTGACTGCTGACCGCGCAAAGAACGTTATTAAAATATCCGGCGTTTACCATCGACGCGGAAATCATAAGGCTTTCGGTCATTGTTGAACATGCGCCGTACACACCGATGTGCGGCACCCCGATATCTCGCGCGGCATAACTGGACGTAGTCATTTGGTTTAACAGGTCGCCCGAAATAAATAAATCTACGTCGTCCGCCGTTAAAGCCGCGTCACGAAGCGCGCCGCGCACCGCCGTGTCGAACATTCGTATTTCGGCGCGTTCGAACGTTTTTTCGCCCATTTTGTCATCCACCTCGCAGCGGTGGAAATACCTTGCGACGGGACCTTCCGATTCCTTTACGCCGACGACGCTCATTCGCCCTATTATGCGCGGCTTGTTGTCGAAGCGCATAATCCGCCTGCGTTTGGTAAGCGTGGCGCCGGCACGACTGTAAAATTCGCTGTTCATACGCTACACCATCCCGAGAATTAATAGATTAATAAGTCCGGCAACGGTCGACCAAACTATTCCGTTGACAACGACAGGTCCGACAACAGAAAACATTTTCACACTCGTACCGAAGATAAGCCCTTCCGTCTTAAACTCCATGGAAGCGCTTGCCATTGCGTTTGCAAACCCCGTAATCGGCAGGAACGAGCCCGCGCCGCCGTGTCGCGCGATAACGTCGTAAAAACCGAGCCCTGTAAACAAAATAGCAACGGTAATCAATATCATCGACGTAATATTAGCTACCGTGTCGAGCGGCATAGAGGGTGAAATGGCTTTAACTATGTCGCCGATACCCTGACCTATCATGCACGTAAGACCGCCTATCCAAAAGCTGTGCCATAACGCTTTTGGTAGGCTTGTTGTGGGCGTGACGGTGTTAACATACTTGTTGTAGCGCTCGTTGCGGCGCTTTACAGCTGCTTCCTTATTCGCCATAAATGTTCCTCGTCTCGTGGTTTTTTATCGGTCGAAAGGCGTCGTCTCGCGCTGAAGTCGTGATAAACTCTTCGCCTAAAACCCGTTCTTTTTTCTTGTCCATACCGATAATTTGATTCTTGAGACGAGTTATTATTCATATTCGAAAGAAAGTATGTGTTTTTAGATAATTTTACGCGCTAAATCTCCCCGTAAGCCTCGCGAAGCTTACTTAGAGCCTTACTCTCCAGCCTGGAAATTTGCACCTGCGAAACGTTTAGAACGCGCGCGACCTCCGCCTGCGTTTTGTCGGCAAAATACCTAAGCAGTATAATCTTTTTATCGCGCGGCTCGAGCGAATCGATTACGGTCTTAAGCATCATGCTGTCGAGCTTGTCGTCCTCGTTCTCGTCAGAGCGGAGCTTGTCGATAAGCGACCGTGCGCTGTCGTCGTCGTTTCTGTCGTAGATGGACAGCGGATATTTACCCGAATCGAGAATAAAAACGACTTCCTGCGCCTCTATGCCGAACTCCTCCGAAATCCGTTCGATTGTCGGCGCCTCGCCGCTTATTCGCCTGTATTCCTCTATATACCGCGAGATTTTTATTGCCGCGGCTTTTGTTCCGCGCGATACCTTTATCGGTCCGTCGTCGCGCAAAAACCGCTTTACTTCGCCCGCAATCATCGGCACGGCATATGTGGAAAACCTCACCTCGAACGCGGCGGAGAAGTTTTTTACAGCCTTTATAAATCCGACGCAGCCGAGCTGATAAAGATCGTCGTACTCGATGTTTCTGTTTTTGTACCGCCGGATAACGGACTTAATAAGCGGAGAATTGCGCGTAAGAAGAATCTCGCACGCGCTGTTGTCGCCGTTTTGCGCCGCGGCTATCAGGCTTAAGACTTGTTCGTTTTCCAATCCGCACCTCTAACTCGTTTCGTCATGGATACGGTGGTGCCGGACGGAACGTTTTTTGTAACCTCGAGCGAGTCGCAAAAAGATTCCATTACGGTAAAGCCCATTCCGCTCCGTTCCTCGTCCGGCTTGGTTGTAAAGAACGGCTGCATAGCTTTTTCTACGTCCTCTATACCAACTCCATTATCCGATACGACGATATGTACGGTGCCTCCGTCTATAACCGTTTTTACGGTTACAAACTGTTCTTCGGGCTTAATCGGGTATGCATGCACAATGCAATTTGTTACCGCCTCGGATACGGCGGTTTTAATGTCGTTAATCTGGTCTATTGTGGGATCAAGCGGAACGCAAAACGCCGCGACGGCATTACGCGCAAAAGCCTCGTTTTCGGACACTGCCGAAAAAATCAACGTCATTTCGTTATGCATAATTAACCTGCCTTTATCATGATATTGTATATGCCTGAAAGCTTAAGCACGCGGTCTACAGTGGGCGTGGGAGACTGCAAAATAATGGGAACGCCGCGCGGTTTGAGTCGTTTGTACCTGCCTATTAAAACGCCTATGCCCGTCGAGTCCATAAACGACAGCTTAGACATGTCGATACGAATACGCTTAAACTTTGCCGAATCGATAAGCGAGTCGAGCGTCATTCTGACAAGCGGTCCCGATTTTTCGTCGAGCTCGCCCGCAAGCTTTATTATGAGTTCGTCCGCAGACAAATTGTGATCGATTTTCATAATCCTTGCCTCCGTATAATGATAGCAAATATAAAAAAGTCTGTTATGTCGTATTTTGACATAACAGACCGAATAAAAACGATTTTTACGGCGCGTAGTACTTTACCGCTTTTCAGCGGCTCGCCTAGACCCATCGAGAGGGCATAAAACGCTCGGGGTGATGTACGGCGTGTTAATAAGGCATCTTGTGCTAGGGGTCTTATGGTACTCTTTTTTGTCATCCTGAGGCTGTGCCGAAGGATCTCAACCTTAATGCCGCCGCAGGCAGCTACTTCTTCACTATTCACTATTACTTATTGCATAAAAAATCGGCGGCGGCAAATAAACCGTCGCCGAAAAAGATAGGGAGGTAAAAAATTACCTCCCTATTGTTTCGGAACATATTTTTCTTAATTATTGCGAGCTAAATAGGCGCTCTATTTTGCGTACTTTTTTATGCCGCAGTAATCGTAAGGCAGTATCTTGTCCAACCGCCGAAATCTCCATTCACATAGTCGTAAGTCTTACCGTTGCACTCTATATGGGATTCCAGGCTGCTTTCATGGAATAAGTCGCCATATTGAGTGCCAAGGAAAGCGGGGGCAAGATGCGCCATATAGGAACCGGGAGCAAGATTGGTGATGTTCCACTTAATCATATAATTACCTTCTTCGTCGAGAGTAACTTCCAAATCTGCTTCTTGCGCAGTTACATCCTTACTTACATCCCAGTCGGTAGACTGAACGTAAAGTCCGTGAGCCGCTTTTAACTCTTCTAAAGTGTAATTTGAGCATGTACCTGTAACGATAAAGTAAACAGAATCGCCCTCTTTTTTCAGTTCGACATCATTTGCAGTAGTAGCGTCGGGATTGACGTAACCTGCATGCTTAGTTTCGTCGCAGGCAACCGGATTATCGGCTTCACCCAAATCCTTGTACTGGAAGTCCCAAATAGCAAGCGTTACTTTCTGATTTACAGGGAAGTCGCCGAGCTGAAGGTGAAGTGCCGAGCCCATATTGTCGTAAATGCCTTCCTGGTAAATGTATCCGCAATCGTCGTGACGGAAAACAACGGTAATCGTCTTTTCCTCGTTGGCATTAAGAGTGAAGTCATGGTCGGGATTGTACTTACCGGTAGCTTTGCGACCATCGAGATAAGTGTTGTATTCATCATCGGACTCGCCTTCGTTTTTAGCGCGAATGTCGTCGTGAGGGTTAACGTGTATTTCGCCGGCAACGGTAGAGAGCACCTTAAAGGTTACTTCGTAGTCATGGTTGTAATGAAGCTTTCCGCCGTCACGGTTGTCCGAGCTGCGGTAGAACGCCTGATAGGTATAGTTGGGGCCGGCACTGGTTATTTCATATTCGAATGTAATTTTGCCCATTCCGATATACTCATAGCCTGCCTTAAGGGAGCCCGTGCTCTCCTTAAAGGTCTCGTCCGTATAAACGCCATAATCCGTAGCCAAGCCGCCGTTAGCCCAGCCCACGTCTTTGGAGTTCCAATAGCCCCAAGTATTGGGCTCGAGCTTGTTCTGCTCGCACCACATAATTTCGTTGTAACCGACGGGAGGGGTCCATGTTACTTCAACTGCGCAGGTTTCCGAAAGTCCGCCCTTGGTTGCCTTGATGTTGGCGGTGCCGACCGACTTAGCGGTAATAAGACCGTCGTCGTTAATCGCAGCGACCGTGGTGTTATCCGATTCCCACTTTACTTTTCCGTCTTCGCCGGTAAGAACGGTGCCGTCTCTTTTTACCGTTGCGGTAAGAGTTGCGGTGGCGTCCTTTTCAATCGTGAGCGAGGAATCCGAAATCTCAAGCGTGAGAGAGTGAACTGTTACTTCGCAGGTGGCAGAAAAATCCTTAATCTTAGCGGTAATGGTTGCCGTTCCTTTTGCCAAAGCTTGCACGGAGCCGGTGGTGCCTACGGAAGCAACGGTAGGTGCACTGCTTTCAAACGTAAGACCGTCTTTGGCCATTACTCTGCCGCTGGTGCCGTTGTCATAGGTCGCAGTAACCTGCAGAACGAAAGAATCTCCTTGGTCCAAATCTTTAGTGGTGGAATTTAGGGAGATTTCGGTGATGACGGGATCTTTCCCGCCATCGGGGGTCGTGGTGTCACATGCCGCAAACGTTGCAAACAGCATTAATGCCGAAAGCAAGCATGCAAGCACTGACGAGATTTTCCTTGTTTTCTTCATACTTTTCTTTCCTCCTGATAGAAAATATATATTTCAAGAAAGAGCTATTAGCCGCTTTCAGAAGTATCTGTTGTTTAATTCGGTGCTTTTCGACATATCGGGCGTTTAAGATGCTACGGCTTTAGCCGCTTTTTGTTTATTAAACCTATGTCTTGTCAAAAAAAAAGGACAAAGCGATAATAACCGCAAGCTTTATTGCAATAACTTCGGTTATGCCGGGGGTGAATGCCGCAATCGCTTTTTAGTCGACATCTGCTTCTCATCACTTTTACCTATACTATTCCGTGTTTTTCGGCAACAAAAACCGAAAGGCACGCTTAATCTACAACATTATAAAGTAAAAAAGCGTGCCTGTCAAGACTTTTTGTTAAATTATATATAAAATGTATGTTAATTTTATATGCCGTCGCCTTTTGTCGAGTCACAAAAGATAACGCTAAAACTACAAAAACAAGTTGTAACGAAATCAAATAATCAACCCACGGTTGTTATTTGGCGTATTCGACGGCGCGGGTTTCGCGAATGACGTTAACCTTAATCTGACCGGGGTATTGCATATCCTGCTCGATCTGCTTGGCGATCTCCTTGGACATGTACATAGCTTTAACGTCGTCGATAACCTCGGGCTTGACGATAATACGCACCTCGCGCCCCGCCTGAACGGCGAACGCCTTTTCGACGCCCTCGTAGCTTGTGGCAATCTCCTCGAGTTTTTCGAGGCGCTTTACGTAGCTGTCGAGCGACTCGCGGCGCGCTCCGGGTCGTGCGCCCGAAATGGCGTCGCAGCACTGAACGATAATCGCCTCGATTGTTTCGGGCTCAACGTCGTTGTGATGCGCTTGGATACAATGGATAACGGCCTTACTTTCCTTATACTTTTTGGCCACGTCAACGCCAATCGATACGTGCGTTCCCTCAAGCTCGTGGTCGAGCGCCTTTCCTATATCGTGAAGCAAACCGCCGCGTTTACATACAGTGACGTCCGCGCCGAGCTCTGCCGCCATAATTCCGGCAAGATGACTTACCTCAATGGAGTGGCGAAGCACGTTTTGACCGTAGCTTGTGCGGAAGCGCAGTCTGCCGAGGATACGAACAAGCTCGGGATTAAGTCCCATTACGTTCGTTTCGTACATAGCGTTTTCACCCGCCTCTTTGATTTTGACGTCGACTTCTTTTTTCGCCTTTTCGACAAGGTCCTCGATTCTGCCCGGATGAATACGCCCGTCGCTTATAAGCTTTTCGAGCGCGATACGCGCTATCTCGCGGCGAACGGGGTCGAAGCACGAGAGCACGACCGCCTCGGGCGTATCGTCTATAATAAGATCGCAGCCTGTCGCTGTCTCGAGCGCACGGATATTCCTGCCCTCGCGGCCTATAATTCTTCCCTTCATTTCGTCTGTGGGGAGCGCGACGGTCGATACGGTTATCTCAGAGCTGTGATCGACGGCGCAGCGCTGTACGGCAAGCGCGACAATCTTTTGCGCTTTTTTGTCGGCTTCCTCGCGCGCTTCGGCGTCTATATCGCGCACCATTTTGGCGGCGTCGTGCTTAGCCTCGTCGCGTATTGCGTCGATAAGCTGAGCCTTGGCCTCCTCCTTGCTGAGCTGAGCCACATGCTCGATTTCCTCGAGCACCTTGTTGTGCGCGCCCTCGAGCTCGGCTTTAAGCTTGTCCGCCTCGGCGTGCTTTTGGATAAGCACCGCCCTTTGAGTATCGAGGTCGTCCGCTTTCCTTTCGAGCGATTGTTCCTTTTTGTCGAGGTTTTCCTCGCGTTGTAAAATGCGCTGTTCCGATCTCGAGAGATTGGATTGTTTTTCACGAATTTCCTTTTCGAGCGCGGCGCGCTCCTTTTCGAGCTCTTCTTTACTCTCTCGGGCTGCGGTTTTACGCATTTCCTTTACTTCGTTTATTGCGTCTTCGACCATTTTGTTAGCCGCTTGTTGTGCCGCGCCGAGTTTTTTGTTCTGGTAGTAGCGGAACACGAGTATTCCGACAAACGCACCGATAATCAGCGCTACTATAGGCAAAACAATAGCCAAAACGGCCGCCGTTTCAAGCGATAGTAGTGTCATGGCATCCTCCTTACAGTATATTCTAATGTTATCATAGGCTACCAAAGTAGCTAAATATCATAACAAGCGCAAAATGCACCTAATAAATGATATCACTTTTATTCGGTTTAGTCAAGTTATTGCGGGCGAAAATCGCGTATATTTTGCACGGGCTTGTCGGTAAGCGGTTTTTCCGGCACCGAAGCAAACGTGAGCGCGTACACGATTTTAGCACCCGATTTTTTGAGCGTCTTTGCACACTCGTTAAGCGTAGCGCCCGTTGTCATTACGTCGTCGACAATCACAACGTGCTCGGGCGGCGTAAATCTCGCCTTAAATGCGCCGACAAGATTGGTTAACCGTTCCTGCCTGGTCAGGCGAGCTTGATTGGTTGTGGTTTTTATCTTCTCGAGAAGATCGAAGCACGGTTTGGTGGTAAGCGCGGACAGCTCGTTAGCCAGCATTTCCGCTTGATTGTAGCCGCGGCGGCGAGCTCGCTTTTTGTCGGACGGAACAAATGTAAAGCAATCGAAAACCCAGTCGGTGCGGATAAGCGTATCAATCATATACTGCGCGAGCGGGCGCGCCATATACTTGGCGTCGCCGTACTTCATTCGCCATACGACGTTTTGCGCGCTGTCGGTATAGTCAACCGCAGATCTCGCCTCGTCGAAATAAATCGGTTCGTTGCGACATTCGCCGCAATAATCACCTATACCTACCTTGTGTCTGCCACAACGCAAGCAGTAATTAACGTTTTCGGTAAAGCCGCAATCGACGCACAACGAGTAGCGGCTCGGATGTATTTCCTTGCCGCACACGATACATTTAATCCCGTCGGGAAACAGGATTTGGCGTAATTCGTCGCGTAAAGCCAAAATCAGTCGTCTTTATGCTTAAGCGTTTCGCGCGCAATGTACAGTTCTTCGTTGGTGGGGATAATAAGAATCTTTACTTCCCCGCCCTTGCCCGTTATGTCGTACTCGGTGTCGCGAGGCGCGTTTTCGTTCTTTTTATCGTCGAGCTTTATTCCCAAAAACTCCATATTCTCGCACACGGCTTTACGCACGGCGACGGTGTGTTCGCCTATGCCGCCCGTAAACACGAGGCAGTCGAGTCCGCCCATTGCGGCGGCGTATGAGCCTACGTATTTTTTAACTCTGTAATTGAACATATCGAGCGCAAGCTTTGCCCTCTCGTTGCCGTCCTTAACGGCGGCCTCGAGATCGCGGAAGTCGGAGCTGACGCCGCTTATACCGAGCACACCGCATTCCTTGTTAAGGTAATTAGTCATCTTGTGAATGTCGATACCTTTTTTGTCCATAAGGTATTCGAGCGCGGCGGCGTCTATATCCCCGCTTCTCGTGCCCATAATAAGCCCCTCGAGCGGAGTAAGACCCATCGACGTGTCGACGCACTTTCCGTTTTTAACCGCGCTTATGCTTGCGCCGTTGCCGAGGTGGCATACAACCGTTTTAATCTTGTCCGTGCCGAGTATCGCCGAAGCGCGACCCGAAACAAACGCGTGGCTGGAGCCGTGGAAGCCGTATTTACGGACCTTGTATTTTTTGTAGTCGTTGTAATCAATGCCGTACATGTATGCATATTCGGGCATCGTCGAATGGAAGGTCGTATCGAAAACGGCGACCATAGGCGCCTTGGGCATAACCTCGCGGCACGCCTTGATACCCATAATATTGGGCGGCATATGGAGCGGACCGAGATCGACGTTGCCTTCTATCTTTTTAAGCGATTCTTCGGTAACAAGTACGGAATCCTTAAAGTCCTCGCCGGAGTGGAGAACTCTGTGTCCGACGGCGGCTATCTCGTCCATAGACGAAATAACGCCGTATTCCTTGTTCACAAGCGAGTCAAGAACAAGCTTAATCGCCTCTTTATGAGTGGGCATGGGGCTATCTATCGTCACACTGCTCTTTCCGCTGTGTTTAAGCGTTGAGCCTGTAGTGCCGATGCGCTCGCAAACGCCCTTGCTCAAAACCTGTTCGGTGTCCGTTTCTATAAGCTGATATTTAAGGGATGAACTCCCTGCGTTGATAACGAGAATTTTCATGGTTGCTCCTTATGTAAAACGCAAATAACCGCCGATTAAAACGGCGGCTTTTGCATCGAAATTATTTACCGGGTTTCATGTAGTCCCGAGCCTTATCGTACTGCTCGGACTTTAAGCTTTCGTGAAGCTCTTTAATTGATTTCCTCTGTTCTTTTGTCAGATTTCTGGGTAATTCTATGTCGATGGTGACGAGCATATCGCCCTTAATACCTTTTTTGGGGTTTTCTATACCCTGCTCCTTCAGCTTGAATGTTACGCCGCTTTGCGTGCCCTCGGGAATTGTGAACGAAACCTTGCTGCCTCTTAGCGTAGGAACAAGGACTTTATCACCGAGTAACGCTTGCGTAAACGTAACGGGAACGTCGACCAAAAGGTCGAGCCCCTTTCTTCTAAACATTTTGTGCGGAAGGACGGTAATCGTAAGAATAAGATTGCCGGGCTTAGCTCCCGTTCTGCGCTCGCCCTCGCCGGGTATGGTCATTATTTGGTTAGGCTCCACTCCGGGCGGGAATGTGATTCGAAGATTGGAATTTTTACGCATCGACCCGCGACCGGCGCACGACGGACAAGGCTCTTTTATGTTTCTGCCCGTGCCGCCGCAGCCCGAGCACGGCTTCATGCTGACAACTCTGCCGAACGGCGTCTCTTGCGCGTAGCGAACTTTACCCGTGCCGCCGCAGGAAGCGCATTTAACAAACTGCGTTCCGTTTTTGGCGCCAGTACCGCGGCATGCCGCGCACGGCTCGAATCTGTTTACGGAAATCTCCTTTTGCGTTCCGTAAGCCGCCTCCTCGAAATTGAGGGTGACGTTAAGATTAATGTCGCCTGCGCCACCGGGACGAGCGCCGGGACCGCCCGCGCCACCCGGATGACCGTTAAACATGTCGTTTATTATGTCGTCAAAGAAGGACCCGCCGGGACCGCCCGCGCCACCGCCTCTTGCACCGAAGCCTGCGCCGCCGGCGCCTCCGCCTGCGGCTTCCGCCGCTTGAGCGGTGTCGTATTCCGAGCGCTTTTGCGGATCGGACAGCGTTTCGTACGCTTCGTTTATTTCCTTAAACTTATTGGCGGCAACCTCATCGCCCGGGTGAAGGTCCGGGTGATATTGCCGAGCCAGCTTACGGAACGCGCTTTTAAGCTCGTCGTCCGAGGCCGTCTTTGTTACGCCCAATATTTCGTAATAATTTTTTGCCATAACTCTAACTCCGTCTCCAAACGGGACTGATTATTGATTGATTAATTATTGCACCGAATTTAACGTCGATACACATTCGCCTTTACAACAAAGACAAATTTATTATTAGAAACTCGATATTTATAAATTCGATAAGCCGTTACCGCGAGAAATCACGGTAACGGCATTCGAATATTGGCTTTAATTCGGTAGATTAAACAGCGCCGCCGTCGTCGACAACCTCGGGATTATCGACTACAACGTCCTCGCCTGCCGCCGCGTCCTGCGCCGCACCGTTCTCGTAAAGCTTGCTGAATATGCTGTTGCTAAGCTTCTGGAGAGTCTCTACGGCGTCGCGGATAGCTTCGAGCTCGTCGGTCTTGAGAACTTCGCGAACGTTAGCCATTTCCTTGTTGAGCTCGGTCTTGTTCTCTTCGGTAATGGTGTCGCCGTTTTCGCGCATAAACTTCTCGATGGAGAATACAAGCATATCCGCTTGGTTCTTCGCGTCGACAACTTCCTTGCGCTTGTTGTCCTCGTCGGCAAACTTCTCCGCGTCCTTAATAGCCTGCTGAATCTGAGCCTCGGTAAGGTTGGTGGAAGCCGTAACGGTAACGCGCTGCTCCTTTCCGGTACCCTTATCCTTAGCGGATACGTGAACTATACCGTTGGCGTCGATATCGAAGGTAACCTCGATCTGAGGAACGCCGCGGGGTGCGGGCGGAATGCCGCCGAGCTCGAAACGAGCAAGCGTCTTGTTGTACGCCGCAATCTCGCGCTCGCCCTGGAGAACGTGAATGTCAACGGACGGCTGATTGTCGGTAGCCGTCGAGAATACCTGCGACTTCTTGGTAGGGATAGTCGTGTTTCTCGGAATAAGCCTTGTAAAGACACCGCCGACGGTTTCGATACCGAGCGAAAGCGGAGTAACGTCGAGAAGGAGAACGTCCTTAACCTCGCCGGCAAGAACGCCGCCCTGAATAGCCGCGCCGACCGCGACGCATTCGTCGGGGTTGATGCCCTTGAAGGGGTCTTTGCCGGAGAGCTTGCGAACAGCTTCGACAACCGCGGGGATACGAGTGGAACCGCCGACGAGTATAACCTTGTCGATATCGTTGGTCGTAAAGCCTGCGTCGCTCATCGCCTTTTTGGTAAGCTCGACCGTGCGGTCTACAAGCTTAGCGGCAAGAGCTTCGAATTTACCGCGGGTAATCTCCATCTCGAGGTGGAGCGGGCCCGCAGCGCCGGACGTAATGAACGGCAAGCTGACAAGGGTCTTTTGAGTGCCGGAAAGCTCGATCTTGGCTTTTTCCGCCGCCTCTTTAAGACGCTGCATAGCCATGCGGTCCTTGCTGAGGTCGATACCGTTCTCGTTTTTGAACTCTTGAACGAGATAGTCGATAATGACTTGGTCGAAGTCGTCGCCGCCGAGATGCGTGTCGCCAGCGGTTGCGAGAACTTCGAATACGCCGTCGCCTATATCGAGAATGGAAATATCGAACGTACCGCCGCCGAGGTCGTAAATAAATACCTTTTGGCTGCTGTTTTGACCTTTGTCAAGACCGTAAGAAAGCGCCGCCGCGGTAGGCTCGTTGATAATACGAAGGACTTCGAGACCGGCGATACGGCCGGCGTCCTTGGTCGCCTGACGCTGAGCGTCGTTGTAGTACGCAGGAACGGTAATAACCGCTTGGGAAACGGTCTCGCCGAGGTAGGCTTCCGCGTCCTTTTTAATCTTGGTAAGAATCATCGCGGAAATTTCCTGCGGCGAATAATCCTTATTATCGATATGCACCTTGTCGGGAAGACCCATTTTACGTTTAATGGAGATAATCGTTCTGTCGGGGTTAGCAACAGCCTGACGCTTTGCAACCTGACCTACGAGACGCTCTCCGTCCTTAGCGAAGCCTACTACGGAAGGTGTGGTACGGGAACCTTCGGCATTGGGAATGACGACAGGCTCGCCGCCCTCGAGAACGGCAACGCACGAGTTGGTAGTACCTAAGTCGATACCAATAATTTTGCCCATTTTTTATATCCTCCAAAAATATTTTATAATTTATGCGGCTTAGTTGGCAACCTTTACGTTACTGTGACGTAAAACACGGTCGCCGAGCCGGAAGCCTTTGCTGAACACTTCTACAATCATGTTGACCTGCGCAGGGTCGTTGGTCTTTACGTTCATGACCGCATTGTGTAAGTTGGGGTCGAATTGTTCTCCGAGTGCCGGAATCTCCTCGACGTTGAATGCCGTTAGTATGTCGAAAATCTGACGGTATATCATCTTAACGCCTTCCGCAACTTTCGGATCGGGAATGGTCTGAATAGCCTGCTTCAAAACGTCAAGTGACGGAATCAGCTTTTCGAGAACGGCGCAAATGCCGTCTTCTTTAAGCTTTTTGTTGTTCTCGTTCATACGCTTGCGGTAGTTATCAAAGTCCGCCTGCATACGGTTGACCAAGTTCGAGAGCTCTTCCGAACGCGCTTTTTCCTTAATTGCGATGGCCTGAGCAATGCTTAATTGCTGCGTAACCGTAGCAATCTGAGTTTGAAGCGCCTTGAACTCCTCTTGTTGCATCTCAACAACCGGCAGTTCGCGTGTGCGTTCTCTCGTCTTATCGTCGTTCATTGTGTCCTCCGATTTATGAAATTTTATTCTTCGATATCTTCGGTTTCGTCGGCGTCCGCGCCGGTATCGGCGTCGTCGTCAATCTCGACCGATTCGATATCGCCTTCCCGACCTTCGCCGGCGGGAAGCATTTGCACCGTTCTCGACAGATAGTCGAGTACGGAAACAACCTTGCCGTAGTCCATTCGTATCGGACCTATAACTCCTGCGTTGCCGACAGTAACTCCGTTTATACTGTATTGCGCGGTTACTATGGCGCACTCCGGCATACCGTCACGCAGCTCGTTGTCTCTGCCTATCTTGAATGTAATGTTCATATCGTCCGAGTTTTGGAGTACGGGGACAAGCTCCTCTTTGGCGTCCAAAAACTCTAACATGGCTTTCGCCTTTTGAAGGTTGGCGTACTCGGGCTGTTCGAGTATCTTTGCGCTTCCTTCGAGTATTATGTCGGACATCACCTCGTCGTGATCGTAGCTCTTAAATATTTTTATAATCGTTTTAAAGACTTGATGATATTCTCTTTTGACTTCCCTGATAATCTTTTTGGGCCTGTTTATCTCGCTTATCTTTCGCCCGCCGAAAAACTGCGTAACGAATTTAGACGCTCTGTCGCAATATTCGTCCGTTACCGTTACCCCGTCCCCGATATTGATTGTGGTGTCTTTAAGTACGCCGAGGTTGGTTACGATAATAATTAGCGCGGACGAAGCGGATATCTTTACAAGCCGAATGTTTGTGACCGTCGCGTCGTCGGCACTCTGCAAGTACGCAACCGACGTCAAGTTTGTTATCTCCGAAATAACCTTAGCCGTGCTTTTAAGCATATCGTCGATTTCGGTCACCTTGCGGTTAAAATACCGCTTTACGATTTTAAGCTCCGAGCGGGACAATTTTCGCCGCGGCATAAGCTTTTCCACGTACAGTCTGTATGCTTCCGCGGTAGGAACTCGTCCCGACGACGCGTGCGGTTGAGTAAGATACCCCATTTCCTCGAGCGCCGCCATCTCGTTGCGTATTGTAGCAGACGAGAGCGCCGGCAGGTGCTTTTCCCTAATCTCGGCACTCGATACAGGCTGAGGATTTTCTATGTAACCGTCCACAATAGCCTGGAGTATTTTTTCTTTTCGACTCGTAAGTCCCATTTAACGCCGCACCGCTCGGTCTGTTAGCAATCAAAACCTTAGACTGCTAATTTAGTTTAGCACACGCCCTTTTGGTTGTCAATCGTTTTTAAAAAAATTTCCCTAAATTTTTTATATGTTTTTCCAAAAATAGTGTATGAAAAATTTTTCACACACTACATCTATACTTAATTATTAAAAAATAAATACTCGTTATGTACGGTGTTTATTTGTTATCGACGGGAACGTAAAGAACGATTTCCGTGCCTTTATCGATAACCGCACCGCCCTTCGGAAGAGACATTGCGCGTTGTATCATGTAAAAATCTCCCGCCGAGCCGAAAAGGTTATATACGAGCGGCGCAAAAGGCATCGGGAAAAACAGAGGAGGCAAAAAAATGCATAGCGGTATAAGCGCGGCGCAAAAAAACAGGAACGGAAACGTCGCCACAAAAAAGTATTCCGCCTTACCGAAAACGATAGTGCTCGAGCCGCACGAGGCAATTAGCTTATCGAATTTAATGCGCGGTCTTTCCCGCTTTATTATAAGCACGGCAAGCGCGTGGAGATATTCGTGGATATAAATATACGCAACGCAAAGCGGAACGCACAAAAGCGAATATAATAAGTACGGTCCGCCGGGGTCGCCGAGCATACGAAAAACGTAGTTAAGCACCAAGCCGACAGCGGAAAAAACGAGCACGCCTATAAGCGCAAACCTATTCATATAATGAATAAAACGGTTTTGCGCCGAGTACATATCGAGTCGCCCTACCGACTTATAAACGGTGCTTTTTGTCATGAGTAAAGTATAGCACAACCTCTTTCAAATATCAAGCGGTAAAATCAATCGAGCATCAATTCCTCTATTAGCGAATTCATAACAAACATTTTTTCGGGCGGAATAAGGATAAAACCGTTTTCGTAAAGCAAAAGACCTTGTTTATTAAGCACGTCCGCCCTTTCGAAAAACTCTCGGCGGAAAGCTTCCCCGAAGCGCGAAATAAAATCGTCGCGCGCTATCCCCGTTTCCGTCCTTAACGCGAGCATAACATACTCGTTGTATATATCTTTATCGGAAAGAATCTCTTTAAAGACCTTTGCACTTTGTATATACTCTTTAACCGAATCGGAATGGTAATACCGAATTTTCCCGCCGTCGAAACCGTGCGCGCCCGCGCCGAAGCCGTAGTACGGAGCACGCCGCCAATATTTGCTGTTATGCTTACTTACTTTCCCGTTACGAGCGAAATTGCTGACCTCGTAACGCTTATAGCCGAGCGAGTACAGCGTTTTACATGCAACCTCGTATAGATCCGCAACGGCGTCGTCGTCAGGCTTATATCCGCGCCTAAACAGCTCGGTTCCCTCTTCCACCGTGAGAGCGTAAACCGAAACGTGGTCGCAATACTCCGCAACGAGATTAACGGCGCGCTTGAAGTCGCTTTCTCCCTCGTCCGGCAGTCCTATTATTATGTCGGAGGAAACGTTTGTAATCCCGTGTGAGCGCACAAGCCGAGCGGCGTCAATAAAACCGTTTACGTCGTGCAGCCTGCCTATTTTTTTAAGCGTACGGTCGCACGCCGACTGAAGCCCCATGCTTATTCTGTTAACGCCGCACGAAACAGCCTCTTTTATAAACTCATCCGTACAGCTTTCGGGGTTTGCCTCAACCGTTATTTCTGCGCCGCTATCGATATCGAAAGCCTCGACAAGCGCCTTGAAAATGTCGGTCAGCGCGCCGCGGTACAGACAGGACGGGGTGCCGCCGCCGATATAAACCGTATCGACGTTTGCCTTAACGCCGCGTCCGCAAGATAAAATTTCGCCGCGCAGCGCCGAAACGTAGTCTTTCATAACCGAAAAATCGGTAGAGGAAACAAAGGCGCAATAATGACATCGCGCCTTACAGAACGGAATATGGATATATACGCCCGCTTTAAGCGACATTATTACTTATCACTGTCGAGCTTAAGCACCGACATAAACGCTTCGGAGGGAATTTCGACCGTACCGAAACGGCGCATGCGTTTTTTGCCCTCCTTTTGCTTTTCGAGCAGCTTCTTTTTTCTCGTGACGTCGCCGCCGTAGCACTTGGCGAGAACGTCCTTTCTGAGCGCTTTTATTGTTTCGCGCGCAATTACCTTGCCGCCGATAGAAGCTTGAATGGGTATCTCGAAAAGCTTACGCGGAATAACCTCTTTAAGCTTTTCCGCCATGATCCTGCCGCGCGAATACGCTTTTTCGCGGTGAACGATTGTGCTGAGCGCGTCGCAAACCTCGCCGTTAAGCATAATGTCGAGCTTTACAAGATCGCTCTTTCTGTATCCGTCAAACTCGTAATCGAAGCTCGCATAGCCGCGGGATCTGCTTTTAAGTCCGTCGAAAAAGTCGTAAACAATCTCGTTAAGCGGCATAGTGTAGGTAATCAACACGCGCGTTTTTTCAAGATAAGTCATATTCAGATACTCGCCGCGCTTGTCCTGGCACAAGTCCATTATCGGACCGATATATTCGGGCGGAGTGTAAATGGACGCTTTTACGACAGGCTCTTCCATGTAGTCTATCTCGCCCGCAGGCGGAAGATTGGAGGGATTGGTTACCTCTACCATGTTGTTTCCGACGTAAGCCCTGTAGACGACGCTCGGTGCGGTTGTTATGATATCGAGGTCGAACTCGCGCTCGATACGCTCCTCGATTATCTCCATGTGGAGAAGTCCCAAAAAGCCGCAGCGGAATCCGAAGCCGAGAGCCGACGAAGTTTCGGGCTCGTAGAACAGCGACGCGTCGTTTAATTTCAGCCGCTCCAACGCGTCCTTTAGGTCCTCGTATCTCGAGCCGTCCGCGGGATAAATTCCGCAGTACATAACGGGCTTGACCTTTTTATAGCCGGGGCACGGCGCTGCGGTGGGATTTAAAGTATTTGTTATCGTGTCGCCCGGTGCGGTGTCCGCAACAGACTTAATGGACGCGCAGAGATATCCTACGTCGCCCGCTTCTAACACGCCGGTGGGAAGCGGCTTCGGGTGGTATACTCCCACCTCGGTAACGTCGTAGCTTTTTCCTGTGGACATCATCGTTACGTTGTCGCCAACGCTCACCTTGCCGTCAATGACTCTTATCATACACACGGCGCCCTT
>JAFLVE010000001.1 GCA_022511445.1 Clostridiales bacterium | reverse complement strand
AGGCGAAAAAATCTCGCTCCGCCGCGCGGCTATTCTTTCCAATGCGAAGGCGATTGAGGAAGCTTATATCCACATGGGCGGCAAAATGGGAACTTTGGTCGAGGTCAGCTGCGACGGTTTGGCGGCGGGCAAGGTTTCGGAAGTGGTCGCCATGGCGCACGACGTTGCTATGCATATCGCGGCGTTCCAGCCCCCTTACGTCCGCAAAGAGGACGTTCCCGCGGAAGCGGTCGAGCGCGAGCGCGAGATTATTCATCAGCAGCTTCTTAACGACGAAAAGAACAAGAACAAGCCCGAGGCGGTGCTCGCAAAGATTGCGGAGAACAAGCTCGGCAAGTTCTTCGAGGAAAACTGCCTGTTGTATCAGGCGTTTGCGAAGGACCCTTCGATAAAGGTCGAACAGCTTGTCGCTCAAACGGCAAAGTCGGTTGGCGCAAAGCTCGACATCGTCCGCTTTGCCAAGTTCGTTATGGGCGAAGGCATTGAAAAGCGCACCGATAACCTCGCCGAAGAGGTAGCAAAACTCGCTCAAAAGTAATTTAATTGTCGGCTTACCGAACTATCGATAAGCCGATTTTTGCAAATAGCCGATTAGGGGTATCTATGTATAAAAGAGTGTTGTTAAAGTTAAGCGGCGAGGCGTTAGGCGGTCCTTCCGGCACGGGTATCGACCCCGAAACCGTAGACGGAGTCGTTACGCAGCTTGTGGAGCTTGCGCATAAGGGCGTCGAGATAGCTATCGTAGTCGGCGGCGGAAACTTTTGGCGCGGCAGACAGGGCGTTGCGATGAACAGAGTAACGGCAGATCACATGGGCATGCTCGCAACCGTCATGAACGCGCTTGCGCTCCAGGACGCCATAGAAAACAAGGGCGTATCGACCCGCGTCCAAACCGCGCTTACTATAAACTCGGTTGCGGAGCCGTTTATTTTAAGAAAGGCGATTCATCATTTTGAGGAAGGACGCATAGTTATCCTCGCGTGCGGCACCGGCAACCCGTATTTTACCACCGATTCGGGCGCGGCGTTAAGAGCGGCGGAGATTAAAGCGGACGTACTGCTTATGGCAAAGAACGTCGACGGAGTGTACGACTGCGATCCCAAAACCAATAAAAACGCCAAAAAGTACAAAGAGCTTTCCTACATGGACGTTATCAATAAGAACATTGCAGTTATGGATTTTACGTCCATTACAATGTGTATGGAAAACAAGATACCTATCGTAGCTTTCGGTCTGTCGGAAAAAAACAGCATTATCCGCGCCGCCGAGGGGGAAATGATAGGAACAATAATTCACTGAGAGGTATATCATGCAGAACGAAAAGCTGTTGGAGCTTGCAAACGGTATCGACGCTAAGCTCGAAAAGGTTATCGAACATCTTAAAAGCGAGCTTGCCTCCATGCGCGCCGGCAGAGCCAATCCAGTTATATTAAGCCGCGTTTTTGTCGATTATTACGGTATGATGACGCCGCTTAACCAAATGGCAAACATATCCGTTACGGACGCGCGCACGCTTACCATTTCGCTCTACGATCCGTCCATGCTCAAAGAGGCGTTAAAAGCGATAAACGCCGCCGATCTCGGCATTAACCCCGTCGACGACGGCAAGGTTATTCGTCTTACTTTCCCTCAGCTTACCGAGGAGCGCCGCAAGGATCTTATTAAGCAGGTTAAAAAGATAGGCGAGGACAGCAAGGTAGCGCTCCGCAACGAGCGTCGCGACGCTTTGGATTCGGGCAAAAAGATTAAAAAGGACGTTTCCGAGGACGAGTACGCCGAGTTTGAAAAGATTATTCAAAAGAAGCTCGACACCAAGACCGAAGCGGTCGATAAGCTCGTTAAAGAAAAGGAATCCGATCTGCTTGAAATCTGACAATTCGGAAAAGAATATCCCGCGCCACGTCGGGATAATTATGGACGGCAACCGCAGATGGGCGACTAAGCATTTATTGCCGCGCGTTGCCGGTCACGGCGTCGGCGTGAAAAACATCAAGCCGATTGTTAAAGCCGCGATAGATTACGGCGTGCAGTCCGTAACGCTTTATGCGTTTTCCTCCGAAAATAAGGGCAGAGCAAAGGACGAGGTCGATTCTTTAATAGACCTTATCCGAAAACACCTTGTTCCTTTATCGAAGGAGGTTTTGAGCTTAGGCGCGCGCGTTCGGTTTTTCGGCGATATTACGTACTTTCCCGACGACGTGCAAAAAATAATCGACGGAATTTACCGTGAGGGCGAAGGGCTTATTAAGTCCGTTAATATCGCTCTTAATTACAGCGGCAGAGCGGAGATCGTCCGCGCCGCGCGTCTTGCCGCAGAGAACGGCGGGATTGAAGAAAGCTCATTCGAAAAGTATTTATACACCGCCGATACGCCGGAACTCGATATGATAATCAGGACGGGCGGAGAAAAACGGTTAAGCAACTTTCTTTTGTATCAGGCTGCGTACAGCGAGCTCTTTTTTACCGATACGCTTTGGCCGGATTTCGGTAAGGATGAGCTGATTTCGCTACTTGACGAGTATTCCCACAGGACAAGAAGATTCGGCACATCATGAAAAGAATAATCACAGGTACAATAATAGCTATAGTTTATGTTGCCGTGTTCGCACTCTCCATGTACGTACACCAGATTTTCTTTGATATTTATTTGCTTTTTCTTGCCGCCGCGGGTACTTACGAGATTTGTCGGGCGCTCCCCGGTTTTATAGGTAAACCTATTTACGCAATAAATATCGTAGCCGTGGCATTAGGCTTCGGCTCGTTCTGGCTCGCGCAGTACTTATTCCCCATGTCGTACGCTTCGGGGCTCGGCGGATATTTTGTGTCGCTTGCCTTAATGGTATTGTTTACCGTAATTTTTACGGCAGCCTCAAAAAATCATGTGTCGAGTAACGGCTTTGCGACGGTTTTTGCAATGCTGTACCCGACGATGCTCCTCATGTTCACCATGGCGCTTAACTATTTTCTTCGAGTCGGAGAAGGGTTATCGAGCAGCCTTCCGTACAGAAACGCCGGCGTAGCGCTTACTTTTTCCATCCCCGCGCTTACGGACGTGTTTGCTTATCTTGTGGGGAGCAAGCTGCGCGGCAAAAAGCTTTGCCCTAACATCAGCCCCAACAAAACGATTTCGGGCGCTGTAGGCGGACTGTTCGGCGGAGTTGTCGGCGGAGGTCTCATAGCGGCTTTTATTGCACTCGGACACTATCTCGACTGGAATGTTTTCGGGCTTTCGATATTCCCCGGCGGCTGGGTGGAAACGGGTGTTTCTCTTGCCTTGCTTGGACTCCTCGGATCCGTATCGGGGCAGGCGGGCGATATTTTCGCTTCGTATATCAAGCGCCGCGCAGGCATAAAAGATTATTCCAACCTTTTGCCCGGTCACGGCGGAATTCTCGACCGTATAGACAGTTCGATTTTTACGGGCGTGGTTGTTTATCTCTATTTCGCGGTAGCGGTTATATTTTTGTAGCTTTATGAAAAATTTGGCGATAATCGGTTGTACCGGCTCGATAGGTACTCAAACACTCGACATTGTACGCGCGAACAAAAGCGAGTACAATGTCGTTGCATTATCATGCGGCTCGAACGATACCGCGCTTATTTCGCTTGCTAAGGAGTTTAACGTAAAGCTGGTAGGTATATCCGATTCGAGTAAGCGCGCCGTAATTAAAGAGGCGTTGCCTAAGTCGGAAGTGGTGTGCGGCGACGACGCGCTAACCGAGATAGCGGCATGCGACGCGGATATTATAGTAATCGCCGTCGTCGGTATGATAGGGCTAAAGGCGGTTGCCTCGGCTTTAAAACATAATAAAGTCGTTGCACTTGCAAACAAGGAGTCGCTTGTAGCGGGCGGCGCAATCGTAAATAAAATGCTGGAATTCGGCGGGGAGATTCGCCCCGTAGATTCGGAGCACTCCGCAGTGTGGCAATCTCTTATCGGAGAAAAAGCCTTTAAGCGGATTATTCTTACCGCAAGCGGCGGTCCGTTTTGGGGCAAGAATATCAATCTCGACGAAGTTACTCCCGAGCAGGCGGTTGCGCATCCCAATTGGAAAATGGGCAAAAAGATTTCGGTCGACTCCGCAACCATGATGAACAAGGGTTTGGAGATAATAGAGGCGCGCTGGCTGTTTAACACTACCGATATCGATTATGTGATACATCCCGAAAGCGTCGTCCACTCCATGGTGGAGTTTGACGACGGATCGATAAAGGCGCAGGCAAGCTATGCGGATATGCGCCTTCCCATTCAGTACGCGCTGTCTTTTCCGTGTCACGCACCGCGCACATATAAACCTTTGTCGTTGCCGCTTTCGATTAATTTTTGTGCGCCAGACACCGTGCGTTTTCCCGCGCCCGAGCTTGCAAAAAAGGCTATGCAAGCGGGCGGCGACGCGGCGGTCGTGCTAAACGCCGCAAACGAAGCGGCGGTACGTCTGTTCTTGGAGAGAAAAATCAAGTTCACCGATATAATACGAAGAGTAAGCGCCGCGCTTGACGAACATACAATAGGCAGGGCGGACGACATAGACGCAGTATTCGATACGCATAATAGAGTGTACGAAAAAATATACTCTATATAGCTTTTTGTTTTGAAACCATGGAAACATTCGGTTACGTTGTTTTATCTATACTCATTTTGCTCGTAATGGTGCTTATTCACGAGCTCGGACACTATACGACCGCAAAGATTCTCGGTTTTACGATCGACGAATTCGCGGTTGGCTTCGGTCCCAAAATTTTATCCCGCCGCAGAAAAAACGGCGAGATGTTTTCGCTTAGGCTCTTACCGCTCGGCGGCTTTTGCGCGTTTTACGGCGAAAATGACGAAGAGCCCGAAAAAAAAGATATTAAAGCGGCGGAAAATAAATCCGATACGGTAAACGAAAACGTTTCCGCGCCGGAAAGTACCGAAAGCCATTACGATACCGCCAAATGTCCCGAAGATGTAATAAACGCAAGCGAGCCTGAAAAAAAGAGCAACGCCGCAGAACAAAAAGAGGACGAGGATTTGCTCTCTTACGTTATGCGGACAAAGCCGTCGGAGGCGGCAAGCGAGAGCGCTGCCGATCAAAAGGCTCCCGTTCGACTTGATAAGTTCGGCAATCCCGCAAAAACCTTCAATCAGCAAAAGCCCTGGAAAAGACTTATAGTGCTTTTCGGCGGGGTGCTGTTTAATTTTCTTTCCGCAATTGTTTTTTCGCTTATTTACCTGTGGGCTGTCGGTTATTCCGTACCGCAGGTTATGTACGTGTACCCGGAGTACGGCGGCGACGGGGTCGCAACGTACTGCGCGCTTCGTGAAGGCGATTTGATTACGGCGGTAAACGGCGAGTATATTTCCGTTATGAAATCCTACGACGACATAATGAAGTCTTATTCCGATTTGAAGGAGGGCGATTCGCTCGTTTATACGGTAATAAGAGAGGGCGAAGAGGTCGAAGTAAAAGTAGTAAAACAAAAGATAGAATATACTGCAAAAAACGACGACGGCACGGAAGAGCTTAAAAGCTACGTCGGCTTCGGATTTTCATCAAATAGTAACACAACGTTTATAGGCAACAACGCTAAAAACGCATTTACCTATTGTGTACCGTATACTTTTAAGCTGTCGTGGGCGATACTCGGCTCGTTCGGCGAGCTTATTACGGGCAAAGTGCCCATTACCTCGGTTTCGGGACCCATAGGGTCGATAACTCTTATGGCAAAGCTTTCCGCACTCGATTGGCGAAACGTTTTGATTCTTTTACCGCTCCTTGCGAGCAATCTCGCAATATTCAATATTCTGCCGTTTCCCGCGCTCGACGGCTCCCGCGTCGTATTTACCGTTATAGAGTGGATACGGAAAAAACCTATTAACCGCAAGGTAGAGGGAATGATTCACGCAATAGGAATGGGAGTGCTGTTGCTGTTTGTATTGGTGGTTGACATTTTGTTCTTTGCGTTGTAAAATATACGCATGAGCATTGCGGTAAAAATAAAAGATATCGTGATTGGCGGCGGCAACAAAATCGCCGTTCAGTCTATGACTAATACGGATACGCTCGATACCGAAAAAACCGCCGAGCAGCTTAAACGCTTGCAGATAGCCGGTTGCGATATCGCGCGCATCGCCGTTTCGAGTACGGCGGAGGTCGAGGCGTGTAAAGGCCTTATCGGAAAATTCACGATGCCGCTTGTTGCCGACATTCAGTTTGACTACCGGCTTGCGATTGCCTGCGCGGAAATAGGCTTCGACAAGATTCGTTTTAACCCCGGTAATATAGGCGACGAGAGCAAAGTAAAAAATCTTACTGCCGCATGCAAAATGCACGGCGTTCCCATAAGAATAGGCGTTAACACCGGCTCGCTCGAAAAAGAGTTTTCGCGTCTTGAAAAAAGCGACGCGCTCGTTCAAAGCGCGTTAAAACACGTTCGGCTGCTCGAGAAGTTCGGCTTTAACGATATAGTTGTTTCGGTTAAATCGTCCGACGTTAAGACGACGGTCGACGCGTATAAAAAGCTTGCGGAGACAGTCGACTATCCTTTGCACGTGGGAGTTACCGAAGCGGGCTCCGACGAACGCGGCGTTATACGCTCGGCAATAGGTATAGGCTCCCTCCTTGTAAACGGCGTCGGCGACACTATTCGCGTCTCGCTCTCGGGCGATCCCGTTAAGGAGGTAGAGGCGGCGCGGTTGATTTTGCAGGAGGCGGGAATCGAAAAAGACTATTGCCAGGTTATTTCCTGTCCCACGTGCTCGCGCTGCAAGTACGACTTAAAATCCACCGTCGACGCGCTTAAAAACGCCACAAAGGATATCACCGTGCCGATAAAGGTTGCGGTCATGGGTTGCGTCGTAAACGGACCCGGCGAGGCGCAGGACGCGGATTTCGGCGTTTGCGGGGGCGGGGAAGGTAAAGCCGCGCTTTTTATCGGCGGAAAAATCGTTAAAAGCATCGCTATGGCGGACATTGTTCCGGAGCTTGTGAAGCTTATAAACGAAAAGGTAAAATCATACAAATCATGAACGAGATCTACAAAAAAATAAACGAGCTTTCCGGCAACAAGTACGTCGACTGTAGATTCCCCGACGTTAAATTCGGTGACGGTATTGCCGTTGTCACCGTGTACTACGACGGTGAGAGATTCGACCCGACCGGCAAAGCGAGCGAGCTGTCTACGCTGCTCGAAAAGATTTGTCGGCTTAACGGCAGTATTAGGCTTGTGCTCGAAAAATGCGAACAGACCGAAAACTCTGTCGTTGATGCGGTAAAGAGGTTTACGCAAAAATTTCCGTTTGTCGCAGGCGCGGCGGAAAGGGTAAAGGCGACATCCCCTACGTGCGTCGTTATTCCCATGCACGAAGGTATGAAGGCTCTCGCTTCCGACGATTATATTCCGCGTCTTACCGAGTATCTGAAAAACAGGTTTGTTCATCCGATAGAAATAAAGATAGAAGCGGTGGAGTTAAACGCGTTCGATCCCGAGCCGGAGCCGAAACAGGAAAGGAAGACTTATGCCATCGAGCACGCCGAGCCCGTTATCGGCGACCTTAGCGGCGGGGAGGCTTTGTCCGCGGCGTGCGTCGACGGAAACTACGAGGGAATTACGGTATGCGGCGTGCTTACAATGGCGACCGATATGATAAGCAAGGGCACGGGCGCAAGCAGGCAAAAGCGGTACGAAAAGTTTTTGCTATACGACGGAGAGCACACGCAGCAATGCCGCTATTTTCCAAACGACAAAACTGCGGTTTCCGATTGCAATCTTTTGAACACGCCCGTTGTGGTTTTCGGAAATTCGCTCCTCGAGCGTGGCAGAACAGGTGAGGCAACGCTGACGGTTAAGGCGATTTCAAAGATTGTTTCGGGCGGACCGTCCGCCGTTAATCCTATTGACCCGCCGAGCGAATACAAGACTGTTTTTCCCAAGCCGTACGAGGAATACGTTCAGGCGAGTCTGTTTTCCATTGACGAGAAAACGCCGGATAATCTAAAGGGAACGTTTGTAGCGTTCGACTTCGAAACGACGGGATTGTCCATTCACCAAGATTCGCCGACCGAGCTTGGTGCGGTAAAAATCGTAGACGGCGAGATTACCGAGGTATTTCACACTCTTATCGACCCTAAGCGCCCTATACCCGACGTTGTCGTTCAAAAGACGGGAATAACAGACGAAATGGTAAAAGGTCAGCCGACGTTTGAGGACGTTTTGCCCGACTTTTACAAGTTTTCTTACGGCGCGGCGCTTGTCGGTCACAATATCTCGTTCGACTTTCCTTTTTTGATTAAGTTCGGAAACCGCATAGGGTATTGCTTCGGCGACAGGCGCACCTTCGACACCCTCGGAATGGCGCCGCGCGCGCTTCCAGGTATAGACGTTCTTACGCTCGACAGCGTGCTCGGGCGGCTCAATTTGGTAAACGACAACGCGCACCGCGCGCTTTCCGACGCTACCGCAACCGCAAAAGCGTTTATCGCAATGTGTAAACTGTTAAGCAAGTAGCTTAAACCGCGATTACAATGGAAGAATCGATTTTTTACATAAATATCATTTCCGATTTTTACGGAATCGGATTTTGTATAGTGGGGCTTATTATCGTTTTTGTGTGGGGCTCGATAATAGGTAATATCCGCATGAGTACCGCGGTTGCTTTCGGTATGAACATAACGGCAATCGGCGCCAATCTCGTTTATGTTTTTTTACAAGGCAATACTTCGCCTTACGCGTTACCGATTCTCCTTATCGCTCGGTACGTCGAATTTTCCGCCTGGTACTTTATGGCGTTTGTTTTTGCGCAGTATGTTATCGACAGGTTAAGCTCGGTCGGAAGCAGTACGCGCTTTAAATGGGCGGTTTGGGGATATATCATATTGGTAACCTTTCTTCTCGACGTGGCGCAGTTTAACGGAATGTATTACTATTTCGACTCGAACAACGTTTTCCATATCGGGAAATTTTATCCGCTTTCGCAGGTGCTGTCGTTATCGGTGCTTGTTATCAGCGTCCTCATAATATTATACCACCGAAAAAAGTTCCCTCCGTTCGAAATTCTCATATACCTACTTGTTTTTGCGCTGTCGTCTACGGCAATAACGCTGCAAATATTCATACACAATATTCCGTTTATTTCGATTGCGCTTACATTTGCCATGATTGTTTTGTTTGTTATGGTTTTTATTGTTCAAGTGCGCTCGAAAAACAGAAGCGAAAAAAGCCTTGCCGCCATGCAGCTTCTGCTTGCCGAATCGCAAATTCAGCCGCATTTTTTATATAACTCGCTTGTGGCGATAAAACAGCTTTGCAAGGAAAACCCTCAATCCGCTGCGGACGCTATCGACGATTTTTCAAGCTATCTTCGCGGTAATATGGACGCGCTGTCTTGCGACCATTGCATACCGATAGAAACGGAAATCTCGCACGTAAAGCATTATTTTGCGCTCGAAAAACGTCGGTTCGGCGACAGGGTCGAGCTTAAGATAGACCTCGAAGCGGACAGCTTCGACGTGCCGCCGCTTACCGTACAGCCTCTTGTGGAAAATGCGGTAAAGTACGGCGTATTGCAAAAAACCGACGGCGTGCGCGTAACGGTTAGGACGTTTTGCGACGAGGCGGGAAGCTATGTGGAAATTACTGACGACGGTAACGGCTTCGATACCGAAGTGCACAAGTCGGACGGAAAAAAGCATTTGGGGCTTGCTATGGTCGGAGAGCGGCTTAAAACCATGGCTCACGGCAAAATCGATATAAAAAGCACGATAGGCGAAGGCACGGTCATTACGGTATTTGTGCCGAAAAAGGCAGGTGAGTGATATGAAGATATTGATTGTCGATGACGAAATGCTCGCTCTTAACGCGCTTTACGACACGGTTAAAGAGGTCTGTCCCGATTCGGACGTGCATTGCTTCGATAACTGCGACGCCGCGGTAAAAAGCGCGGATAGTATCGCCTACGACGTGTGTTTTCTCGATATTGCAATGCCCGGGCGAAACGGGCTCGTGCTCTCGCGCGATCTTAAGGATAAGCTCCCCAATACGAATATCGTCTTTGTTACGGGATATTCGGATTACGCCGTCGACGCGTTTTCGCTTAACGCAAGCGGATATATTCTAAAGCCGGCGCGCGCGTCCGACGTTAAAAACGCGCTCGAAAACCTTCGTAAACCCGTAAAATACGACAGGGCAAAGTTAAGGGTGCAGTGCTTCGGCAACTTCGAGGTCTTCTGCGGCGACGAAACAGTGCGCTTTGGGCGCAGTAAGGCAAAGGAGCTTTTTGCGTATCTAATCGACTTGCGCGGCGCCTCCGCCAATACTAACGAGATTTGCGCGGCGCTTTTCGAGGATGACGGCAGCGCGAACAAACACTATCTCAGAAACGTAATAGCCGAGCTTAAAAACACCCTTATAAGATGCAATGCGGGCGACGTTCTTATTTTTTCCCGTAACAGCTATGCCGTCGACGTTAAAAAGGTTGAGTGCGACTACTATAAGTACCTCGAATACGACGTTGCGGCAATAAACAGCTACCACGGCGAATACATGCGCCAGTACGAATGGGCGGAGATGACAAACGGCTTTTTGACATTTGACAGCCGTTCGGGTAGAGACGGGAAATAAATCGGGTATTACGCTTTATAACGAGTGCGGCGGTCGCAGGCACTAGCGCCCGAACGGTCAAGGAAAAATGCCTGCTTGTGCTATCGCAAATTCGCTACTCGAAAAAAATAAAAAAATTTTTTATCGTATATATTTTTTGGTGCGCTTTTGGTGCTATCCGTGTTTTATAATACAAAAAACATCCGTTAATGCGCTTTGTCTCGATAAAAGGTGCGTTTACGAGAGGAGGGTACACCATGTCGATTAAGGAAGATACGCCCGCAAGGCTTGCTCGCAGAAGGTACGAGCTTAAAAACAAGGAGATTCGTAAGGCTCAAAGCGCCAACTTTCAGGTGCTTATGCCGCGCGCGCTTTACAACGAGATAAACGAGTTTTTAGGTGAAAACGGTATTTCCAAGGTGGATTTTGTAAAGTACGCGTACGAGATGCTTAAAAACGAAATGTCGTGCTCCGACGCTGTAATCGGTTAATCGCGAAATTTGCGGGATTTTCGCAAAAGTTTTGTACAAAAAGTCAAATAACTTTTATAAAATGCTTGCTATTCTTGTTGATTAGCGTTATAATAATCGTAATAGCATTATTGTGTAGTGTGAGAGTGGGTTTTGCCCGCTCTCAATTCATATAAGACAATATATTGTGCTTATAACGCGGAGGGTATCATAAATAGCGTAATCGAAAAGGCAAAGCCTGTCATAGAGGGTGTACTCGAGGAGCTCGGTTACGAGCTTGTTGATATAGAGTATAAAACTCTTTACGGCGACAAGCACCTTATTGTGTATATCGCTAACGAAACGGGCGTATCCCTCGACGACTGCGAAAAGGTGAGTAATGCCCTCGACGCTCCGCTTGACGCGCTCGACCCTACGGGCAACGCGCCGTACTGCCTCGATATATCATCGCCCGGGCTGGACAGACCGTTCAAAACGCAGCGCGACTTTGAGCGCAACTACGGGACTAAGGTAGAGGTTAAGCTGTTCGCGCCGCTGCCGGGGACAAAAGACAAGCTGATAGTGGGCGAGCTTATTGCGCGAACGGAAACGCATACGCAGGTATCATGCGGCGACGAGCCGATTGATATAGATAACAAACTTATTGCTCTTGTACGACCGCATGTGGAGTTTTAGCGGCGTAACGATAATATTTTCGGGAGATAAAAAATGGCAAAGAAAAATTCAACGATTCAGTCACAAGCCGACTTCTTCGACGCGCTCTCGTGCCTCGAAACGGAAAAGGACATTCCCAAAGATGTCTATATCGCGGCGCTTGAGGAAGCTCTTACCAGCGCGTACAAAAAACAGTACGGCGTTGCAAAGTCGATTAAAATACTGTTAACGCCCGAGACGCAGTCCTTTAGGGTATACTCGTGCCAAAAGGTTGTCGAGGCCGTGGAGAACAGAGAGACCGAGATAAGTCTCGAGGACGCCCGCCTTATCGACAAAAAGTACAAGGTCGGCGACGAGATTCTCGAGCCCGTAGAAACGGGCGGCTTCGGACGCGTGGTCGCACAGATGGCTAAGCAGATTATTACGCAAAAGCTCCGCACGCTCGAGAGCGAAATGGCGTACAGCGAGCTTGCCGAAAAAGAGGAAGAGCTTGTTACCTGCGTCGTTCACCGCGTCGACGGGAAAAACGTGTGCGTGGAGATACAAAAGCTCGAGGCCGTGCTTTATCCCAAGGATCAGCTTCCGAACGACAAGTTTAAGGTCGGCGATAAGATTAAGGTTTTTGTGCGCGGCATAAAGACGGGCATGCACGGACCGCAGGTGCTTGTTTCGCGTACCGCGCCCGGCTTTATTAAAAGGCTGTTCGAGCTCGAGGTGCCCGAAATTTCGACGGGCGTCGTCGTTATAAAAGGCATTGTCCGTGAGGCGGGACTCCGCACGAAGATGGCGGTGTATGCGACCGATTCGGGCGTAGATCCCGTAGGCGCTTGCGTAGGTAACCGCGGCGCGCGCGTAAACAGCATTATATCCGAGGTGGGCGGAGAAAAGATAGACATTATCCCGTGGCACGAGGACCCGCTCGAATTTATCGCCCGCGCGCTTCTTCCTGCCAAGGTGGTTATGGTAGAGGCAAAAGAGGACGAGCATGCGGCAACCGTAGTAGTTATGGACGATCAGCTTTCGCTTGCTATCGGCAGAGAGGGCGTTAACGCTCGTCTTGCCGCCAAGCTTACGGGCTGGAAGATAGACATTAAGCCGTACTCGACCATGAAGAACAAGGTTAAGGAAGCTACCGAGCGTGCCGAACAGATGGGCAGCGATAACTTCGACGTGTTTGACGAGGACCTCGGAGAGCTCGACTAAATGAAGCATATCCCCATTCGCACTTGCATAGTGTGCAGGCAGCAAAAGGAAAGGGACGCGCTTGTACGGCTTGTGTTCGACGGAGACTGCGGGATCGCGGTCGACGCGACGGGTAAGCTTCCGGGCCGCGGCGCATACGTCTGCAAGGAAGGCGATTGCGCTTCTTCAGCCCGAAAAAAGCGCTCGCTCGACAGGGCGTTTAAGACAAAAATCCCCGATAGCGAATATGTAAAGATAGCCGAGGAGATTAACGCGATAGGAAATGGCAACAGATAAGTTCATGGCAATGATCGGGTTTGCTAAACGGGCGCGCAGGATAGTCTACGGACTCGACTCGCTCCAGACGACAAAGCGGTTAAAGCTTCTCGCCGTAAGCGACACGGCGTCCGACAATCTTTTAAGCTCGATGGTCCGCCTCTCCCAAAAGCTGAATCTGCCGCTTATAACGGTAGACGGGCTTGAGGCAAAGATGGGCGGCAACTGCAAAGCATTGGGAATCACCGACGAATTCATGGCGCTCGAAATGATAGAATACGTAAAAGGCGGAGCGCAAGGATACAAGATATAACGCGCTTTTACGGAGGTAACGGATTTTGGAAAAAAACGAAACTGTTAAAAACGAAGACAACGGAACGACTTATTTCAAAAAGCTCCACGGGTTAATAGAATCCAACGATCTCGTCGAGCTTGTTAAGCGTGTCTCGGAAACGCGCAAGCGTATCGAAAAGCTTTATAACGCAGAAAAATCCAAGCTTCTCGATATTCGCGACGCGCGCGCCCGTGCCGAAGAGGATAAGCGCCGTCAGGAAGAAGAGGCGAAAAAAGCGGCGGACGAAGCTCGTGCCGCTCAAAGCGAGCCCGCACAACCCCCCAAAGCGGATACGGAGCCCGTTGTTCCCGTCGTGCCCGAAAAAGCCGAAAAGCCGGCGGAAAAACCGGCGGAGCCCGCAGAAGCTCCGCAGCCCGCAACGCGCACCGCAATCCCCAGCTATATCCGCGGTGTAGTAAAGCACATGCCTCGCCCCGCAGAATCGTCTTCGCCGCGCGGCGAGGGCAAGCGCGAGCGTCCGAGCTCGCCGAGACCTTCGGCTTCCTCCCGTCCCGCACCTGCGACGCGCCCCGCGCCTCTTCCTAAATTCGAGGCGCCGGTCGCTTCCAGAAAACGCGGCGAGCCGTCCAAAAAATCGTCTGCGGCAAAGCCCGAGGATAAGCGTCAGATGTCCAAGCGCATGCTTATCCGCAAGGGATATATCCAAGAGAACGTAAGCGAGGAGCGCATGGGAACGCGCAAGCTGAAAAACAAAAAGGTCAGCAAGGTCGTTCCCGTCGCGCCCACAAAGATAGAAAACGCGGTAATAACAACGCCTAACCTTACGGTTAAGATTCTTTCCGAAAAGATAGGAAAGACCGCGCAGGAAATTATTAAGCAGCTCATGGAGCTTGGAATTATGACGACGATAAACACCGTCGTCGACTTCCCGACCATGCAGCTTGTTGCGGACGCGCTCGGCGTCAATATCGAGCTTAAGCTTGAAAAGACTAAGGAAGAGGAGCTCCAAGAGCTTCATGCCGAGCCCGATCCCGAGGAGAGTCTTGTAAAGCGCCCGCCCATTATCACCGTTATGGGTCACGTCGACCACGGTAAAACCTCGCTCCTCGACACTATAAGAAAAACCTCAGTTGCAAGCGGCGAGGCGGGCGGCATTACTCAGCATATCGGCGCTTACTCCGTAGATCTTAACGGCGAAAAGATTACATTCCTCGATACGCCCGGTCACGAGGCGTTTACGGAAATGCGTCGCCGCGGGGCAAACGTTACCGATATTGCGGTACTTATAGTAGCTGCGGACGACGGCGTTATGCCGCAGACGGAGGAGGCGATAAACCACGCCAAGGCCGCCAACGTGCCTATCGTCGTAGCCATAAACAAAATAGATAAAGCGGGAGCAAATCCCGACAGAATCAAGCAGCAGCTTGCCGAGCGCGAGGTGCTTTGCGAGGAATGGGGCGGCGACGTGCCTATGATTCCCATTTCCGCAAAAATGAATCAAGGTATAGACACTTTACTTGAAAACATTCTTCTTCGCGCCGAGATTATGGAGCTTAAAGCCAATCCAAACCGTGACGCAAGAGGTTACGTGGTTGAAGCGAGGCTTGACAAGGGGAAAGGTCCTATCGCAACCGTTATCGTTCAGAACGGTACGCTTAAGGTGGGCGATTACGTAGTGTCGGGTACTACGTACGGAAGAGTGCGTTCGCTTACCGACGATAAGGGCAAAAATATTAAGTCCGCGCCGCCGTCTACGCCCGTTGCGGTTTACGGCCTTGCAAAGGTTCCCTCCGCAGGCGATCTTCTCGTCACGGTCGAAAGCGAAAAAATGGCGCGTCAGGTTATCGAGGAACGTGCCGCAAAAGCCAAAGTCGACATGCTTGCGGATATCCCTGCGGCGAGTATGGAGGAAGCGTTTAAGCACATCGGCGACACCAAGCTCAAAGAGCTTAAGATTCTCGTCAAGGCGGACGTTCAGGGCTCTGCGGAAGCTCTTACGGAAGCGATTAACAAGCTGTCTACCGACGAGGTTAAGGTTTCGGTCGTGCACAGCGGAATAGGTGCGATCAACCAGTCTGACGTTTTGATGGCGGAGGTTGCAAACGCCAACATAGTAGGCTTTAACGTTAAGCCGGACAGCGACGCAAGAGTCGCCGCCGAGCGCGTAGGCGTTACTATTAAGCAGTACAGCATAATTTACGAGGTGCTCGACGACATTCAGGAGCAAATGCAGGAGCTGTTTGCGCCCAAGTTTGTGGAGCGCATTACTGGCAAAGCGATTGTTCGTATGCCGTTTAAGGTATCGGGAATCGGGTTTGTCGCGGGTAGCTACGTCCAGACCGGTAAGATTGTCAGAAACGGCAGTGCAAGATTGTACCGCGGCGGCAAGCTTATTCACGAAGGACCCATTATCGGTCTTAAGCACTTTAAGGACGACGTTAAGGAAGTTACAGTGGGATACGAGTGCGGTATCGCAATCGAAGGATATTCCGACTTCCTCGAGGACGACGAAATCGAGTGCTTCGTTATGGAAAAAGAAACGAAGGAGAGCAAGTGAGGTCGCACGACAGTCACAGAGTAGAGCGCGTTGCGAGCGTTATTAAGCGTTCGGTCGCGCTCATAATAGAAACCGAGCTGTCCGACCCGCGTATTTACGGTGTGAGCGTCGTCGACGTTACAGTGTCGCGCGATTTGAAATTCGCCACAGTGTACGTGTATATCGAAGGCGACGACGAGGGTGTTTTGGACGCGCTCAGAAACAGCGCGGGCTATGTTCGCAAAATCTTTGCCGAGACCAACCGTGAAATGCGCGTTGTTCCGCATTTTCGGTTTGAAATCGACAAATCGCAATCGTATTACGAGCATATAGATTCGCTTATAAAGGGCTTGCATAATGACAACGAGGGCAACTGAAATTATTTCCGCCATATCGGAGAGCAATAACATTCTTGTGTGCGGTCATATCCGTCCGGACGGAGACTGCGTCAGCTCCGCGCTCGCAATGCGCAGGCTTTGTGTAAATATGGGAAAAACAGCGGTCGCGGTGTGCGATTGCGATAAACCGTCGTCATTCGGGTTCTTGCCCGATTATGACGGTTTTTGCGTGTTTAAAGATATAGATTACGATCTTTTTATCGCGGTGGACTGTGCGACGGAGAGCAGGCTCGGCAAGTACGGAGAATATCTTGCGAAGGCGAAAAACAGTATTTGTATCGATCACCATCCCACAAACCCCGGTTACTGCAAAATAAACCATATCGTCCCCGCGTCGGCAAGCACGACTTCGATTATTTTCGAGCTTTTCCGCGACACAAAGTATATCGATAAAGCCGTTGCTACAATGCTGTATGCCGGAATTTCGACCGATACGGGGCACTTTATGCATGCAAATACAACCGAAAAAGTTTTCAGGGATGCGGCGGAGCTTTGTAAATACGGCATCGACGTCGCTTCCGTAAACCACGATTTATACCACAACAATCCGTTTAGAAAGATAAAGCTGACCTCGCGCGCGCTTGACAATATTCGTATTTTCGGCGAGGGTAAAATCGCGCTTATGAAGATTTTGCTCGACGACCTTAATTCGTGTCTTTGCACGTCCGAGGATACCGAGGGACTTATTGACTACGCCAAAAGTATAGAAGGCGTCGAGATTGCAATATCTATTTGCGAGCAGCCCGGCGGACTGTTTCGCGTGTCGTTGCGTTCCGTAAAGGCAAACGTTGCCGCCGTTGCCGAAAAGTTCGGCGGCGGAGGGCATAAGCTCGCCGCGGGCTGTATCATTAAAGGTAATGCGTTCGAGGTTGCGGATAGGATTGTTTCCGCCGCGGCAAGGGAGCTCGGGGTTAAGCCGTGAACGGACTGATAAACCTTTACAAGCCGTCGGGCATATCGTCGGCGGCGGCGGTCGGAAAAGTCAGGCGAATACTCGGCGAAAAAAAGGTTGGGCATATGGGCACGCTCGACCCGATGGCGGAGGGTGTGCTTGTACTCGGCGTAGGAAAGTCTACAAAGCTTTTCGACTATCTCGCGGGAAAGAGAAAATCTTATATCGCCAAGTTTAAGTTCGGCTACGAAACCGACACTCTCGATAGACTTGGTAATTCGGTCGCAACGACAACCGACATTCCGAGCGTAGACGCGGTGCTTAACGCCGCGCTGTCCTTAGTCGGAAAACAAAGCCAAATTCCGCCTGTTTTTAGTGCAAAGCATATAGACGGTCAACGTGCGTATAAGCTTGCAAGAAGCGGGGCGAGTGTACAGCCTAAGCCGGCGGACGTCGAAATATACGGCGTAGAATTGCTTTTTCAGCCGCGTATGGACGAGTTCGTGTTTTCTATCGACTGCTCGGCTGGCACGTATATTAGGTCTATATGCCGCGATGTGGCGCACCTTACGGGCTCGCTTGCAACGCTTGAATATTTACAGCGCACGTCGTCGGGATGCTTTAAGGTCGGGGACAGCGTATCGCTTGATAATCTCGATGTTATAAAGGGCGCCGCGGTTATTCCGCCGCAAAAAGCAATCGACCTTCCGCGCTTCGACGTGCAGAGCGAGCTGAAGACGGATCTCGACAACGGTAAAAGAATCGAGTGCGATTTAGGCGAAAAAGCGCTTATTTACTGCGACGGGATTTTTTACGGGATAGGCTGCGCCGAACGCGGCGTTTTAAAGATAACAACGTTTTTAAAGGACGGTTGACATGCGCGAACTTCCTACCGAAAAAAAAGTATGCCTTGCCTTAGGCTACTTCGACAGCCTTCACGTCGGACATAGAAGCATCGTTTCCGCCGCGAACGGTTATGCGAAAAACAACAGGCTTTTCAGCGCGGTTGCGACTTTTTCCAACAATGCCTACAAGCTGTTTAACCGTGACGAAAAAAGCGTATATACATATGCCGAAAGATGTACTCTTTTGGAGGGACTTTGCGATTTTGTCCTGCCTATGAGATTCGACGCTAAAATGAAAAACCGCTCGGCGGAGGATTTTTTGGACACGCTGTTCTCCGGCTACAACATTAAGGCGGTTGTTGTCGGTTACGATTATTCGTTCGGCGCGGGAGCAAAAGGCGATACTGACTTACTCAAAAAATATTGCTCGTCACACGGTGCGGAGTGTATTGTACTCGACAAAATCGAGATAGACGGCACGCGGGTTTCCACTACGGTTATAAAGAATCTCCTCGCTTCGGGCGACGTCGAAAATGCCGAAAAGTATCTCGGCGCACCATTTATGATAAAAGGCAAAATCGTGCACGGCAGAGGTGCGGGGCACATGTTCGATATTCCCACCGCCAATATCAAGATTCCGCTCGATAAGCTGCTCCCCAAACAAGGCGTTTACGGCGCCGAGTGCGTAGTCGACGGCGAAAGGTATTTCGGTGCGGTTAACGTGGGTGGAAGACCCACGTTCGACCTAAGCAAAACGGTCGTTGAGATGATGATTAAAGACTTTGACGATAACGTATACGACAAGGATATTTGCATATATTTCCGCAAATTTCTTCGTCCCGTACAAAAATTCGACACCCCCGCACAGCTAAGTAAGCAGGTGCACGAGGACATATGCTGGAGCGAAAAATGATAAGAATCGGACCGAGCGGAAACAGTGAAGCCTTTTATGCGGCAGGGCATAAGCATACCTACGAGGAGGGCGAGTTTTTAAGCGCGCTAGGACTTAACGCATTTGAGTACTCGTTCGGTCGTGGCGTGTCAATGTCCGACGAGACCGCGGCAAAAATAAACTCCGAGTTTAGAAAGTACGGAATTGCGATCAGCGCTCATGCGCCTTACTATACGAATTTCGCCAATCCCGATCCCGAAATGATAGCCAAGTCCGTTATGTACGTTATGCAATCGATAGAGGCTGTGCGTAAGCTCGGCGGAGAGCGCGTCGTCGTTCACCCCGCGGCGGTAGGAAAAGCAACGAGAAAGGAAGCGGTCGATAGGGCGAAAAGCAATCTGCATCTTCTCGCGGAAAAAAGCGAAGGACTCGATTTCCCGCACAAGATTTGCCTCGAGACCATGGGAAAGCTTAATCAGATCGGCACTGTCGAGGAAATAGTAGATTTTTGCTCGGTTTGCGACAGCTTTTATCCGTGCTTCGACTTCGGACATATCAATTCGTACCTGCGCGGCGGAATAAAGACAAAGGACGATTACAAGCGGATACTCGACTATACGATAGATAAGCTCGGATTTAATAAGGCGTCGCAAATGCACGTACATTTTTCCAAAATTCAGTACGGAGATAAGGGTGAAATTAGACATTTGACATTTGCCGATACGGAGTACGGTCCCGAGTATGCGCCGCTTGCGGAGCTGTTTGACGAATACGGTATGTCGCCTTATATAGTTTGCGAATCTGCGGGCACTATGTCGGACGATGCGCTCGCAATGAAAAAAATGCATAAAAACGCTTAACAAACGGCGCGTGGTGTGTTATAATAAAGGCGATATAAAGCTATTACTCGACTTGAACATCGTAGACTAATTTTAACCTAAATGTTAGAGGAGCTTAATGGTTACGACCGATCTATTTGATAATAACGGGAAGTTTGATGCGTTCGTATTTATGAGCGAATCCAACCGTTTCTATTTTACTAAACTGGAAACGTCTTTCGGCGCCGTTGTCGTTACCGAAAGTCACGCCGTTTTTATTACCGATTTCAGATACGAAACGGAAGCGAGAAAGGTTGTTAAAGACTGCGATATCGTTATATGCACCTTTTCCGAATTCTACGGTAAAATAGCCGAAACGCTGTCAAAGCTCGGTGCAACGACAGTCGGCTACGAGGACACGATGTCGGTCGCGGAGTATAACGAATTTAAATCGGCGCTTAAGGGTTTTAAGCTTAAGCCCGCAACCGCAGTTATAGAAGCGAAGCGCGCCGTAAAGACCGAAGAGGAAATAGGCTTTATAAAAACCGCGCAGCACATAGCGGAAGGTGCCTTGAAGAAAGCTATATCGGGCGCTAAAATCGGCATGACGGAACGCGAGCTTATGGCGGAAATCAATTACGAGATGGTTATAGGCGGAGCGGACAAATACTCGTTTGAGACAATCGTCGCGTTCGGCGCGCACACTGCGGAGCCTCATCACCATCCGTCCGACTTTAAGCTCGAAAAGGACGCGCTCATTCTCGTTGACATGGGCGCAAAATACAAGGGATATTGCTCCGATATGACGCGCACTTTCTGTCTCGGCAATCCCGGAGAGCAGCTTCTAAAAGTGTACGACATAGTTAAACGCGCTCAAGAGTACGCGATACATAATATTAAATCGGGACTAACGTGTCACGACGCCGATTCGTTCGCGCGCGAATACATTCGCGCCAACGGTTACGGCGAAATGTTCGGGCATTCGTTCGGTCACGGCGTGGGCATAGATATTCACGAGTTTCCGCGCGTAGGCTCGGGCGCCCACATAGAACTTAAACCCAATATGGTAATAACCGCGGAGCCGGGTATATACGTCCCCGGGCTTGGCGGAGTCCGTATCGAAGACATGCTCGTAGTAAGAGAAAACGGGTGTGAGGACATTACGGGTTACGATAAAAACTTAATCTTAAATTACGGAGGTAAATAATGGTTACAGCAGGAGATTTTCGCAAGGGAACCACATTCGAGATGGACGGCAAGGTCTACACGGTAGTGGAGTTTCAGCACGTAAAGCCGGGTAAGGGCTCTGCGTTTGTCCGCACTAAAATCAAAAACGTCATTACGGGACAGGTTTTGGAGAATACGTTCAACCCGTCCGACAAATATGAGGAGGCACATATCGACAGGCGCGAATATCAATATTCGTACAGCGACGGCGATCTGTATTATTTTATGGACACCGAAACGTTTGATATGCTCCCGCTCAACTACGAGGTTTGCGCCGACGCGCTTCGCTTTATAAAAGAGGAGATGACCTGCACGATTTCGTCGTACAAGGGCTCGCCGTTTGCGGTCGAGCCGCCCAACTTTGTCGAGCTTGTCGTTACCGATACCGAAGCGGGTATTCAGGGCGACACCTCCAAGCCCGGCAACAAGCCCGCCACGCTCGAAACGGGCTACCAGATCGGCGTTCCGCTGTTTATCAATATCGGCGACAAGATTCGCGTCGATACCCGTACCGGAACGTACATGGAGCGCGTTAAATAATTCTTGTTTTTTACAAAAACGCTTTTTGGCAATCGGTTTTTATATCGATTGCCTTTTTAGTGGGAGCCTCTGCACAAGTTCGTACACCAATCTTGGCGCGTCACTTATGCAGATTCTCCCGGAGGTTAATATGGAGATACGTAAAAGAATTCACGCCTCGGAAGTGGACTTCGAGATAAAAATGACGCTTTTTGCCGTTGCAAACACGGTGCAGAACATGGTGACGGAAACGCTCGATTTAATGGGTTGCGACAATATCACGCTCAGGACAAAGTACCACAGTATGTGGGTTTTTTCCAAAAGCAAGTTTATTTGTAAACGTCTTCCCGTTTGGGGCGAGTGGGTGACCGTTAAATGCAAAAGCGTTATGGCAAAGCGGCTTACAAACGTCATGTCCGTCGAGTTTATCGACGAGGAGGGCAATTTAATAATAGAATGCTATGTTGAAACGTGTGTAATCGATATAGAATCGTTTAGGTTTGTTAAGCTAACCGATATCCCGTTCGAATATCCCTCTGAAAATATCGAGGTTAAATTCCCCATGGAGGAGCTTGTTTGCGACGAAGCGTTTCCGGTAACCGTAAACGCCGCAAATATCGATTATTCCATTCATCTAAACAATACTCAATCGATTTTAATGTATTTAAGCACACTTTCTACCGAAGATGTACATACTATATTCGGCGAGCCGTTCGTATTTACCGTTAAGTATAACGCGCAAGCCCGCCTCGGGGACGAGATTGTTCTTAAGCGCGGCAGCCGCGACGGAGTGTACGGCTACGCGATAGAAAAATCCGACGGCAAGAATGTAGTTTCCGCTCGGATAGAAAGGAGTTAGATTTTATTTCGGAGAAAGGTCTGAAAAAGCCCATATTCGGTCGAAAAACCGCCGCGGGATTATCTGTCTTATTGCAGATATGTGTTATCGTTGCGGTTTTTTTAGTGCTTAACATTTATTTTGTTATATTTCGCTACGTTACCGCCGCCGCGACAATTATTGCCGCGGCAAGCGTTTTGTGTCGCGACATGCTGCCCGAAAGCAAAGTATCCTGGCTGGCGGTGCTTGTTTTTTTGCCCCTTTTCGGTTTAACCGTATATATCCTCTTTTCGTTCAACACGATCGGAAAAAAGGAAAAAAGCATAGTAAAAAAATTTAAAGAACAGACGAATGCGCTTGCATTTAACAATACGCCCGTCGAACGTTATCTGTCGCCCGAACAGCTTATACAGTCCGACTATATAGAGTCCGTAACCGGTCGAAGGGGATATATTAACACAGACGTAAGGCATTACCCGTACGGAGAAAGATTTTTCGCCGATTTTCTTAACGACTTGGAAAGCGCAAGGGATTTTGTATTTTTGGAGTATTTTCTTCTTGCCGAAGGGGAGATGTTAAGTAGGGTGCTGTCCGTTTTGGAGCGCAAGGCGGCGTTGGGCGTAGACGTTCGCATTATCTACGACGATTTTGGATCGGCGGACCGAATAAACCCGAAATACGCGGCGGAGCTTAACAAAAAAGGAATTAAAACAATTAGGTTTAACAAAATGATTCCGTTCCCCGCGGCGTATCAAAACAACCGTAATCACCGTAAAATTACCGTTATTGACGGCAAGATAGGGTACACGGGCGGAATTAATATCGCGGACGAATATATCAATCTTATAAGCCCGTACGGCGTGTGGAAGGATACCGCAATAAGACTCGAGGGACCCGCAGTCGACGCTCTTTCGACCGCGTTTTTATCCGACTTCTTTTCAGCCGAAAAAGCAGTCGAGCCCATCGACCGTTTTGTAGGCAAGGCGGAGAACATGCATTCACGCGGGGTTGTTCTTCCGTTTTGCGACGGACCGAAACATATGTACAACAGGTATGTAACGGAAAATGCGTATATTAATCTTATTAATTCGGCGCGGCGATACGTTTGGATATCTACGCCGTACCTTGTCTACGACGGCAGAATAAAAAAGAGCCTTGTTGCCGCCGCGGAGCGGGGAGCGGACGTCAGAATAGTCGTGCCGCATATTCCCGATAAAAAGCTTGTTTTCGAGATAGGCAGGAATAATTATAAAGCTCTTCAAAAATACGGAATAAAGATTTACGAATATGAGCCCGGTTTTATTCACGCCAAGCAGCTTGTTTGCGACGGAACGACCGCAATAGTCGGCACGGCAAACCTCGATTATAGGAGTCTGCTCTATAACTACGAAAACGCCGTACTCCTATTTAATACAGATTGCATATCCGATATAGAAAAGGACTTTATAAGCGTTTTTAACCGTTCCGTTTTAATGGACGGGTTCGAGCAAAACGCCTTAAAAAACATATTCTGCAAAATAGCGCGGACAATCGCCCCGTTATTATGATAATATAACATTACTATTTTATTAAAGGATTATTTTACGCCGCAAACATAAATGACGGCTTTTTGCCATACACATAGCGGTATGAAGGAGCTGTATAAACTCATTCCCGACCGCTATGCGGATATTATTTCCTCGCGGCTCAATCGAAGCAAGATAAGCGAAGTGAGGATACGCAATACACTTCCCGTGCGCGTTTGCTACGGCGGGGTGTATTACTATTTGTCCGCTAACGGGATAAGCACGGACAAGCAGTATGCCTTAATCGCGGGAGAAAAGGAGGCGGAGGGCGTTATTCTTCGCGCGTGCGAGCATTCGCTTTATACTATAGCCGAAACCTTAAAGCGCGGGTATATTCCCGTCGGCGGCGGAATAAGGGTGGGGGTTTGCGGCAGTAATGTTTTAAGCGGGGAAAGAACGGTGTCCGTAAAGGATTTTTATGCGGTCAATATCAGAATTCCCCACGAGGTAATAAATTGCGCCGCTTCGCTTTACTATGCGGTTGTAGCGAACGGAGGAATAAAAAATACGCTTATAATATCACCGCCCGGTTGCGGTAAAACGACCGTGTTAAGAGATTTATGCAGACTTATTTCCGATTCGGGAAGAAACGTGCTTTTGTGCGACGAAAAGTACGAGCTTGCTTCATGTGCGGACGGCGCGCCTACTCTCGACGTCGGATGCAACACCGACGTTGTCAGCGGGGCGGACAAGCCTCACGCGCTGTCGCTCGGCATTGCATATATGCGCCCCGACGTTATAATGACCGACGAGCTTTTTCCCGAAGATACCGACGCGGTATTACAGGCGATACACAGCGGAATTTCGGTTATATCTACCGTGCATGCGCGCGACTGCCGCGATTTTACCGAGAAGCCGGAGTTTGAACGGCTCGTTTCCTCTCGAGCGTTTTCGGTATTTGCAGTGCTCGATAGGACTATGAGCTTAAAGGTATACACAGGCTTGGAGGCGGCATGAGCGTAAAAATATTCGTTGCATTTTTGTGCGCCGCAATCGGTACGGGACTTGGTTTTACCGTAAGCAGACTGTACGCAAAGACAAGCAAATACTACTTATCGGTTTTAGAGCTTATAACGGAATTAAAGCGTAATATCGCTTACCGCCGTGATAGCGTAGCGTCTGTAATGAAAGGCTTTAAGGCGGGCAGCGAAAGGCTCGGAACGCAGATAGCCGAATACTTGGCTTTTGTTTCGACAAAGAACGGAGAGCTTAAACTAAGCCGAGGTTTTTTGTCCTCGTCGTCGTTTTCGGATATCGTCGGGTTTTTCTCGTCGCTCGGGAGAGCGGACGGCGACGGTCAGGAAAAAGACCTTGATATGTACTATAAAAAGTTCGAGGCGGACTATGCCGCCGCGACGGAGAAAAGTAAAAAGTACGGACCTCTTGCGATTAAGCTCGGATTTTTGTTCGGGCTGTGTCTCGGTATTCTCTTTTTGTAGGCGGAAAATGGATATAAGCATTATATTTAAAATAGCCGCCGTGGGGCTTATAACGGCGCTTGTAAACACGCTGCTTAAAAAGGCGGACAAAGATGAGATAGCGACCCTTACGACGCTTGCAGGGCTTGTTATCGTCCTTATAATCGTTATTAACATGATAGGACAGCTTTTCGACTCGCTGAAACTCGCGTTCGGAATGTTCTGACATGGAGATATTCAGGATAGTTGCGGTGGCGCTTATAACCGCGTTTTGCGTTATGATCCTTCGCGACGTAAAAAGCGAGCTTGCGCTGATTGTCGGTCTTGCGGGCGGCGTTATAGTCGTACTCTCCGTCGTTAACTATTTTTCGGATATCTTCGGCGTCATATCGAATATTGCAAAGCGCGCGGGGCTTGCAACCTCCGTCGTGTCCCTCCTTTTTAAAATTATCGCGGTGGGGTATATAACGGAGTTTTCCGCCTCGCTCATAGAGGACGCGGGGCTTTCCTCGCTGGCGGACAGGGTGACCCTTGCCGGAAAACTGATTATCGTCGCCTCGTCGATACCCGTCGTAGTTGAGCTTTTTGAATTTATCGCCGGAATGTTGTCATGAAATTTACAGTTAAGTTTTTTCGAATAGCTTTAATCGCGGCGGTTTTATTCGCATGTTTATTTTGCTCGGGCTGTAATAGCGAAGTAGCTTATGCGGAGGAGTATGCAGTGCCGAGCGAGGGTGAAACGGAGACTGTGCCGGACAGCGTGGACGATTTGCTTGACAACCTCGATTTAAGCGGGATACAAAGTCTGCTTGATATGCTGGACAGCAACGGGCTTTCCGTGTTCGGCTATTCCGATATAGTCGAGCGGATAAG
>JAFLVE010000118.1 GCA_022511445.1 Clostridiales bacterium | reverse complement strand
GGTTTGGGAGCTTTTTACGTTTATATTATCTATTATAATTCTGCGAAGTATTTAATCGTTCTGACCATCTGGCTGGTGTACGAGTTTTCGTTGTCGTACCAGGAAACAACCTGAACTTCGTAGAGGTCGTCGGCAATCTTGGCAACCATGGTCTGGGTTGCGTCGAACAGCGAGCCGTATTTCATGCCGATAACGTCGGACGAAACGATGGGATCCTCGGTGTAGCCGTAGGACTCGCTCGAGGCAGCCTTCATTGCGGCGTTGATGCCCTCTTTGGTTACGTCCTTGCCCTTAACGACGGCGGTAAGAATGGTCGTCGAGCCGGTGGGAACGGGAACGCGCTGAGCGGAGCCGATAAGCTTGCCGTTAAGCTCGGGAATAACGAGACCGATTGCCTTTGCCGCGCCCGTCGAGTTGGGAACGATGTTTGCGGCACCGGCGCGCGCACGGCGAAGGTCACCCTTGCGGTGCGGACCGTCGAGAATCATCTGGTCGCCGGTGTAGGCGTGAATGGTGCTCATGATACCCGACTGAATGGGTGCATAATCGTTGAGCGCCTTTGCCATGGGGGCGAGGCAGTTGGTGGTGCAGGACGCCGCCGAAATAATCGTATCGGTGGGCTTAAGGGTTTTCTCGTTAACGCTGTAAACTATTGTGGGAAGGTCGTTGCCGGCAGGAGCCGAGATAATTACCTTTTTCGCGCCTGCGTCGATATGCGCCTGCGCCTTATCCTTGCTGCAGTAGAAGCCGGTGCACTCGAGAACAACGTCTACCTTAAGCTTTTTCCAAGGAAGCTCCTGCGCCTTAGGCATGGCGTAGATGGTGATTTCCTTGCCGTCTACCGTAATGGAGCCGGGGGTAACAACCGTCTTTTTGTCCTCTGCCAAAACGGGCTCTTTGGACGAAACGGTGTGGGTGTTTTCGCCCATCTTGCCGCAGTAGCCGCCCTGAGCGGTGTCGTACTTGAGAAGATGCGCAAGCATCGCGGGGCTGGTAAGATCGTTTATAGCGACGATCTCATATCCCTTCGCGCCGAACATCTGACGAAACGCAAGACGACCGATGCGTCCGAATCCGTTGATTGCAACTTTAATTGCCATTTGTAACAAACCTCCAATTTGTTTATTATTTTTATATTAGAAGAGCAAACATTAATATTTTATATCGCCGTCTGCGCTATCCCTTTCATTATATCCCCTTTGTAGGAATAAGTCAAATTGTTTTTATTATTTTGCCGATTACATTTTCTTGGGTGCAGACTTTTTACCAGTCGAGGATTTACCAGTCGAGGACTTTGTCGTCGAGGTTTTTCCTGTTGAAGATTTACCCGTTGAAGTTTTTGCCGTCGAAGATTTACCCGTTGAAGTTTTTGCCGTCGAGTTTTTTTTAGCCGCGGGCTTTTTGACTTCCTTCGGCTTATTTTCGGGTTTTTCTTCTTCCGCCGCGGGCTCTTCCTTAACCTCCGCCGCAGGCTTTTCTTCTTCCTTCGGCTGCTCCGCGGGTTTTTCCTCCGCGACCTCTTCCTTCGGCTCTTCCTTCGGCTCTTCCGCAGGAACATCCGAATGGACTTCCTCGTTAACCGCCGCGGGCTTTTGTTCTACGGGCTTTTGCTCCGCGGGAGCGGACTTTACGGCACTATCCTCGACGGCGGGCGATACGGGAGCCGCGTTTTGGATTTTGCCGAGCATAAAGTTATATACGTCGTTAAGCTTCGATTCGGAACTGTCCTTAAGAACCAAAACGATATCCTTTCCTACGTAAGCGAGGAGATACGACTTTTTGTTTTTCAGCTTTGTTATCTCGCCGTATGCTAATTCGATATTTTCCTGACCGGGCGTTTCGATATCGATACGTTCGTTACCTATTTTTACGGTACGATATATGCTGTCGCTTACAACGAGCGCGCTTACGACAAAGTTTTTGGGCGCGATAAGGAGAAGCACCGAACATACCAAAAGGATAGCGCCGAGCACAAGCAATACTATACCGAGCACCAATACGTCGGTACGAATGTTTAATATTACCGCGGCGACGCCTGCGCCGATGCCCAGTAACGCAACAATGAGGTACGGCACAAAGTACTGCCACATAATGGACTGATTGACTTTTTTCATGTCCGCGTCGGTTATTTTATACTTCAGTTCAAACATTATTTTCTCCTTGAACAATATTTACTTTATAAGGTTTTCGGGATTAAGCCCTTTAAGCTCGTCTAAAACGAACAGACCGTCTTCCCTAACAGTTACTCCGTCGAAAATCACCTTGCCGCCGCCCGCGGCCTTGGACTGATTAAGGACGAGGTCCCAGTGCACGGCGGAATCGTTTCCGTTGTACGCGTCGTCGTAGCTCGCGCCCGGCGTAAAGTGAATGGAGCCGCATATCTTTTCGTCGAAAAGTATGTCGCCTATCGCCCTTGTGATAAAAGGGTTCAGCCCGAACGAGAACTCGCCCACATACTTCGCGCCGTCGTCGGTAGCGAATATGGCGTCCGACTTCGCCCTGTCCGAGCTGTCCGAACGGATTATCTTTCCGTTCCTAAACTCGAGCTCTACCCACTCGAACTTAACTCCGTTATACACCGTGGGAGTGTTGTAGCGAATAACGCCGTTAACCGAATTTTTTACGGGCGCGGTATAAACCTCGCCGTCGGGAATATTCATATTGCCCGAGCATTTAACAGCGGGAATACCTTTAATGGAAAATGTTAAATCGGTGCCCGGCGAGACTATCCGCACCTTATCGGTGCGCTCCATAAGCGCTTTTAATGGGTCCATAGCCTTATCCATTTTGCGGTAATCGAGGTTGCAGACGTTAAAATAATAGTCCTCAAACGCCTCGGTGGACATTCCCGCAAGCTGAGCCATGGACGGAGACGGATATCTTAAAACGCACCAGCGCGTCTTTTTTACGCGAATTTCGTTATGTACGGGATGGTTGTACTCTCTCATGTACATATCCATTGGCTTATCGGGAACGGACGAATCCTCGTAAGCGTTGTCCGCGCCGCGAATCCCTATGTAGCAGTCCATATCGCTCATTAACGCGGCGTCGTGCTTTGCCCATAGCTTAAGCTGAGGCTCGGTCGCGCCCTCGATAAGCGCGGCTCTGACGCGTTTATCTATATTTTTTACAAAAGGCAACGCGCCCGCCTTGTACGCCGCCTTGACAAGCTCGACCACAAGCGGGTACGGAACGTCAAACGCCTCGATAAGTACTTTGTCGCCTTTTTTTGCGGCGACCGAATAATTAATAAGATTATGCGCAAGCGTTACAACTCTTTCGTCCTTCATAAACCCTCCGTTTTTTATTATAATTCTTTCTGAAAAAAAAGTCAATAAAACAGTAGTCAAATCTTTGCAATTGTGCTATAATGGGAAAAAAGATTTTCGGAGGTAAAATCAAATGCCCTTAGTAACAACCAAGGATATGTTCGCCAAAGCATACGAAGGCGGCTATGCAATCGGTGCGTTCAACATCAACAACATGGAGACTATCCAAGGAATAGTCGAAGCCGGTAAGATTGAGAAGGCGCCGCTTATCCTTCAGGTTTCGTCCAGCGCACGCAAGTACGCAAACTCCAAGTACCTCGTCAAGATGGTGCAAGCGGCAGTCGAAGATTCCGGTCTTCCAATCGCACTCCACCTCGACCACGGCGACTCGTACGACCTTTGCGTAGACTGCATTAAAGACGGCTTCACTTCCGTCATGATCGACGCGTCTAGCCACCCGCTTGCCGAAAACATCAAAATCACCTCGCAGGTCGTTAAGTACGCTCACGATCACGGCGTCGTCGTAGAGGCCGAGCTCGGAAGATTAGCGGGCGTAGAAGACAACGTAAAGGTGTCCGAATCCGACGCGCTTTACACCGATCCCGAGGAAGCCGCGGAATTCGTCGCAAAGACGGGCGTGGACTCGCTCGCTATCGCTATCGGCACCAGCCACGGCGCGTTCAAGTTCAAGGGCGACGCCAAGCTTCGTTTCGACATTCTCGAAAAGGTAGCTTCCCTCCTTCCCAAGTTCCCTATCGTTCTCCACGGCGCGTCGTCCGTTCTTCAGGACTACGTAAAAATGGTTAACGACTTCGGCGGCTCCATGCCCGGCGCTAAAGGTATCCCCGAGGATATGCTCAGAAAAGCCTCCTCCATGGCGGTCTGCAAGATAAACGTCGACTCCGACCTCCGTCTCGCATTTACCGCGGCGGTAAGAAAGCACTTCTCCGAGAACCCCTCGCACTTCGACCCGAGACAGTACCTCGGCGACGGCAGAGCGCTCGTTACCGAATGCGTAAGGCATAAGCTTGTACACGTTCTCGGCTGCGCCGGCAAAGCCTAATTTTTAGCGCGTATCTGCGGCGGTATGCGGCGTTAATCTTTGCGGCGTCTCGGGTCATGTAGGTGGGTCTACACTTCCCTTCGCCGCCGCTCGATTGCCTTGCCTACCTTGAATCTACACGCTAAAAAGCACAAATATAACTACATAGCGTAATATTGCTTATAACAACAGTTTAACCCTCGGTTCTTCCGAGGGTTTTGTTTTTGAAATTATCCTACGAAGCAACCGAAGGTTATTTTGAGCAAAGCGAAAAATCTCTACTTCAATGGCGTAAAGCGGCAATGAAGCTCATATTTATTACATAAAAAATCGGCTCGGGATTCGAGTCGATTTTGTTTTGCCGTATTTATAATACTGCGGAAATTATTTACTTACAATCTGCGCCATTTCGTAAAGCTCGGTGTTGAACTTTTTCTTCATGCTGATGCCTTCGATAATGTCCATATCGTAGATTTCGTTTTGACGGATACCGACAATACGGTTGCCTATGCCCTTTTGGAGAAGCTGAACGGCGCGCACACCGAAGCAGGTACCGAGATATCTGTCTCTGCAAGACGGGCTTCCTCCGCGCTGGATATGACCGAGCACGGTCGATTTTACGGTAAGATCGGTGCGGCTGGAGAGCTCGGCTTTTAGTTCGGGCGCACGGCCCGCGCCTTCCGCGAGAACGATAATTCCGCTCGTTTTGTCGCTTGCACGGCTTCCGCCGAGGATTTCGACTATTTCGTCGATTGAAATTTTATGCTCGGGAACGATAATAACCTCCGCCCCGCCGCATATGCCCGTAAACAAAGCGAGGTCGCCGCAGTTCCTGCCCATAACCTCGATTATGGAAACGCGCTCGTGGGAGCTCATCGTGTCGCGGATTTTGTTTATCGCGTCGAGTATTGTGTTGCACGCCGTGTCGAAGCCGAGCGTGTAGTCGGTGTACGCAAGGTCGTTATCTATCGTACCGGGAATACCTATCGACGGGAAGCCGTGGTCGGTAAGAGCCTTTGCGCCCATAAACGATCCGTCGCCGCCGATAACGATAAGCCCGTCGATTTTATTGGCTTTAAGATTTTTAATAGCCTTCTGCTGTCCTTCCTCGGTCTTAAACTCGAGACAGCGCGCGGTCTTAAGAATAGTCCCGCCGCGCTGAATAATGTCGGACACGCTGCGCATGTTCATGGGAACAAACAGCCCGTCGATAAGACCTTGGTAACCGCGCTCTACGCCGTAAACCTCTAGACCCATACCTATGCCGTAGCGCACGACCGCACGAATGGCGGCGTTCATGCCGGGAGCGTCTCCGCCGCTTGTAAGCACTGCAATTCTTTTTACCTTGTTCATTTTATCACCTGAAAACCTTGTCGGGACGTAATAGTACCATAATAATTTCGTATTTAACATTATAGCATATGTTTTACTAAAAATAAAGCACAATTAATAAAGTTTTTTAACGGTTTTTTACGCGCCGAGTACAATAAGGCTAATTGGTTTTAACGTTTTCCTCGCCCGCGAGCGCAGACAGCTCCGCAATGGAAGCGTCGCATATCGACATCCTGTAATTCATTCGGTAAAGCTTGCCCGTTACGGTATCTTTTACATACACGTAGTCGTTTCCGCGGTATTCGTCCGCAATCTCCTTTATTTCCGCAAGCATCGCCCTATCGCTCGCGTCGATATACAGACACACCTTTTTGGTGTTGGCGTCCTCCGCGCTGAATACGCTGATATCGTCAACATAAACGGACACGCCGTTATCGCTGTCCTTAACCGTGCCTGTGACGGATACGACGGTGTTCTTTTGCCAGAGCGGGCGCAGTCTTTCGTACGTTTTGCCGAAGCAGACAAGCTCTACCGAGCCGTACAAATCCTCGAGCACGGCCGTGCCCATGGGGTTACCCTTTTTGGTAATCTTGTTGACCGTTTCGGTGAGCATTCCACCGAGCGTTATTTTGGCGTCCCCTCTCGGAAAATCCTCCGATTGCGGGTTTAGCATGGAAGTGTTGTACTTGTACGTTTTAAGCTTATCGATATACGCGGACAAAGGATGCCCCGAAAGATACAGACCGGCAACTTCTTTTTCCATTCTGTACTTGTAATCGGGCGGGTACTCGTCCAGCTCCGGATAGACAAACTCCTCTTGAAGAACGGGCATCACGTCGAAGAACGACACCTGTCCGCGCATCTTCGCTTCCCTGTTTTTTGCCGCCTTGTCCATAACCGAGCCGTATGCCGCGACAAGCACGGAACGCTTCTTGTTAAAGCAGTCGAACGCACCCGCATAAATAAGCGACTCGAGCATTTTGCGGTTTACAAGGCTCTTTCCCGTCTCGAGGTCGTCCATGCGCGACACAAACTCGACAAAATCCTTATATTCGCCGTTCCTGTTGCGCTCCTCAATTATGCGGTTGATAATGGGTACGCCGACGCCCTTTATAGCGCCGAGGCCGATACGCACCGCGCCGTCCTCCACGCTGTATTCCGCAACCGACTTGTTTATGCTCGGCGGCAAAACCTTAATGCCCGCCTCCTTCATGTACGAAAGATAGTGAGTAAGCTCGTTAAGCTTTGATATACGGTTGTTGAGGATTGCGGTAAAGAACTCTACGGGATAGTAGCGCTTAAGCCATGCCGTTTGATAAGTAAGATAAGCGTACGCCGCCGCGTGGGATTTGTTAAAGCCGTAGGAAGCGAACTTAATAAGCATATCGTAAAGCTCGTTGGCTACCTTTTCGGGTATGCCGTTTTTGACGCAGCCCGCGACTCCCGTTTCCGCGTTGCCGTGAATAAAGTACTTTCGCTCCTCTTCCATTTCCTTCTCTTTCTTTTTACTCATCATACGACGGATACTGTCCGCGCCGCCCATGGAGTAGCCGGCAAGCGAACGCGCTATCTCCATAACCTGCTCCTGGTACACTATAACGCCGTATGTAACGTCGAGAATGGGTTTAAGCTTTTCGTGAAGGTAGGTGATGTCCTTTTTCTGACGGTTGGAAATGTAAGTGGGAATCTCGCTCATAGGGCCGGGACGGTACAGGGAAATACCCGCTATAATCTCCTCGAGCTTGGTGGGCTTAAGCTCGCGCATAAAGTTTTTCATGCCGCCCGATTCCAGCTGGAACACCGCCTCGGTGTCGCCGCCGCCTATAAGACCGTAAACGTTTTGATCGTCGTAGTCGATACCGAACATGTCGATATCCTTGCCCGTGGACTGCTTTATGTAGTCGCACGCCTTTTTGATATCGGTAAGAGTGGTAAGACCGAGGAAGTCCATTTTCAGTAGACCGAGCATCTCGTCAACAACCATGTCGTACTGCGTTACAACGATATCCTCGTTTGTGCGCGCGAGCGGAACGTGGTCCTCTATCGGGTCGCGGCAGATAATTACGCCCGCGGCGTGCATGCCTATCTGGCGCGGCATGCCCTCCACCTTCTCCGCCATGTCGAGAATTCGCCTCGCGGCGGGATCGCTCTCGTACAAATCGATAAGCTCTTTAACACCGACGTCCTTCCCTTCCTTGTCCGGCTTTTTGCCGAGGAGCTGGGCGATATGAAGTTTTTCCGAGCCGACGGGAATCATCTTGGTTATATTGTTAACCTCGGAAAACTCCATGCTGAACACCCTGCCGACGTCCTTTATAGCCGCTTTAGTCGCGAGCGTGCCGAAGGTCGCGATCTGCGAGACGTTGGGTTTTCCGTATTTTTGCGTTACGTATTCTATAACCTCGCCGCGTCGGTCGACGCAAAAGTCAATATCGAAGTCGGGATTGCTTACGCGCTCCGGGTTAAGAAATCTCTCGAAGTATAGCTGGTACTTTAGCGGGTCGATTTTTGTTATGCCTATTGCGTACGCAATGATACTGCCCGCGCCGCTGCCTCGACCGGGACCTACCGGGATACCCTGCGACTCGGCGTAGTTTATAAAATCCCACACTATAAGGAAGTAGTCTACAAACTTCATTCGCTCTATAACGGACAGCTCGTAATTGGCGCGCTCGAGTATCTCGTCCGTTACAACGCTGTATCTTTTTTTAAGTCCGTCATATGTCAGCTTACGGAGATACTCCTCGCTCGACAGTCCGTCGGGCGGAGTGTAGCTCGGCAGAAGCGGCTCCTTGGCGATAAAATACGGGTCGCATTTTTCGGCAATTTCGAGCGTGGTGTCGAGCGCCTCCTCCTGCCCGGGCAAAGCCTCTAACATCTCGTCGTAGCTTTTAAGATAGAATTCGCGCGTCGGGAAATACTTATCCTCGGACAGCGTCGCGGCGGAATCTCCCATATCGTCGTTCATGTCGACGGTGGAATGGAAGGATATAGCCATAAGCACCTTTTGCATCTCCGAATCTTCCTTGCGGAGATAGTGCGCGTCGTTGGTTGCTACCGTCTTGACCCCGTTATTTTTGGCAAGCGAGATTAAATGCGGAAGCACCAATTTTTGCTCGTCGATGTTGTGATTTTGTATCTCTATGTAAAAATCGTCGCCGAAAACGCCCTTGAACTTTTTAATCCAATTATCCGCCGCCTCGAAATCTTTTCTGAGTATGGCTTGCGGTATAACTCCCGCAATACACGCCGAAAGGCAAACAAGCCCCTCGCTGTACTTACTTATAAGATCGAAGTCCACTCGAGGCTTGTAGTACATACCCTCGACGAAGCTCTCCGAAACAATCTTCATAAGGTTGTGGTAACCCGTTCCGTTTTTGCACAGCAAAACAAGGTGGTTCAGCTTGGGCGGCGCGCCCCCCACCCCTTTGTTTTTTACGTGCATGTCCTCGGTCATGTACACCTCGCACCCTATTATGGGTTTAACCTTAAACGGGGTGCGGTTTTTCATAAACTTGAGAAAATCCGCCTTTCCGTCGGTATACTTTACCGCCGCCTTTAAAAATTCTATTGTGGCAAACATATTGCCGTGATCTGTCATTGCGACCGCAGGTATATTAAGCGAATCGCACACCTCAAAAACCTTGTCGGTGCGGACGGCGCCGTCAAGAAGCGAATACTCCGTGTGAACATGCAAATGCGCGAACGGTTTCATTTTACTCTCCTTTTACTCTCTTTTTACTCTTATTACTTTCCGTCTTTGCTTAGATTATTAACCGTTACAAAAATCTTTTAACCGTGTAGGACATTTATTCTATCACGATTGAGTTTATGTGTCAAGCCGTATTCCGCCGCATAAACCGACTTGTCCTCTTTACGGTACATATTTCGTTTATAAAAAAAGCCCGTTCGTAAGAACGAGCCTTTTTATATTAACAAAGCCATAAGCGACTTTGTATTTTTATTATGCCGCGCATCGAAAATATTATTCACCGCATAAAATTTTTTCTATTATTTTTGCCGTTTTTACAGCCGTTCGCTATTTTAATAAGCTTGTCGAATCGGTGCTTTAAGCCCGACTTGCTTATGCCGAGCTCCTTTGCGATATTACCTATCGAGGCTTGAGGATTACCGCGCCTTGCGAGGGCCGCCTCGCGTAACTTTTCGTCAAGCGCGTCGAGACCTATCGAGCTTTCTATTACGTCCACCGCCTCGGTAACGCCGACCGACGCGTCGACCGTTCTCGACATGTTGGCAAGCTCACAGTTAAGCCGCCTGTTTACGTCGCTCTTTACCGCGTACGTTGCGGCGGCGGCGTTCATATCGAGCACCGCCCTGTCCGCGCCGATAAGCGCGAGGCAGTCGCTGACGTCGCTTATGTATTTGACGTACACGACGTACTTCCCGCCGCGACGGGTAAGGTGCGCGTAAATATTGTATTTGGACAGCAACGCCAAAAACTCGTTGGCGAAGTCCTCGGTGTAAAATGCAAATTCGATATGGTATCCGCCGCTTTTTTTATCGCTCTGCGCGCTGTCAGCGCTCGGCACGGATACGCTTCCGCAGCCGAGAAAAACGCCTCTGGCGTAGCACGGCAGGGATTTAATTTTGTCGGATATTCCGCCCACGTCGAAAACGTTGTCGCCCGGAATGATATAAAGACCTTTTAGAAGCTTTTCCCCTTCGGCAAAAAGAAGCGAACTGCTGTCTATCTTAAACTTGCCGCGTTTTCCATCGTCGTCGTTTCGTTTATCGACGGGCGCGACGCTGAAAAGCTCTTTTGTAAGAGAAGCTATATAATCGGAAATATCGTGATTTTGACAATCGAGGATCAGACCGAAGCCGTCGTCTATTCCTTTTTTGTACAAAGAAAAAGTGACGCGGACAAAGCCGGACAGTATTGCCAATTTCTCGTCGGCATTTTTTGCGCGCTTTTCGGCAATCTCTTTTTTTACGTCCAATCCCGTCACTTTGTAATCTGTTTCCCCTTGAATACCGTTTGAATTTTTATTCGGCTTGTCCGCCGTCTGAGCCGCCTCCCAAATCGGGCGAATACATTTTTTTGTAACGCTCTACTGCGGCGGCGTAATTTTTCGACCTAAACGAAGGGAACCGCTCCCAATTGTGAATAAGCTCGAATGGAATGTGCAAGCGGTTTATAACCTCCAAGATCTTGTCCATATTGCCCACAGCCTCAGGACGGTGCGCGTCGGAGTTTACCACAAACTGCACGCCCTCCTCGCACATTTTTTCAAGCTCGTCGTCGGTAATGGTAAGATTTTTGTTGTTAAGCTCTATATAAGTGCCCTTTTGCTTAGCGTACTTTGCTACGGTAACCGCGTCCGCGCGAATGTCTCGGTTTATATGCCCGATAAAATCTATATCGTAATTATCTATAAGCTTTAGGTACGCGTCGGTGTTTTTGGCAATCAGCTTTTTGGACGATTTGGAACGAAGTCCCGAAAACAGGTTTCTGATTTGGAATGCAAACTCCTGCCCGAAGCTCGGCGCTTTTGCCGCTCTGTGGTACCCGCCCTGAATGATATCGAGCATGTCAATATAGTCGGACGGAACGTCGAGCGTGCCGCGGAAAGAGTTAAAGTTGTTTTCTATTCCCGCAAGGACGTGTACTCCCGTTTCTTTGGTAGCGGCTTTACAGTCCTCCAAAAAGCGGGGCAGCTCCCTCTTTTTTATACCCAAACACAGGTGCTTTAAACCGTGGTCGGTTATAGCAACCTGCTTAAGACCCACATTCTTTGCAACGCGCGCGTTATCCATAACACTGCCCTTGCCGTGACTGTAAGTCGTATGCGTATGGTAGTCGCCCCAAAAAGCCATCTAATCGAATTCTCCGATATATATAATTTCTTCTTCCGCCCGAATGTTATTCTCGGACAACCGTTCCTTTACGGTATTTATTATCTTAACGACGTCGCGGGCGGTCGCCCCACCGAGGTTTACTATGAAGTTGGCGTGTTTTTCGGATATTTGCGCGCCGCCCACGCGGTAGCCCTTTAGCCCCGCCTCGTCGATAAGCCGCGCAATCTTTAATCCCTCGGGGTTTTTAAAAACCGAGCCCGCGCTTCTGCCCTTCGGCTGAGTAGCGAATCTAAGCGCCGAGTACGACTTGCACCTTGCCTTTACCGAAGAAGGCTTGTCGGCGTCTAAAAGAAAGCACGCCGATACGACTGTCATATCTCTTGTAACGGCGCTCGATCTGTACGAAAAGCCGAGCTTATCGTTACTCAATCGAACAACCCTTCCGCCTACCGAAACGTCCGCATAAATAAGCCGCTCCGATATACTGTGGGAAAACGCGCCGGCGTTCATAGTAACCGCACCGCCCACCGTACCGGGTATACCGCACGCCCACTCGAGACCCGACAGCCCCTCCTCCGCAAGAAACGCGCAGAGCGTAGGGAGCGTCGTTCCCGAGCCGCAGGTAACGGTAAGCCCGTCGCGAAGATAGGAGCAGTACCTGTTTATTACGACCGTGCCGTCGTAGCCGTAGTCGGAAACGAGGACGTTGGAGCCGCCGCCGAGAACGAGCGAATCGCCCGAAAGCGACACGAGCTCCTCCGCGGATTTAGCGACCGAAAGCCGCTTTGCCTCCCCGCCTATTCCGAACGAAGTGTACGCGCTTAATGTTCGACTCATATATTGTACTCCGTTTTTAAAAAAAATTCAATTGTTTTTAATGACCTTTAGCACAAAGAAAATACATTTTTCGTGAAGTAAATATAAAATCCGTAAAAATATTGCAAAAAGGATATACGTATGTTATAATACAAGGTATGGAATTGTACGAGGCGAACAGAATATTGCGCTCCGTAAAAGCGGCGATATGCGCCGACGGAGTTAAGCTCCCGCCGTCCGTCGAGACGGACGGGCTTATGATGCTCCTCGACAAACTCGACTACGATAAGTTCCTCGCACAAAAGATTAAGCACGCGCTCGGCTACCCCGTAGGTTCTGCCGCCTACAACCGCGCATATAGCAGTATAGCGTTTTTCCGTGCGCTTTTTGCCCTGAAAAACGGCATTCCCGACCCCGTGACCTCGGTGTCCGTCATGCTTCTCCACAAGTCCGTTTGCGGCGATCTCGACCCCGAGGCGGGTAAACCTCGCACAGTAGACGCCTTTACGGACGGCAGCGCGCATACCGACGCAAAGTATATCGCAGGCTCGCTCAAGGCGATAGTCACAAAAATGAACGACATAGAGAGCGCGCCCATAATCGGAAAAGAGGACTTTGCGGGATATTTAACCCATTATATGCGCGAGCTAATCATAATGCACCCGTTCGAGCGCGGTTCGGAGTTTACCGTAAGGCTTTTCATTATGCTGTTTTGCCGGCTTAAAGGCTTTACCTTATGCTACTACCGCACTTCCCCCGGGCAAATAAGAGCGGCGGAGGACGACGCTTTCTTTTCCGACGACATAACCCCGCTGTATAAGATTTTGTATAACTGCCTGTCCTACGACACCACGACCGTCTCCGACTCGCAGAAACCGCAGACGCCCAAAACTCGGCGGGAGCTTGCAAGCAAGGTACAAAAGGTTACGCCCGGCGCAACCAACGAACAGCGTATAGACAAAGCAAAAGCAACGGCGTTCGAGGGCAAGCAAACAACCCAATCCAACGACGACATATTAAAGCGCGCAATAAAGCTTCAGCAAAAGATAACGAAGCTTAACGAACAGCTGACCGAGCTGATGAACCAGTCGACTTCCAACGATTCCAAAAAATAATAAGGGAAGTTCTTTCTACGGAAAAAGCATTATTCGTAACGCTTTTAACCCAAACAAAAACTCTCGAGTTTCGAGAGTTTTCTTCTGCCGAACAATATAAAATAAGCGTAGTTGACTTTATCTTACACCGTTATAAGCTGTATGATAAATTGAAATTTATATTATTAAGACATTTCTTCCAAAATGCCGTAGGTATTTTTGTAAGGAACAATTTTTATAGTTTTCCTATCTTGTAAAAAATTCGCTTCCTTGTGCGTAAACCAAGCTCTCGCCCACTTCTCTATCGTTGCGCCCCTCTCATCGTTGTACTTAACCTTTACATAGCAAACTACCCATTTCAATACTTTGGTTACTTCGCCTTGTGTAACGGTATTAGGTAGCGGTGTGTGAATAAATCTGTCGTTGTTATATGTACTTCCGTAAACCTTTTTCTGTATCTTCTTGTTCATTATGTTACGATAAATACAACGATATATAAGTAAGTATAAAACAAAAGGAACAGGAATACTCCATATTATCGCATCTATTAATGCACGTTCATAATTAAATGATGGCATGAATTTATCAGACCAATCACTATTGGGATCAATATATATTTTTATTTTTTCACCTACTTCCGCTTTTGCCGTACTTTCATCAGTATGAACAGCATATCTACCTTTATAAACAGTTCCCCACTCACTTTCATATTCATAGACAGTTGCCCAATTTCGCGTATTTTTACTGCTCGTCGAATAATCATAATGATAAGATACTATCGTTGCCTCTACTTCAATAGCATTTTCACTAAGATTTTTATATCTGTCCTGACTTGCATAATCAAACCACATAAAAAAGCAGGCAATAACGAAAGCAATAGCTGCCAAAATCAATAGAAGCGATATTAGAAATCTATTTTTCTTTACTCCTATATCTTTTACGTCCATACTCACTCCGTGTGTTATACCGCTAAATTACTGTATAACGTACAGAACAGTGTGCTTAAATCAATCCTTACGGAATTTAGACCTAAGCCTTTCGTTAAGCTCGTCTACCGCTTTGAATCCGAGGTCGTTAAGTCTGTGCGTTCTCGCCGCCGCCTCGAGAATAACGGCAAGGTTTCTGCCCGGCTTGACGGGAATCACGTACAGCGGCACCTTTACTCCGAACATGGAATACGTCTGCTCTTCCGAGCCCAATCTGTCGTAGGTAGCCTTGTCGTTCCAGGTTTCGAGCCTGACAACCATATCTATATTTTTGGTAAGCTGGACCGCGCCCGCGCCGTACATTGCCTTGACGTCGATTATGCCTATTCCCCGCACTTCCATAAAGTATCTTATAACCTCGGGGCTTGTGCCGTCAAGCCTGTTTCCTATGCGCCTTATCGTAACCGCGTCGTCGGCTACGAGCCTGTGCCCGCGCTCTATTAATTCCAGCGCGGTTTCGCTTTTACCTATCCCCGACTCACCGACAACAAGCACGCCCACGCCGTACAACTCCATAAGCACGCCGTGTATCGTTTTGGAAGGTGCGAGAAGCTCGTTTAAATACAACGACAGCTTGTTTACAAACATCGTCGTGCGGAGTGAGGAACGCAGTAAAACCCTGTTATATTTTTGCGCCGCGTAAACAAGCTCGTCGCACGGCGTCGCAGTCGAGGTGAGGATTAAGCACGGAATGGGCTGTTTCATAAGTTCCTCGCACGCCGTTTTCCGCGCTTGGTGCATCATCTGCAAAAGATACGTGGTTTCCATTTCGCCGAAAACCTGCACCCTTTCCGCTGAAAAATGTTTGTAGTATCCGGCAAGCTGAAGCCCCGGTCTGTTTATATTAAACGTGGAAAAGCGTATCGTGGTATTGTCGCCGCGGTACAACGTTTCAAGCTCCATTGCCGCGGTAAATTCGTCAATCGGTACGTCGACCTCGGTCTCATCTATTTCGGCGGCGTTAGCTTTTGATATCGGCGCGGAGGAAACGGGACTGTTTTCACTCGGCTTTTCCTCGGCGACCGCCCCTTTGTCAATTATTCCTTCGGCGGATTTATTTTTCTTTTCGCTCGAAGCGGAATCTTTTTTCTTGGGCATAAAGGACCTCCTAACTGTTTAACGGAGCGAGGATATACTCCTCGATTACTTTGGCTACGCCGTCGTCGTTGTTACTTTCGGCGACGAGGTCGGCGAGATTTTTAATAGGCTCGCGCGCATTTCCCATTGCGACGCCCATGCCCGCAACCTTAATCATATCGACGTCGTTAAAACTGTCGCCGAAAACCATCACCTCGGACATATCCAACCCGTAATGGTCGGCAAGCGCCTTTACACCCGTGCCCTTATCCGCCCCGCGCATAAGACATTCTATCATGGTCGGCTGAAAATCCTCGCCTTCCTCTTTAAGTCTCTGCAACAGCGGCGCCGTCGACTGAATAAAGTGAAGCTCCGGGAACTCCGCGTTAAGCGACGCGATAAGCTCGGTTACAATCCGCTCGTCCACTATAAGAAGGATTTTTACGATAGGCTTAAGCGACCCGGCCGCATGCTTTACAAGGTCGCCCACCGCCTCTGCGGAAACGCCCACCGCCTCGCAGTACTGCCTCGTTTTGAAATTGATTTTTTCCACCTTTAGCCCGCCGACCGAATACATTTGGACGAGCGCGCTTTTGGGGAGTGCGAATTTAATAAGCGCCGCCGCAACGTCGTTTTTTATGCTTACGACATAATCGGCTTCCATGGTCGCCGAATCGACCACCATACAGCCGAGATTGCACACCATTTTAACGGGGTGCTTGTCAAGCCCCAAAAGCTTGCGGTACGGCTCGACGCCTTCGGGCGAGCGCCCCGTCGAAACGGTAAAAATGCCGCCCGCTTCGCGGTAGCGCGCAACCGCGTCGAGATTGCGCTTTGAAACGGTCAGCTCGTCGTTTAGCATTGTTCCGTCGAGATCGACCGCAACCATCTTGTATTTGAGAGTTTTTTCGGGCATTTCGTCACCGCCGTGAAAGTAAGTGTAGATATTTTTAGCCGCGGTTTTAGTTATCCCCGCTTTTTCGATAAGCTCGTCGACGCTCGCCTCGACAATGGTGCGCGTGTTAAACACCTCGAGCACCTTTTTGACCGTCGCCGCGCCAACGCCCGGCACGCTTTTCAGCTCGCTCTCGTAACGCTTGGAGCGGAGCGTGCGGTGATACATAATAGCAAATCGGTGCGCCTCGTCGCGAACGCGCTGCATAAGCTTAAGACCGTAATCATCGCGCGTGAGCTTAATCGGAACGGGATTGCCCCGCAAGTAAATCTCCTCGTCCTTTTTGGCAAGACCAACCATGGGGACCGACACGCCGACGTCCTCTGCGGCGCGCGCGGCAAACTCCACCTGCTCGAGTCCGCCGTCTATTACGATAAGATCGGGAAGCTCGTTAAAGCCCGAGTCGCCGTTTTTGTAGCGAATAAACCGCCTGGTTAGGGTTTCGTACATGGAACGGAAATCGTCCGCACCCTCGACGGTGCGAATCCGATACCGACGGTACTGCGCCTTGTCCGCCTTACCGTCGATAAACACGACCTGCGAGGCGACCTTGTCCACGCCCGAAATATTTGATATATCGTAGCACTCGATTCGCCTCGCGCTCGAAAGATTAAGCACCGCTTTAAGACGGTCGCACGCGCCGAGCGTCATGTCCACCTCGCGCTTTTGCCTGTCCGAGCTTTTCAGCAAAAAGTCGGTGCAGTTGCTCTTTGCCGTGTCGAGAAGCTTTTTCCGCATTCCCTTTTGGGGGAACGATATGACGGGGCGCTTGGAAAACACCGAACGGAAATATTCGGAGATAGGCTCAATATCGATTTCCGATTGCAGGCAAATCTCGTCGGGAAGCTCGTTTGTCATTGAATAGTATTGCGGCAGGAATGAGGTCATGTCCCCGCCGAAAACCTGCGGCTCGTTAATGATGTAGTTTTTTACGCCCATCATCTTTCCGCCGCGCACTATGCAAACGCTGACCGCGCCGTAAATTCCGTTATCGGTATAGTAAAACGTGTCGATATCTATTATGTTGCCCAGCTCACCCACAACCTTGCTTTTTAGATTGTTAAGCACCTTTAGCTGATTGCGGTACGAAATAGCGCGCTCAAAGTTTTCGTTTTCCGCGGCGGCGGTCATCTTTTGCGTTAAAACGCCCGAAATATCGTCGTTGCCGCCCGAAAGAAAGGAGGCGGCGTTACTTATCGCCTTCATGTATTCCGCCCTGTCACAGCGCTCACAGCACGGCGCAAGGCAAATGTCGAGGTCGTAGTCAAGACAGGGCCTAACACGTTTTTTAAGCTTGCCGCGGCAAGTGCGAAGCCGAAAGACCGAGCGGAGAATCGCAATCACGTCGCGAACGGAAACGCCTATAAACGGTCCGAAGTACCGCGCGCCGTCCCGCTTAACCTTGCGCGTAACCTCTATCGACGGATACTCGTCGCGCACGTCGATACGAATGTACGGGCTTGTTTTGTCGTCCTTAAGAAGAATGTTGTAATGCGGCTTGTACTTTTTTATTAGGTTGTTTTCGAGCGCGAGCGCGTCCTTTTCGGTGCGGGTAATGATGTACTCGAAGTCGGCGATGTTGTCAACCATCGCCTGCACCTTGACGGGCTTTTCCGTATGCTGAAAATATTGGCGCACCCTGTTTTTAAGCACGACCGCCTTGCCGACGTAAATCACCTTCCCCGTTACGTCGCGCATAATGTACACACCCGGCTGCTCGGGCAAGTCCTTCAGTTTTTCGGCGATACGGTCGTTCACGGCTTAACCTCCGCAGGCAAAGAAAACTCGCAGCCACAAAAGCATTGACGGTAAATGCCAAGCTCGCGGGACAGCCGCGTCGAGCGCAAGAATCCGTCGCGCTTTTTAAAGTCGCGCGGGAGGAACGGCACGCCGTACTCGTCCGACAGCGTGTCCCCGATAGAAAAAATACGCTTCGCGTCCTTGTGCGGACTAACCGTAAGCGTCGTCGTAAACATATCGAAGCCGTTTCCGGCGGCGTATTCGGCAGCGCCCTTGAGCCTGTCCGCAAAGCACAACGAGCACCTCTCGCCGCCCTCGGGAAGCGAGGAATATTCGGAAGCGTAGGATAGATATTTCGAATAGTCGTGCGGCGGAACGACGAGCGGAAGAGAATAATGCTCGGCAACCGCCGAGATTGCTTCGAGGCGCCGCTCGAACTCGCCGTCCATTATGCAAGGATTAAAATAAAACAACGCGATAATACCGCCGTCGCTTAATAGCGGCTCTATCGCCCCGAGACTGCACGGACCGCAGCACGCATGCAGTAATATTTTTTTGCCCGCAATATCTCCGTCGAATAACATATCAGTAAATAATGGTGACAGGTCCGTCGTTGACCTGATCGATTGTCATATCCGCGCCGAACACTCCGCACTTAACGTTTCCGCCGCAGCCGATTTTATCCATGCACGCGCGGAACGCTTCGAAGCAATAATCGAAAAGCTCTTTTGCGTCTGTCGCCGGCCGCTTCGCACCCGAAAAGCTCGGGCGGTGTCCGTTTTTAATATCGGCGCAGAGCGTGAAGTTGGAAACGAGAAGAATATCCCCTTTAAGATCGGAAACGGAAAGATTCATCTTGCCGGCGCCGTCCTCGAATATACGCATGAGCGTGACCTTTTGCGCGAGAGTATCGGCGTGGGAAGCTTCGTCCGCCTGCTCCACACCGACGTAAACTACGAGCCCGCGCCCAATCTCCGATATAAGCTCGCCGTCTACAGACAGCTTCGCGCCGTATACGCGTTGAATAACCGCTTTCATACCGACATTTTAACACAATCGTGCGATAAATACAAGTAAACCGCTTGACAAAAACACCAAAATATATTAAACTTATTAAGCTAAAAACCTTAAGGGCAATTAACTCAGCTGGGAGAGTGTCTTCTTGACGTGGAGAAAGTCGGGGGTTCGAGTCCCTCATTGCCCACCACGAAAATGCGCACCGCTTGTCGGTGCGTTTTTTTCGTGATAAGATATAAATAAGGACTCGAACCCGAGAGGGCGCGAGGCGTTAAAAAATATGCCTGTGGCATATTTTTAGCCGAGCGGTGCGAGCAATCTATGATTGCGAGCACGGCGGTTTTGTTTACAAAACCGCACGAGTCCCTCATTGCCCACCAAAAAGGACTGGGGCGAACACCATAATCGGTTGTTCGCTCTTTTTTATTGCGAATTGTGCGTATCCTCCGTATTATGCCTTTTCGGCTATTTTGGTTGGCACAGCTAAAAGCATTAAGTCAACGGCAAAAAATTGTCACTGAAAATATTAACACCCTGCCCTTAGTCGAATGGTGCTCGTCTATTCGGCTTTTATGCTATCCATTAGTCTCTCGTCTTTGGTTCGCATAGTAGCAGCTACGGTTTTCCATATGTTACAGTTTATAACGTATAGTCAGTATGCCACTTGGGTGAGATTGTCAAAAAGTTAATGGATTATAGGTGGGATGCTTTTGTGGACGTTAATGAACAAATATTTAGAATGTAGATATTTGGCTTATCGAATAAGTTTTGCATTAAATGAAGAATGCCCGCGAACAAATCCGCAGGCATTCTTTTTGAGGAGGAAAAAGAATTAATTTTCTTTCTTCTGATTCATGAAGTTGGTCGCTATGCCGACTATCGCACAAACCAAGAAGATAATACTGAAGGTGAGCAACATTATCGGATTGCTTCCTACGCTGTTGAATACAACGCCGTTCCATACGTCGGAAAGCGGAGGCAGCGTAAAATCAATCGCAAACCCAAAACCTATAATGTAGAAGACGACGGGAATAAGCGCCGCGATTTTAAAGTTTGTAAACATCACGGTTGCGTACGTCAGCCCGCCAACCAGCATCATGACGAACACCAGCGTCGAGAAGTACTTGTCGCTATTGCAAAGTGCGATGTAAAGTATCGCGGAAATGATTGCAAGCGCCGCTACCCCGAGACCGATCCAGAATCCTACGGTTCTATCCTTGAAGGGATATTTATTGAGGTATTTCATTTAATCTTCCCTCCTTTTTTGGAGTTCGTTTATTACACCTGTTCCGATAAAGAGCACTCCTGAAACCGCGGTAAGCGCCGCCGTTACGGCTACGAATACCTTTAACGCGGTCTTCCACCAGGGTACAAAGTCCTCAACCACCGTATCGTGTGCAAGTCCGTTTATAAGGCTAGAGCGGCTGTATGCATAGTAAAAATGCTTGTTTGCCGTCCTCATTGCCTTTTGAATAGTGCCGTCCTTTTTCTGACGAACAATGGTTATGAGCGACTGCGTGCGCGACGTGTCGTTGTTGAACATGTCCGTGCCGCCGGTAATGCACTCTTCGGTGTGAACGTAGTCGGACGCGTCCTTGGAGGAGTCGGTAAGATTGACGCCCTTGAATCCCCACTCGTTGCGAAGTATCTGCACCTGTACGGGATAGGAAGCGGCGCCTGCCGTTGCGCCTATGCGGTTGAAGCAGGTCATAACACCAAGCGCACCGCCCTTGTCGTCGCGAAGCGCACCCTCGAAGCAACGGAGCGAGCCCTCACGGAACGATTGCTCGGTTGCAAACGTTGCAACACCGTGACGGTTTGTTTCCTGGTCGTTACCTGCAAAGTGCTTAATGCCGGCAATCAAGCCTCCGTCCTGCATCGCTCTACATTGAGCGGCGCCGCAGAGGAATGACATATTGGGATCTTCGGAATAATACTCGGAATTTCTGCCGGAGTACGCCGTTCTGTGCCAGTCTGCGCCGGGTCCGAAAATCATGTGATAGTTGGCGTAGAGCGCGTCTTCCGCAAAAAACTCGCCGCGCTTTTTGAGAAGCTCGAGATTGAATGTGCTTGACATAACAACCTCGTCCACGTAAAGCGTAATGCCGCTCTTGTCGCCTCTCTGATAAGAGCTACCGAGTCCTTTGGGACCGTCGGTATTGTTGTTATAAGGCTTGCCGACGGACACGATAGCGTCATTACCCATTTTCTCGCCGCAGATAGTTGCAAGCTCGGAAACGGAAAGCTGATCGAGGAACTTCTCCCAAGTCTCGTCGTCGTCATAATCGACGTCCTTGAGGTCGGCGAATTTAATGCCGTTGTTCTGGCTTACCTTAAAGTCGCTCGTCTTTTCGTTACCCTTTTTATAGGTATGTCCGTCAAGATCGGTCTTTAACTTATCGGTAGCCTCAAGACCGGTGTACGCCTGAGGATACGTCGTCCAATCGCCGCGAGTAAGGTACTTGATAGCGTTTTCTTTATAATAGTTGTAGTTGATTTCCTGAAGCGTGTTGCAAACTATTTCGCCCGTAGCGGGGGACTTTGCGTAAGTCGTGTTGTCAAGCACCGCAAGATTGACTGCGTCGGAAACCTTGTCGGCGTCGCCGTCGACGTCATTACCCTTTTCGTCGATAAGCTCGGCTTCGGGATGAGTCTTGGCAAGCACGTTATTGAGCGCGTCGTGCGCGTCGTTTCCGATTGCGAAGTAGTAGTTGCCCGCGTCAAACACATAGCAACCCTTCTTGTTTGTATCGGCGCCGTTAGTCGCTTTCTCGTCGTAGGTAGCGAAGAGATAATCGTCGACAACGACAGTTACGGTCTCGTCTTCGTTCTTGCCGAGTAAGCCCGTTTTAGCAAATCCGATAAGCTGGATTGCCGACTTTTCGGCTTGACCCTTTTCCCACGGCAACTGCACGTAGAGCTGCACTACCGACTTCGATTTGCCGGTATAAGCGCCGGTCGGGTCGCCGTTGTTCGTTACCTTTACGGTAGCCGTAACGGTGTGAGCGGTACGATCCCAAACAATGCTCTTAACTTCCTGAGTGAAGTTGGCATAGGAGAGACCGTAACCGAACGTGTACGCCATTTCCTCGGCATAGTTCCAGCCGCCCTTGCTTGCATATACGCCGGAAGCGCTGTCAGCATCGTTTATACCGAGCACCTGGTCCTGATAACGAGTTTCGTAGTACTTGTAGCCGACGTAAATGCTTTCAGCATAGACAACGTAGTTGCCTTCGTACTGCTTGGAATGGTTGGTGTACTGGAAATTGCCGAAGTTGCGCATCGCGGGTGCGGACATGCTGTCCGTCGCATAAGTATCCGTAAGGTGTCCCGAAGGATCGGCTTTGCCGGTAAGCAAGTTTGCAATTCCGATAAATCCGGTGTCACCCGCCGCACCGAAGGCAAGGCAAGCGTCCACTTTGTACTGCGGATCTTCTATCCACTCGATATCCATGGGGAACGGACTGTTAACAAGGACGATAATCTTGCCGAACTTATTAGAGTCGGCAATCATCTTCATTAAGTCCTTCTCTTGCTTATGGAAGGAAAGCATAGGTACACCGTCCGCGTCGGTTGTCTGCAAATCGACGCCCTCGCCGCCGTAGCGGGTAAAGAGCACGATTGCGGCGTCGTTGTAGTTATTGGCGTAGCTGTTTTTAAGTTCGTTCGTGTAAAAACCGATAGGAACTTCTCCGATGCTTGCCGAGCTGTTGGCAACCGAACTGCGACGAACTCCACTGCTTTGATAAGCGTTATAAAGCGTCTCGTTGATTTTGAAGCCCGCAGACGCAAATGCGTCTTTCAAGCTTCCGCCACGAGCCGACTTAAAGTTCGAGCCGCCGCCATTGGTGGAATAGACGGGTTGAGCAACGCTGTTACCGAAGAGCGTAACGCTCCTTTCGCTTTCTTTAAGAGGAAGTGCGCCGTCCTTGTTGCGGAGCATGACCGCACCCTCTTCCATTGCCTGAATGTTAAACTCGTTTTCCGCTTGGATAAGCTTTTTGGAGTTTTCCGCGTTAAGCTCGCCGAATTGGCTTTTGTACCTTATTTCACCGTCGCCTTCGGTGGCGGGAGCATTGGTACCGAGCGCATCGTTGATGAATCCCTCGTAGTTCACACCCATATGGGAAAGCACAAGGAAAATCGCCAAAAGCAATGCAACAATCAACGTAACGCCACGCCAAATCTTAACCGTTTTACGGCTGAATTTTTGCAATGACTCGTTCATGAATTACACTCCTATTAGATGTTGCTCAAAACGAAAGCGCCGATTGCGTCAAACGTCGCCGAGCCGAGAATGACGTAAATCTCAAGGCTGCCGTCTTCCCATGCGGCAAGCTTAGATGCGATATAAGCGTCCTTATCAATGGGATCGCCTTTTTCACCGGTCGAAGGATCGGTGGGTCTGGTAGCCTCGGCCATAGCGTCCGTCCAATTTGCGCTATCGATATAAGCGCTGCCTTTCTTGGAATAAACTACGCGAGTGGGCTTTGCAAGAACGAGCGTGGTATCGTCTTCCGTTTTGTCGGTCTCGGTAAACTTTCCATAGTACTTGGTGTTAACCGTGCCCTGCTCGTTGGCAGTGAATTCGTTCGAGGGAACGTCTGCGCCGAACGTAACATTACTGTACATAACGCTCGTTGCGGTGAGGCAGTAGGTGCCGTCGTCGTAGGTTTCAATCGTTTGCTGGGAGATAACAAAGTAGAAATAGTTGTAAGTGGGTTGGAAGTTGGTGTACTTGATGGATTTGTTGCTGTTGTACACGCCGGTAAGATTAGCGGCCGCAGCTTCTCCACCGCTGCAACCTACGGCAAATACGGCAACAGCCGCGACGAGAGCCGCCATTAGTACGGCGGACAGGATTTTGCGAAGTTTTTTCATTTTTCACCTCTTATAAAAAATTTCTGCTTTAGCAGTTAGATGTGATTATACTTTATATAAATATCCACGGTCAATACGCTCCACTCGAATAGCTTTTTTATTAACTCGAATAGCATAAAAACATAAAAAAATACCTCGAAGCTAAACCTCGAGGTATTTTTTATATGGAGGAAAAAGAATGATTATGCGATAGTAACGGTGTAGTTTCCGCCGGTAAGCTTGTAGCAAGCATAGCCGCCCTCGTCCGCAAGTTTCTCGTATGCGCCGCCGGTAATAGTTGCGGAGCCCATGGAAAGCGGAATGCGGAGCGTGCCGTTTGCGGTAATCGTGGAAAGCGTTACCGTAACGTTGCCGTCCCCGGCAGTCAAGGTGTAAGATATATCTCCCTTAGGTGTGCGAACGGTGTTTTGAAGGCTCGTAAACGAGTCGCCGAGCGTAATTTCATAGCTCGAATATCCCGACGCGGTGGGCACAATGCCGCCGAAGTACTTGCTCAACACAGTAAGCGGACCGCCCGACCAGCCGTGATTCATAGTGCCGTCCGAGGGCACCTTGCTCCATACTTCCCAAAGCGTGCTGTCGACGTCGGTAATCATGGGCATATAGCGGTCGAGCATACGCTCGATACAAGCGTCGTACTCGCCCATGAGTGCAAGCGCTTCGAGAACGTACTTTTCCATGAAAGGACTTGCGCCCTTTTTCGTTTTAAGCACGTTGAGTATGCTTGCGTATTCCGCCTCGTCCGTAAGGTCTGCAAGCCCTGCAACTACCGCCATAGCGTTGGCTCTGTCGTCGTAATTACTTCCGGAAGCGTAACCGCCGTCTTTCTTGAATTTAGCAAATCCCGCCTTAACCTTTTGCATGCGCTCGGTAAAGAACGAAGTATCCGTTGTGATATTAAGCGCATTTGCAAGCTTGTTAATGCTGGAGAGTCCGTAGTAATAGAAAGCGTTTTGCAAAACGACCTGGTCGTAGCCGGTGCCCCAATCTACCCAGTTGAAGGAACCGTTACGGTAAACGACGGATCCGTCCTCATTAAGGCTCCACAGCTTTAGGTAATTAACCGCAAGCGGATAGAACATTCTGACGGTTTCCTCGTCGCCCGTGTAAAGATAGTACTCCCAAACGGATGCGAAGAAGGAAAGCGTCTGACCGGGATTCTCGTTAGTCGTAGTGCTCGGAGAGCGCAGCGGAATCTCGTTATTGGTCTTTGTCCAGCCGAGCGAAGTGAGCATAAGCTTTTTCGTCATCGCATAGGAGTTTTCGTCAAGGCTGTAGAAGGTTTCGCCGATCTGGTTGGAGCTGTCGCCGAGATAGGAGGAGCGCTCGCGCTCGGGGCAGTCCATATAAGTATCGCGCATACATATAAGTAGCGTGTTTACCGCCTTCTCCCACAGAACGTTAAGGTTTTCGTTATTGCTGACAAAGGTGCCTACGCGCTCCGAATTGTAGCCGCTTACGCGGATTGCAATGCGGTCGAAGGTTACGCCGGCGGGCGCTTCGATAATGAGCTGCGAGCCCGAACGCCAAGGATACTGCTCGTATGACTGCTTCCCTTGAACGCAGATATAGTCGTCCTTAAAGGAGTTAAGATTCTGCGTCGTATAGGTGTTGGTGTAGTACGTAATACGCAGATCCTTGCTGTCCGCGGTAAGCTCGAAGTACGGGCTGAACTGAATGTTCTGCCTGTCGGGAAGATTAACGGTAATCTTGGTATCTTTAGTCAGCTTTGTGCCTATGTACTCGCTCTCGAGATCGATATAGTCGTTATCGAATGCGATAAGCGGCGTGGGCGAAAGATAGGTATCGTTAAAAGGTTTTGCCCCTACTACTCCCACCTCGGTGGCGGCGGCCCATTCGGAATCGTCAAAGCTCGCCTTTGTGTAGTCGCCGACCGCATAGTTTGCGTCGTAATAGACGTTCCACTCCGCCAGCATGGACGCCTGCGGATAGTTAGGCCATTTGGAAGTAAGAAGCCCTTGGTTACGGTATTCCTTAAGGCGCATAACCTTAAACGAAGAATCGGAAATAACCTTCGTGCCGCCCGCATTCATTTCAAACAGGAAACCTGCCTGTCCGGGATCGACGCTAGAGTTACCGCTTCTGCCGTTATAAGCAACGAGCGCGACGATAAGGTTTTCGCCCTGCTTTAAATATTCGGCAAGATCGACGTTTTCGTAGTAGGTATCATAAGGCGTAGGACCGCGCTTGGGACCGCCGTCGTAGACGACGAGCTGCTCGTTTACCCACAGCCAATACTTACTCTCCGCCGCGATGGAAGCAATCGCCTCCGTAGGCTTGGAAGAAAGAGTAAACGTCTTGCGGAATGCGGCGTAGGTGTTTGCCCCGCTACTCGCCTGCCAAATCCACTTAGCAGTCCAGTCCGTCTTTTTGTAGCTGTCGAGCGAACTTACGTAAGGCGTTTCGCTTTTGTCAACATACTCAAGCGCGGGACCGGGTTCGGGCTTGGGATCGGGTTCGGGCTTTTCGGTATCGCAACCCGTAAGCGCAAAACCGAAAGTAAGAACCGTCGCAAGAGCAGCCGCAATCGCGCCCTTTTTGAAAAATTTATTCATTGTATCGCTCCGATAAAATTACGCGATAAGTGCGGAAACGTCGCCCGTGTAGGTGAAGCTTGTGCCCTGAAGGAACGAAGGAGCGTAAACGAGCGTGCCCGTCGTGCCTTCGAGAGTGAAGGTTACGCCGCCGGGAACATTGTCATTGTTCTCTTCGGTAAAAGCAATCGTGTTATCTTTATACTCCCACTTCCAAGTAGGGCTGAGCTGCGCCATGCTTGTCGTTACCTTTACGGTGCCGTTATCATAGAAAGTCGCGGTATAGCCGCCTTCTGCGGTAAGAGTCGTAAGTACAGTCGGCTCTGCTTCCGCTCCGATAAGTGCGGAAACGTCGCCCGTGTAGGTGAAGCTTGTGCCCTGAAGGAACGAAGGAGCGTAAACGAGCGTGCCC
>JAFLVE010000011.1 GCA_022511445.1 Clostridiales bacterium | reverse complement strand
GACGCCCGTAAAAGATGAGATCGGGGTGCGCGAGAATTGCAAAATACCCCGATTTAAGTCCGTGCTCCACGCTCTTGAAATACGCAGTTATATTATCATCGTTAACGCCGTCGAAAAAGGAATCGTAGTGTACGCCTTTATAAATGAATTCATGCTGGCCGAGCACAAGATAATCAAGCTTATTAAGAAGATTTTTATAATAGTCTTCGTATCCCTCGAAGTATTCTATCTCGACCGCCGAAAGAATGTCGATACGTCCGCCGAACAGGGCCCTCGCCTCGTCGAACTGCGACAAGTACCGCGATTGAATGGTTTGCGGCGTTATATACGGTGACTTGCTCGCAATCGGAGCTGCAAAGTGATCGGAAATGCCTATCACTTTAAGTCCGCATCGCACCGCGCTCTCCACATAATCCTTGACCGTTCCGCCGGCGTGACCGCACAAAAAATTATGCGTGTGATAATTGCTCTTTATTTTGATATTTTGATAGTCGTCGGTGAGTTTTATAAAATCACTTAGCATGCGTGTACCGCTCCCTGTGTGAAAAGTATATCACAAAATGTCCGCCTCGGTCAACGAAAAAAAATCTCCGCAAGACGCCATTTCATTGAAGAAGCTAAAACGAATAATTTTAATGAAGTCGGCACTTCGTGCCGGAGAAGCACGAAGACGGTGCAAAAGCACCTAATGAAAAATGAAGCGAAGCGCCACCTTAATTAGCGAGTTTAGCGAGCGACTTCGTGCTACGCCGCTCAGCGTCTTCATTTTTCATGCCGCTTTAGCGGCGCTTCATTTATAAAACCCGAAACGAATATTCGTTTCGGGTTTTATATGGTAGGAATGAGTGGGCTCGACCTTTCGACCCCACCTTATAACCGCTTCGCGGTTGCTTCGTAGCAGTGCGGTGCCTAACCTGCTGAGCTACATTCCTTTATTCAGTTGTTTTTGTTGTCGAAAGGGTCTCCGACCCCAGCCGCAAACAAAAAGACGCTTACGCGTCTTTTGGTAGGAATGAGTGGAATGCCGCGAATTCGCGGCGGGCTTTGCGATTAATAATCTGTTGCCTGTTATATCTTACGTAAAAATGAGTTACGCAGTTTATTTATCTTTACAGCGCAAGCGCCTAGCGAACCATGCGGTGTCAAGCTTTTACTTTCTTTTCGGCTTTTCCACGCACCGCATGGTTCTGCCACCCGTTTTCTACCAAGTAAAAAGCACCCTTTTGGGGTGCTTATTACTTGGTAGGAATGAGTGGACTCGAACCACCGACCCCCACCTTATCAGGGTGGTGCTCTAACCTGCTGAGCTACATTCCTTTATTTTGTTATAGTGGTGGAGATAAGCGGACTCGAACCGCTGACATCCTGCTTGCAAAGCAGGCGCTCTACCAACTGAGCTATACCCCCATGAATGGGACCGTGATAAATATTAACAAATCCTGCGCATTTTGTCAACCGTTTTTAAGCTATTTTATACAATCGAAAAAAGCTATCCCATTACTACCGATAATCTTTTGCGCTAAACCCTTGTAAATACTCGGGTTTTGGTGTATAATCGAAGTATGGAAAAAGACAGTTTTATCGTTATCGACGCAAACTCGCTCGTAAACCGTGCGTTTTTCGCCCTGCCCGCAATGACGACCTCGCGCGGCGAGCCGGTGGGAGCTATCTACGGCTTTACCGCCATGCTCGTAAAGCTAATCGAATCGTACCGCCCGAAGTATATCGCTGCGGCGTTCGACGTGCACGCACCCACGTTTAGACACAAGCTTACGCCAATATATAAGGCGACAAGAAAGTCCATGCCGCCCGAGCTTGCCTCGCAAATGGATTTTCTCAAAACCCTTCTCGACGATATGAAAATAAAGCGCTTTGAACTTGCGGGTTACGAGGCGGATGACATAATAGGCACGCTCGCAAAGTCGAACGTGTTCACCTACATCCTTACGGGCGACAGAGACAGCCTTCAGCTTGTTAACGACAAGACGCACGTACTCCTAACCAAAAAGGGGATTTCGGATATACTCGAAGTTTCACCCGAGACGGTACCCGACGTATTCGGCGTTCCCGCCGACCGCGTTATCGACTTCAAAGCGCTTGCGGGCGACTCGTCGGACAATATCCCCGGCGTACCCGGTATCGGCGAAAAGACGGCGGCGGAGCTTATAAACACCTTCGGCTCGCTCGACGGCATTTACTCCTCCCTCGATAAAATCACAGGTGCAAAGCACGACAAGCTCGCTTCGGGCGAATCCGACGCGCGTCTATCCTACACGCTCGCCGCAATCGACTGCAACGTACCGATAGAATATTCTTTGGACGAATGCCTGCTCCGCTTCCCTTTTTCGGCGGCGGTGCGCGACGACTTTACCCGCTTCGAGTTTAAGTCGCTCTTAAAGCGCGACGACATTTTTTCCTCAGACCTTCCGCCCGCACCCGCGCCCTCGAGCTTCGATACGGTAACGCTTACTCCCGAAAAATTAAAGTCGGTTATAAGTAGCGCGCAGGGCGACGAGGTCGCATTGCTTTACGAAAGCAATGGTCTGCACTTTGCCTTTGACGGTAAAACAGATTACTTTGCACCCATCACAAACGACCTATTAAGTCCCTTTACTCTAAACGGCGTGATTAGCGAATTATCCGAGGTTTTGAACGGGCGTAAGATACTCACCTTCGACCTAAAATCGCTCCTGCACGCGATTGCGCCCCTTTCCCTCGACGGCGACGACGTCGCGCTTATGGCGTACCTGCTCGAATACCGTCTGATACCTACGAGCGCCGCCGAGCTTTTTTCTTTCCGCGACGAGTGCCTTTCCGCTCTTAATAAAAGCGAAATGATTAAGCTGTACACCGATCTCGAAAAGCCGCTTCTCCGCGTTCTGTTCGACATGGAGACGACGGGCTTTACAATCGACAGGTCTAGGCTCGACGAGGTTGACGCAAAGTTCACCGAGGCGGAAAACATAAGCGCCGAGCGAATCCGCGCGCTTTCGGGCACGGACTTTAACCTCAACTCACCCAAGCAGCTTGCCAAGGTGCTGTTCGAGGATATGGGCATACCGTACCCCGGAAAACCGCCCTACTCGACAAAAGCGGAAATACTCGAAAAGCTTTCGGGCGAGTACGAGATTGTAGACGAGATACTGAAATACCGTTTCAGCTCGAAGCTTAAATCAACTTTTGTCGACGGGTTGAGAAAGGCGGTGCGCTCGGACGGAACGGTCCACACCTCGTTCAATCAAATGACGACCTCGACGGGAAGACTGTCCTCCACAGACCCCAACCTTCAAAACATTCCGACCCGCTCATCGGAGGGCAAAACGCTTCGATCTCTGTTTGTGCCGAGAAAGGGCAACGTCCTAATCGACGCCGACTATAAGCAAATAGAGCTAAAGCTCCTCGCACATTTTTCGGGCGATAAAAAGCTTATAGACGCGTTCAATAACGGACAGGACATACACTCTTCCACCGCCGCCGAGGTGTTCGGCGTGCCGCAGGACGAGGTAACTTCCGACATGCGGCGGGACGCAAAGGCGGTCAACTTCGGCATTGTGTACGGCATAAGCAATTACGGATTATCCCAAAACATTCACATCTCGCCCAAAAAGGCGGACGAATATATTAAACGGTACTTCGAGCGCTTCCCCGCGGTTAAGGAATACCTCGACGGACTGATTGAGTTTGCCAAAAAGAACGGTTATGCCGTGACCGCGTTCGGCAGGCGCCGCGCCATACCCGAGCTTAACTCCGCGCGCTTTACAGAGCGGAAGTTCGGCGAGCGCGTCGCAATGAATATGCCGCTCCAAGGCACCGCCGCCGACATAATAAAAATGGCTATGGTTAACGTTCACGACAAGCTTAAGACAAAAAAGTCGAAGCTTATCCTTCAAGTACACGACGAGCTTATTATAGACGCGCCCGAGTCCGAGGCGGACGAGGTTGCCGCCCTACTCAAAACCGAAATGGAAAACGCCGTCAAGCTGTCCGTGCCGCTCGACGTGGATATTTCAATCGGAAAAAGTTGGATGGAATGCAAATGACGAAATCGCCGTTTACAAGAAACACACGCGAGCTTAACGAACGGTGCCGCCCCGCTAAAATCGCGGGTCTTACCGGCGGAATCGCGAGCGGAAAGACGGTCGCAGCCGAGGCGCTTAAATCCGCCGGCTTTTACGTCGTAGACGCGGACGAGGTTTCACGCGCGCTTACCGCACGCGGCACTCCCGCCGAAAAAGAGCTTATGCTGTTATTCCCGAGCACTGTCAAAAAAGGCGCGCTCGACAGAAAGGCTTTGCGCGAGCTTATATCGACGGACGAGAGCGCAAGGCGCAAACTGAATGCGTACACTCACCCGCTTATAATAGACGAAATTAAAAAGAATATCGCCTCGCACGGAACGCCCGCAATCATTTCCGCGCCGCTTCTTTTCGAGACCGCGCTATCCTCTCTGTGCGACCGTATCGTGTGCGTTACCGCGCCGCGCGAAGTGCGAATTAAAAGAATAATCGAGCGGGACGGAGTATCCCGCTCCGCCGCATATGCGATTATTTCCGCGCAAATCCCCGATTGCTACCGCGCGACTCTTGCCGATTATTGCGTGCCGTCTGACGCGGATTTAAAAACCTTTACCGCGGAGATAGTCGACCTTTTTACCCGCATATTTAATTAGTATACATATTTAGGCTTATCCGTATAATACTTATATGGCCGCCATGAAAAAAACAGTATCCGTTATCGTCGCTATCCTTGCCGTTCTTACGGTATCGGCGGCGATTTTGCTTTGCGTGGTATTTCCCAATAAATACACCGACGCCGTAAATAAGTCCGCAGCCGAGTTCGATCTTCCCCGCCCGCTCATCCGTGCCGTCGTGTGGGCGGAAAGCCGCTTCAACCCGTCGGCAGAGTCCAGAAAGGGCGCGATGGGGCTCATGCAGCTTATGCCGTCTACCTTGGACGAATGCGCCGCCGCGCTCGGCATAGAAAACGCGGACGGCTTCGATCCCGAAACGTCATTACGGTGCGGCTGTTACTATCTCTCCGTCTTGCTTAAAAAATTCGACGGAGACGAGAATGCCGCGCTCGTTGCCTACAACGCCGGCGAGACGAGCGCAAAAAAGTATTTGCGCGGCGAGGAAATATTCCCCGAAACGGAAAACTATATAAAATCGGTAGCCGCGGCAAAAAAGCTCTACGGCTTGTTCGACAGATAGACACATATTTAACAAAAAACGCACCTCGAAAAAATCGAAGTGCGCTTTTTACTTTTACACTATTCAGCCGTTAACCAATTTGTCGTTATAGCAGTAGCATGCGAGAATTTCGTGCTTGCCTTTAAGGAGTGGCTTGCCGGAATGGGTTCTGTTTTCGATCGGGAAGTTTTCGGTCGAGAATGCGGTAATGTATTCCCCGTCGACGTTGAACACCACCTTAAACGGAATCGTGACGCACGCCGCGTACACTATCTTACTGCCGTTATCCGTCTTACCCTTGGTAAAGTCGATAATCTTAATGCCTTTGCGGTATCTGCCCATAACGTCTATCTGGGAAACGAGCACGCGTTTTACGTAGCCGCGGTCGGTGCAGAGCGCAATCTCGCCGTCGCCGTTTACCTGGCGGATAAGCAAGCACTCGTCGGTGTCGGAAAGCGATATACCTTTTACGCCGCCGGCAATCCTGCCCTGAAGCGGAATGTCGGACATATCTGCGTTAAGGCACATACCCTCGCGGGTTACAAACATGAGCGTGGAGCCCTCGACCTCTTCCTCGACGGCGATCATCTCGTCGCCTTCTTTCAGCTTGCACACGGCAAAGGCGGATTTTACCACGCCGTACTCGCTCCACGCCGTGCGCTTTATCATGCCCGCGCGGGTGTAGAACAAGAGGTTGCCTTTAGGCATTTTTTCCTCTATCACGCGCATGTACAGCGGGTACTCGTTTTCGGTCGCGTCGGGAACGATTGCGGACAGCGGAACGCCCTTTTCGCGCCACTTGCCGTCGGGTATCGCCTCCACGTCCACCTTGTAGCAATTACCGAGGTTTGTAAAGCAATATAGTCTGTCCTGCGACTTCGCCTTGACGAGTATGGAGCAAACCTCCGCAAGAGTCGAGTTGTCGGTGTAATCCTTGGTCGACATTGAGAAGTTTTTAAGCAACATCTTTTTAAGCTGAAGGTTGGCGTTAACGCCTACCACGTACTCGAACACCGGCTTTTCGTCGTCGCTCGGCACGGTGTAGTGCTCCGCCGATTCGACAATAGCCGATTTGCGGTTTTCCTTGTACTGCTTGCGTATGCCGAGAAGCTCGGTTTTAACGAGCGACATCTGAAGCTTTTTGTCGGCTACAATCGCCTCCAGCCGCGCTATCTCGCGCCTTAAGTCCTCGAGCTCTTTTTCAAGCTTGTAAATCTCGAGGCTTGTGATACGCGCAAGGCGCATATCGAGTATCGCCTGCGCCTGCACCTCGGACAGCTCGAAGCGCTTTCTTAACGCTTCTCTCGCCGCGGTGGTGTTGGGGCTCGCCTTGATGATAGCGATAACCTCGTCAATGTTTCTTACCGCGATAACGAGACCTTCGAGGATATGCGCGCGCTTTCTCGCGTCGTCAAGCTCGTACTTGGTACGGCGGAGTACAACCTCGCGCTGATAGTTTACGTAGTACGCGATAATGTCGAGAAGCCCCATTAATTGCGGCTTGCCGTCCGCTATCGCTACCATGTTGAACGAGAAGTTGACCGAAAGGTTTGTGCTCTTAAAGAGCATATTGATAATCTCTTTGGGGTTAACGTCGCGCTTGCATTTTATAACGGCGCGCGTGCCCTGTCTGTCCGATTCGTCCACGACGTCGGTAATGCCCGAAAGAACGCCTTTTTTCTCCTCGCGCACTTTAATAATACTTTCGAGCAGCTGCGCCTTATTTACTTGATAAGGAATCTCGTCGATAACGATAACCTTTTTGTCGCCGTCGTTTTCAATGTGCATTTTCGCACGAATGGAAATCTTGCCCTTGCCTGTATCGTACGCTTTTTCAAGCTCTGTCGGAATGATGACGCCGCCCGTCGGGAAGTCGGGACCTTTTATAATCTTCATCATATCCTTCAATTTAATGCGCGGGTTGTCGATATACGCGATAACGCCGTCGATACTTTCCATAAGGTTGTGCGGCGGAATATTGGTCGCAAGACCGACCGCGATACCCGTCGCGCCGTTTACGAGGAGGTTGGGAAATCTGCCGGGAAGAATATCCGGCTCGAGTATTGTGTCGTCGAAGTTGCACGACCAGCGCACCGTGTTTTTGTCAATGTCGCGGAGAAGCTCGAGCGCGAGCGGAGTAAGCCTCGCCTCGGTATAACGCATTGCCGCGGCGCCGTCGCCGTCCACAGAGCCAAAGTTGCCGTGACCGTCTACGAGTATCGCGCCCATGTTAAAAGGCTGCGCCATACGCACCATAGCCTGATAAATAGAGGTGTCGCCGTGCGGATGAAGCTTACCCAAGCAATCGCCGACGATACGCGCACTCTTACGGTACGGCTTGTCGGGCATAATGCCGAGCTCTTTCATTGTAAAAAGAATCCTGCGCTGAACGGGCTTGAGACCGTCCTCAACCCGCGGCAGAGCGCGGTCGAGTATGACCGATTCCGAATACGGTATCATCGAATCGCGCATTACATCTTCCATTGCCTGGATGATGAGCTTTTGATTTTCCTGATTTACTTCGTTTTCCATACTTACCCTTGTAGGTTGTTTTACCCAAATTTATGTTTTTCGTGAGTTATGCTCGGATGCTACAAAAGCCTTTGCATTTATCCCTATTGGCTGTTTTACCTTAATAAATGTTTTTCGTCGGTAGCGCTTTACGGCTTAAAACCCATATCTTTTATTTCTGCGGTATTACGCCGGCTTAAAGTCGTCCACCTTGTTAAAGTCGGCGTGCTCTATAATATACTCGCGCCTAAGCTCCACCGCGTCGCCCATAAGCACGGACACGAGCTTTTCCGCTTCCGCGGCGTCGTCTATTGACACCTGAATAAGCGCGCGGTTTTGCGGGTCCATCGTCGTCTCCCAAAGCTGATCGGCGTTCATCTCGCCGAGACCCTTATAGCGCTGAACGAGCGCGCCTTTGCCCATACGGGCTTTGGCGTCGACAAGCGCCGCCTCGTCGTAAGCGTATTCCACCTTGCCGCCCTTTTCTATCTTGTAAAGCGGCGGCATGCCTATATACACGTGACCGTCCGTTATGAGATCCTTCATATAGCGGAAGAAGAATGTTAAAAGAATCGCTCTTATATGGTATCCGTCGACGTCGGCGTCGGATAAGATTATTACTTTGTGATAGTTGAGGTTGTCTACGTTAAAATCCTCGCCTATACCGCTGCCGAGCGCGGAAATAAGCGTGCGTATTTCCTCGTTGGCAAGAACTTGGTCGATACGCTTTTTCTCGGCGTTAAGCGGCTTGCCTCGTAACGGAAGCACCGCCTGGTACGCGCGTGCGCGCGCCTGCTTGCACGTTCCGCCCGCGCTGTCGCCCTCGACTATAAACAGCTCGTTGTTTTCCGGCTTCCTACCCGTGCAGGGGGTAAGCTTTCCGACGAGGTTAAAGTTGTCTATTGCGTTTTTGGCGCGGGTAATCTCTTTTTGCTTGCGCGCCGCTTCTCTTACCTTTGCGGCGAGCATTGCCTTTTTGAGTATTTCCTCGCCGACGCCCTCGTTTTCGGGCTTCGAAAAATAATCGGCAAGAAGCTGCGACACAAGCCCTTCGATAGCTATCCTCGCGGCGGGGTTGCCGAGCTTGGTTTTAGTCTGACCCTCGAACTGAACGTTGGTCATCTGAATGGACAGCACCGCGGTAAGACCCTCGCGGTAGTCGTCGCCCAAGAGGTTTGCGTCCTTATCCTTGAGCATGCCCACGCGGCGGGCAAAGTCGTTCATGACCTTGGTGTACGCCGCCTTAAAGCCGGTCTCGTGCGTGCCGCCCTCCGTCGTCGGAATGTTGTTGACGTACGAGAAAAGGTTTTCGGTATAGGCGTCGGTGTGTTGGAAAGCAAGCTCCATGGCAATACCGTCCTTTTCGCCCTTAATCATTACGGGCTCATCGTACAGCATGTTTTTAGCTTCGTTGATATACTTTACAAAGTCGACGATACCGCCCTCGTAAAAATACTCGGTGGAGCGGTAGCTTTCGCCTATTACAACTCGCTCGTCGACAAGCTTAATTCTAAGCCCCTTGTTTAAGAAGGCAAGCTCTTTTAAGCGCTTGGCAATCGTATCGAACTGGAACACGACCGTTTCGAAAATTCTTCTGTCGGGCATAAAGCGCACGCGGCTTCCGTGCTTGTCCGTTTTTTCGCCCGTTTCTATAAGATGATACTTAGGCACGCCGCCCTTAATCTCGCCGTTAACCGCCTTGGACTCGAACTCCATTCTGTAAACCTTTCCGTCGCGGTACACTTCCACCTTGAGCCACTCGGAAAGAGCGTTGGTAACCGAAGCGCCCACGCCGTGGAGTCCGCCCGAATGCGCGTAATTGCTCGAGTCGAACTTGCCGCCCGCGTGAAGCTGGGTAAATACGACCTCTACGCCGGACACTCCGAGCTGCGGATGAATATCTACCGGAATACCGCGCCCGTCGTCCTCTACGGAAGCGGAGCCGTCGCTGTGAACGGTCACGTTTACCGTGGTAGCAAAGCCGTTGGAGACCTCGTCGATAGAGTTATCGACAATCTCCCAAAGTATATGATGCAGTCCTTTTACGCCCGTGGTGCCGATATACATACCGGGACGAAGCCGAACTGCGTCCAACCCCTCCAATACTTTTATATCGCCCGCACTGTAATCTGACATATTATCCTCCGTTTTTTGTGCACACCCAAAATAAAGGGGACACGTAACACCCTATTATACCATAGCTCGATTTTTTTCTCAACTGATTTAATACGGTTATCCGAAAAATCATTTTTTTAAGTAGTGAAAAGCCCTTTATCTCCGCCGAAAAGCATGCGGAATACTGCGGCTTTCGGCGGTAAAAAAGCGCTTTTTTCTACCCTTTAAGCACCAAATAATACACGTCGCGCCCGCCGCTCGGGGCTGATACTCCCTCGCCGCCCGTTGCCGAAATTACCGCCTTTATTTTATCTCCCGACCTCTCGAGCGAGTACGCCTCGCCGCCCGAAACGGAAAAGGAAACCAAGGTCTTACCTTCGTCGAATACCGCAACCGCGCCGCCCTCTCCGCCGGGCACTACGCCCATAAAAAGCCCGCCGCGCGCCGCGCAAACCTTAATCCCGTCGAACGCGCTTACTCTTTCCGGCTTTACCGTGCCTTGCGCCTTGTACGTCACAAACCCGTCCGCACCCTCGAAGCAGGCATAGCAAACGGACGAATATACAAGCTTTGCGCCCGTTGCCGTAAAGCCGAGCGTATACACGTGATATAGCGTAAACGAGTAGTCTATGAATAAAACGGTCGCTATGCCGTTTTTACTGCACGCCGCCACAAATCCGTTTCCGCACGGCATAACTGCATAGGGATGAACAGTATTTTCCCCGTCCCCGCCGTACGAGTGAAGCGTTCCGTCTCCGCCCGCTATAAACGAGTACATTACGAGCGAATCGTAGCGCGGCAAAGAATGCGCACGCGCCGCCAAAACATATCTGTCCGACATATCGAAGCATCCCAAATACTTCAGCGAGTAAACGCTGTCTATGCGCGTAATATGCCCCGAGGCCCATTCGTTTACGGAATATTCGGTAAGCTTCAGCGAGGTCGACAACGGCTGCGAGATAACCGCGACCATGCCGTTATCTATGGGCAAAACGTCGAGCGCGTCGCCGTCCGTTTGCTCCACGCGCACGGTTAAATTACAATCGGTGTCGACCGAATACACGCTTTTGCCCGCCGCCGCGATAAACGTTTCGCCGTACGCCGCCACCGCCGAAATCATTTCGTCGAGGTACGAAAAAGCTTTAATCTCACCCTCCTCCGAAAGCTTGCATATATACCCGCCGTAATAATCGAAGTCGAGACCCTTTACGGTGGCGTTGCCGAATATGTACACCGAGCCGAACAAAAAGAATGTTTTTACTACGCTCTCGTCGCCAAGCCCCATAAGCCGCGTTTCGGACAGAATTCCCTCCGCCTTGCCCTCGCTCGGCGCACGGAGCTTGTTGTGTACGGGCGGATCGTCCGGCACAATCTGCGGCGGATCGTCGTCGGGTTTGCCGCCGACGGCTACCGATCCGAGAATGGAAAACTCTGGCACAAACAGCAACACGGCGACAAGCGCCACAATAACGATATTAAGAAGCGTTATGACAATGCCTTGGGCTTTACTAAGTTTCACGATACACCTCTGAATAATTAGCGTATCATAAATAATAGCATAAGAAATGCGCCGAATCATTATCGGCGCAAAATCAGTCAAAACACATCAAAATTATCGAAATTTTTTACTTTATTACGTAAATGCTTTTCCCGTGAAAATATTATTATCTTGCGCGGGTTTTCGGACGGACAAGCTCGGCGCGCGTTTTTTCGCTTTTTATGACCGACTTGTAGAATTTGGACGGGTGCGCTATATCGGTAAGGAGGGGGTTTCTCCAGCAGAACGGTATAAGCTCCTCGGCGTCGCCCACCCACTTCGGCTCGTCTATAATCCGTCTCGTGGCGCCGAGGGTATCGCGCATTCTATCGAGGTTGTCGCGCTCCGCGTTGCTCGCCGCGCCCACTACTATTGCGGCGGCGGATTCGAGATCGACGGTGATTACGTTTTCGGACTTAGCCTTGGATATCGTGCGGCTTACCGTCTTGGTCATTTTCTTTTTGCCGGGCGTGTACGTTTTGGATACCGGCGAAGTCTTTTGCTCCAGCCTGTCCTTCGCCTCAAGGTACTCCTCGGCTTTGGTTTTGGGCAGAACAACCTCGGGCACCTCGGTTTGACCTTTGGTGTGCCCTACGGTACGGACGTATTCCATTACCGGAATGACCGACTCGTCTATTATTTTTTCGATGTCCTTTGCCACAATACCCTTGCCTATAAACAATTACCGATTACATACCGTACCGAAATTACTTACAGTATATACAATTCCCGAAGTTTTGTCAAATTATTATTTTATTCGCGCGGCTACGCGCTTTCGCTTAGATAAACCGCCCTGTTACACAAGCCCCGTAAAACCCGTTTGTCTCAGCGCCTCGTACAGTACAAGCGCAACCGTATTGCTTAGGTTAAGCGAACGAAGCCCGCTCGACATCGGAATCCGAAGCGCCGTTCCGGGATTGGAAAAAATCAAATGCTCGGGAAGCCCCTTGGTTTCCTTCCCGAAAACGAGATAATCGTTATCCTCGTACTTGATGTCGGTATAGCGCCTATTCGCCTTTTTGGAGAGATAATAAAACCTTCCGCCGCTATTGCGGTTAAAAAAGTCGTCGAGGTTTTCGTAGTATGTAAGATCGAGCTTATCCCAGTAATCAAGCCCCGCGCGCTTAAGCTTGGCGTCCGTTATTTCAAAACCCATGGGCTTTACTATGTGAAGCTTAGCGCCGGTACAAGCGCAGGTGCGGGAAATATTGCCGGTGTTTTGCGGAATTTCCGGCTCTACCAAAACGATATTAAACATAGCTTTTACGCGTTTATTCCGTCGCGGCGGTGCGGGACTCGAGACAGTCGATTAAAAAGTCGACTAGGTCCTCGTACACCTCGCCTTTGTTTATTTCGTTAAGAATTTCGTGTCTAGCGCCGTCGTAAAGCTTAAGCCGCGCGTCTATTCCGCACTTTTTAAGATACTGCTTGTAAAGCCGCTTTACGTCCTTTCCGTACTCGCCGACGCCGTCGTCTTTTCCCGACGCCATCATCAGTCGGAAATCGGAAGGCACGCGGCTTCTGTCCTTTATTGTGCTTTTTATTCCGTAAAGCATCGTCTTGTAAAAGCCTACAGAGCAAGTAAAGTTACAGAACTTATCGGCGACGTACTTTGCGACTTCGGTGTTGTCGCGGTTAAGCCAGTGACTGTACCCCTCGCCGAATTTTTTGTCGTACTTTGTAAATGTTAGGTCGGCGAAAATCCTGCCAACCGCCTTGGGATTTTTCTTGCACTTATTTTTTGCGACAAGCCTACCGAACGCCGCCGCGATTCCGCCCTGGAGCGCCGAGCCTACAAGCACCGCGCCCGATACCGAGCTATGATACCTTTCTATAAATCTCTGGGTCAAAAAGCTGCCGTAGCTGTGCCCGACGACGAGCACCTTGTCTACGTTCCAACGCTCTCTGGCGATATCCACTTCCTGCTTTATGTCGTCAACGGTATCCTCGAACATTCCGTCGTAGCCAAGCCCGAGCGTGTCCTCGTCGGTATGCCCGAAGCCGCGGTTATCCATGCCTATTACGTAAAACCCGTTGGAGTTAAGGAAGCGGCAAAAGTCGTCGTACCTGTCAATATACTCGCACATGCCGTGGACGATAACCACCGCGCCGCGCGGCGAGGAAACGCCATCCTCCCAAAATCTAACGCATATCTTTTTTCCGTCGCGAGCGGTAAAGCTCTCCATACCGGCCTCCGTTCATAAAAAAATATCAATCGGAGTATAGTATACAGTAATGTACCGAATATGTCAAGGCTGTTGCGAATAATCGTTTTTTTGGGGAGTGAAAATGAAGAAAATCGTGTTTACGGGCGGCGGCACCGCCGGACATATAACGCCCAATCTCGCGCTTATAGACGCGCTTAAAGGCGAATATACTTGCGTGTACGTCGGAACGGACGGAATGGAAAAAGAGCTTTGCGAAAAAAGAAGCATACCGTTTTACGAGGTGCCCGCGGTTAAATTCCGCCGCGACGCGTTTTTTAAGAATCTGCTTCTTCCGTTTAAGCTAAGCTCGTGCACAAAGCGCGCCGTAAAAACGCTAAAGGAAATAAAGCCCGACCTTGTTTTTTCCAAGGGCGGATACGCCGCGCTTCCCGCCGTGCTTGCGGCAAACAAACTTAAAATCCCCGTCCTTTGCCACGAGAGCGACCTCTCGCCCGGCATAACCACGAAAATCACGTCGCGCCGCGCCCAAAAGGTGCTGTGCGCATTCGACAGCGCCGCGGGCAAATTCAAAAACGGCGTACACGTCGGAACGCCGATAAACGTCGCAATCCTCTCGTGCGGAAGGAACAGACAAATAAACAAAAAACCGCGCCTTTTAATAATGGGCGGCTCGTCGGGCGCAAAAACAATAAACGAAGTTTTATATGCCGCGCTCCCCCGCCTTACGGACAGATTCGACGTCGTTCACATAACGGGCAAAAACAAGGGCGGAGATTTTTCCGCGCTCGGCTACGAAAAAATCGAGTTTTGCTCCGACATGCCAAGTCTGTACAAAACGGTCGATATAGCCGTTTCTCGCGCCGGCGCAAACTCGCTGTCCGAGCTTCTCGTTCTCAAAATCCCTACGGTTGCAATCCCGCTCGAAAAGGCGTCGCGAGGCGACCAAATTCAAAACGCCGAGTATTTCGGCAATAAGGGCGCTCTCACCGTTTTGCGAGAGAACGTTCTTTCCGCGGACAGCCTGATTGACGCGGTAACCAAAACGTACGACGAACGGGAATCTATCCGCACCTCTATATCCCGCCTTCCACCAATCGACGGCACGAAAAAGATTATTTCGATTATAAAAGAAGTTATAGAAAGCAAATAACCGCAAATAAAAAGTAGCAAAGCTTTTCGCTCCGCTACTTTTTTATTTCTGCCTTAATGCCGCCTTTATGCGGATTACTATTACGTTTTATCTTTCGTTAGAGTAATTTAGAAAATATTTAGTCGGGTGTTACGTCAAATTCGCTTTGCGGCTTACACACGACATACGCCAAGCCTCCGGCTCGTTACTTATATTAGAACAATTTAGAAAGCATTTAGTCGGGTGTTACGTCAAATACCCTTTGCAGCTTATACACGACATTCGCCAAGCCTCCGGCTTGTTATTTGTAATAGTCCACGCCCGATTTAAATATCTTCATATCGGTCTCGGCGTAGGAGTTAACCGCGTTTTTCATCATGAACTCGCCCACGCGCTCGCTGTGTCCCATTTTTCCGAGCACTCTTCCGTCGGGACTTACTATGCCCTCGATTGCAAGCATCGAGCCGTTGGGGTTATAGGGCGATACCATTGTCGCGTGACCGTCGGGGTCGCAGTACTGCGTTGCAATCTGACCCTTTTCGACGAGCGACTTAAGTACGTCGGGCGGCGCTACGAATTTACCCTCGCCGTGCGACACGGGCACCTTAAACACGTCGCCCACCTTAACGCCGCTAAGCCACGGGCTTATTCCCGTCGCTACGCGAATATCGACAAGCGTCGATACGTGCCGTCCTATGTTGTTAAAGGTGAGCACGGGGTCGGTGGCTTTGGGCGTGGAAATATGCCCGTACGGGAGCAGTCCGAGCTTTACGAGCGCCTGGAATCCGTTGCAAATACCGAGCGCAAGTCCGTCGCGCTTATACAGCATTTTTTCCACCTCGTCCGCGATTCGCGCGTTGGAGAAGAACGCCGCAATTAATTTCGCGCTGCCGTCCGGCTCGTCGCCGCCCGAAAATCCGCCGGGGATAGCGAGTATCTTACACGAGGCAATCGCCTTAGCCATCGCCTTTACCGATTCCTCTACGTCCTTGGGCGACAGGTTTTTAACGACGAACACGACAGGCTCCGCGCCCGCCTCTTCGAATTTTCTTGCGGTGTCGATTTCGCAGTTGGTACCCGGGAACACTGGAATAAACACTTTTACTTTTTCGGGCTTTTTACCCCTTCCGCGCGTGCGCTTTTCGCCCTTGCCCGTGTAGGAATAGTCCTCCACGCTCCCCGTTGCGGGCGAAATGGTGGGATACACGCCCTCAAAGGTGGACGTAAACGCGGAAACAAGCGGCGCGCTCTCCACCTTCTTTCCGCCCGACACAAGGTCCGTACCGTTTTCCGAGTGCGTTATGTCCGCGCCGATAATGAAGCTTCCGTCGTCCGTGGTAACGCCCAAAAACTCGGGGTCGTAGCCGTAAAAATCCTCGCCCGTCCTTGCCGAGAAAATGATATCTCCGACGCGCTCTTCAAAGAGACTGCGGTTATTATGCGCAAAAGCGAAGCCGAGCGAGTTACCGAGACACGACTTTATAACGGTCGCCGCCGCGCCGCCGCGCTCGACCACCGCCGCGGAAGAGATATTACCGCGACCGATCTCGCCCGCCAAAAGCTTTAGGAAATCGTTAAGGTTTTCAAAGTCGGGATAGCCGAACTCGTCGCGCTTAAGCGAATATCTGTAAACCCTTTCGCCCGCCGACTTGAATACGTTTCCGATAGTCACGGCGCTGTCCATAACGCCGAGTCCGAAGCAAATAAGCGTGGGCGGAACGGATATCTTTTCGAAGGTACCCGACATGGAGTCCTTGCCGCCTATCGCCGCGTGTTTCATTTTTATCTGCGCCGTCAGCGCGCCGAGAAGCGCCGACATGGGCGCGCCCCACTTTTCCGCGTCGGTGCACCGCGCGAAAAACTCCTGCATTGTAAGATAAATATTTTCGGGACGGACGCCCGCCGCCACAAGCTTTTCCACGGCGACGATTACAGAATACATACCGCCCACAAACGGAGATTCCTCGCAAAGCATCGGGTCGAAGCCGTGCGAGCTGACCGTACAAAAATCGGTGTTTGCGGGGATTTTTGCCGCCATTACGCTCGAAGGGGTAAGCTGCGTTTTGCCGCCGAACGGCATAAACACGCTGCCCGCGCCGACCGTCGAGTCAAACATTTCGGACAAGCCCTTTTGCGAGCAAACGTTATAGTCGGAGAGTATGCTCTCGATAAGACCCTCGTAATCGCCCTTACCGTACATAGCGGCGCGCTTAGCGCTCATGCTTCCGAAGTATTTAACGGCGGGGTCCTTTATCAGCGCGTCGGCCTCCTGCCTTACGCCGTTAGAATCGAGGAATTTCCGCTCGAGGTCGACTATTAGGCGACCGTCAAGATACATTCTCATTCTGCCCTTGTCGGTAACGTTTGCTATAACGGTAGCTTCCACGTTTTCGGCGTGGCAAAGCTTTTTAAACGTGTCGAGGGATTCGGGCGCAATGACAACCGCCATACGCTCCTGACTTTCCGATATAGCAAGCTCGGTAGCCGATAAGCCCGCGTACTTTTTGGGCACCTTTCCAAGCTCTATGTCAAGCCCGGGCGCAAGCTCGCCCACCGCGACCGACACGCCGCCAGCGCCGAAGTCGTTGCAACGCTTTATAAGCTTTGTAAACTCGCCGTTGCGCATAAGGCGCTGAAGCTTACGCTCGATTGGCGCGTTGCCCTTTTGGACCTCCGCGCCGCACGTTTCTATCGAGTGCGAGTCGTGCGGCTTGCTTGAGCCCGTCGCTCCGCCGCAACCGTCCCTGCCCGTTTCTCCGCCGAGAAGAACAACTATATCCCCGGCGGCAGGAACCTCGCGGATAACGTTTTCCGCCTTGGCCGCGCCGACGACAAAGCCTGTTTCAAGCCGTTTTGCGGCGTAGCCCGAGTGGTAATACTCCTTAACCTCGCCGGTCGCAAGCCCTATCTGGTTGCCGTACGAACTGTAGCCCTTTGCCGCGCGCTTAGAAATAACGCGCTGGGGTAGCTTGCCTTCTATCGTCTTGTCGAACGGAAGATTGATGTCCGCCGCGCCCGTTACGCGCATTGCCTGATACACGTACGCCCTGCCGGACAGCGGATCGCGGATAGCGCCGCCTAAGCAGGTTGCCGCGCCGCCGAACGGCTCTATCTCCGTCGGGTGGTTGTGCGTTTCGTTTTTGAAAAGAACGTACCAAGGCTCCACCGTGCCGTCGCGCATTACAATATCCTGCTTTATTGTGCAGGCGTTAATCTCGGGCGACACGTCCTGCGCGGTGGCATAGCCCTGCCGCTTAAGCATTTTCGCGCCGATTGTGGCTACGTCCATAAGCGACGGGTACTTGTCGTCACGACCCTGGTAAATCGTGTTGAACATATCGACGTACTCCGCGTACGCCTCTTGAATATGCGGATTGTCCGACTTGATCTTTGTTTTGAGCGCGGTCAAAAAGGTGGTGTGCCTGCAATGGTCGCTCCAATACGTATCGATAACGCGAAGCTCGGTATAAGTCGGCTCGCGGCGCTGACCGCGGAAGTACGACTGAACGAACACAAGGTCGTCGATACTCATCGCAAAGCCCTGTTCTTTGTAGAACGTTACGAGCGCGGCGTACGGCATATCGATAAACCCCTCCACCATGCGCGCAGGCTCGGGCTTATCCACCTTCTGCTCGAGAGTTTTGGGTTTATCGAGCGAGCACAGCCTGCTCTCAACGGGGTTTACGAGATATTTTTTTATCGCAGCTATTTGCTTTTCGTCCGCTTCTATATCGTAAACGCACGCGCACCGCACCATGGGGAGCGCGCCCTGCGTAAGAAGCTGAACGCATTGCGCCGCAGAGTCCGCCCGTTGGTCGAACTGCCCGGGCAGGTACTCCACTCCGAAAAGCTCGCCTCTCGTCATGGGCAGGACCTCGAGATACACTCTGTCGGTAGCCGGCGTCGAGAACACGATCGGCACGGCGGCAAAAAACTGCTCTTCCGTAAGCCCGTCCACATCGTAGCGTATAAACATACGCGCCTTAACCTTTATGCCGAGGTTTTCGTACAGCTCGGAAACAAGCGCCTTGTTCGACGCTTCACGTTCGGTATAAATTCGTTTAATCATAATCGTCTCCGTTCGGCGGAAAAGTCCGCTTGTTTGTCAGTAGGTGTTGAATTTAATTAAGCTTACTTCCTATATCGTGGCGGTAGAAGCAGTCCTCGAAAGTGATTTTTGCGATATTGTCGTACACGGCGCGTTTAGCCGAAGCAAAGTCGTCCGCCGCCGCCTGAACGCAAAGCACCCTGCCGCCGTTTGTCACGAGCTTTCCGCATTCGGGGCATTTTTTAACGCCCGCAAAGTACACGCTTACGCCATCGTCAACCTTGTCGAGCCCGTCGATAACGCACCCTTTTTTGTACGAGAGCGGATACCCGCCGCTTGCAAGCACGACGTTTATCGATTTTTTATCCGACCACTCAATTTTCAGCTTATCGAGCGTGCCGTCTATGCACGCGTTCATTATCTCGTAAATGTCAGATTTAAGAAGCGGTAAAAGGCTCTGCGTTTCAGGATCGCCGAAGCGGGAATTGTACTCGACTACGCGAACGTCGTCGCCGTCCACCATAAGCCCGAAATAGAGCACGCCCTTAAACGGAGCGCCTTCCTTTTTCATAGCGGCAACGGTCGGCGCGACAATCGTTTTTTCGGTCTTTTCGAGCAGCTCCTTCGTAAACGTCGGGCAGGGACAGTATGCGCCCATGCCGCCGGTATTTAACCCTTTGTCGCCGTCGAAGGCGCGCTTATGGTCGCACGAAGTGAGCATAGGCGAATAATGCTCGCCGTCGGTAAAAGCAAGGAGGGTCACCTCGTACCCGCTTAAAAACCGCTCTACGACAATCTCGTTTCCGGCGGAGCCGAACTTTTTGTCGGTCATTATCTCGTCGACGGCGGACAGCGCCCCCGCTTTATCCTCGCACACTATTACACCCTTTCCGAGCGCAAGCCCGTCCGCTTTTACAACCACGCGGTAGTCGAGCGAATTTATGTAAGCCTTGGCTTTTTCGGGGTCTGTAAACGACGCGTACTCGGCGGTGGGGATAGAGTACTTTTTCATAAAGTCCTTGGCGTACGCCTTGGACCACTCGAGCTTTGCCGCCGCCTTGGTAGGTCCGAAGGCGCGTATTCCGCGAGAAGTCAGCTCGTCCACAAGCCCCATGGCAAGCGGATCGTCGGGCGCTACGATAACCGTTTTTATGTTTTTATGCGAAACGGCGTATTCGACAATCGCTTTAATATCGGTCGCGGAAATGCCGGTCTCGATTACGCCCATACCCGCATTACCGGGCGCGGCGTAAACGTCGCCCACGCGCGGCGAGTTTTTAAGCGCCGTCACGATAGCGTGTTCTCTTCCGCCGCCGCCTATTATAAGAACGTCGTCCTTACTTATATCCTTAACGTCTCCGCGGTGGGGCGGCACCTTGCCTATCTGCTTTTTAACCTTTTCCATTATTCTCTCCGAGTGAGTTAAAGGTGTTGTCGTTTGTGATTATTGTTTATCTGCCCATTAAACCGTTAATACCGTAAGGCGAAAATCGGTTTAGTGCTTAAAGTGGCGCTGACCGACGAACACCATTGCGATGCCCGCTTCGTCGCACGCTTTTACCGATTCCTCATCCTTAATGGAGCCGCCCGGCTGAATGATTGCGGTAATGCCCGCTTTTACGCATTCCTCAACGCAATCGGGGAACGGGAAAAACGCGTCCGACGCCATGACGGAGCCTTTGGCTTCCTCGCCCGCATGCGCTATCGCCTGCTGCGCCGCCCAAATGCGGTTGGTCTGCCCCATGCCGATACCCGTCGTTCTGCCCGCCTTGCCTATTACGATTGCATTGGACTTGGTGTGTTTAACAACCTTCCAGTTGAACATGAGCGCTTCGACCTCTTCCTTTGTAGGCTTGCGCTTTGTTACTACGCCCACGCCGTAGGTAGTCTTGGTCTTGCCCGAAGAAAGCGTTTCGGTTTTGACCTCGGCGGCGGTCTTGAACAGCTTCATATCCTCGTTCTCGATAAGCGTACTGTCGTACTTTTGAACGAGCAAGCCGCCGTACACCTTTTTCATGTCGTAGGCTGTGAAGGCGCGCGGCGCGGTGATGTTTTCTATCTTGAGAAGGCGAATATTCTTTTTCTGCTCGAGCACTTCGAGCGCGTCCTTCGTGTAGTCGGACGCCATAACTATCTCGATAAAGATTTTATTGATTTCCTCTGCGGTCGCCTTATCTACCGTGCCGTTTATAGCGAGTATTCCGCCGAACACCGATACGGGGTCGGACTCGTACGCTTTGAGATACGCTTCGTGAACGGTTTTGCCGGTGCCCACGCCGCACGGATTGGCATGCTTGCACGCAACGACTGCGGGGGTGTCGGGATACTCCTTGAGAAGCTCGAGCGCGCCGTTTGCGTCGTTGATGTTGTTGTAGGAAAGCTCCTTGCCCCAAAGCTGTTCCGCCGCGGTGAGCGCACCCACCTTAGCGAGCGGTTCCTTATAGAACACGGCGCTCTGCTGCGGATTCTCGCCGTAGCGAAGCTCCTGCGCCTTGTCGTAGGCAAAGGTTATATGCTCGGGATATTCGATACCGAGGAGGTTTTGCATATATCCCGAAATAAGCGAGTCGTACGCCGCGGTGTGGCGGTAAACCTTGTACGAGAGCATAAGACGGAACTTTTCGTCGTCCGTGCCCTTTTGTATCGCCTCGATAACCGAATCGTAGTCGGCGGGCTCGCACACGACGAGCACGTCTTTATAGTTTTTCGCCGCACTCCTAAGCATAGTCGGTCCGCCGATATCGATATTTTCAATCGCCTCGGGAAGCGTAACGTTCGGCTTTTGGATAGTCGCCTTAAACGGATAGAGGTTAACCGCAACGACGTCGATTGTGTTGTAGTTAAGCTCGTCGAGCGTTTTCATGTGCTCGGGATCGTCGCGGCGAGAGAGAAGCCCGGCGTGCACCGCGGGGTGGAGGGTTTTTACCCTGCCGTCAAGGCACTCTCTAAACCCCGTAACGTCGGATATGGATATCGCCTTTACGCCGCTGTCCTTTAAGGCTTTGAGCGTGCCGCCCGTGGACACAACCTCGTAGCCGAGAGACTCGAGCCGTTTTGCAAACTCCACGACCCCCGTTTTGTCGCTTACGCTTATAAGTGCGCGTTTTTTCATATTGTACCTATGTCCTCCTTGACATTTTTTTACTTATTGACACTTGTTATATGTCGGTGATTTTTAATTCACAGCTATCGGTTTTTTTAATTCACAGCTATTTGTTGCTACTTTGAACAAAGAAGCGCCACCGCCTCGACAAGAAGCGGGTGCTCTATTTCGTTTAAGATACGCTGTTGAAGCGATTCGGGCGTGTCGGTGGGAAGTACGTCGAGCGCGCGTTGCAGGATAATCTCGCCGGTGTCGGTGCCGCCGTCCACGTAGTGTACGGTAGCTCCGCTCTTTTTTTCGCCCGCGGCGATTACCGCCTTGTGAACGTTAAGCCCGAACATTCCCTTGCCTCCGAATTTGGGGAGCAGCGCGGGATGAATGTTGACTATTTTGCCCGCGTACTTATCGAGGAGGGGTTTATTTATAATTCCCAAGTACCCCGCAAGTACGATTAAATCCACGTCGTACTTTTCGAAAATTTTTCTCACCTCGGTATCTCGGGCAAACTCGCTGTCGTAGTCGGCTTTACGGAAGATATAGCAGTCGATACCCGCCTTTTTTGCCCGCTCGATGCCGTACGCCGCGGCGTTACTCGTAACGGACACGACTATTTTCCCGTCGAACTTGCCCGCCGCCTGACCGTCGATAAGCGATTGAAAATCGGTCCCGCCGCCCGAAAACATGACAGCAATGTTTTTCATTTATAAACCTCTTGTGCCTCGATAGGTTGTTAAAAAGATTAGCTTCCCCGCGTTTTATTAAAGCAAAACGCCTTCGCCTTTAACGGTCTCGCCTATGACGTACGCCTTTTCGCCGAGCGCGTCAGCTTGCTTAACGAACGCGTCCGCGTCCTCTTTTTTGACCGCGGCGACCATGCCGATACCCATGTTAAAGGTGTTGTACAGCTCCTGCGGACCGAGGTTGGACTTTTCGGCAAGGAGCGCGAAAATTTCGGGGCGCGGGAAGGAATTAATATCCACCTTGCAGCCGATACCCTTGGGGAAAATCCGCGGAATGTTTTCTATAAAGCCGCCGCCCGTAATATTGGCAAGCCCCAAAATTTCGAACTTGTCCGCAAGCGCCAGCACCGGCTTGACGTAAAGATGCGTAGGAGTAAGGATAACGTCGAGAAGGCTTTTATCCCCAAGCTTTTCGCGTTCGAGCGCGTCGACGTCCTCGCCGAGGAGTCGCCTTACGAGCGAGAATCCGTTACTGTGAAGTCCGCTCGAAGCAAGCCCCACGAGCACGTTGCCCGCCGTAATCTTGCTTCCGTTTATAATCTTATCGCGCTTTACGATACCCACCGAAAATCCAGCAAGGTCGTATTCTCCGGCGCCGTACATGGACGGCATTTCCGCAGTCTCGCCGCCGACGAGCGCGCAGCCCGTCTCCTTACAGCCGTCCGCTATACCCTTAACGACGTCTGCGACTATATCGGGATTGATTCTGCCCGTCGCGATATAGTCGAGAAACAGTAGCGGCTTTGCGCCCTGACACACTATGTCGTTAACGCACATAGCGACGCAGTCGATACCCACCGTGTCGTTCTTGCCGGAAAGGAAGGCGTATTTAAGCTTGGTGCCCACGCCGTCGGTGCCCGCGACGAGAACGTCGCCGTTCTCCCCGTCGAGCGAATAAAACCCGCCGAACGAACCGAGTCCCTGCAAAACGTTTGAGTTAAATGTGGAAGCGGCATGCGCCTTAATCTTATCGACCGCGGCGTACCCGCGCGTAACGTCCACTCCTGCGTCCGAATATGTAATCTTCTTTTTGTCTGCCATTTTATTCTCCGAAATACCGATTGTATTTTTTTCTCACACCAAAGGAAAAGCGCGGCGAATGCTTTTATGCAATCGTGGCGCTTAAACCCTGTTTATTATTTTAGCCCGATACGGCGCATCATCTCGTGATAAGCGCCCTCTACTCCGCCCATGTCACGGCGGAAACGGTCCTTGTCGAGCTTTTCCTTTGTCTTGCTGTCCCAGAAACGGCAGGTGTCGGGGCTTATCTCGTCGGCGAGAATTATCTTGCCGTGGTACCTGCCGAACTCGAGCTTAAAGTCGATAAGATCTACGCCCACGCCGGCAAAGAACTTTTTGAGTATGTCGTTTATTTTACGCGCCATTTTGGCTATGGCGTCGAGCTCCTCTTTTGTCGCCCAGCCGAACGCAAGCGCATGGTCCTCGTTTATCATCGGGTCGCCGAGCTCGTCCGACTTGTAGTAAAGCTCGAGTATAGGCATCGACGGAACGGTACCCTCGTCAAGCCCCGTACGCTTGGAGAGCGAGCCCGCAACGACGTTGCGCATAATGACTTCGAGCGGAACAATCTTCACGTTTTTGACTACGGTGCGGCGCTCGGAGATTTCCTCCACAAAGTGCGTTTCGATACCTTCTTTTTCGAGCATGCCCATAAGGTAGTTAGTCATGCGGTTGTTTATTACGCCCTTACCGACTATCGTGCCCTTTTTAAGCCCGTTAAACGCCGTAGCGTCGTCTTTGTAGTCGACGATAAGAAGATCGGGATCGTTTGTCGCATAGACCTTTTTCGCCTTACCTTCGTACAGTTGCTCAAGTTGTTCGACCATGATATTTTCTCCTTAAAGGTTGAATTGCTTTTGTTATTTGTTTAGTTCCTTCATTACCGCCGCGTCGTCGGCAAGCGTTTTTTCGCGCATGGAGCTAACGTAATCGAGGTATTTTTTTGTGAGCGCGTCGTCGTCCGCCGCGAGCATTCTCACCGCGATAAGCGCCGCGTTTACTCCCGCGTTTACTCCTACTACCGCAACGGGCACGCCGTTAGGCATAGGGAGAATGCTTAGTACGCTGTCAAGCCCGCCCATAAGCGAGGTCTCGACGGGGAGCGCAATTACGGGAAGCGTCGTCGCCGCGGCAAGCACGCCGCCGAGGTGCGCCGCCTTACCGGCTACCGCTATTACCGCGCCGTAGCCCTCGTCCCGCGCGGACTTTGCAAACGCCGCCGCCTCGTCGGGAGTGCGGTGCGCGGAAAGCACGCGAACGGTATATTTTACGCCGAATTCGTCGAGCGTTTTTACCGCGGGTTTGACCTTTTCGAGGTCCGATTTACTACCCATTACAATGGCGACTTTTCTCATGACTCACCTCTGTTTACAGTATACCACTACCCTTAAAAACAGTCAAATAAATAGCCAAATAAAAAATGCGAAAGTTTGATTTTTCGCATTTTATTTTTTTGCTATGCTTCCTGTTCGACCTCTTCCGATGCGGGCTCGCCCTTGATATACTTATCGACAAACTCATTGATTAGCGAAGAATACCGTTCGCGGTCGGCGGCAACGCTTGCGGCGTGTCCCGCGTCGAAAAGCTCGAGGCGCTTGTCCTCCGCACCGCATGCCTCGTACAGCTTTTTACCGAGCTCGGCGGGCACGAAAGAATCTCTCTCGCCGTGGATAAACAGCGTAGGAAGCTTCGAATTATTTACAAGCGCGCAAATATCCGCGTCGACTACGGAATACCCACACTTAAACCTTACGCCCAGGGTGAACGGTATCATTAAGAGAGGCTTAGGGATTTTAACGCCGCTGAGGAGAGAGTTGTACTGGTCGACCTGGGAGGAGAATCCGCAGTCGTCTATAACGCATTTAACCTGCGGCGGAGGTTGCATTCCGCTTACGGCAGCCACGGCGGAGCCGCCCATAGAGATGCCGAAAAGCGCGATTTGAACGTCGCTACCGTAAAGCCCGACAACCTTATCTATCCAGCGCATAATGTCAAAGCGGTCGAGCCACGCCATTCCGATATGCTTGCCTTCGCTTATGTTGTGACCGCGCGCCGCCGGAATGTACACGTCGAAGCCCTTATCGAAAAACATCTGTGCAAACGGCTGCATAGAGCGCGGGCCGGAATGGTATCCGTGCTGAAGGATCGCCACCTTTTTTACGGGCAAATCTTGCTTGTGCTTAAGCGTCCAAGCTACGAGCTTAAGCCCGTCGAAAGAAGTAATCTTTTCCTCGCCGAGCGCGGACTTTACTTCGTCGGTATCAAACCAGCTCGTATCCACGCCGTACTTAGACGGATCCGATTCCTCAGGCTCTTTGTAGTTACTTCCTATTACGTAGTTCGAGTAAACGTGAACAACCGAAAAAAACACAATCGCAAGAATAAGTATTACTCCCGCAACGGCGATAAGCGCTATCATCCAAGCTTCCATTTTTAATTCCTCAATTGAAATTGCCCTATAACAAAAGAGCGATTAATTATACCATAGAAATACGCAACCTGTCAAGCATGGCGGAAAGCCCGCTTATTCGCTTGACCGCAATAAAAAATAATGGTATATTATGTAACGAACATAATATTCCGCTTCCGTAGTTAAATGGATATAACGGCCCCCTCCTAAGGGGCAATTGAGGGTTCGATTCCCCCCGGGAGTACCAAGCCCCTCGAGCTTTCGCTCGGGGGATTTGTGCTTCCGCTGTGGAATCGATTGCGCCGAAGTAATGTAAAACAAAGTATCGACAAGGAAAAGAACTTACTATTGACATTCCACGGGATTGTTGATATACTTGTAAAAAAAATTCGGAGGACAAGATGAAACGACTATCACGCTTAAGCGGGATCGTGGCGGGCATTACTGCGTTTTGCATTACAGGCATTTGCGCTTGCACGCAGCCCGCTCCGCCGCCTTCGGGCAATAATCGCGACCCGCTTCCCCCGCCCGACATCGAATACACAATCGACGATACGCTCCCTTCAAGCGGCAAAGACGCCAACGCGACGGAATTCTACGTCAAAAACGTTCAACAGACAGAGGACAGTTCGCTCGAGGGAATGACTATCTATTGGCTCGGCTCGTCCGTTACGTACGGAGCAAGCTCCGGCGGCGAATCGATGGCGGATTTTCTCGCGGCAAAAACGGGCGCGATTTGCAAAAAAGAAGCCGTGTCGGGAACAACCCTATTCGACGACGGCGGAAACGGCGATTCGGGCGCAAGGTCTTACACTCGCCGCCTTACCGAAAGCAAGGTATTCAACAAGAACGAGCAGATAGACGCGTTCATCTGCCAAATCTCTACAAACGACGCAATTTCCTACCGTCTTAAATACCGCGGCTCCGTTACCGACGATACGGTCGAGGACAAGGAAGAATTCGACCGCGGAACTACTCTCGGCGGAGTGGAATACATCTTAGCCTACGTCTGGGAAACCTGGGGCTGCCCCGTGTATTTCTATTCGGGAAGCTACTTCGGCGACAACGGCTCGGGCGAAAGCCGCACCAACGGCGATCCATCCGGCACCGAGTACGGCAAGCTTGTCGAGGAAGTTAAAGCAGTCGTTAAAAAATGGCAGGGCCTCGGCTACGAAGTGGACGTTATCGATCTGTTCAACGACGAGGACTTTAACGCACAGGTCTCGGAAAGCTATTATAAGTGGTGCACAAGCGACCCCATTCATCCCAAACGCGCCGGCTATCTTAACTGGTGGATGCCCTACTTCGAACAGTTCCTCACGGTAAAGCTTGACCCCCGATATTATTAACTCGCAAAAGAGCTTAGTATAAACACAAAACTTAAAAAGGTCGCATGTGCGACCTTTTTTGTATGTAAAGCGTAATAAAAAAGAATTATTTAAACGCGTTTTCCGTACCGCTTTATTCCCGTGACAAAGCGGGTCAGTCCGTCCAAAAGGCGGGCTCTCGGACAGGCGGCGTTAAGGCGGATAAAGCTCGCGCCGTCGCCGCGGTACTGCTTGCCGGAAGAAACGATAAGCCCCGTCTTTTCGCGAATAAAGGCGGTAAGCTCGTCCGCGTCGTGAGTGTACGCGCCGCAGTCAATCCAAATAACGTACGTCGCTTCCGCCTCGACGACCTTTATTTCGGGCAGGTGTTCCTTCAGATATTCGTTAACAACCCTTCTGTTTTCGAATAGGTACGCGCGAAGCTCGTTATGCCACTCCTCGCCTTTTGTAAGTGCGGCGACGGTCGCGTCGATTGCAAAGCAGTTGGGCTCGGCAACGTCGTCGCTGTTAAGCCCGCGCACCACCTTTTCCCTAAGCGATTTATTGGGAACAACGACCGCGGCGGCCTGTAATCCCGGGATACTGAACGCCTTGCTCGCGGCAATGCAGGTAATGCTGTTTTGCTTGCATTCCTCCGAAACGGAAGCGTACGGGATATAGCTCACACCGGGCGCGGTGAGGTCGCAATGAATCTCGTCGGACAACACCGTCACGCCGTACTTTTTGCACAGCGCGCCCACTTTTTTAATCTCTTCCTTCGACCAAATATTCCCGGTCGGGTTGTGAGGATTGCAAAACACGAGCATTGTGGTCAGCGGATGAGAAAGCGTTTTCTCGAGCGCCTTAAAGTCTATCGAATACTTCCCGTTTTTATAGACCAGCTCGCACTCCGTTACAAACCGACCGCCGTTTTCTATGGAATTGTAAAAATTATTGTAGGCTGGCGTAAGCACAGCGACCCTATCGCCGTGGTTGGTAACGCGCTTTACTATACTCGAAATCGCGGGAACGACGCCTGTGCAAAACTGCATCCATTCCTTTTCGATTGTAAGTCCGTGGCGGCGAGACCACCAAGAGATAAACGCTTCGTACCACCTGTCGGGAACAATCGCATATCCGAAGTTTCCGTGCTCCGCTCTTTTTATAAGCGCCTCGGTGATTGCGGGAGCGGTTAAAAAATCCATATCCGCAACCCACATGGGCAGCTCGCCTTCGGCTACGTCCCACTTAAGAGAATCGGTACCTTTTCTTTCGGGTGAACTATCGAAATCAAACATTTTTATTCTTCCTGCAAGTTACGACCGTCTTTGTCGGGTCGATTTTATCCTTTTGTAAAATAAGCTCGCCTATCTCGTCCGCGGTTATTCTTCCGCCCGAGGGGTTTAGCACGCTGTCTATCTTTCCGTCGATATCGGCGTCTACGGTTGAATACTCAAAGGCAAGCGTGGTGTTAACGAGCTTGCATTTTTTCATAACGAGATTATCTATATAGCAAAGCCCCTGAAGGCTCTCTATCGTGCAGTTAATAAGCGTAAGATTTTTGGCGTTCCAACCGAGGTATTCGCCCGAAATAAACGAGTCGTAAACGGTAATATTCTCGCTGTTCCAAAACGCGTCCTTCGTCATAAGCGTGGAAGAACGAATGGTTATATTTTTCGCACCGTCGAACGCGTAATTGCCCACAAGATCGAGCCCGTCTATTTCCATATCCTTGCAGTTCATTGCAAGGTAGTCGCCGCCTCGCGCCTTTACGCCGTGCAATTTGACGTTTTGACAGTTCCAAAGCGTCTCCGCGGCGTTAGTCATATCGACGTTTTCAAGCGTTATATTCGACGCGCGGCGAAACGACTTGGGCGCGTGAATAACGGTATTTTTAATCGCGATATTATCGGTGTACCAAATGCCCGCGCGTGCGGTCTCGGTAAGCGTGCAGTTCTCGACGAGGATTTTTTTAGAGTACCAAAGCGGATACTTCCACTCGAACGAGCAATTTTTAAGCTCGATGTTTTCGCTGTGTTTAAGCGGCGACTCGCCGTCATAAAACACGCAGTCCTCTATTTGTAGGTCGCGCCCGAAAAACAGCGCACGCTCCCCTGTTAACTTTTGATTATTGATTCTCTTCATGCCGTGACCGAATAAAAAACAACAAATGCTTGTACTCGAATATTATAATCTCAATTGCGTAATTTGTCAACGCGCTTACCGATTATTTAATAAATTTAAAATCTTTTTCGGTTGCGGCGGGAAAATGAAAAATAAATGAGACAAAAGACAAAGAAACGGTGTTATATAAGTAAAAGACGGTATTGACACATATATAGTAATAATGTTACAATAAATCAAAATAAGGAGTCGGAGGTTTAATATGAAACGCAGGAAACCGCTGTTTGTAACGTTTTGCGCCGTATTCGGAACGTTTTCGTTTATAGCGCTGTACGTACTTATAATCTTCTCGGCAGTTATGAGTTCCGATTTAAAATCGGCGGAGTATTACGGCAATCCTGATAACTACGTACAAAAAGATTGTACGATAACCGCTATAAATGCCGGCGGATACAACAACGACAGTATAAGACTTATCGTAAGGTTCAGCGAAAACAAGTTTACCGACTACTCCTTTACCATAAGCGGCGATAATTACGTTACCGTAGAAAAGCGCGGACTTCTCGACGTACTCGAGGAAGATACGCAAGCCACTATTTGGGTTGCGAAGGATTATGCCTACGGCGATATGTACTGGCATGACGAATTAGCCGGAATAACGTATAAAGGCGAGAACTACCTCTACTATATAAACGGGGCCGCGCAGATTTCTGAAAGGTATCTCGAAGCCTACAACGAGGAACATATCGCGCAGATTGTATTCGGCGTAATATTTGCAGTTACCTCGCTTCTGTTTATCGCCGACTTTATCATATACTTTGTAATCGCAAAACCGGCGGACAAAGATAAAGCCCAAAAACCGAAAGCGCAGGCAACGCCCAACATTAAGGACTCGGTCGAGCAGTTAATCGGAAACACGCCGCTCGTCCGTCTCGAAAAGACGGAAAGATTAAGCGCGTCGAGGGCCAAGCTATTCGCCAAGCTCGAAATGTTAAACCCCTCGGGTTCAATAAAGGACCGCGCCGCGCTCGCTTTTGTTTACGACGCCGAAAACCGCGGACTCCTCTTCCCCGGCGCAACGATAGTCGAGCCGACAAGCGGCAACACGGGTATAGGTCTTGCGATGATAGCGGCAAAGCGCGGATACAAGCTTATCCTTACAATGCCCGAAACTATGTCGAAAGAGCGACAAAAGCTGCTTAAAGCGTACGGCGCGGAAATCGTTCTCACCGACGGAAAAAAAGGCATGCAAGGCGCCATTGAGCGCGCGCAAATGATTAAAGCCGAGATAGGCGCGTTTATGCCCGAACAGTTTGACAATCAGGCAAACGCCAACGCCCACTACACCTCGACGGGTCCAGAGCTTTGGCTCGATACCGCAGGCAACATAGATATCCTCGTTGCGGGCGTGGGAACGGGCGGAACGATCTCGGGCGCAGGCAGATACCTTAAAGCCCAAAAAAGCGATATCAAAGTGGTTGCCGTCGAGCCTAAGGGCTCACCCGTGCTTTCGGGCGGAAGTGCGGGCGCACACGGCATACAGGGAATCGGCGCGGGCTTTATCCCCGCCGTACTCGATAAGTCGGCATACGACGAGGTGTTTACGGTGACCGAAGAGCAAGCGTATATCGCCGCAAGAGCGCTCGCCAAAACCGAGGGAATACTTGCGGGGATAAGCTCGGGCGCGGCGCTGCATGCGGCTATCGAGCTATCGAGAATGGAGGCGAACGCCGATAAAAATATCGTCGTAATTCTTCCCGACAGCGGCGACAGATACCTTTCCACCCCGCTGTACTCTGCCGAGGAAACCGCCGCGACGGACCCGCCTAAACAGAGGAAAACGAAACATGAAGCGAAATAAACCGTTATTTATAGTGCTGTGCGTAGTTTCAGGCTTGATTATGGCAATCTCATTTTTCTTTTTTTACCTATTCCTTATCGCGCTCGGCGGTCCCGAAACGGGAACGGGAAAGTATTTCTTAAATCCCGACAACTACGACACTGTGGAATGCAGGATTATCTACCGCGATAATCACTATCGGGGCATTATGCTCTTGCTCGAGCCTATCGACGAAGAATCTTCGTCCTACGGCAGAGAGTACTTCTACATTGACGGTCACAACGAGTATATCGCCGAAAATAACGGAATCAATGAAATACTCGACAAAGCAGAGACGGACAAGGACGGCGTTGTAATAACTATCAAGACCACGCCGAAAAAATTCAACGACGGCTATCTTCTCGAAAGAGCGTACTATCCGATTGCGGGACTGTCGTACGACGGGCAGGAAATCTTGCCGTTCGATCCCGGATACGTAGTTGTCTCCAACCTGCAATACGAGGCTACGAATAGAGCAAGCCGACCCGTGCTCGTTACGGGCGGAATACTTCTTTTCGGTATTGTGATTTTCGTCACTAACTTTATAGTATTCAAAAAGAGCAAACCGCGGGAATAACATCTTCCGCCTTGACATCGTTTCGACATAAAAGAAAAAGGTCCGAATATTCGGACCTTTTGTTATTGCGCTATTCTTTGTTGTCGGACTGTTCGGCAGGCGGCTTTTCTTCCTCTTTTTTCTTCCCTAACCTAAACGAGAGGAAGAAGCAGACCGCGATAAACGCCCCGCCTATTATGTTGCCTATCGTAGAGGGAAGCAAGCAGTAAAGAAGAGAATTGCCGAGGGTAAGAGACGCCGCGCCGCCCGTAAGCGCGTTTTGAATAAGCCCCGCCGTAAGGTAGTACATGTTTGCAACGGAGTGTTCGAAGCCGCACGCGACAAAAGCGAACACGGGCAGATACAGCGCGAGTATTTTTCCCGCCGCGGTTTTAGAGGACATTGCCGCCCACACCGCAAGGCATACGAGCATGTTGCAAAGTATTCCGCGAAGCACCGCCTCGCCGAAGTTCATCGTACTCTTTGCGGTCGCCGTCGCGATAACCGCCGCGCCCGTAACGTCGTTAAGTACGCCGCTTGTCGTCACCAAAACGGCTATTAAAACGCCGCCTATTAAATTTCCGAGGTAGACAATCCCCCAGTTTTTAAGCATGCCGCCCACGGTGATTTTACGCTCGATTAAAGGCGAAACGAGAAGACAGTTGCCCGTAAAAAGCTCCGCGCCGCACAGCACAACGAGTATAAGCCCTACGGGGAACACCGCGCCCTTTACCGCCGCCGCTCCGCCGCCCGTAAAGCCTACGGCGGCCGCGGTCGATACAGCCGCGCCGGACGCGATAAACGCACCCGCGAGCACGGCAAGCACCAACGCCTTATACCAGCGCTGCGAGGTTTTCGCTTTGGCGACGTTTATGTAGTTATCGGCAATTTCTTTGGGGTTAAACATATTTTTCCTTTGTTATATGCGTGCAGACTAAACGACGAAGTTTATAAGCCGTTCGGGGATTACTATTATCTTTTTAGGCGCGGCGCCGCCGAGAAGCGATACCACTTCCCCGTTCTTAAGCGCGAGCGCTTTTATCTCGTCGACCGCTATTCCCTGCGGAAGGGTTATTTTGCATTTTATCTTGGAATTTACCTGCACGGCGTATTCGGTGGTAGACTTTACAAGTTTACTCTCGTCGCAAACGGGATACTTTTCGAGCATGAGCGACTTTTTGCCGCCCATAAGCGAATTAAGCTCATCGCAAAAATGCGGGGCCATGGGCGCCATAAGCTTTACGAGAACGCTTAGCGCGTACTTTAAGTATTTGGGATTGTAATTGCTTTCCGAGCGGTACTTGTACATTGCGTTAACAAGCTCCATGCACCGCGCCACCGCCGTATTAAAGTGGAAGTCGGGAATATCCTCCGAAACCTTCTTTATGCAGTAGTTAAGTTCATAGTCGAGCGCTCCGTCTTTTTCGTCCGCTTTTTCGTCCTTGACCTCTATAACAAGCCGCTCGATTCTGTCCATAAACTTGGAGCACGAGGCTATTCCGCCGTCCGACCACGGTCCGCCCTCGGTGTAGTCGAATCCGAACATAAGATACAGCCTAAGCGCGTCCGAGCCGTACTTTTCTATCAGCGGGTCGGCGGAAATAACGTTGCCGCGCGACTTACTCATTCTCATTCCGTCGGGGCCGAGTATAACGCCCTGGTGAACAAGCCTTTTGAACGGCTCGTCGAAATCGATATAACCGAGGTCGTGTAAAACCTTCGTTATAAACCGCGAATACAACAAGTGACTGCAAGCGTGCTCCGCCCCGCCCACGTAGCAATCGACGGGAAGAAGCTTGTTTACTATTTTGGAATCGAAAGGCGCCTTGTCGTTGTGCGCGTCGGGATAGCGGAGATAATACCAGCTCGAGCACACAAAGGTGTCGAGCGTGTCGCTCTCGCGCCTTGCCGGCTTACCGCACACCGGGCAGGTGCAGTTCATAAACTCTTCGTTAAGCCCGAGCGGTGATTTTCCGTCGGGGGTGAAGTTAACGTCGTAAGGAAGCTCTACGGGCAAATCCTTTTCGGGAACGGGCACCGCGCCGCAGTGCTCGCAGTAGATAATGGGAATGGGCGCGCCCCAATAGCGCTGACGGGAAACCGACCAGTCGCGCATACGGTAATTGACCTTTTTGCCGCCGTGCCCGATTTTTTCGAGCTCGTCAAGAATTGCGGGAATGGCGTCCTTACTCTTCATTCCGTCGAACTTGCCGGAAGAAGTGAGCACGCCGTACTCGGTGTAAGGAAGCTCGCCCTTTCCGTCCTCGGCGTTAATGACGCGCACAATCTTCATATTGTTTTTGACGGCAAAGGCGTAGTCGCGAGTGTCGTGCGCGGCAACGCCCATAACCGCGCCCGTGCCGTAAGAATTAAGGCAGTAGTCCGCAACGAGTACGGGCACCTTGTCGCCGTTTAACGGGTTAATGCAGTACGCGCCGATAAACTCGCCCGTCTTGTCCTTTGTGGCGGAAGTGCGCTCTATGTCCGTGCGCTTTGCGGCGGCGGCAACATACGCCTCCACCGTCTTTTTGTATTTGGGAGTGGTAAGCGCCTTTACATAGGGATGCTCGGGCGCAAGAACGACGTACGTTACGCCGAACAGCGTGTCAGCGCGAGTCGTAAACACCTTTATAGTCTTTATGTCGCCCTTGGGTTTAACGAGGTCGAAATGCACCTCGCCGCCGACAGACTTGCCTATCCAGTTGCGCTGCATGGTTTTGGTCTTTTCGGGCCAATCGAGCTTATCGATGCCGTCTAAAAGCTTTTCGGCGTAGTCGGTTATCTTAAAGAACCACTGCGTCATCTCCTTGTGGACGACCTCGCTCTTACAGCGCTCGCACTTGCCGTCTACGACCTGCTCGTTGGCAATAACTGTCTGACAGGACGGGCACCAGTTGACGGGCGCCTTTTTCTGATAGCACAGTCCGTTTTTATAGAGCTGTAAAAACAGCCACTGCGTCCACTTGTAGTAGTCGGGACGGCAGGTGTAAATTTCGTGCGACCAGTCGAACATAACGCCCATGTCGGATAACTGCCGCTCCATTGTCGCTATGTTCTTGTCGGTTGAATCCTTGGGATGAATACCCGTCTTTATGGCAAAGTTTTCGGCAGGCAGACCGAACGCGTCGAAGCCCATGGGCTGAAACACGTTTTTGCCCTGCATGCGCATAAACCGCGCGTAGCTGTCCGAAACGCCGTAGTTGTACCAATGCCCCATGTGGAGCTGTGCGCCCGACGGATACGGCAGCATTTCGAGCACGTAGCACTTATCTCCTCCATCGTGAAAGGTGTTAATGCCCTGCTCATCCCAAATCTTTTGCCACTTTCTTTCAATCTCGTTGTGATCCATACCGCTATAATACCACACAACACTTTTACTGTCAATAAAATCGTTGTAAGCGAATGACGAACGACTGTACAATAAAACCTAAATGAAAAATCCGATAAGCAAACAAAATCCAACATGACGTTTATCTGCTTATCGGATTATAAGTCGTTACTTGAATGTTAATACAGTCTTAATCGGTTATCGAAAACATTAGTTACTTTTAGTATTTAATTTAAAGTGAAGATGCGGGTGTTAAATTTGTTTCCCCCACGTCACCTTTTACATAAGTGGTATTATAATAAACGCCGCTTATTGAAATATCCTCCATGATAACAAGTTGCGTGTCATATATTGAATTATTAAAATATAAAGTTCCAACTACCTTTCCAGCTCGCGGAGTAACACTTTGCAGATTTGAACTGCCTGTTGCGTATATCGTTATAGCACCTGCGCTAGTGCATCCCCCTATTGTTCCGCCGGTCATAACAGCCACTATGCCTCCAATTGATACGTCTGTTTTTACTATAGCATTTATTTTACCGGTATTAGATGAAAACGATATAAAGGATGTCGATTCACTACCGTCATTCTTTCCAACTACACCGCCTATATTACCTTGACCGTAAATATCCGCAGAGTTTGCGGCTTTATATACTATACCGTTAGAATTAAGACCTACAAGACCACCTATATACGCGACGTCAGACGAGCTTATTATGCTATACGAGCCGCCTTTCTCTGTGTAACAATTTTCTATTCTTCCGATATTCTTACCGCACAATAATCCTGCGTAAATTGTGGTTGTTCCCGATACCTTTATCGTGCCGCCTACTGTCAGTCTTATAATCGTACCTGAGTTTATGGCAAACAACCCTAAATTAGGACCGGTAACATTGCTTATATTCATGCCGGATATTTTATGAGAATGTCCTTCGAATGTTCCTGCAAAATCATGAAACGGAATCCAACTGGAGTATGAGCTTAAATCCAGATCCCTCATCAGTTCGAATTTTCCGACTATTTGCTTCAGCCTGCCAGAGGTGATTGTTCTCACCTCATATAGCTGCGACGGGTACCATATTTGGTATGAACCCGTACTTGAATCATAGCAATCTTTAATCGAAACGATAGTGCCAGTATCTGGCTCTACTACGATATCCCCTATATTATCGATTGTTATGGTAACAGACCGCCAAGTCAATATGGCTCCGTACTTAATCATTTCCAGTTCTTTTGTTTTGAAAACGCCATTATAATCATTTTTCAACTCTTCTATATTAATCGTATTTTTCGGCGTTTCGCTACCCGTATAATCGTAGTATGTAATAGTATAATCTATTGGCGTCCACACTGCGTTCAAAATCCCGTCTCCAGCCAAACCCCATACTTTAATACACTTTGCGACTATCTCCCCGTCGACTTCTTCCCCTGAAAAATATAGAGTACCGTCTTCCAATGCAAAGCCTGAAAAATTATAATGTTGTCTTGTCGGTGCGGAAATATATAAAACAGGTTCGGTATCGTCTCTATTCCAATATATGTCTGTCGTTTGATAAGTTATATAAACTGTTATCGTGCCGCCCTCGCCTTCTCCGGTCAAAAACGCAATTCGATATCTGTTCGGCGTCCAATATGCGTAAAGAGCCGTATCCCAATAGTACTTATATTTTTCTCCCATAGGATTTAGTTCACTGTCGTAGACTTGCACGCCTTCGCCGTTCCTTTCTGAATAAAAACCCTTAAATTCATAACCTGATTTTATAGGCTTGGATGTTTCAAGCGCAGGATAATATTCATCATACTTTATTGTTTCGATTTCATAAAATATATCATCCCCATCATAAAGTTGAACTGAGTATGTATTCTCTTCCCAAACTGCATTTAATTCTACAACTTCGTTTTTGATATCGTCCTCATCCCATATTTTAACTGGAGTCAAATTTTCATCATAGTATTGAACATCTTTTGCGTTTTCAGTAAAATAGTAACCGGCGAAATGCTTTGATGCACTAGGGGGCTCTGGCATAGATAAAATTGTAGGCAATAGTCTGCCATACATCGCCTCTATAGTAGAGTTCTCCTGATCGTTATTGTTATTAAGAGTTACAGTCGTAGTTTTATATAAGAATTCAACCAATTCACCGATTTGCCCATCCCAAGCGCTTAAACCGTCCGCAGTTATAGGCGGCAACAATTTATCAAATTCAACCACTTGACGGTTATCTGTACCCCAATCACTAAAGACACATTGACCCATTGTTTCTACACTAGCCGGAATATACAGTTTCTGCAAGTTATAACAACCGGAAAAAGCGAAACTTCCGATGTAATCAATTTTTTCCGAAAACTTATTATCATCCATTGAGCCATGCTTTATAGTTGTAAGATTAATACATTCGTTAAATGTTTCATCAGGTATTGCAGTAATAGTATCAGGTAAATTCAACTGTTGCATTTGTGCGCCATAGAAGATCCCCGTAGACAATTCTCCATCATTCTCTTCATCTTTTATTGTAATATTGACTTCTATGCTTATCAGATCGACATCTAAACAATTAAAAGCTAAACTACAAATATTGACTGGATAATCTGTTGCGACTTCTTCATCATATCTAACTATTAATTCATTACTTGTCCACCCGTCAAATGCATCCGAATCAATTGATAGAATAGGTACTTTTTTAGTTTCACCGTTTTCATCCGTTTCATCTTTCGAACACAAAAATACATTACTGTCTACACTCCGATATAACATCACATTGCTGACCTGTGCGTAAATTAACTTATAACCATCGACAGGAATTTCTTCGTTTATTGGCTCACATATCATATCGGTTCCAAAAATAACATTACTGCTTTCCGTGCGACCGTTCAGCGCCGTGGCGCTTATCCCAGACACAGCACCGAATTCATCTTCTGACATTCTTACGTATATATCATTGGGATTGTTTTTAAAAATTGTATTGCCTAATGTTCGTATCGTATTAGGAATACAAAAATAAATTAACTGGGTACAATTATAAAAAGCATTACTCCCAATTTCCTCTAACTTTGATGTGCCATATACGCGCACCAACTCCTTGCAACCGTAAAAAGAATTAGCGCCGATTTTCTTTACCGATTTCGGTAAATAGACAGTCGTTAAATATTTGCAAGACATAAAACCACTGCTTGCTATTTCCGTAACGGGTAAACCGTTATACTCGGAAGGTATCTTAGCTTGCGTTATGTTTTTATTTACTATACGCACTTTATATTCCGAATCATTAACAAGTGTAAATGCAAAGTCATCATCAGTTGCGTATATCTGTGTAGGACCTGCCAAAGATTCGACCTGAATAGCTTCCGCCGACGCCGTCATTGTTTTAGTAAAGCCGAAATAAGCGAATACAGCAAATAACGCGACAACGGCAATAACCAGTGTTTTTTTACCTTTGTTTTTCATTTTTATCTCCTTGTAAATTATTTTAAATGGAAATTTCTACATTTACTCCACTTGATTTAACAAATAAATCATGCACCATTTGTCCAAAAGTCGGGCGGAATTCCAACGGTCTCGCCATTAACCTCCGCTTCGCACAACAAATATTTTCGAATTATTTCATACAAATTATATGTACCCATTTCTCGAAAGTACCATATAGTTTCGCTGAGTGAATAAATTTGGAAATAGTATTGGGCCTCTATTGTATGCACAAAAACCTCTAAACAAAGAGTTATAAACATATCCCAAATAAACTCCGTTGTTTGGCTCCCTCGCATTAATTCGTCTGCCTGATTCTTATTCAACTTGTTTGTAGTAAGCATTTCGGTTTCTAAGTGAATACATCCTATCTTATAAAATGATGTCGCCGAAAGGCCTCTCTCTATAAACTCATTGTCAAAATCATTCATATCAAACAATACCAAAAAGCTGTCATAGTTGTCACACATCATTTTGACTTCTTTCATGCGATATGGATAAAGATTATGGTTAGTGTAGCCAAAGGCTTCCGTATCTACGGGTTGGGTTGTGAAATACGTGTCAACTTCGAATTTAACTTTTCCGGCAAACCACTCGTTAAGGTAAGCGGACATTTTTCCCGCTATTTGTTTACTCAGTAGTCTTTCGCGCATCGAAATTTTATGGTGTAAACGTTTATAGGTTGTAGAGTCTTCTCGAAGCGGCAAAATAGCGTCGATTTCGTCGACAACCACAATTAAAATCTTATAAATGACGGAATCGTCGTCCGGATCTAGCCAACGCGCATATAACGTGTCGGTTTCGAGCGTTACCGTATTATACCCGTACATCAAATTACCCTTTTCGTCGGTTACTTTTACGGTATAGTTTTCGTCTGCATACCAGCCGACAAAGTCGAACCCGTCTTTTTGCGGTACAGTAAATGTGCTCGCCTTGGGATTATCCCGCAAAACCGTAACGGTTTGCACGCCTAAGTTGCTCCTTCCGCCGCGATAATCGTAACGGAAAACCTTTTCTATCGGCTCAAAGTACGCCGTCCTGGTAAAATCTTCCGTTAAACGCGTTTCATAACGCTCGGTATCCGTTAAACCGTCGGACCAACCGACAAATACATATCCGTCGTCTGCTACCGCCTTTACGGGCTTCGAATCGTTGTATTGGAAAAAGACCTGATTAGTTTCACCCTCAATACGTCCGCCTATTCCGTTGTTTACCCTGTAAGTAACGGTTATCACTTTTTTGAAGTATGGAAAAACCCTTAAATCTTTATTTACCTTATCTATTCGCGTCGGACTTTTCAAGCCGTCGGTCCAACCCGTAAACACGCAACCCTCGTTCGGAACTGCGGTAACCTCCGTACCCGATTCGTCACGCCGTACATACTGAATCGCTTCGCCTTCGATATGTCCGTACCAATGTTCAGGGTCACCGAAAAAATATTCATAGGTGAATAGGACTTGTTGGAACAAAGCCTTTACCGCTATGTTTTCCGTTACGTTTAAGTCTGTTCTGCTCGCTGTTTCGACGCCGTCCGACCAACAATAAAAATCCCAATTCTCTTTAGTTGATATCGCTGTTACGGTCATACCGTTTTTACCGGCTAACACTTTTTGGACCGTTTCTCCTTGTATATAACCGTATTCGCTGTCTGCCGTATACGCAAGCGTAAAGGGTGGCATCTGCTCAAAATATGCCGTTAGTGTTTTATTATCATTTACATTAAACTCTTGTCTCGAAACTTCCGTTACTCCGTCCGACCATGCGGAAAAAGTATATCCGTATTCGGCTATCGCCGTTACAATAGTTCCGTTGGTTTTTTCCAATACCGTCTGTTCTTGGTCGCCTTCTATATATCCGCCTTCACTTGCCGTATATGTAAGCACAAAATACTCGAGCGGCACAAATTCCGCCGTCACATTCTTATCCGACTTTACATTTTTATCCTTCCTTTGCTCTGTCGTTACTCCGTCCGACCATTTCTTAAACTTGTAACCCTCATCCGCTACTGCTATTACTACTTCCCCATCTGTGCGCTCTTTGACTTCCTGTTCCGTTAAACCGACAATATGCCCACCTTCGCTTGCGTTATATGTTAGCACGAAATATCCAAGCGGAACAAATTCCGCCGTCACATTCTTGTCTGATTTTACGTTCTTATCCTGCCTTTGCTCTGTCGTTACGCCGTCGGACCACTTTTTTAGCTTATAGCCCTTATCGGCTACCGCTATTACTATTTCTCCGTCCGCACCTTCTTCTACTTCCTGATCCGTTAATCCGGCGATATGACCGCCCTCACTCGCCGAATAATTCAGTTTATACGTAGTCTTCACAACATTATTGCAACCTACGAATGCGATCATACAAATGACAGTCAAAGTCAAGACAAATATTATTATTTTTAATCGATTTTTTTTCATTTATACACTCCATTTATCCGTTATATTAATCATAGGGCTTTTACGGAACAGTACAGTTTATTTTGAGTACGGATTTATCCTATTGTTACGCTTCTATTAATTAATAGCGATTATTTATATGTTTTTTTCATATATCCTAAAAAACTTTTTTTTATTATCCAAGCACAAAAAAGTCGCAAGCTTATTACTAAACCTGCGACTATCTTTTTGTGTTTTCCTTCGTTTTGTCTATTCAGTTTTAGGCTCGAGTACCGCTTTGATTCGTCTGACGCCCGCCGAGCTGCTCTGCTCTTTTACTATACGGAAGTGTCCGAGCTCGCCCGTTCTCGAGGCGTGGGGACCGCCGCAGATTTCCTTGGAGTACTCGCCCATGGTGTACACCTTGACCTTTTCGCCGTACTTGCTCGTAAACAAGCCGACCGCGCCCTGCGCCTTCGCTTCTTCCACCGTCATCTCCTCGCACGTTACGGGAACGTCGGCGGCGATAGCTTCGTTTACCTTGTCCTCTACCGCCTTTACTTCCTCGGGGGTCATAGCCCTTCCGAACGAAAAGTCGAAACGCAATCTTTCGGGCGTGATATTGGATCCGCGCTGGTTTACGTTGGGGTCGTTAAGCACCTGCTTTAGCGCCTTGTGCATAAGGTGGGTCGCCGTATGAAGCCTTGCGGTTAATTCTCCCGTGTCGGCAAGTCCGCCCTTAAAGCGCTGTTCGGCGCCCGCGTGCGAAAGGTTTTTGTGCTCTTCAAACCGCGCGTTAAAGCCGTCGATATCAACCTTAAAGCCGCGCTCTCGTGCAAGCTCCACCGTCATTTCGAGCGGGAAGCCGTACGTGTCGTACAGGCGGAAGGCGCTCTTTCCCGGAATGGTGTCGCCCTGAAGATACTTGCACAGCTTTTCGAACTCCTTCATTCCGTTTTCGAGCGTGCGCGAAAAACGCGCGTACTCCTCGTCGATTTCGGTTTTTATTTTTTCGCGCGCCGCGGCAAGCTCGGGATAGACTTCTTTATAGATATCCACCACCGTTTCGGCTATCGCGGAATAGTCGCCCTCTTTTAAGCCTATCGTGCCGCCGAAGCGAATGGCGCGGCGAAGGAGCCTGCGAAGGATATAGCCCTGATCGACGTTGCTCGGCGTAACGCCGCGCTCGTCGCCTATAATAAACGTGGAGGTGCGGATATGGTCGGCAACGACGCGAAGCGCCTTTACCGCCTCGGGCGCGTCGGAAACGGACCCGAGCTCTTTGATTTTATTCACGATTGGCACGAACACGTCCGTTTCGTATACGCTCGATAATCCCTGAATGTTCATGAGCGCACGTTCTAAGCCCATGCCGGTGTCTACGTTCTTTTGTTTAAGCGGGGTGAAACTTCCGTCGGCGTTTTTATTGAACTGCATAAAGACGTCGTTCCAAACCTCGATATACTTGCCGCAGTCGCACGCCGGCGAGCAGCTTTCGCAGCACTTAGGCTTACCCGTATCGAAGAACATCTCGGTGTCGGGACCGCATGGACCTGTCTGTCCGGCGGGTCCCCACCAGTTATGCTTTTTGCCGAGGTAGAAAATATTCTCTTTTTTGATTCCACATTTTTCCCAAAGTGCGGCGGTCTCCTCGTCGCGCGGGCAGTCCTTGTCGCCCTCGAAAACGGTTACGGCTATTCTGTCCTTGGGAAGTCCCAATTCCTTGGTTAAAAACTCATAGCTCCAAGGCACCATTTGCTCTTTAAAGTAATCGCCGAGGCTCCAGTTGCCGAGCATCTCGAAAAACGTGCAGTGACTACTGTCGCCCACCTCGTCGATATCGCCCGTTCTTACGCACTTTTGCGTGTCGCAAAGCCGCTTTCCGCTCGGGTGCGGCTGGCCGAGAAGGTACGGGACGAGCGGGTGCATGCCCGCCGTCGTAAACAGTACGGTAGGGTCGTTTTCGGGTATTAGCGAAGCGGAAGAAATGGGCGCATGTCCGCGCTCAACGAAAAACTTCATCCATTTTTTGCGAAGGGAGTCGCTTGTAAGTTTCATATAGTCTCCAAAAAACTTTTATGTTTTTACTGCAAAATTATTTGCGGCGTGCGACAGCCTCGTCGCACAGCGTTTTTATTCCCTTGCCGATAGGCGTTAAGCGGAACGGCAATACGGAAAGGAGTTTGCTGTTGCTTGCCGAATGCTCCAAGCCGACGTGCTCGCTTTTAAGCTCGATATCTATATCGCCCTCGTCGCGGCGAACGGCGCGGCGCATCGCCTTTGCAACGGTAAGAAAAGTAGTCTTTTCGTCGCAAACGACGTTATAATCGCCCTTGGGGTAATCGCCCTTCAAAAACGCCGCTATGATTTTTGTAAGGTCGTCTATAGCAACCGTGCTAACCGTTCTTTCGCAGTCGAGGACGATTTTCTTTTTGCCTTTCATTGCGGCGGCGGCAATCTTATTGAGCGGGGTGTTTCCCATTCCGCCGTAGATATCGAACACTCGAAGTACCGTCGTAATCTTATCCTTGGCGGCGAGCGTGTTTATAACGCTTCTCGCAAGCCCGTAGCCGTCCGACGGAACGTAATACTCCGCCATTTCCTCGGTAACGTCGATAAGCTCCTGACTGCGGTCGAAGTCGGCGGCGTCGCTTACGACAATCAGCTTTTTCACGCCGTATTTGGTGCAGACGTATTGAAGATTGTGGAACATTATCAGGTTGTCCGACTCGATGAAGCTGCCGTCCGCCTTTTCGGGCACGTTTGCAAGGTGCAGTACGGCGTCGAAATTGTCGGACCTTATAAGCGCGTCGACAGAGCGCGCGTCGAGAAAATCGACGTCCTTACCGGGTAAAACAATATCAAACGCGCTATCGTACTTTTTGATAAACGCCTTTCCTATAAAACCGTTTCCGTCTGTTACGAGAATTTTCATAAGTTTTCGTGACCTCCTGTCACTTTTCGTTATATAGTTTTATTTATTCCAACTGCTTTTAAGCTCTACCACGCGGTTGAACGAATCCTTATCCTTTGCGTCGCGGGCGAAGTAGCCTATTCTGAAGAACTGTACGCCCTCGCCGATCGCCAAATCCTTTACCGCCGCTTCAGCTTTTGCGGATACTACCTTTTTGCTGTTCGCGTTGATTCTGTCGGTAAAATCGCCTTCGCCGTCGGGGACGATAGCGTCAAGCTCGTTAATCTTTATGTCGACGGCGGTGTCGCGGTCTATCCATTGAATAACGCCCTTTGCCTTAACCTCGTCCGTCCGCTCTGCGTACACCTTGGTTACATTTCCGTCCTTATCGGTATCATATCCCGTGCAACGGATTATAAACGAGTTTTTAAGCCGAGCCAAGCCGCCCGGTACAAGCCTGTGGTAGCCCTTGGGCGGATTATAGGAAAAGTCCTCGCGGTTAATATACAGCCGAGGCGACAAGGTCATTTTGCGCGTCACGACGGGAGTGGAGCTAACCTCGGGATCGATAAACGTCCTGTGCGGAACGGTGTATTCCCCGCCCTCGGTTACCTCGATCATTTCCTTGGCGGATTTATCCATATTGACTATGTCGAGCTCAATCGGGTCGGGCGCCACCATGTACCTTTTTGCGGTGGCGTTAAGCTCGTCGCGAATGCAGTCGTTAAGTTGCGCGGCGTCTACGGTGCCTACAGCCTTTGCAATACCCACCTCGGTGCAGAACGCCACAATAGCATGCGACGGCACGCCTCTGCGGCGGAGTCCCGACAGCGTAGGCATTCTCGGGTCATCCCAGCCGTCCACCGCCTTCATGTCGACGAGCTGCTTGAGATACCTTTTACTCATCACCGTGTCGGTAAGATTGAGCCGCGCAAACTCGTATTGGTGCGGCTTGTCGGTTATATCGCAATTGTCGATAACCCAGTCGTAGAGCGGTCTGTGGTCCTCGAACTCCATTGTGCAGCACGAATGAGTTACGTGCTCGACAGCGTCCTCGAGCGGATGCGCGAAGTCGTACATGGGGTACATATTCCACTTGGTGCCGGTGCGGTGGTGCGGCGCGTGAAGCACCCTGTATATTACGGGGTCGCGCATATTCATATTGGGGGAAGCCATGTCTATTTTAGCGCGAAGCACCATGCCCCCGTCGGGAACGGCGCCCGACTGCATTTTGTCGAAAAGCGCAAGGCTTTCCTTAATCGGTCTGTCGCGGTAAACGGAGTTTTTACCCGGCTCCGTCAGCGTGCCGCGGGATAAACGTATCTCGTCGGGTGTGCTCTCGTCGACGTAAGCAAGCCCCTTGTTTATAAGGAGCACGGCGCAGTCGCGCATATAGTCGAAATAGTCGGAGGCGTAAAAAATTCCGTCCGGCTCGAAGCCGAGCCAACGAATATCGTAAAGAATCTGCTCGCAAAAATCGGCGTCCTCTTTTACCGGGTTGGTGTCGTCGAAGCGGAGATTGCACTTTCCGCCGAATTTTTTGGCGAGCATAAAGTTAAGGCATGCCGCTTTGGCGTGACCTATGTGAAGTCTGCCGTTGGGCTCGGGCGGGAAACGCGTAACGATGCTTTTCACCTTGCCGCTTTTAAGGTCGTTTATAATAATGTTCTCGATAAAGTTGGTACCGTTATCGTTCTCCGGCATATCAGAACAAGCCTCCTATTTTTCCGTCCTCTATCGTCATACCGACGGCGTTGGGCTTTTTGGGAAGTCCGGGCATAAGCAGCATGTCGCCCGCAACGGCTACGACAAAGCCGGCGCCCGCGCGCATCTGAAGATCGCGAATGGTAATATCGAAGTCCTTGGGACAACCGATCTTTTTGGGATCGTCGCTTAAGCTGTACTGCGTTTTTGCGATACATACGGGAAGATTGTCCGCCTTAGAGCCCATCTTTTCGAGGCTCTTTTTGGCTTTGGCGGTCCAGATAACGTTTTTCGCGCCGTAAACCTTTTTGGCGACGTGCTCCACCTTTTCGTAAACGCTTTCGGACAGTTCGTACGAGAAAGTAAGCTTGCCCTTCTTTTCCGTAGCCTTTGCGACGGCGTCGGCAAGCTCGACGGCGCCCGCGCCGCCCTTGCCCCAGCACTCGCAAAGCACCGCGGTTGCGCCCACTTTTTTGCACGCCGATTTTACCGCCGCAATCTCGTCCTCGGTGTCGTCCGTAAAGCGGTTGATAGCAACGACGACGTTCTGCCCAAACACGTCTTTAATGTTGTCGATATGCTTAAGGAGATTACCCATTCCCTTATTAAGGTCGCCCTCGCCGCCGTACTTAAGCGCGCGGATTGTAGCTACGATAACCGTGCAGCTCGGGGTAAGCCCGTTAAGGCGGCACTTAATGTCGAAGAATTTTTCCGCGCCGAGGTCGGCTCCGAAGCCCGCCTCCGTAACGACGTAGTCGGCGTAGCTAAGCGCCGTCTTCGTAGCGATAACGGTGTTGCAGCCGTGCGCGATATTGGCAAACGGTCCGCCGTGAACAAACGCCGGCGTTCCCTCGAGCGTTTGCACGAGATTGGGCTTTGCCGCGTCCTTAAGGAGCACCGCCATGGCGTTTGCCGCGCCGAGGTCGCCCGCGGTAACGGCATTACCGTCTACGTCGTAGCCGATAATGATTTTCGCAAGGCGAACCTTAAGGTCCTCGAAGTCGGAGGCAAGACACAGCGTCGCCATAACCTCGCTTGCGGCGGTAATATTAAACGACTCGTCTCTTGCGTTTCCGCCAACTCCGACTATAATGGAACGAAGCGCGCGGTCGTTGCAGTCCATGCAACGGTTAAACGTGACCTTGGCAATCTTAAGCGGATTACCGAAGTACAGCGAGTTATCTATCATAGCGCAAAGGAGATTGTTTGCCGCGGTTATCGCATGGAGATCGCCCGTAAAATGCAGGTTGATGTCGTCCATGGGAATTATCTGCGCCATTCCGCCGCCGGTGGCTCCGCCCTTCATTCCGAACACGGGACCGAGCGACGGCTCGCGGAGAGCGAGCGCGGTTTTTCTACCCGTCTTATTGAGTCCGTCGGCAAGACCGATAGACACAGTCGACTTCCCTTCGCCCGCGGGCGTGGGGTTGATTGCCGTGACGAGTATCAGCTTCGCTTTGGGGGAGTTTTTGGGGTTTACTTTTGCGACGTAGTCACCGTAGCGGTAAATGTCGGTTATGCCGAGCTTTGCCGCGATTTCCTCGATAGGCTGAGGTTTTGCCTCGTAAGCGATTTCGATATCGGTCTTCATGTGTACTCCTTTTGATTTATTTTAAGCGCTTTTTGCGCCGATTAACAAAACTTAAATGTCGGGCATTTTTGTAAACAAAAAAGAAAATAGCGCGGATTCATTCGCCTGTGCAAGTAAAAAAACACTAAGCTTCGCGCGCTTTAAGAATTATTTTTATTTATCGACCGCACATACATTTTTTGCTCCGCACTAAGTATATACCATACTCACGATTTTGTCAATTATAATTGACACACGGATAAGCAACTCACAACATAACCAAACTGCAAAACGGAACGGTTTTCCCCGCTCTTTAGCAATCGCCGAAAAGCCTTCGCATTCCGCTTTTGGCGTCGGCGATAAAAATATCGAGCGCGGAGTATCTTTCCGCTACGTAGTTGTTATTAACCATACGCCGTATATCGTCGCGGTCGCCGACGAGCACCGCCATTCTTTTGGCGCGGGTTATCGCGGTATACAAAAGGTTGCGCGTCATAATAACGTAAGGTCCGCTTACTATCGGCATTACAATCGCGTCAAATTCGCAGCCCTGACTTTTATGCACGGTCACGGCGTACGACAAAATAAGCTGGCGTTTATTTTCGCCGCTATACGTTACGCGCCGCCCGTCCTCAAACAAAACCTCTATCTCGCCCGTCGGCATTATGTGCTCCACAATGCCGATATCGCCGTTGAACACGCCCTCGCCCTCTATCGAGCCCCGCCGCCAGGTAAGTTCGTAGTTGTTTACGGTATGCATAACTCTGTCGCCCACGAAAAAATTAATATCGCCGACAGTCGTTTTTACCTTGCTCGACCCGTTAAGCGCGGCTTGCAATCTTTGGTTAAGGTTATTAACTCCCGCAACGCCCGCCTTAAGCGCGGCTATAACCTGAATGCGGGACGGGTCGATTCCCGAATAGTCGGTTATGCGTTTTGTCGCAAGCTCCACCGTCATATTGGCAACCTCCGCGGGGCTGCCCTGCTTAAAGAAAAAGAAGTCGCCGTCGCGCGCGGATAGGTCGGGCATCTCGCCGTTGTTAATGGCGTGCGCGTTTACGGCAATTCGGCTTGTCTGCGACTGTCTGTAAATATAGCTGAGCCGAGTTACCGGCACGAGCTTGCTCGATATTATATCGCGGAGCACGTTACCCGCGCCCACGGACGGGAGCTGATCGGAGTCGCCCACTATAATAAGCTTGGCGGTATCCGCCACCGCGCCGAGAAGCATGTTGAAAAGAAAAATATCGACCATGGAAAACTCGTCGACAATGACGGCGCCCGCGCTCAGCTTTTCGCCCTCCGTAAGAGAGAGGATTGCACGGTGAATTGTGGACGCCTCCCTGTTGCAACCTTCGGTCATGCGCTTTGCGGCGCGGCCGGTAGGCGCAAGGAGAATCGACGAGCAGTTCAAAAAATCGAGTACGAAAAGTATGCAATTAATTATGGTTGTTTTGCCCGTGCCCGGTCCGCCGGTAATAACCGACACACCGCTTTTAACGGCGTAGGACACCGCCTCGCGCTGTTTTTCGTGCAGGGTGATATTGTTAGTGCGCTCGAACCTGTCTATAATCTCGTCTATATTGCCCGCGAAAAACCCCGCCTCGTCGACGCGCTTTACTATGCGCACCGCGGCGGTCTTTTCTGTCTTGTGGTAGCGGCTGTCCATAATAGCGCCCTCGAACGGGATTACGACCTTGCGCTCTACTAACAGCTTATCGAGCACGGTCGAAAGAAATTCGCAGTTCTCCTCGCCGAGAATCGCCTTTGCGCGCTCGAACAGCTTTTCGTTGGGAAGATAGGTGTCGCCCTCTTTTTCGCAGGCGCTTTTAAGCGCGTACAAAAGCCCGGCGCGGAGTCTGAACTCCGAGTCGGGTCTTATTCCCATAGACTGCGCTATTTTGTCTGCGGTCAAAAATCCAACGCCGTCCACGTCCTCCACAAGGACGTACGGGTCGGATTTAACCGTATCTATCGTCGCCCCGCCGTAGATTGCGTAAAGCTTCATCGCGAGGTTGACCGAAATACCGTACCCCGCCAAAAACATAGCGGTTTCGCGTTCCAACCGCACCGACTCGAACTGCTCGGAAATTTTCTTCGCTTTGGCGGCGCTAATGCCCTTAACGCGAGTTAGCGCCTCGGGCGACTTCGTTATAACTTCTATCGTGTCGAAGCCGAACATGTCGACAATGCGCGCCGCGGTCTTTTCCCCAACGCCGTCGATAAGCCCCGAGGAGAGAAACTTCATAATACCGTACATCGTTTTGGGCTGGGTTACCGACGCGCGCTCCACCTTAAACTGCGTGCCGAAGCGAGGATGGATTACAAACTCCCCCTCGAGCTCCAAGCAATCCCCTTCCGCAACGGTGGGGAGCAGCCCCGCCGCAACGACCATATCGCCGTTATCGTCGATTACGAGCACGGTATAACCGTTTTCGTCGTTACGGAAGCGAATTTCTTCTACCGTGCCGGCAATGCGCTCCAATATCAATACACCGCCTTAAGCTTGTCCACGCTGTCGAGCTTTTCCCACGCGAGGTAGCTCTTTCCGAAGTGACCGTAGTCCGTCGTCGTTTTGAATATAGGCTTTCTTAAGCCGAGTTTTTCTATTATTGCCGCGGGGCGGAAATCGAAAACCTTTTTGACCGCCTCGAGAATTCTGTCGTCGTCGCCCGTGCCGTACGAATCGACAAAAAGAGACACGGGGCGCGCCTTGCCTATCGCGTAGCCGACCTGCAAAAGAACCTTTTTGCAAAGCCCCGCCGCCACTATGTTTTTGCACACGTACCGCGCGTAATACGACGCGGAGCGGTCCACCTTGGACGCGTCCTTACCCGAAAACGCGCCGCCTCCGTGCGCTATCGCCCCGCCGTAGGTATCTACTATAATCTTTCTGCCGGTGACGCCCGTATCGCCCGCAGGGCCGCCTATAACAAACCTGCCCGTGGGGTTTATAAGTATTTCCGCGCCGCCGAGAAGCTCTTGCGGTATGGCGCGCTTAATTACACAGTCTACTATTCCGTCGCGCAGAGTTTTGTCCTTAACGTCGGGCGTATGCTGCGCGGAAAGAACTACGGTTGTCACCTTAACGGGCTTATCACCGTCGTATTCGAGAGAGACCATCGCCTTTCCGTCGGGACGGAGGAAAGGAAGCTCGCCCGACTTTCTGCACTCGGCAAGAGTGCGTGTAAGCTTGTGGGCAAGCGTTATCGGCATGGGCATAAGCTCCTCCGTCTCCGAGCAAGCGTAGCCGAACATCATTCCCTGATCGCCCGCGCCGATAGAATCGAATTTATCCTTGGATTTTTCGCGCGCCTCCAGGGAGCGGTCGACGCCTATTGCAATATCGGGCGACTGCTCGTTAATCGCGCTGAGGACGGCGCAGGTACGCGCGTCAAAGCCGAGCTCGGGGTCGAGGTAGCCTATTTCGGCAATGGCGTCGCGCGCTATTTTTTGCACGTCGATAAAATCGGTAGCCGTATTGAACTCGCCGAGCACCATAGTAAGTCCGGTCGCGCAAGCAACCTCGCACGCAATTTTGCTGTACTCGTCCTTTTCGAGCGCCGCGTCGAGTATGCAGTCCGCTATGTAGTCGCACACCTTGTCGGGATGTCCTTCCGTTACGCTCTCCGACGATACTATTCTATTCATTTCGTCCTCCCGTTCTTACGCCGTAGATTAACGTATATAATATAGAGTAACGCGGCGGATTTGTCAAGCGAGTCGCGCTCCGGAGCATCTCAAAACCGTTCCAAAATTTTTTTATCCTTATTGACAAATATTTATACACATGTTATAATATAAGAAATTATAAACAAACGGAGGAAATTATGTCTTCATTCGATTTCAGTGAACTGCTTCCCGAAGAGATTACCGATCTGCTGATACAGTTTTTGCCCGTCCTTTTGGGAGCGCTTGTACTTCTTTTTATCCTTGCAATAATCTTGATAATCGTCTTGGCGGTTAAAAGCGCAAAGCACAGAAACGCCATTCGCGAGCTCGAGGAAAAGCACAAACAAGACTTGGAAGCGGCTTCTGCGGCTAAACCTCAGTCCGAGGGCGAGCCCGCTACCGACGCCGAGCTTACCGAAAGGTGCAACAACCTGTCCGCCGCGGTAGACAGTCTCAATCACGAGGTGGTCGAAAAACAGCAGAAAATCGACGAGCTTACCGCCGAGCTTGAACAGGCAAAGAGCGGCGCGCCCGTCGAAGGCGACGGCGCCGAGGAAATCGCAAAGCTCAAGAAAGAAAACGAAGAGCTTACTCAAAAGTGCTCCAATCTCGAAACGGAAAACAAACAGCTCGAAAACGAGATTAAGCTTCGCACGGACAGCGCCGCCGGAAACAGCGACCGTCTCCTTAACGAAAACATCGAGCTTACGCGTGAGAATATAAAGCTCAAGTCCGACAACGAGCGCCTCGCCGCCGAAAACGAATCGCTTAAAGGCGCGGCTTCCACCGCTCAAAGCTCTTCCAAAAAGACAAAGTCCGCACCCAAGGCCGATCCCAGCGTTAAGCTCGTGCCCAAGGTTGCCGCCGCCGCTAAGCCTGCCGCAAAGCCCGCGGATGACGACGACGTGGAGGTTGACGACGAGTTCGGCGACGAGTCGTCCGCAATCAAGGTCAAGGTTAAGTACGACCACAACAAGGGCAATTGGGTTATAACAAGGTCCGATTCGGACAGAACTTACAGAAGAGTGGCAACCAAGCAGGAGGCGCTCTCGCTCGGCAAGGATCTTGCGCGCAGACTTGAGGCCCAGCTCGTCGTCCACAAAAAAGACGGCAAGTTCCAAAAAGTATAAACTCCTCAAATAATAAAGCGGCTCCGATTATTCGAAGCCGCTTTTGTTATGCGGTTTTTTGTTCCGTTTTATCAATACGCTCTTGCGAAGTAGATTCTGTGCTTCGCCTTTTTGCCGCAGCACACACAGGTGTGCTCGTGAACGTGCTTTTGGTCGGAGTGGAACACCCTCGTCGTTGCGGAATATTCCTGCTTGATTTTGTCCTCGCACTCCTCTTCCCCGCACCAATAAGCGTCGCAGAAGTTTCCGCCGTCGAGCGCTCGACCCATTTCCTCCATGTCCTTAACTTCCGCAATGTGCGACTTTGTAAACTCGTCGGCTTTACGAAGCATGTTCTTTGCGATATCTTTAAGAAGCTTTTTGGTATTCTTAAGCACGTCGCCGATGGGGAGCGTAATCTTTTCGCCGGTGTCTCTGCGGCAGACCGTTACAACCCCCGCCTCGAGATCGCGCCCGCCGAGCTCTATTCTTACCGGCACGCCGCGAAGCTCCCAATGGTTAAACTTAAACCCGGGCGAAAGGTCGCGCTCGTCGAGGTGCGCCCTTATCCCCGCCTTTTCGAGCGACTTGTAAATCTCTGCGGTTTTTTCCGCGACCGCGGGATTTTTAGCCGCGCCGATAGGTATAACAACCGCCTGTATAGGCGCTACGACGGGCGGCAGGCACAGCCCGCGCTCGTCGCCGTGAGCCATGATTATCGCGCCTATAAGCCGCGTGGAAACGCCCCAGGACGCTTGATACACGTACTTGTGCGTTCCGTCGCTGTCCAAAAACTTAATGTCGAACGCCTTTGCGAAGTTGTCGCCGAGGTAGTGCGTAGTGCCCGCCTGAAGACTCTTTCCGTCCTTCATCATCGCTTCCATTCCGTAGGTGGCGACGGCGCCCGCAAACTTTTCCTTTTCCGATTTTTTACCTGTCAAAACAGGCAGACACAAAACGTTGTTTGCGATGTCCTTGTAGACTTCCATCATTTCGAGCGCGTCGTTATTAGCCTCCTCGCCCGTTGCAAACGCGGTGTGCCCCTCCTGCCAAAGAAACTCGCTCGTGCGGAGGAAGGGGCGCGTGGTTTTTTCCCAGCGTACGACGTTTGCCCATTGATTCAGCTTAAGCGGAAGGTCGCGGTACGAGCCTATCCACTTGCTGTACATATTGCCGATAACGGTCTCCGAGGTCGGGCGCAAAACGAGCTTTTCGGACAGCTCCGTTTCACCCACGTGAGTGACGGTTGCAACCTCGGGCGCAAAACCCTCCACGTGCTCCGCCTCCCGCGTTAAAAACGACATAGGGATAAGCATGGGGAAATACGCGTTAACAACGCCGTGCGCTTTAAAACGCTTATCCGCTTCGCGCTGAATGTTCTCCCAAATGGCGTAGCCGTACGGTCTGAACACCATTGTGCCCTTTACAGGGCCGTAATCGCACAGCTCCGATTTAATGCACACGTCGGTATACCACTTGGTATAATCGGTGTTAATGTCGGCTATTTGGTTAACGAACCTGTCCGCTCCTGCCATGATTTTTCTCCGCAATAAATTTTGTATGAATTTTATCACACGAACAAAAATCAGTCAAGTTTTTTTACTCGCAATCTCGATACTATTATATTTGCTACAACACCAACGCCGCGGCGACGACGACTCCCGCGCCGGGAAGTCCGAATACTCCGACAAGCGCGGCGGTAAGCGCGTTAAACGGCAGAGTGATAATGTTAAACGCCGAAAGCCCCGCAACGAGCGCGCCGCCCGCAAGCGAGTTTACGATAAGCTTCATACCGCGCGGCATTTTAAGATGCATAACCCATGCCGTAACGCCGATAAGCGCCACGGCGGCGACGATACAAAGAATCCCTTCAGCGAACTTGTCCATATTGTATTATATGAGGGACTTGTCCGCCTTATGAAACGCGCAAAAAACGATATTACGCTTTTCGTAACTTCGCGATGCGAAATATCGCTTGCCGCAAGGCAAATATAATTATTTACTGATAAAGCTTTATGGTAAACGTGCTGCCCTCGCCGAGCTTTGAGACTACGGAGATTTTTCCGTTCATCATATCGACGATGGATTTACATATGGTAAGCCCGAGTCCGCTCGAGCCCGATTCTCTACCCCTAACCTTGTCGCAGCGGTAAAACCTTTCGAATATATGCTCTATATCGTCGTCGGAAATTCCTATACCGTTATCGGCAATGGAAAGCTCTACGACGTTATCCTCTTTGGTTATCGCTATGTTTATCTCACCGCCGTCGGCGGGAGTGTACTTTATCGCGTTGTCGACGAGCGTTCTTATCGCCTCGGTCATTAGGTTTTTATCTGCGTTGAGCGTTACAGACATATCGCCCGTAAGCGATATTTTGTGCTTGATGTTGACGGTACGGTATCCGTCTACTATATCGGACACCGTTTCGTAAAGGTTGAATTGCGTATTGTTAAGCGAAAAGTCGCCGAGCTTTGCAAGCCACAAAAGCTGTTCCACAATGCGCTTCATGTTTTGGCTCTCGCGGGATATAGCCTCCACCGCCTCGTTAAGCACCTTGGGGTCGTCCTTTCCCCAACGGCGAAGCAAATCCGCATAGCCCGTAATTACCGCAAGCGGAGTTTTAAGCTCGTGCGACGCGTCGGACACAAAGTTTTCCTGCCGCTCGAACGCTTCCTGAATGGTGTCGAGCATGTGGTTTATTCGCTCCGTCAGCTCCTTCAATTCGTCCTGCGAGTCGACAGGGTCGAGCCGTGCCGACATATTTTCGTCCGAGATTTCCTTTATGCGCCCGTTCATTTTTCGGACGGGGCTCATCATGTATTGGCTGGCAAGCCCGCCGAGCGCCGAGCCGAACGCGATAAACGACAGTAGTAGTACGACCGAGGTTATGACAAGCTGGCTCATAAACGCGCCGGTAAGCTCCTCGCCCGAATTGATTATATTGGCTACGCTCGCAAGAATAAACGCCGCAAAGGTGACGAGCATCACGCCGAATATGACCGCGAAAACGAGCGTCGTCTTTGCGGTTATGCCTATTTTAAACCGACTCGAAATTCTCTTAAACGCCATTACGATAAGAGTTATCGGGAAGAATATTATTTTAACGACCAAAAGCGCAATCTCGCCGGCAGTGCGTTTACGCTTTTTCTTTCCTTTATTTTCGCTCTTAATCTCGTTGAGCGTGTCGAAAACGGCCTCGTGCCTATCCTCGCCCAAAGCTCTTACAACCGCCCTGCTCTTTTCTCCAAGGGACGGGGGCGCAGGATCGGTCTGCGCTTCCTTATTTTCGTCAAGCTCGGTCATCTTATTACATAGCCTGCGCCGCGAACGGTTTCTATAACCGTAACGCCGTAAACGTCGTCGATTTTGCTTCTCAGATACCTAACGTACACGTCCACGACGTTGGTACTGCCGTAAAAATCGAAGCCCCAAACCGCGTCGAGAAGCTTTTCTCTACCGACTACGATATTACGGTTGCGCATAAGGTATTCGAGTAGATCGAACTCCTTTTTGGTAAGGTCGATTTGGTGCCCGTCGTACGTTGCTACGCGCGCCTCGGGGTTAACGGACAGCTTACCGCACGAGAGCACAACCGCGGGCGCGGCGGTGCGCTTTGTGTGCTTCCGCACTCGCGCCAAAAGCTCCTCTATGGCAAACGGCTTGGTCATATAATCGTCCGCGCCGATATCGAGCCCCGTCACTTTATCCACCACCTGATCGCGCGCAGTGAGAATTATTACCGGCGTCTGTTTATCCTGGCGCAGCCGCCTTAAAACCTCTATTCCGTTAAGCGACGGTAGCATTACGTCGAGTATTATAATATCGAAGTCGGTTTCGAGCGCGATTTTAAGCGCCTCCCGACCGTCGCCGCAAATTGTGCAATCGTAGTTTTCGTGCTCGAATTCGAGCTGAAGAAAGCGCGAAATCTGCGGTTCGTCCTCGACTATGAATATTCTCTTTTTTTGCGTTGTGTTTTCCATATTCGGTTCCGATTATCCGTTGCCTTTTACTGTTTCTATACGCATGATGTTGGTGTTGCCCGACTTGCCTACGGGCACGCCCGCCGCAATAATGACAAGATCGCCTTCCGAAACGACGCCGGTATTTACCGCGCAGTTTATGGCGTGGCGGAACAGTTCGTCGGACGATTCCTGCACCTTGGCAACTACGGGCACAACGCCCCAGTTCATCGCAAGCTGGTTGTACGCCTTTACCGAGGTGGTAGCCGCGATTATGGGCGCGGCGGGACGGAAGCGGGAAATCTTACGCGCGGTGTAGCCGGAGCGCGATACCGCGATTATCGCCTTGGCGTCGAGGTTGAACGACGCCGCGCACGTGCTGTGCGAAACCGCGTCCGTAATGTTTTTAATCTGCGGCTCGAGCGCCGTAAACCGCTTGTAGTAATTTATTCCGATCTCCGCGCTCTCCGCTATCTTCGCCATGGTGCGGACCGCCTCTACGGGGTATGCGCCCGCCGCCGTCTCGCCCGAAAGCATAATAGCCGACGAGCCGTCGTACACGGCGTTTGCAACGTCCGAAATCTCCGCACGGGTCGGGCGCGGGTTTGTTACCATGGACTCGAGCATTTGCGTTGCGGTTATAACCTTTTTACCCTGACGGTAGCAACGCGTAATCATATCCTTTTGAATACCGGGCAACTCCTCGAACGGAATCTCCACGCCCATGTCGCCGCGTGCAACCATAACGCCGTCGCACTCGGCAAGAATCTTGGGCATATTGTCCACGCCCGAACGGTTTTCTATCTTTGCGATAAGCTGAATGTCGTTCGCGTCGTGCTCGTTAAGGAGCTGTTTTACAAGCCTTACGTCCTCGACCGTGCGCACGAAGCTCATTGCGATATAATCCACGTCCTGCGATATACCGAACTCTATATCGGCGCGGTCTGTGTCGGACAGGTACGGCATGTCTATATCCGTGTCGGGAAGATTAATGCTCTTGCGGTTGGTAAGAACGCCGTCGTTATGTATTTCGGTCACTATGTCGGTGGCGTTTTTGGAGACTACGACAAGCTCTATAAGCCCGTCGTTTACGAGTATGCGCGCACCCTTGTTTACGTACTTGGGAAGCTCGGGATAGGTTATGGAAACGGTTGTCTCGTCGCCATCGACCTCGCGCGTGGTAAGCGTAAACTTATTTCCCTTTTTAAGCTCGACCTTGCCGTTCTTAAACGTTTTTATACGAATTTCCGGACCTTTGGTATCGAGCAAAATGGCGATAGGCAGACCTGTCTCTTTTCTAACGCGCTTAACCATATCCATACGCGCCTTGTGCTCGTCGTACGTACTATGTGAAAAGTTGAGCCTCGCAACGTTCATGCCCGCGCGGGCCATTGCCTTTAATACGGCGTAATCGTCGGTCGCGGGACCGAGCGTGCAAACGATTTTTGTTTTACGCATTATTTCCTCTCCTGCTTAGCGGTTTGATTTTTTCGTTTTAATTTTACCACAACCTATTTCTTTAGTCAAGCCCCGTACAAATTTCCGTACAAAAAAACGACAAGCTTACCTTGCCGTTTCTATGAACTAAAACCGATTTTACATAACCTCTTTTACACGCTGAACGAGCATCGCCTTTTCGTCGCCCTTTACCTTTTGTACGACCGACATAAGGAAGGAGGACAGCTTTGAGGAAAGCTTTACGCGGCGCTGAGCGTCCTTTTTCATCATCTCGATAAAGTACTTGTCGAGGAACTTTATCATGTACGAGCCGAACGAGCCCTTCATTGCCTCGTTTTTGGAAACGTGCTTCAGTATTTCGTCCACCGCGTCTATTTTGTTTGCAAGCAAAAGGTTTATGGGAAGCATAAACAATTCGCCGTCGCTTGCGAGCGGAGAGAACTGGAACACCGCGCGCTTAATAACCGCATTGTCGTTAAGCGTCTTTAATGTTTTGGCAGAGTTGGCTTCGAAAAACATGTTAAACACGTTATCGATATACAGCGACGAAATTACGGAACTTTTTATGTCCTTGTCGTTCCTTATGAGCATAAACTCCCAAAGCTCCTCCGCCATTGCGTAATCGAGCTTGAGCATAGCGCCGAAGTACTTGTCGACGGCGGCTGTCTTTAAAATGTCCGACGCGAAAAACTCGCTTATTATCTCGTAAAATTTTACTTGTTTTGCGTTCATACGGCAACGTCCTCTTATCGTATATTCATACGAAAATTATACACCGAATACGCCTTAAAATCAAGTGTTTTTTTAATATAACGCCGCGGGCGGCCTAAAAAAACCTGTTTTAGGGCGAAAAATCGGCTTTTACGGGCCTAAGCCGCTTTTCGACTGCCTACACCGCCGTTGTTTTTAGGGGAATTTTGCTTATCGTTTACACGCAGTGCGCGCATTGCGTTAAGGATTGCGAGCACGGCAACGCCCACGTCCGCAAACACGGCAAGCCATATACTCGCTATGCCGAGCGCGGCGAGTATAAGCACCGCAACCTTAACCCCAAGCGCAAACACTATGTTTTGAATAACTATCGAAACGGTCTTTTTAGCTATCCTTTTTGCCGATACGATTTGCGTAAGGCTGTCATTCATAAGCACGATATCCGCCGCCTCTATCGCCGCGTCGCTGCCGAGCGCGCCCATTGCGATTCCTATATCCGCCCTCGACAATACGGGTGCGTCGTTTATTCCGTCGCCCACAAACGCGACGGCGCCGCGCTTATTCTCCTTTTTCCGTTCGATAATCTCCTCTATCCGCTCCACCTTTTTATCGGGCAAAAGTTCGGCGTGCACTTCGTCTATCCCGACGGACGCCGCCACGTTTTCCGCCGCCGCCCGCCTGTCGCCCGTCAGCATAACGGTACGCACAGACATAGCTTTAAGCGCGGAAAGCGCCGCCGCCGAGTCGTCTTTAACCGCGTCCGATATTTCTATCGCGCCGAGGTATTCCCCGTTCTCCGCAACGTACACCACCGTTCCCGCCGCGCCGTCAAGCGGCGTAAACTTTATGCCGTTCTCCTCCATAAGGAGCGCGGATCCGCACAGAACGGTTTTATCCCCGTCGGTCGCCGAAACGCCCCTTCCCGCAATTTCGGTAGCGGGGAGCGTGTCGGTAACCGAAATCCCGTCCTTTTCCGCCGCCGCGACAACAGACAGAGCGATGGGGTGAAGGGAGCATTTTTCGGCGGTCGCCGCGGCAAGCAAAACCCTGCCCCTTTCGCCTTCGACGCGCGTCACCTCGAACGAGCCTTTAGTAATCGTTCCCGTCTTGTCGAGAACGAGCGTATCGGTTTTATTGAGTATCTCCAGATAGTTGCCGCCTTTAACGAGTATTCCGCGCTTACTCGCCGCGCCGATCCCGCCGAAAAAGCTGAGCGGCACGGATATAACGAGCGCACACGGACAGGACACGACAAGGAATGTAAGCGCGCGGGATATCCACTCGCGCCAGACCTCGCCGTTTCCGTACGCTATGATAAGCGGCGGCAGAACGGCGATAAGCACTCCTATCGCAACAACAACGGGCGTGTAAACCGCCGCAAACCGCGTTATAAACCGTTCCGACTTCGCCTTTTTGGAGGAGGCGTTTTCCACAAGGTCGAGGATTTTAGCGACGGTGGAATCCTCGTATTTCTTTTGAGTACGGACTTTAATTACGCTCGAAACGTTTATGGAGCCGGACAGCACCTCGTCGCCCACGCTCTTTTTTACCGGCAGACTTTCGCCGGTAAGCGCCGAGCAATCGAGCACGGCGTCGCCCTCGACGATTACTCCGTCGATAGGCACCTTTTCACCTGCGCGCACAACGACGGTAGAGCCTATCTCCACCTCGTCGGGATAGACGGTTTGCTCGCCGTCGTCCGTGATTAAGCACGCCGTTTCGGGGCAGATATCCATAAGCGCGGAAATGGACTTGCGCGACTTCCCTACCGCATAGCTTTGGAAAAACTCGCCCGCCTGGTAAAACAGCATAACCGCGACGGACTCGGCGTACTCGCCTATCGCAAACGCGCCGACGGTCGCAACTATCATCAAAAAGTTTTCGTCGAAAACCTTGCCGTGAACGATGTTGCGCGCCGCGCGAAACAACACGTCGTAGCCTATCGCAAGGTAGATTGCGACAAACACGATAAGCCACGCCCAGGTCGGCATGCTTTTCTCGAACAGTACGTGCGTTACGAGCGCGGGCACAAACGCCGCCGCCGTGACGATTATTCGTATAAGATTTTTCTTGTTCTTGCTCATAAATTAGGTCGACAGTTATTCCTCGCTTTAACTCGAAATAACAAAATAAAAGTAGAATAACAGAACGATAAAACCGTTTATTTAAAGCGCATGTCGGGCTCTATCTTTTTGCAAATCTTTTTTACCGATTCCTCGACGTTCGCTCCGTCGTCAAGCTCGAGCGTTATCTTTTGCGAAATAAAGCTTACCGACGCCGACAGAACTCCGTCGAGCTTGGCTATCTCCCGCTCCATTTTGGCGGCGCAGTTAGCGCATTCAAGGTTTTCCACACGGTATATTTTTTTCATGACGTCCTCCGAAAGATAATTAAAGCTCTTTTACGTGTTCGAGCGCGGTTTTGAATATTTCGCCTATATGGTCGTCGTCGAGCGAATAGTAAATCTCCTTACCTATCCGCCTCGTCTTTACAAGCTTCGATTGCCGCAAAATCCTTAATTGATGCGACACCGCCGACACCGACATACCGAGCACCGACGACAGACAGCATACACAGCACTCGCTGCACGAGAGCGCCGCCAGAATTTTCGTGCGCGTCGAATCGCCGAATACCTTAAACAGCTCCGCAATATCGACAAGCAAATCCTCGTTCGGCATTTCGGAACGTATCTTTTCGGCGACGAGCGTGTGCTCGTCCTCCTCCTCGATACATGTACCTGCGGCGTTTACTGCCCTATCGTCCATATCCACTCCTCGAACACTTAAAAGCTTTTTCATTTGAACAATTATTCAATTGTTCAATAACATTATATGCGCGCTGTCGAACTTTGTCAAGCAAAATAATAAAAAAATAAAAAAATTTTTAACATAACGATAATGCTTGACAAAACGCAAACAAGATTATATAATATTTAAGCAAAATTCAGTGTGCCCGCCCTATCGTATCGGACGGCGCCGAACGAAGCGAAGCAATCGAATATCATTAAGCACTCATAGCGCAATTGGATAGAGCGTCTGGCTACGGACCAGAAGGTTGGGAGTTCGAGTCTCTTTGGGTGCACCAAGGGGCTACCGCATTAAGCGGTGGTCCCTTTGCATTTCAAGAGACTCGAACTCCGTTAGGGGCGTGAGCGTTAAGAAAAATGTCCTGTGGACATTTTTTAGCGAACGCGCGAGCAGCTGTGCTGCGAAGCGAGCGGTTTTGCAGACGCAAAACCGCTCTAGTCTCTTTGGGTGCACCAATACAAAAGCCTCCTCATCGGAGGCTTTTATATTGGTATATTCCGACTACGAGAGCGGCAGAGTAAGATAATAACTACACCGATTTATTAGAAAAGCGACAGCAGCTCGCCTACCGTTTGGATATTCAGCCGCAGTTCGCTAGCCGCTTGGCGCTTGCGCCAAAGGCCGCCGCGTTTGTAGCGGCATTCTCTTTGGGTGCACCAAGGCTAACCCGGTCGAACTAATCGGCCGAGTTTTCTCGTGTAATAAAACAGTTTTTACGACTATAAAGAAGGTTGTAATCCCGGCTGTATAAATTTCTCGCAAAACAAAATCCCGACTTTCCGTGTAGGGATCGTCGGGATACGGTGGATTCATAATGTATATATTCGCGTTATTTCTTTTCTTCGGGTTTGGCTTGCTCGGGTTTTTGGTCGTCGGCGTTTTCGTCCTTGTTTTTCTTTTTGAACAAGCCCTTAATCTTATCGGCGAGTCTTCCAAAGAAGCCTTTCTTTTGCTCGACGATAACGACGTTGTCCTCGTCCTGCAATTGCTTATTCTCGATTTCCTCGTATTCTTTATACTCTTCGTTTATCGCTTTAAGCGTCGATTCGTTAAAGAATCTCGTATGCGCCGGGTCGACGGCAACTTTTATCGTGTCGCCGGGCTTAACGGCAAACTCGCTGCTCGTTTTGGAAATGACCTTCGACTCGCCTATCATGCCGTGCATATTGATTATATCGCCGAGCATTTCTATATGCTGAACGTCGTAGCCGAACGAGTATGCCTTAAAGCGGTCGAACTTCTCGTCCTTTTCGTAGATAAGGTTTTCGGGGCGAATGCCGTAGATAATACGCTTACCCTCGTAGTTTTCCAGCAATTTGACTTGGTCTTTTGTCAGCTTAATCTTTACGCATTTATCGGTTATATCCTCGCCGTTAACCTTAACCGACTTAATAACGTACCCGAAGTCGGGCGTTACCGTAAGAACCACCTTGGTATCCGCCGCCGCGTAAGCGACGTTCGGCGTTACCTTTCCGTGGGCGATTGGCGCGATATTGATAGGATACTCGGAGGGATTATTCGAGGGCGAGGCTTTATAATCATCCTTAGCCTGTTGTTCGGGTGCAAGCTCGACCTCGTCTTCCACGTCGACGGGTACAGATCTTACGAACTCCGCTTCAACCGTTACTTCCTCGTCGGGCATAGTAAAGACCTTCGTGTCGGTTACGAACTCATCGCCGTGAATTTCGCCGTGGAATAAGTTCATTGCCGGCGTTCCGATAAAGCCTGCGACAAACACGTTTGCGGGGTGCTTATAAAGCTCGTCGGGCGTGGCGATTTGCTGAATGATACCGTCCTTCATTATGACGATTCGATCCGCCATAGTCATAGCCTCGATCTGGTCGTGGGTAACGTAAATGGTGGTCGCGTTTACAGCCTTATGTATACGCACTATCTCCGAACGCATCGCAACGCGCAGTTTTGCGTCGAGGTTACTGAGCGGCTCGTCCATAAGGAAAACCTTAGGCTCGCGGACAATCGCTCTGCCGAGCGCCACGCGCTGGCGCTGACCGCCCGAGAGCGCGCGAGGCTTTCTGTCGAGGTAAGGCGTAAGCTTAAGAATGTTAGCGGCGCCGCGAACTCTGCGGTCGATAACGTCCTTAGGCACCTTGTGCAGCTTAAGCGAATACGCCATGTTGTTATAAACGGTCATCTGCGGATAAAGCGCATACGACTGGAACACCATTGCTATTCCCCTATCCTTAGGCGCAACGTTGTTTACGAGCTGTCCGTCGATATACATTTCGCCCGTGGAGATTTCCTCGAGACCTGCAATCATACGCAGAGTCGTGGACTTTCCGCAGCCGGACGGACCGACGAACGCGATAAACTCGTTTTCGGCGATGTCTATCGAAAAGTCGTGTACGGCATGAACGCCGCCGTCGTAGATCTTGTTGATATGCTTTAACTGAATAGTAGCCATTTTATTTCCCTACCTTTAGTATTTTTCTTCTATTTCCCATTGCGGCGATTGCGCCGAATTTTGTGGTCGTGTAGCTTCCGCACTTGCAGGCAAACTCGAGTATTTCGTCGTAATCGAATTCGCCCACAACCGTGTCTCTGTTCATTCCGAGCCGCATAATCTCGGAAATCAGCCCGCCGAAGAACGAATCTCCAGCGCCCGTGGTATCTACGGCCTTTACGGCGAATCCGCCGCAGTCAAACGATCTTCCGTCGTTTAGATAAAGCTTTGCGCCGTGCGCGCCGCGCGTTACCGCAACCATTTTGACGCCGTAGTCAAATAACACTTTGACTGCCGAATCGGTATCGGATACGCCGGTTATAAACTCGAGCTCGTCGTCGCCGACCTTTACCACGTCCGCCTTTTTTGCGTACTCGTGCACTACTTTTTTAAGCTCGTTCTTGTCGTTCCAAAGATTGAAACGAAGATTTGGGTCGAAGCAAACGATTGCGCCCGAGGCATGCGCTTTATCTATTACGAAGTCATGCGCCCTCCTCGCCTCCGAGGTGCTTAACGCCACGCTGCCGAACTCGCAGACGTCGCCGCAATTAAACTCCACGCCGCTAAACTGTTCGGGGGTAAAGTATAAATCCGCGGCAGTTCGGCGGTAGAAAGCGAATTGGCGTTCTCCTCCGGCGCCGAAGCTGACAAAGGCAAGAGAAGTATCGTAGTCGCCGTTTCTTAAAATGTAGCGAGTGTCTATTCCCTCACCGTTCAGCGTGTCGACGAGAAAATCTCCGAAGGCGTCGCTTCCGACTTGTGAAAGGTACATACAATCACAGCCCAACCTTTTGGCTTGTACGCACACGTTGGCAGGTGCGCCTCCGGCTTTTTTTACGAACACGTCGGTGTTTTTGAGCGTTCCGCTTCCCTTAGACTGAAAGTCTATTAAAAGCTCGCCCATACACACGAGCTTACTCATAGAACTTAATCCCCTTTACCGAAGCCTTGGCTCCGTTCGAATAGAATCCGAGACCTTTATTCTGTATGCCGACAAGGCGCATAGAAAGAGCGACCTCGTCGTTAAAGTACAGAACGGCGATTTCTCCGTCTATCAAGATGTCTACGTCATATTCCTTACCGGCTTCGAACTTGTAGTTGACGAAAGTAAGCTCGTTGCCGAAACGCAGAATGTTGGCGACGTCGTTATAGCATACAATTCTGTTTTCCTCCGCCTTAAACGACAAAACCTTTGTACCCAGCCTGTTGTCGTATGCGCCGCCGTCCACGCCGAACGTAACGCCGCACTCGCCGTTAAGCTCGTCAAGCTTAAGCGTAAAGTGCATTCTCGTAATGTTTGTGCTTAACTCATCCAAGCCGAACGCCGTAAACTTTTTGCCGTCGAATTTAAACTCCGACGCTTTCTCGCCTTTCGTCGTATAGTAGTCGACGGACGTATTGAAAGCGTTTTTAACGCCGTCGATAAGCACCGCGTGGAGCTCGCCGCTCTCGTCCCGTTTAATCTCGTGAACGACGAGGTTTCCGCCCCAATCGAACTCGCCGACGTCGCCGCCCGTGAGCTTGGCGCACCAAGCGAAGGCGTACAGCTTGTCGCCCGCTTTTTCGAGTCTTCCGGCATAGAAACCGGTGCTGTCTATCTTATCGAGGTCGAACTTTTTCCAGTCGCCGTCGCGCGAGGTTTTATACCTATAATGCGTAACGCGGTTTAACCCCGAGGACTGCTCGCTGTAAGCAAGATACCAATATCCGTTGTACTCGACGTACGACGGGCATTCCATATTGTAAGAGCCTGCGTCATTTTCAAAGAACACGCCGTTGTCCTCCCACTCGTCGGCAGTCGCGTCGAGCGAGGAAGCCTTATACTGCTTGATAACGCCTTTGTCGTTGGCTCTCGTAGTAACGAGCATATAGTAGCACTCGTCGACCGAATCGTAATACACGTACGGATCGCGGAAGTCGTCGCTATTGCCGAACATATTGAAATCGTCTACCTTTGTCCACGTCTTTTGTCCGTCCGTGCTTACGGCGTGGCGAATAGCTTCCGTATAATGGTAGCCGGTAGCGGCCTTGTCGGAGTTATGACCTGTGTAGAAGCAATGATACTTTCCGTCGGTAGCCTTGATAAACGATCCCGTACCGAGCGCGGCGTCCATCGACGAAAGGTTCTCCTCGAAATTAATCGCAATGCCTTCGTCTTTATACGTCACGTAATCGGTCGTGGTAAGCCTTGCGAACGGATGATAGAACATATACTGCGAGCCGACCTTGTCCTGCAACTGGTAAATGTTCATAACCCCGTCGTCATAGAACGGCATAACGTCGCCCATGTACAAGGTGGAGCCGTTGGCGTGGGACGATATGGGATAGATATTTTTGTCGCCCTGATTAACCTTACCCTTATTGCTTTCGGGCGCGGCGGCTTGGCATGCTGCCAGAGGCAAACACAACACAGCCATTGACGCCATTAAAATAGACTTAATCTTTTTCATACGGGTACTCCTATTTCTTTTATTGATATATTCTTTACGTTTCCATCGACTGTAATGGAAAAATCCCCGTCGATGTACAGTCTGCTGCTTATAACCTCTTTGCCGCCTTCCACGAAGACTTCTATGCCCGATACGTCCAGTAGAATTCGAACGCTTGCGCTTGAGTAAGCCCCGTTGGTGCGGCGAATGCAACCGTTGCCGTTGTTGGAGTTTACGGTGTCGAGATAAACTCCGCCGTCGCTTCCCACAACTATTTGACCGTTAACGCCTTGTAAAATCAATGTGCCTTTTCCGTCGAACGTCGCCCTGATGTCCGCGCACTTGGGAACTGTGCCTAAAATATCACAGTCCGCCTTTATATATTTGTCAAGCTCGGCTATCGGGGTTTGAATAATGTCGCCGTCGCAAAGCTTAAGCTCCCGCGGGATTGTGAACGAGCCTACCCAGCCGTGTTCCATATCGCGTGTGGGATAAGACTTGTTCCACATCTCATGCCAGCTCACTATTATGGGTCTATCCACATTGTTTATTACCTGCGGGGCATAAAACGCGTCGCCTTTGTCTATTTCCTTTACGTAATCAACCGACATGCATCCGCGCTCGAAGTCGATGTCGCCGACTATAAACGCGCTTCCGTGCGTATTTTTGTAGTCGTTGCCTTGCTCTTGTACGTGGCAGCCGGAAACGATAAGCACGTCTTTTCCGTCGACCCTGCAATAGCACGGGCATTCCGCCATGTCGCCGAGGCAATCGTACGGTCCGATTGTAAAAGCGTATTCCAGCTTTTCGAGCGAATTGCCGCTTAAAACAACCACAATCCCCTTTTTCAGTTTCCTGTCTGTGCCGCCGACAAAAACGTAAAACTTGTCGTTTAGCATTATCGGGAAAGGATCCCTAAAGTCGGCGCGGCTTATGTTGTCGGGCAAGGTCTCGTTATCGAATACGGCATGGTGCTTTTTGACGAACGTCTTTCCGTCCACACTCCGCACCATACACACATGCTCTTTCTTTTCGTCCTTTATCTCGTAGTGTCTTGTATAAAGAATGTTCAGCGCGCCGCCGGCGACAACCGCGCCGCCGGAATAACAGCTTGTTTCGTCCTTTTCGGTAGGCGCAAGCGCAACGCCTTCGTCAGTATACGCTACCAAGTCGGGCGAAACGAAGTGTCCCCAGTGCATTACGCTCGGCTCCTCGCCGTACGGATTGTATTGGTAAAACAGATGATACATTCCGTGGTAATACACCAATCCGTTGGGATCGTTCATCCACCCTATCGGAGCGGTCATGTGGTACTTCGGTTTGAATTTGCCGTTTACCGACTTGGCGTTTGCCGCTATATATTCGTTAGCCTTTTTTACGCTATATGCCATTAAAGTAAGCTGTCCTTGGGGAATAAGCCGTTTTATTACGACGCTATTCGATAATTGATTTGTAGTAAATGGCGATGTCGCCGATTTCTATCGTTACGTCCTCGAGTCCGAGGTTGTAGTTGACTTCGCCGAATTGCCACTCGAGGTGGTTGGTGCCCGGCAGATCTATCGCATTGCACCTAAAGGTGAAAAGCGTCTCTTCTTCGGTAATTTGGAACTGCGCCCATACCAAGTTGGGATCCCAGCCGCCCGAGCGCGGTGCGATTACTCTCGCCGTTACCGCCTTTGACGCCTTTGCCGTAAACGATACGTAGAAGTCGCCGAAAGCGCCGGCGGTTATATCGAAGTTGACGCCCTCAATCTTGTTGTGCCAATCGGTGTTGCCGAACTCGTCTACGTGGTAAACGAGCTTTCCGTCCACCCACTGTACGTAGTTGGGCGCACCGTTGTGTGCGAACATCTTGAACACGTTGTTGCAGCCGTACGTCTCGGTACGGGTTACCGATCCGCCGCTTGCGCCGCCGCTACCGCCGTCGTTTCCGTCTTTCGAGATTTTAAGGTTGGAAATGGTTATTGTGTTAACGTTGGTGCCCGAGCGAACGTACAGCCACAGCGTACCGCCCTTTCCGGAGGGTACGGTAAGCTCTCTTGCATTGGCGCCGTTCTTAACGATATTAGGGATAACCTCTATAAACTCGTCGGGTCCCCATTGGCTATTGAGAATGCACACCTCGAAGTCGCCCTCGTTGGCGCTCACTAAGTTGAACGAAATGTTGTACGTGCTGCCCTCGACAAGAGCTACGCCGGTGTTAATGAACATTCCGCCGCGCCACATATCTTCGGCGCCCGAGGCGGCAGAGGTTATGGTAAGCGTTGCGGAGGAATTGTCCTCGGCTACGGACACCGAGCCCTCGAGCGTAGCGCCGCCGTCGTTGCGGTCAAAGCGATCGTGCACGTTACTGCCAAAAGACACAGTGGTTTCGTCGGAGCCGACGGTCTCGGTCGAGATTTTAAGGTTGGAAATGGTTATTGTGTTAACGTTGGTGCCCGAGCGAACGTACAGCCACAGCGTGCCGCCCTTTCCGGAGGGTACGGTAAGCTCTCTTGTGTTGGCGCCGTTCTTAACGATATTAGGGATAACCTCTATAAACTCGTCGGGTCCCCATTGGCTGTTAAGAATGCAAACCTCGAAGTCGCCCTCGTTGGCGCTCACTAAATTGAACGAAATGTTGTACGTGCCGCCCTCGACAAGAGCTACGCCGGTGTTAATGAACATTCCGCCGCGCCACATATCGTCGGCACCCGAGGCGGGAGCGGTTATCGTGAGCGTTGCGGAGGAATTGTCCTCGGCTACGGACACCGAGCCCTCGAGCGTAGCGCCGCCGTCGTTGCGGTCGAAGCGATCGTGAACGTTACCGTCGGTAAACGACACGACAGTTTCGTTAGACGCATTGGTATTATCGATATCCACCAAAAGGTTGGAAATGGTTATTGTATTAATGTTGGTGCCGGAGCGAACATACAGCCACAGCGTGCCGCCTTTGCCCTCGTCAACGGTAATCGTCCTTTCGGTCTTGCCGTTCTTTACAAGGTCGGGAATAGCCTCGATAAATTCGCCGGGGCCCCACTGACTGTTGAGAATGCAAACCTCGAAGTCGCCCTCGTTTTCGCTTTCGAGATCGAACGATATAGTATAAGTGCCGCCTACATACAGAGGAATGCCGGTGTTAATGAACATTCCGCCGCGCCACATATCGTCGGCACCCGATGCGGCAGAGGTTATGGTAAGCGTTGCGGACGAGCCATCCTCGGCTATATTAACCGTGCCCTCGGTCCCGTCAAAGCGATCGTGCACGTTACCGTCTGTAAACGTGATAGGCGTGCCGCCCTCTTGCTGCTCGAGCTCGTAGCTTACCGACGCTTTGTCGAACTCGATTTCGAGGTTGTCGCCGAGCGCGCCGAGTAAGAGCTGTACCTTTACGTCGACGGGCTGCTCGCTCTCGGGTACGGAGTACTCGAAAGTCAAATCGCTGTACTCGCCCTCGGCTACCGCGAGGTTGTCGATAACCGTTTCGCCGATTTTCGCCTTTGCGGTGCCTGCTACGTTAGACTTAACCTTGTAGGTAAGCGTGTAGTCCACGCCGCCGTTAAGAGCGTAAGTGCGCGTAAGCGAAACGTCCTCGGCAGCCGCCGCGCCCGTTACCTTAAAGCCGAGCTTGCTTCTGTCGCCGTCGCCCACAACGCTTTGTGTAACAAGCTTTGCGGCGCCCGATACGTCTACGGAAAATCCGTTCATATCGACGGTATCGAACGATTTATAAAGCGGACGGGTGTACACCGAAACGTACGACGTCGCGCTTGTTTTGTGTCCCGCGCTGTCCTTTACCGAGTAGGTAATCTCATACTCGTCGTCCGTGGGGAATACTGCAATTCCGTCCTTAACCTGCACTTCGGGAACGATGTCGATAGTCATTTGGGGCGTGATGTCGCCGTCCTCTTTATCAAGCGCGGCAACCTTACGCAACAAGTCCACGGGCTCGTTGACGATGCAGTCGAAATCGCCCGCGCCTGTAATTACCGGCGCTTCGTCCTCCGCCGCGCTTTCGCAACCGACAATGGGAGTTACGGCAAGCGCGCAAACGGTGGATATAGCAACTACCTTGCTTAATTTTTTAAGAATCTTCATGATTGACCTCTCCGTTTTCATTTAAGTAATCGTCCTTATCGATATCTTGCTTTAACTTATAAACACTCGTCTTTAGCGCCTTTGCCTTTAGGTGATAAAAGTTTTCGGTCAAAAGCTTAGACATTATATACGGAACGGCGTACAGCGTAAGCGGAAGAGCGTACGGGTAAAATATTACGAGCGCTACGACTCCGGCGGCAAGTATAAGCGCGAGAAGGCTGCGCAACAGTCCGCCGAAAATGAGCATAAACCCGTTATAGAGCAGCTGTCCGAACTTCACCTTCATATTGACGATTATTATAGGTCCGTTTATCAGGTAAACGATACCCACGACAAGCGCTATACAGCACACCGCCAACACAAAGTAGTTTGTGTGTTCCGGATGAGTATTAAAGAAGTAAATGTTCAAAATCGGAAAAACGATTATTATAAGCTCAAAGAGCGTGTACAAAATTATTATTACGATATTCGATCCGATGGTCGTAAAGATGTCCTTAAACCTGCGCGTGTTTTTATCGGTCTTAAAAAACCCTATCACGCCGACAACCATCGGGATAAAAGGCAGAATGAGAACCGCGGATAAAGCAAGAAGGAGCGATACCACCAAAAATTCCAGAACGTATTCGCCGAAAATCAATAATCCGCGCATGCCTCTGTCCTTTTATTTCAGCGCCTCGAGATATCTGTTGTAAGCGTTTTGGTTAATTTCCTTAATCTTATCTATCGATGCCTTGTTATCCGAAAGGAACTTTGTCCACTCCGACTTTTGAGGAGCGGAATTCGACTGCAACCACCTCATCATCTGAGTCCTAATATTGCCGCCGAGCGACATTTCGTACGTGCTTAAATCCTTAAGCTCGCTCTCGCTGTAGTTAAGGTTGGGAATATTCGTTGCGCCCGTATAGGTATAAGGCTTAACGTAATCCTTGAGACGGTTGAGCCTGGTCTTGGCGCGCGACTCCATTTTTACCGTCTTGTCCCAAACTTCGTCGGTAAGGTACACAACGCCGTACGGCGCGTTTTGCATACGGAAGTCGTCCGCGCTTTGATTGCCGTGGTCGTCGTTGGGGATAAGCATGCCGTTTTCCTTTTCCGCTTTGAACGCGCCCGATTCAATCGAGCCGTAGTTAAGCTGAGCGGAATAATCGGCCTCGAAGAACTTATCGAAGTAAGCGAGTAAGCCGTCTACGTCCTTGCAAGTGGAGAGAACTACGCATTCCGATTTTTCCACCTCAAGCTCGTTGCTGACGCCTACGTAACGGTTGCCGTCGTCGTCCTTAAGAGGCAGAACGATAATATAATCGTCGTGCAAATCCTTTTTGACGACGGTTTCCTTTTCCCACCAATAGAAAGCGCCGTAACGCCCGTCCTGGCCGTAAGCCAAAAACTCGTCCTGGTCTCTCGTGTAGTTGGTCGCTCTTATAAGACCCTCGCTGTACCAGCCGTTAAGCTCTTGGAATGCGTTAAACCACTTTTCGTCCTCTACGGTAAACTTTACCTGACCGTTAACTATGGTTTTGTGCTCGATGTTTTCGGGTACGCCGAAGGAAGCGATAAGGTCGGACTCGTTGCCCTGCCAGTTGCCGCTTACGTAGGCAAGCGGAATCTCGTTGCCCGAGGCATTGCCGGCTTTGCCGTCGCCGTCCATATCGACAGAATTAAACTTTTGCAGTAACGACTTAAACTGCGCTCTCGAAAGATCCAAGCCGTCGACAAGGTCGGACTTTTCGAGAGATACGTTTGCGGGAAGATTGTTACTGTCTATAAGCTTTTCTATCCACGTTTTGTTAATGAACAAAATGTTGGGATACTGCTTAAGCCCCATTTCCTCTACGCGCGGAAGCGAATAGATATGTCCGTCCGGAGACTTTAACGCCTCTTTAATGTCGGGACGGCTGTCGAGTATGCGCTTAAAGTTGGGCATGGCGTTAAGATGCTCGTCGATTGCGACTATTCTCTTGCGCTTGCCGTAGTTGCTGAGCTGAAGGTTGGAAAAACCGGCGTGATAAATCGCGTCGATACCCCTCGTAGATACGGGGTCGGAGTTTTGCGAATACTGCGAGGAGGTCTTAAACGTCCAGTGTACGTCCTTACCCGTTTCCTCGTTAAGCTTTTTAAATACGGGCATCTCGTTATAGTCCTTTACGGTCGCCTCCTTAACCGCAAGAACGGTAAACTGGTGATCGCCCGCTCCGCCGTCGCAGGCCGCCGTAAAGGCAACCGCGGGCACGGTGCAAGCAACCGCTGTGAGTAACGCTATCATCTTCTTTCTGAGTTTCATTATATTTCCCTCCAATTATTATTTATTTGAACGAGCCGACCAATACGCCCTGCCCGAAGTGTTTTTCTATCATGGGGTACAGAATTAAAATCGGTACCGTAGCCACTATAATCGACGTGAACTTGATTTGCGTCGCCGCGCGCATCTGTTCGAGAACGACCTCGCCCTCGCCGCCCTTAGTAACCGAAAGCAGTTCGTTAAGCACGGTCTGGAGCGGGTAAAAGTCCTCGTTGATGTTGAATATGTAAGCGTCTATGTAGTTATTCCAGTGTCCTACCGCGTAGAACAATATCATAACGCTTATTATCGACTTTGCAATCGGCAGAATCAAATCGAAGAAGGTGCGTATTTCGCCCGCGCCGTCTATCTCCGCCGCCTCGAGTACCTCTTGAGGTACGTTCGACTGGAAGAACGACTTGCACATAAACACGTTGTATACGCTTACGCCGCCGCCTATAATAAGGATTAACGGATTCTCGTACAGACCGAGCGTGCGGCAGAGCATTATGTACGGAACAAGTCCGCCGCCGAAGAACATCGTTATAATGAGGAGCGCCATTATAACCTTTCTGAACGGCAGATAGTCTCTCGACAGCGCCCAGCCCGCCGGAATGGTAAGCACGACGTTGAATATCGTACCGACGACGGTATAGATTAACGTAAAGCCGTAGCCCTTCCAGATATCGGACTGCTTAAACAGCTGTCCGTAACCCGAGAAGGTAAGCTTTACCGGGTACAGCCAAACCTCGCCCGTCATAACGGCGTCGGGATCGGAAATCGACGCGATAATTATGTAGTAAAGCGGATAAATGATTATAACCGCCAACAGGAACAAAATGATTCCGCAGATTACGTAATAAACGATATCGCTCTTGGGATCCTTTATTTTGTTCGCTTTTTTCAGTTCTTTTAAATCCAATGCTTCTTGATTTTCCATTTTTATCACCACATGCTATTGCCCGAGATTTTTTTGGAAACGGTATTAGCTATGATAAGCAATACTACGTTAATGACCGAGTTAAACAGTCCCGCCGCGGTACCTACGCCGTACTGACCGCCCATCAAGCCGAACTTGTAAACGTATGTAGAAAGAATTTCGCTCGTCTCGAGGTTGCCGTCCGTCTGCATAAGGAGCACCTTTTCGTAGCCGCAGCTCATAAGGTTGCCGACGGACAGAATCATTAACATTATTATAGTAGGCGCTATCGCGGGAAGGTCGACGCTGAATATCCGCTTAAAGCGCGACGCGCCGTCCACCTTTGCCGCTTCATGCAACGACGGGTCGACGCCCGCAAGCGCCGCAAGGTAAATTATTGCCGACCAACCGAAGTCCTGCCAGTTGCCCGAGAATATGAACAGCGGTCTGAACGATTCGGGTTTTAGGAAAAGCTGCAATCCGTTAGCGTCCCCACCCATCTTGGCCGACAGCGAGTCCAAAAGTCCGTCCGAGCCGAATATCATCTTAAGCATACCGACCATAACGACGAGCGATATAAAGTGCGGCGCGTAGTATAAGATTTGCAAACCCTTTTTAATTTTGGGTCTCGGCAAAGAGTTAAGTAGAAGCGCTACTATAATAGGTAGAGGGAACCCGACTAAAAACCCGAATATACACAACAGGAATGTGTTTAGGAAAAAGTCCACAAAGTTCGGGTTTGCGAAAAAGGTTTGGAAGTTTTCCCACCCTACCCAAAAGGTGTTGGGGCCTAAAATCTGGTCGCCGGGCATGTAGTCCTGAAACGCAATCAGGATACCGTACATAGGACCGTAGCAGAAAATAAGCACGTAAATAAGCGCGGGCAGAATAAACAGCAGTATCCAACCCCTGCGCTTGAAATTCATCTTCCACCTGTCGAACTTGGTTAACGGCTTGTTTGCCGCATAGCTCGCAGTGGCAATACCCGCCGCACCGCTTCTCTGTTCGGCGGCGGCGTCGTACATAAGCTCGTACTCTTCGTCCGTCATTTTCTCGATAGACTCGGAGTCGATTTTTACATTTTCATCGCCCATACATTTTCCTGCCTTTATTGGTATCGACTTAGTCGTCAACACTATAAACCTTATAAATACGCTTGTCTAGATGCTAACGACTTATTGTGCATTTGCACATCGACACATCGTCGAAATTTGTGCATTTGCATATAAAACGCTTGATTTTATATAATCATATGTGTATAATAAAACCGAGAGGATAAAAATGAGGACAGCCGTAACAATTAAGGACATAGCCGAACAGCTCGGACTGTCGAGAAACACCGTTGCGAAGGCGCTTAACGGAAAGTACGTTCCCGAAGAAACTCGGGACTTGATTTTGGCAAAGGCGCGGGAGCTTAACTATAAGTCTATAAGCTCGGTAAACGGGAGCAGCGAGCCGCCGAAAAAGAGCAAGCGTATACTTTTGCTCTCGGGCAAGCCGCTTAACAACATAAGCTTTTTCGTTCCCATAATAAAAAGTATAGAAAACTACTGCTATGCCGAGCACCACGAGCTTTTTCAGTACACGTTTAATGCGGCTACTATGACTTTTGCAAATCTGGCGGAACATATAAAAAGCATCGACGCCGACGGAATAATCGCAATAGAAACATTTGACAGAGATTTTATTACAAAGCTGATTAACTTAAAGTTTCCGATTAGCTTTATCGACTTCGCCCCTATCCATAGCATACCGATGTCCGGCAACTTCGATATCATAAAGACCAACGACATAAAATCTGTGTACGGCATTACGCGGCAGATTCACAAAAAGTACGGCGTTACCAAATTTTGCTTTGTCGGCGATATAACGCACTGCATGAGCTTTCAGGACAGATACTTCGGAATGATTCAGGCGCTTACGATAGACAATATCCCTCACAGCAAGCGCGACGATATATTGAGAAGCGATAAATTCAATTACGGTAACACCGCCGCGATAAAAAGTGAACTGATTAAGCTTCGCGGCATACCCGAATGCTTTATCTGCGCAAACGATTTTATAGCCCGCTCGGTATGCAACGTTTTGGAACAGCTTAAAATAAAAGTCCCGGAGCAGTGTTTAGTGGTAGGCTACGACAACGTTGCCGAGGCAAGCGCCTATTCTCCGTCGATAACCTCTTTCGACTGCGACAAGGAAAACCTCGGTATAGAGGCGGCGTTCGCTCTAATTAACCGACTTAACCACCCGCACTATACTTATACCCGTTCCGTAACCGTACACACAAAAGCCGTTTACCGCACTTCCACCGAACGCTAAACAAATCCGTTGACGCTATTCGGTCCGTATTCACCGGCGAAAACACCCAGGCACTTACTCGTCTGTTTTTACTTTTTCACTATTAACTATTCACTCTTTTTGCGCCGATTTCAAAAAAATAATAAAGACGACCGCGGAAACCGTGGTCGTCTTTATTATAGGAGGATGATGAGAAAAAGCAGTTCTCAGTTGTTGTTTTGTGTAATATCGATGAGTATGCTGCCGGCATTGTCCGCACTTGCGGCGGTTTCTGCGTTATAAGCATATTCTCACCCGACTGCATAAATGACGTTTACTAATCGGTTATATATCCTCTTCCGGCTCTACAACCGTAAGGGTGGACGAGCAAACCAGCTTCCAATAATCGAGGTTGCCGAAGTTGCCTCCGTTCGGGTGACTGATCGTAATCTTGTTTTCACCCTCCTTGAGTGTAATTACGCAAACCTCGTATTCCTCCCACGTTGTCCAGCCTTTTCCGACGAATTGGACGCTATCGTCTACATTGACCGGTTCTTCGTTTACAATAAGCGCTCCGTTCTTGTCGTTGAATCTTACGGTTACGCCGTTCTTAAAGCCGCCGCGGAAGATGAGCAATGCCGAGCAAGCCTGTTCCGCAGTCAACGTGAGCGTAATAGTAAACGTAGACGTATTGAGTTCGCCCAAGTATCCTTCGTTACTCGCAGTGGCGCTGTCGTATTTGGGACCGACCTTGCTGTTGGTGCTGGTGTACTCCATGCTCTCACATTCGAAAATAAATTCGTTCGTTTCCTTGGTCGGATTTTTACGCTTGCTGTAGGAGCACATTTCCTGACCGTCGATAGAATACTTGTAATTCGAAATACCGTAATGGTATTCGTCGCAAGCAACTACCTCGTCCTCTTCCCAGCCTTCCTCGCCTATTGCGGGTATTCTATGGGTATTGTAGAAGCGGCAGTATTCGCAGTACTTTCTTGCCATGCCTCCCTCGCTGTCATCGGGCTCTTCCAAAAGCTTCCATTCTCCGTAGCTGTGTTCGCCGGCGGTGTGTTCGGCGTATACCGCAAGATTAACGGAGGAATCGACGTCCAAAGTAAAGTAGTCGAAGTTCATGCCTTTAGTCCAAATGTACTTAAAGACAAACGTATTTTTGCCCTTGACAAGCTGAACTTTGCACACCTCGATATTGTTCCAATCATACCACACCGTGCCGGAATATACAGGGAAATTGACTTCGTCCGAAACCTCGAGAAGAGTGCCGTTTGCCGTTATCTCCCACATTTCGTTGCACGTTCCCGCGTTTTTGCCAAGCCCCATAGCGATGGAAAGCGTAGCTTCCGTCGCCTCGGAGGAATTAATCTCGTAGGTGAGGGATATTCCCGTTTCGCTGAATCTGGCGCCGAAATCAAGGCTGAATACAAAGCCGTCTCCGCTGGGATAATTGTTTTTCTCCAGCGTGGTTTCAAGACCTTTGGACGGGATCTGCGTCATCTGTTCGGAGTACGTGTACTCCATCAATCCTGTTTCAGCCTCGAACTTGAATTTGTTTGTTCCGTCGCCGTTGTCGGTAACGTTCCACCCCTCGTCGGAAGGACTGTCGGGGCTTGCTACGTAGTTGACGGTAACTATGCACTGCGCCGTTTTGCCGCCGGCTGTCGCCTTAATAGTGGAAACGCCCGCCTTTAAGCCCGTTATGGTAACGCTATTACCCGTATCACTGCTGAGCGACACGGTAAGATTGGAACTCGTCGTCCACCTGACGTCGCCCGTGATATTTTTTACGTCTGCGACAAGCTCGGCCGTCGTATACTGGTCGATTTCAAGCTCGGTATGGTTGAGTTCGAGCTTTGGCGTCGTATCGGGAGTAACGGTGACGGTGCATGACGCGGTTTTTTCGCCCGCGCTCGCCGTAACGACGCAGGTGCCTACTGCAAGGCCGGTAAGAGTAACGCTTGTACCCACCGTCTTATCGAGGGACACGACCGTCTTTTTGTCCGTGGTCCAAGTTATATCGCCTTCTATGCCCGTGGCCGTAGCCTTAAGCACCGTGGTTTTCCCCTCCTCGACGTTGCACGTGGCTACGTTTAAAGTAAGAGACGAGGTGTCCTCCGGCGGCGTAGTAGTCTCGTCACACGCGGCAAAAACAACTGCCGATACCGCCAAGCAAACAGCCATGAGTATGGAGAACAACATGTTGGTAAGCTTTCTTGTTTTCATTTTTTCACTCCTTATTATATTTTTTTATGGGTTGCGGTCGGACGCGACTTCCGCCGAAACTTTCCTTTTTTCTTTGGTGCAGTAGACGAACGATACAACGGTAACCGCGAGAAGCAAGCCCGTCAAAACGCCCAAACCTATCGTTACGCCGGTTAATGCGTGCTGCCACCATTCCTTTACGGGATAAACTCGCGTATTGGTGGTGTAGCCGTTCATGGCGTTGGAATTTGCTACCATGTACAACACTCTGTGGGCGGCGGTGCGAATAGCCTGCGCAACCGTGGGATTGCTTTCCGCTGCGTAATACGCTTCGAGGTTGGTGGAAGCATAAAGGATAAAGTCGTTGCCTGCCATCAATCCGTCGACTACGCCCATGTACGCACCCGCAGGGCAGTCGCTTATTACGGGCCCGACAAAGCCCCATTCGTTCCTGAGCACTTCCGTACACAATCCGTACGTCGCGCCGCTCCACTTGGCGCCTATGCGGTTAAACGACGTCATAATGCTTTTTGACTTTCCTTCCTCGATTGCGGGACGGAACGCTTCCAGATACGTTTCGCGTATGGTCTGCTCGTTGAGCCAAATCGACACGCCGTAACGCTGGCTGTCCTGATCGTTCAAAAGGAAATGCTTTATGTGAGTAAACGTACCCGTAGGCACAATCCCTATTACTTCGCTTTTGAGCATACGCGCCGAAACGAGAGTATCCTCCGCATAATATTCGAAATTCCTACCGCCGTAAGCCGTACGCTGTATGTTGGCGCCCGGACCGTAAAGCCCGCTTATGCCGGCGTGCAGCGCGTCCTCGCCTATCTGCCTTCCGACCTTTTCGGCAAGCTCGTCGTTAAAGGTCGCCGCCAAAACAACCGTGCTCGGGAAGCCCATCGTCCTGTACGCCGAATCGGTTTTGAATACCGAACGGTAGCCCAAGGGTCCGTCCTGAACGTCCTCGCCCGGTTTTGCTATTGATTCCACCACGCTCGAGCCGTGATAAGCCAACCCTATCATGTTTATCTGCTCTTCGAGCGTCATCTGATCGAGTAAGCTCTCCCAATACGGATTGTCCATATCGAGCCCGCGCATATCGACGAGCTTCATTCCGTTATTTACGCCGTACGCGGGCATATTGTCTTTGGCGTCGCGCGCTACCTCATAATCGAAAAGCACGTCGTTATACAAGCCGTCGGTCATGGTAAGCGTAAGACGGGTCGTGGGATAGGTTGCTTCCCAATTATTGCGCGAGAGATAGGTAACCACCTCGTCGCCCTTATGCTCATATTTGTTCCAGTCGGCTTCGTCGAAACGGTTGGTAACGGCTGTGCCGTTCGCCGAAGCGGAATAACTTTCCACGTCGTCGGAAGAATACGTCTTCTCCCAAACCGAAGCGGGGTTGCCGACGCCGTCCATGCCGTCCTGCTCGGTATAACCTTTTTTGGCAAGTATGTTGTTTACTGCCTCGTGCGCGTCTTGCGCTACGGTAATGTAATAAGTGCCCTTTTCCCTGACGTAGGTTTTATTGACGGCATGGTCGTAAGTTTTAAAAGCGTTGCCGTCTACGGATATGCTTACGGTTTCGGACCCGCCGGGTAAAATCTCGCCCGTTTTGGCATACCCGCACAGGTTTACCGAAGCCTGCTCCAAACCGTTCTTCTTGTCATGGTCGGTGTACGGCTTTTGTATATACACCTGCACCGCGTCCCTGCCGGCGTGTTTGCCAGTATTTTTTACGGTAACGGTTATATCGAATCCACCGCCGGCTTTTTCGGTTGCTTTGCTTTCGTACGAAAAAGTCGTGTACGACATTCCCCAACCGAAGGGGAACGCCACTTCTTGCGAGTAGTTCCAGCCGTCCGTCGAGTTGTACGCTCCTACCGACGAGGAGGCGTTACCCTTTTTCATAACGGCGTCTTCGTATCTCGTTTCGTAATACTTGTATCCTACGTAAATGCCTTCCGCATAAACGATATACGAAGCGTGCTTTTCTACGCTGCTGCCCGTATACGCGCGGTTGGCGGAATCGGCGTAGCGCAACGCGGAAACGTTTGCCGCAGCGGGCGCCGATTTGTTGTCCATTGCAAATGTGTTTACGATGTGACCCGAAGGATAGGACTCGCCCGTAAGAATCCTACCTACTTCGTTAAGTCCAACAGTGCCCGGCTGACCTATCCACATACAGCAATCGATATAGTCGGCAAGGCAACCGCTCAACCCCGAATACTGTGCAAACCTGCTTGAAGCGCTCGTATCGAAAAACTGCGCGAAGTTGATTTGACCGGGGGTGTTCAAAAGAATTATTACTTTTTCGAAAGTACCGGACCGTTTAAGGAGCACCAGTTGCGACAGCACGTTAAGTTCCTGGTTGCTAAGCGACAAGTAGTCGCCCGTGTCGGTATCGGCGCCCTTCGTGTTAAAGTCTGTCTTTTCGCCGCTGACGCGCGTGAGTATGAAAATCGCCGCGTCTCCGTACGATGAAAAAGACGACTTAACCTCGTCGGTATACTTGCTGTACGGAACTTCGTTTATTTTTGCCGCTTCCGTACGCGAATAAGCTTCATCGATAGCTTTGCTCTTGTAAAAATTCCACAGCGTTTCGTTGATCGAAAGTCCCGCTTTTTCAAAAGACGCCTTCATGGTGGCGGCCGCTTTTGCGTACACGCTGCCCGATCCCGATCCAGAGTATGCAAAAGCCACGGACGAATGACTGAAAAGGCTTACCGCCGCTTTGTCCGAAAGCGGCAAACCCTGGTCGCCCTCTTTACTTTTGTTCCAAAGTATCGCCGTCCCCTCGCCCTGAACTCTTTCGGCGACCTCTACGTCAGCATTATGCAAAGCGGCGTCGTCGTAAACCTGGTGCTTATATCCGTTTTCCTCGGTGACGTACAACGGATTGCCGTCGGCGTCCTTTTTGACGTAGTCGGACTTAAAGTATTCGCTGTCTATATCTTCCCCGTCCTCCGACGAAACGGTTTCCGAGCGGAAACCCGTCAAACCGAGCGCCTGATTTATGGGGCGCACAAACTTTTCGGTTACGACCCCCGCTATAAGCGCGATAATAAACCAAACGGCTATCCAAGCCGTAAGCAAAACCCAAAGCGACCGTTTTTTAAACACTTTCATTCGCTTTTCCCCCCTCGTCGGACTGCAACGCGTCAGTTGATATCGTTTTTTTAAGCATTACGGTTTTCCACACGAACATTGCGATACACGCCGCTATCAAAACCGTAAGGATTATATCGACGACCAAAATCGCCTTCAACCAACCGGCCTGTCCAAGTCCGTCGTCGCTGCCCGCGCTTGCAATCATTGCGTCCGAAACAATATTGACCGCGATAATCGCAACCGTAAGCACAGACCAAACGATACCGCAAGCACCGGCAAAAATCCCCCAGGGGAGCTTTTTTACCGTACGCACCACCGCCGTCTCTTTCTTTTCCTTTCCCTTCTTCTCGGATTCCAACTGTAAAGTGCCTCCGTATACTTTTTTTGAACGAAAAAAAACTTTTTCTGTTCTACGAGAAAAGTATAACATCGGCAAAATATGCGGTCAATACCAACCGCACGAACTAAAACCCCAACCGCACTATCTACTGTTCGGTCGCCTTTACAGGTATTAAAATTGCTACGCTGAATATACCGTCGGAGGTTTTTACGGACAAGTTTCCGCCGTATTTTTCGGCAATATATTTAACGCTTTTAAGTCCGAAGCCGTGGCTGTTTTTATCCGCCTTTAACGTAACGGGAAAACCGTCGGGCGAAAAGCTCAGTTCGCCTTCGTAGTAGTTTTCCGCCATTATAGAAACGAACACACCCACCGAACGGATGTTAAGATCTATGTAGCGTTTGTTTTTGTCCTCAAGCCTGACCACGGCTTCCACGGCGTTGTCTATTATATTTCCGAACATTGCGTACTGATCCGCGTTGTTCATAAAAGCCAATCCGCTGCCGTCCGCCATACACATAAGCTTTATATCCTTGCTCCTGCATACCAGACTCTTTTCCGTAAGTATGGTATCCAGAACGTCGTTACCCGTTTTTACCGTCGCGTCATATACGGAAATAATATCCTCTATATCCGAAAGATCCCCCACCGTTTTTATCCCCGCAAGGCGGTGCTTCATATCATGGCATTTTATGTTTATTAAATCTATCTGTTCTTTTTTCAATTCGTACTGCGCCTGTGACTGCCGCAAAAGATAGGACACCGTTTCGAGCTCGTCTTTTACGGCTTTTACGTTTATTATGCTGTACTGTATGTACCAAACGAGCAAGCAGCACAGACAGTTGTATAACACCGTTACCGTGTCGTAAACGGAATTATACCCGTCGCCTATATAAAGCGTTACGGCGTTAAGCACGACGTCCACCAGCAAAATAACGACCGAAAGCACCAGCATGAGGGTGCTTTTAATCTTAAGCTCGTGATTTGCGCCTATCCTTTTTCCCAATATAAAATAGATTGCTATGTAAACTCCCGCGTAAATATTTAAGCATACGAGGATTCTTATAAGACTCAATCCGTTGAACGAGGATATATCGAAAATTTCGTTACCGTACATATCGCCTGCGACAAAAATGTCAAACGGCATGAGAACGGCTTTATATATTTCATAAGACAAATGCTGCGCCGTGTAAGCCGCGCTGGCGCAGAACACCGCATTCTTAAACGAGATACGGAACACAAACATTATGCCGCACAGCGTCACCGAAAACAGCACAACGGACATCAATGCAACGTGCCAACCCGTATACGACCAGCTTTTTACGGGATAAACCGCCGCCGCCCCGACGCAAACAACCAAAGCCGCCGCAAGTCTTAAAGGGAAAAACCGCCGTCTTTCCATACGAGCTACAAACAACGCTTCGGCGGCTAAGAGCGCGACGACGAAGAAATATTTGTAAAATTCGAGCGAGGTCATTTTTCGAGACCCCCCGTCGCCAAATATTCGTTGAACGCGCGCATAAATTCTCTGCGGCGAGGTTGGGAAATTAAGAGCCTGTCCCCTCCGACCACCACTTCGCCGTCAGATATATTGGTGACAAAAGCGAGGTTTACGAGATAGCAACGGTTACACAGCGCAAACGGAAGCCCTTTTAACATATCCATAACGCCGCCGAGCGTCCCGTTTCCTATGATTTCGCCCGATTCGGTATGATAAATCACGACGTGCCTGTTTATTTCGACGTACCGCAGCGTGGCGGAGTTTACCGTCCACCGCCCCTGACGGTTGGTTACGACAAAGGTGCACTTCCTCTTGGAGCTCAAATGCTCAAACAGTCTGCGGAGCTTCATTAAAAACCCTTCGTAGGTAACGGGTTTTACCACAAAGTCGAAAGCGTTTACAGAGTATCCGCCTACCGCGTACTGCGCAAGCGCGGTAATAAACACCACCGCCACGCGGCCGTCCATTTCCCGCAAACGGTGAACTGCGTCCATTCCGTTTCCGTCCGGGAGATTAATGTCCATAAATACCACGTCCGTCGTGGAATCGTAGTTCTCCAAAAACTGCTCGATACCGGAAAAACGCTTGACCGAAACGGCATATGAATACTCCGACGCAAACCTCTTGAGATAGCTTTCTATTGCCTCGGCAGTCCCATCGTCATCCTCAACTATGCATAAATTCGCTACCCATGCGCCCATTGTCGTTTCCTCCGCAGTTATCGGTACTAAAAGTAGTATTCCCCATTTATATTATATCAATTTTTCCACAAATGTCAATTAACCGAGGAAAGATTATAGCGCGGTCGGCGCTTAACGACTTTTCGGTTGCGCCGATAGCGGTCGCCCGAGGGTATTGTATTGACAGAGTAATACGTTTGTGATATAATCGGCGCATGTTCGAAAACATTCATTTTCACGGACAATTCAGGACCTATCAGCAGAAGATTCTCGACAATGCGGACAGGTACTTGCAAGACGGACGGATACACATTGTAGCGGCTCCGGGCAGCGGCAAGACGATACTAGGCTTGGAGCTTATCCGCAGGCTTAAGTCTCCGTGCATTATTCTATCTCCCACCACCACGATACGAAACCAATGGGGCGAAAGATTTATCGAGAATTTCTCAGTCGACGGGGAATCGGACGAATACATATCTTACGATTTAACCCGACTGTCGCCGATAACTTCGGTCACCTATCAGGCTTTATACGCCGCGATGCAACGGGCGGAGGAGACGGAAAAAGCGAAGGAAACGGAGAGCGCAAAGAGCGCGGACGACGAAATAGACTACGCTTCGTTCGATTTTATAAGAAAAATCAAGCGGTACGGTATAAAGACGGTTTGTTTGGACGAGGCGCACCACCTGCAAAACGAGTGGCAAAAGGCGCTTGAAAATTTCCTCTCCGCACTGAACGGAGAAGTAATAACAATCGCTCTTACCGCCACCCCGCCCTACGACGCAAAGCCGAACGAATGGAAACGCTATATCCGCGTATGCGGAGAGATTGACGAGGAGATATTCGTGCCCGAGCTTGTAAAACAGGGAACGCTTTGTCCTCATCAAGACTATTTGTATTTCAACTACCCGACCGACGCCGAAAGCGCCGACTTCAAGGCTTACCGCGAGCGGGCGATGACCGCAACGGCGGAGCTTTTGTCCTCCGGCATTGCGGAGAAAGCGTACGAACGCCTTACCGAGCTGTCCGACGATTATGATTTTCTCTACACTCACACAAAAGAGATTGTGGATTTTCTCGTCCTATGCTCCGAGGCGGGCATTCGCGTAGACAAAAAAATAATCCGTTCCCTTACCGCGGGAAGCAGATTACCATTCCCCACCGAGGAGCGGATAGAGATTGCCGTAAATTTCCTCCTAAAAAGCACGCTCTTATCTGACGAGGAGCGCAAAATCTGCGCGGAGATATTTAAGCGCCGAGACGTAACGGAACACGGAGAGGTTGCTTTGGGGCTCGGCGAAAAGCTGAAAAAGAAGCTTGTTTCGTCCGTAGGTAAGCTGAAAAGCATCGAGAAAATAGTAAAAAGCGAGATTGAAGATAAAAAGGGACGGTTGCGGCTCCTTATTCTTACCGATTATATAAAAAAGGAAAACCTCTCGGTTATCGGCTCCGGGAAAGCGCCGGACAGCGTCAGCGTTGTGAGCGTTTTCGAAACGGTTAGGCGCACAGGCGTTTCCGTAGGCGCGCTTTCGGGCAGTCTTGTTATTTTACCCGATTACTGCGCCGATATTATCCGCGCCCAAAACGCCGAATTTACTTTATCTCCTCTCGGCGGCACCGGCTATTCCGCTTACGATTTCAGCGCGGACAATCGGGAAAAGGTGCGCATTGTGGGAGAGCTTTTCGAGAAAGGGATTATCAACGTTCTTGTGGGAACAAAATCCTTGCTCGGCGAAGGGTGGGACGCGCCGTGCGTCAATTCTCTCATTTTGGCGAGCTTTGTGGGGAGCTTTATGCTGTCCAACCAAATGCGCGGACGGGCTATCCGCACGGACAAAAACCAACCTGACAAAACGGCTAACATTTGGCACCTCGTTACGGTCGAACGCCCCTACCTTTACGCTCAAAGTCTGCGCGAAAAGCTTACCCGACTTACGACCGAAAACGAAAACGAGCTCATTTCTTTCGACTTCGAGACGGTATCGCGCCGTTTCGACTGCTTCGTCGCGCCCAACTACGAAACGGGAGAAATAGAAAGCGGAATATCCCGTGTAACGATATTAAAGCCGCCCTTCGACGAGGCGGGCGTCGAACGCATTAACGGCGAAATGATTGCGCGCTCCCGCGATAGCGGTAAGCTGCGCGAGGTGTGGCGGACGGCCATAAAAAAATCTGCGCGGCTTAACGAAGTCAGCGACGTTCCCAAAGAACGAAAAACGCCGCCGTTTTTGTTTATCAATATCGCCGTCGCCGCGGCGCTTTTCGCGCTGTTTTCCGCAGGGTTGGCTACTTTTATATCCGCGCTTACCCGCTCGCTTTCGGCCGCAAACGCATACCGTTATCCCATTGCGATAGTCGCGCTCGCCGCATGCGTAATTGCCGCAATATTCCTGCGCGATTATCTGTTCGCAAAGATTCTCACCCACTTAAATCCCGTTCGCTCCGTGCGCACGCTTTCCGAATGCGTCCTAAGGACCATGCAAGAGATTAATCTTATTTCCGACGGCGCGCGCGTAAAAGCGGAAGCCGACAGGCAAGGTTTATTTGTTCACGTCGAGCTTCTAAACGCCTCTGTTCACGACCAAAACCTATTCCACAGCGCTATAAAAGAACTGCTCTCGCCTATAGAAAACCCGAGGTATCTGCTTATTCCGCGCGGAAAATTCGGCGAGTACCGTTATCAATTCGCGCTCGCCTGTCCCGAGGTACTGGGTACAAAAAGCGAATACGCCGAACGCCTTGCAAATAAGCTTAAGCGTTCCATAGGCAATATCGAAGCGGTTTACACCCGCACCGAAAAAGGCCGCAGACTTATTCTGACTTGCCGAAAAGACTCGTACATCACTTACAACGACCGAGTTTTATACGGCAGGCGAAAACGCGTTTCCCGTTGGGAATAATGCCGATTGTATACAATATTGCCGTAAAAATGCACCTCATAAAGTTCTGTACAAACTTTGGGGTGCATTTCTTTTTCTATTTTATAACCCGATAACCGCCGCGCTGTTTTTCAAACTTTTTAAGCTTGGTTTTTACCGTAAACGCTTCGTTACCATTTAACGGGCTTACCGTCCACGTAGTGCCAAAAACTGCCGGGTGCGAGCGGACAACGCTCCGAGTAAAAACAGATTTCGGCGCCGGCGAGTATTTCATTACCCTCTTCAATTGCAATCATGCCCCAATGATGATCGTCACCTTTATAATAGACGGTCTCCAATCCGTTACACCCCGTAAACGCATGCTCTCCTATCTCCGTAACACCGACGGGAATAACGACGGTTTTCAGTGAAGTGCAATTATCGAATGCGTAATCCCATATGCTTGTAACGCTGTCGGGAACAGCTACGGTTTCAAGAGCCTTGCAACCCGAAAAAGCACACCAACCGATATTCTCTACTCCGCTTGGAATATCGCCTCGATTTGTTCCGCGCAAAAGCGTTCCGCCGTCCTTAGTCAAAATACAGTCCGAAACGCTTTTATAAGCGGTATTTTTACTTGCAACCGAAATTTTACAGAGCGACGAGCACTGTGCAAAAGTTTCCGCGCCTATACTTACGACGCTTCGCGGAATAGTGACGCTTGTAAGCGAAACGCAACCGTAGAACGCGTCCTCGCCTATACTCGTAACACTACCGGGAATGGTGATGCTTGTAAGTGAAGAGCAACCGATAAACGCAAAATCCTCTATGCTTGTGACGGTGCTCGGTATCTCGACGTTTTGCAACGAGGTACAATCTGAAAACACGTTTTCTTTTACGGTTGTAACGCCTTTGGGTATTGTTACGCTTTTAAGCTCCTTACAATCCGAAAACGCGTGAGCGTCTATATCGGTTACGCTGTTTGGAATATTGACGCCCGAAAGTGCCGTACATCCGCAAAACGCAGAATTGCCTATACTCGTGACGCTATCGGGAATGATTACGTTTACAAGCGCGGTACAGCCGTAAAACAGTGAATTTCCTATACTTTTAACGCTATTCGGAATGGTTACGCTTACAAGCGCCGCGCACCCGCTGAACGCGCTCTCTCCTATGCTTTTAACGCTGTCGGGGATTATGACGCTTTTCAAGGCGACACAGTCGCAGAACGCCCACACGCCTAAGCTTGTGACGCCGTAAGGAATGGACACGCTTAAAAGCGAAGCGCAGCCGTAAAACGCGGATTCCCCTATGCTCGTTACGCTACTCGGAATGGAGACGCTTAAAAGCGAGGCGCACCCCTTGAATACACCGTCGCCTATACTTGTAACACCTGTTGGGATTGTGGCGCACGGCAATGATTTATCGGCAAACACAGCACCGTCGCCCGTGCTCGTATTATCGTTAAGGAGAGATATATCCGTCAACGACTCGCAATTTTTAAATGCGGAATCGCCTATACTCGTAACTTTGTCGGATATAATAATGCTTTTCAGCAATTTACAATCTTCAAACGCGCATTTCTCAATGCTCGTAACACTCTCGGGGATTATAACGCTCGTAAGCTCCGCGCAATCCCTAAAGGCGGATTCCCCTATACTTGTAACGAAGTGAGGGATTTCCGCACACGTTATACTTTTTTGTTTAACGCCTTTAACGGAATATACACCGTCGCCTATATCGACCAAATCAAATAATTCTTTCGCGCGCTCAATCTCCGCTTCCCTGCTTTTTCTGTCGTTCAATTCCTCCAAATATTTTTTACGCGCGGCACAGTAGCTTGCGTATTCTTTGTTGGACAGTAGTTTTTTCGCGCCTAAAACCTCTTCCGCGATTTTTATCGACTCGGTAATTTCATCACTGTCATAAAGAGTATAATTTTTCGACGCGATTTTAATCAGACCGAAATAGCCTGTTTTGTTTTTAGAATCCTTGTCGATAAGAGAATTGCAAAGCTTTTTTGCCTCGTCATACTCACCGCGAATTATCATAATGCGCAATCGTTCTTCCGTTTGAACCTTGCTTTGCGCGCTTGCGGCGCTTTTCGATTCGCCGTCCGACTGTTGTTTTAAGCACGTACCGCAGTCGGGACAAAACTTCCAGCCCTCGTTCTTTTTTCCGCACTCCGGACAAAACTTAAACATATAATTTCCTCCCGAATGTAATTAACGGCGTCGGTAAAAACCGTCTATTGATTGCTTGCGCCGTCCGACGGCACTTCGTCCGATTGCGTACCTTTTAATTTTACGGCGTTTGACACGACGGCGACGATATTAGCCGCGGCGGCGATAACGGCCGCGATAAGCATCGGGACGAACGTCGAAAGAGCACAGCTTTGATAAGATTGAAAGTAAGTATATTCGTAATAATATATTGACTCCGGGAAATGGTCCAGGTGCGGTACTTCATCGATAAAAGTAAACGCTTGACTTGTGGCAAATATACACAAACCCACGGCAATAAGCATGCAGGCGGAGCATATCGAAGCAGCGACGACGTTTCCTATTTTGGACGACGCGTCGGCGTTCCCGAAAATAGAAATCAAATGCAAGGCATTAAACAAAAACAGAAATAATACGGCAAACGCTTCCATTAATAAAACTACGGTTTTACCCATAAACTTTTGCGCTAATTCCTCTTCAATCATTAAATCGTCGTAGTACCCGGGCACCCTGATTTGAGCATTTACCATTTGTCTGAAGGAGAAAATGTTAAACAGACCCATTATGGCGGAAATCAATAAAAATACCGTTAAAGCGACTAAAGCTGTTTTGATTATTACGGACGTATTTTTGTTGTTTTGCATAGCAGACTCCTTATTAATGATATATTAACAAGACAAAAAGAAACGATCTTCTATTTGTTCAAGCTGTTTAGTACGAGACCGTACATTGCATCGAGCATAAATTTGTTCTGCTCGTTCGAGGAGAATGTGGAGGACTGTTTACCTTCCGCGCCGTTGTTGTACGACTGAAGGTTGTGCCCCCAATTCATGTAAACCATATTGTAATTATCGTTCGCCCAAGCGATTGGATAATGCCCGTCGTACCAAATCTCGTACTGCTTTGTTTTGTCGGGCTGGTCGCCGGCGGGATTTTCCCGCGTGGGATTAAGCGTTAAGAGCACTGTAATATCCTCGTTTTCGAACAGGTCGTACTCCCAACCGTACCACTCGCACGGCGCCGAGATAAAAATCTCGTCGTCGAGGTTTTTTGTTGCGGGATGATCGAACGATTCCACAAACAGCGGCTCGGAGGTGGGGTTCCAAGTATTTTTGGCGTAATCGCCGCAGGCAAGAAAGTCGTCCTGGTACCAATCCCAATACCCGCCGAGCTCGCGCATGGAAAACGCCGCCGAATGGAAGCCCATCCATGCCCCGCCGCCGTCCATAAACCGCTTAAACGCCTCCTGCCGATCTTCCGTCCACGGTCTGTCGTTGAGGAAAATAACCATGTCGTAGCCTGCGAGCGTATCGTCGTTAAGATAGCCGTAATCGGTGCCTACGAACTCGTATGTAAAGCCCAATTCTTTGCCGCGCTCGGGAAACCAAACGTTCGCCTCGCGCGCAAAGTCGGAGTGCGCCGTGTCGCCGCCCTCGTCAAAGCCGAACGCAAGCACTTTAAACCCGTATGCGCACGAGGAACAAGTGCCCTCGGAGTGCGCCTCGCGCTGCTCCGCTCCGCAATCTTCGCATACCTTATAGTGCTCGATTTCGGTGCGCAACCATTCGCCGTAGTAGTGCTTTGATACCTGCCGCTTGTTGCAAAAATTACAAACCCGATAGTGCTCGGACCCGTCACGCTTTATCCACTCGCCCCACTCGTGCTCGTGAGGACCTGTACACGCCGCCGAAAAGACGGTTACAAAAAGCAAAGCGACCACGGCGGCAACCGAGCATAGCTGCTTAAAAAATCTTTCCATTATCAGCCCTCTTTTTTACATTCTACCACACTCGTTCGGAAAAATCAAGACCTTGTTTTTTCTCGTTTTAACACTGCGAATTTTACCGTCCGAGCAACGGGGTAAAAAAACCGTGATTATGTACTGTTATTACTCCGATGACTATTTCGACAAAAAAAGAGGAGTCGGCGTAAGCCGAAACTCCTCGTAAAGCTTTTTCGGTATAGAGACTACACTTCGCGCTTGCGGTTTATAAACATTCCGCCGACTATAAAGCCGGAGGCATAGATAAGGCAAAGTACCGTCGAAACGATAAAGTTTTTTGCTACGACTTCTTCGCCCGCTACTACTTTTATTATGCCGTCAAGCCAATATTCGGAAATCATAAACGATTCGTTATGCGAAACGCGGAAAATAAGGTAGTCGAGGAGCGAAAACAATTGCGCCGCGAACATAAGGATAAGCACGTTTGCAACAACCGAGCCGCCCGTCTTTTTTATAGCCGTCGTAATAAAGAAAAAGAACGAGGCGTAGGCAAGCACCGCAAGAAGCTGAACGACGAGCGTGGCCGCGATATATCGGTCCGCTTCCCCTACGCCGAAGAACGCGCAACCGAAAACGAACGAGCTCAACCAGTCCAAAAGCACGAAAACAACCGACACGGCAAGCGCAATAATAAGCTTTGAGTAGTACACTCCGTCCCTGCCGTAACCTTTCGCGTAGATGTTTTTAAGCGTGTTGTGCCTGTTGTCGTCGCAAACGTACAGCGTAACGAAAAGCGCGATTATAATCAAGCAGTCCTGACCGGAAAGCGACGACTTTAACAGCGACAGTCCTGTCGGCGCGTACATGCCCAAAATTTCGGCAAGCATATCGCCGAACTCTTGCTTTAACATAAAGTAAGTAATGAGAGTGCTCAAAAACGCAAGAACAAACGCAAGACCGAGGCAAATATAGAGCAGCTTCATTCTGAACAGCTTTCGAAGCTCGAAACTAAACAACTTTTTCATTTGCCCAACCTCGCCACAAAGTATTCTTCGAGCCCGGTGTTCTGAATGCTCAGCGAGCTTACCGCAATCCCCGCGCCGACGAGCGCCGCGTTTATCTTGGCGGAATCGATATAACTGCCGTTGCCGTGGAGTATTACCGCCGCGCCCTTTACGGTGTAGTCGGTAATGCCGAACTCGGTTTTTACAATCTCCTGTGTGCGCTCGGGGTCGTTTGTCACAATCCGCAGTCCGTCGACGCACCGTTTATTAAGCTCGTCCGCGTTTACCTCCTCGACGAGGTTACCTTCGTTTATTATTCCGTAGCGCGTAACGATTTTCGCGAGCTCGTCGAGAAGATGGCTCGATACGAGCACGGTGACTCCTTTTTCCTTGTTGAGCTTAAGGATGATGTTCCTTATATCCATAATGCCGCCCGGGTCGAGACCGTTAACGGGCTCGTCGAGCACCAAAAATTCGGGATTGCCGAGGAGCGCTATACCAAGCCCGAGCCGCTGTTTCATTCCGAGCGAGAACTGCCCCGCTTTTTTCTTGCCGGTATCGCTTAGCCCCACGAGCAAAAGAATATCGTTAATCTCTTCGTCCGTGCCGCCGTACAGAATGGAAAACCGCTTCATGTTTTCGAATGCGGTACTGCCGTTATACAGCCCCGGCGCCTCTATGAGCGAACCTATTTTTTTGCGCGCGGACTTAAACGGCTCGCCGCCGAAAAGCTCGACGCTCCCGCTTGTGGGATTTGCCATGCCGAGTATAACGCGCATTGCGGTCGTCTTACCCGCGCCGTTTCGCCCGATAAAGCCGTAAATATCGCCGCGGCGAATGGTCATATTGACGTTGTTCACCGCAACCTTAGTCCCGAACTTTTTCGTAAGGTTTTGCGTTCTTAAGATAATCTCGGTGCCTTGCACCTGTTTAACTTCTTCCATAATAACACCAATTTGTTAGGCTTGAATTAAGCCTTGTCGGTAAAATAAAAATCAGCCTTGTAAACCGTTGGACTGGCGCACCATATCCTCTATGACTATATCGTAAATTTCGCCGACGCCCGCGCAGAACTCGAGCACCTTCCACGGCTCGTTGGTGTGGAAATGAATTTTAACAAGCTGACTGTCGCCCACAACCAAAAGACTGTCGCCCACGAGCTCTTCCTCGAAGTATTCGCGTATGCCGTCAGGGTTAAGTCGTTTCCCCTCGAGAAGCAGCTGGGTATCGTAGCGGAATTCGGTAGGATTTTCTTCGGACATGATCGTTCTCCTTTTATTGTTGCCGCCTAAATGCGAACTCTACACGTATCATACAAAACTTACGCCTTTTTGTCAAGCCCAAAAATGCGCTTGCAACAAACGAGCGCCTAACGAGTGCGACGGCAACCGACAAGCGCACCGTCTTATATGATTGACGGAAAAAGATAATAATGCTATAATTGGCGCATGGAAGAGAATATCGAAAAAGCTACCGAGGTCGAAGCGACCGAACAAAAGCCGAAGCCGACCGAGCAAAAGGCGGCAGAGCCAAAAAAAGAAAGAAAGCCGTTTAAATCGTGGCTTAAGTATTTTGCCGACAGATATTTTATTCAGTCGTTTTCGGGCATGGCGCTCGGGCTTTTTTGCACGCTGATTATCGGCACGATAATCGGGCAGATCGGCTCGCTTACTCTTAAGGCGGACGAATACAACGGCTTCGGCAAGGTTATGAGCCTACTCGGCGCGATAGCTAAGCTTTTAATGGGCGCGGGCATCGGCGTAGGCATTGCGTACAGCCTTAAAGCAAAGAGGCTGACCGGCTTTACCGCGGCGGTCGCCGGAATGATAGGCGCGAACATTACCAACATTTTCGCCGTGGTTGGAATCCCGGTGTACGGCGCTTCCGCCAATCCTTCCCTTACGATAGGCATTAACGCCGCCGATTTTTCCCGTCTCGCCGCGACGGTGGGCGATCCCGTAGGCGCGTTTGTGGCGGCCGTGGGCGCGATAGAAGTCGCCGACCTCGTCGAGGGCAAAACCCCGATAGATATAATAGTCGTGCCGCTCACCGCGATTGCGGCGGGTACCGTTTTTGCGATATGCCTCGGAATCCCGTTCGGAATGCTGTTCGCCCTGCTCGGCAAGGGCGTTTCCATGGCGATAAACTGGGAGCCCGTCCTGTTCGGAATACTCGTGTCCGTACTTATGGGACTACTGCTCACCTTCCCCACGTCGAGCGCGGCGTTCGGCGTAATGATATTCGGCTCGGCGCTTATAACCGAGGACTTGTTCGCGGCGCGCGATCTCGGCGCGGCGGCGGCGTGCGCAGGCTGCTGCGCGCACATGGTGGGCTTTGCGGTAGCAAGCTTTAGGGACAACGGCTGGAGCGGAGTGGTGTCGCAAGGCATAGGCACGAGCATGCTCCAAATCCCCAATATCGGAAAAAACCCGCGCATACTCATTCCCGCCGTGGCGGCGTCCGCGGTGGCGGGACCTCTTGCCTCCGCCGCCTTTAAGATAACGTGCGACGCCACGGGAAGCGGTATGGGCACGGCGGGGCTTGTGGGCGTAATCGAAACGTTTATAACGTCCATGAATAACGGTCAGGCCTGGTGGTACGTATTAATCGCGGTTCTTGTTTGCTATATAATCGTCCCCGGTCTTATCGCCTTTCTCGTGTCCGAGCTCATGCGAAAAAAAGGTTGGATCCGCAAAGGCGACATGCTTCTCGGCTAAGCCTTAATAAAAGGCGTAAAAAGGCGATTATACGCCTAAAACGTTTTCTAATCCAATTCTAATCTTTTTAACATAATCGTTTAATAAAGCCTTTTTATAATAGGCTTGTAAATTCCCCCGGAGGTTAATAAAATGAGACAAAGAAAGCTGGACCAATTTTTATCGGTAATCGTAATACTGTTGTATGCGCTGATTATCGCCGTCAAGTGGATACTTGTTTACAACCAAGAAATCGTTCCCGACGGTCTCAAAAACTCGATTGAGATCATTCGTACCGTCATACAGTGCCTTATGATTTTCGTCGTGCTGTACAACGCATGCGGTTTTACCGGCAGCTGGATACTGCGCATCCTGTTTGTAGTGGTTGCTCTGTTCCTTATCGTCAGCACGATACTGCCTTACGTTCCCGCAATCGGCGCAAAATTCGAAGAGTGGAACATCCCCACAATTCTCTAATCTTTACACCAAACAAAACGTTTTTAGAGGGTATCGAGTCGTTCGGTACCCTCTGTTTTGCTTTTTTGGGGTAAAAAACGGGTATTTTTTAGCAAAAATGCGGTCAAAAGGACTTATATTTTTCAATAAAAATTGACAACGCCGTGTTGTTGTGTTATAATGGTACGCGAAAACAGTATCGGAGCGGTATATGTCACACAATCTCTTTTCAAACATGGAAAAGGCTCCCCAACGCGCTCTTCTTAAAGCGCTCGGGCTGACCGACGAGGAAATAGAAAAGCCTATCATTGCGATAGTGTCCGCAAAAAGCGAAATCGTTCCCGGTCACGCGCACCTCGACCGCATTACGGACGCCGTCAAAGCGGGTATATATGCGGGCGGCTGCACGCCCGTCGTCGTTCCCTCTATCGGAGTGTGCGACGGACTCGCCATGGGGCACAAGGGCATGCGCTACTCTCTCCCCTCGCGCGAGCTTATAGCCGACAGCGTGGAGACCATGCTTTACGGTCACGCCTTTGACGGCGCTGTGTTCGTACCCAACTGCGATAAGATTGTACCCGGTATGCTCATGGGCGCGGCGCGCGTCAACATTCCGTCCGTTTTCGTTTCGGGCGGGCCTATGGAGAGCGGAATTTTCCACGGCAAAAAGGTTGGATTTTCCAATGTGTACGAGGCGGTCGGCGCGGTCAAAAAAGGCGATATGGACTCGGACGAGCTGGCGAAGCTCGAAAACTGCGCCTGCCCGGGCTGCGGAAGCTGCTGCGGCATGTACACCGCTAACTCTATAAACTGCCTGTGCGAAGCGCTCGGTATGGCGCTCCCCGGAAACGGCACGCTTTCCTCCTCGTCGAGCGAGCGTATCCGCCTTGCAAAGCGCGCGGGTACGGCGATATGCAAGCTGGTGGAGGATGCAATCACTCCGCGCATGATACTTACAAAACGCGCGTTTACCAACGCGCTCCGTCTCGACATGGCGCTCGGCGCGTCCACAAACACAATACTTCATTTGTTTGCAATCGCCGCCGAATGCAACGTCGCGCTTAATCTCGACCTTGTTCAGACAATTTCGGACAGCACGCCCACGCTTTGCAGGCTCTCGCCCTCCTCCGAGCATGACATGGAGGATCTACACCGTGCGGGCGGAGTTATGGCTGTATTACACGAGCTTGCCAAAAAGAGCCTCATAGACGGCTCGGCGCACACCGTGGCGGGTCACGCGCTCGCCGACGACTACGAGCATGCGCACGTTAAAAACGCCGAGGTTATACATAAGATAGACGACCCCGTGAGTAAGGTGGGCGGCATTGCCGTGCTTAAAGGTAATCTCGCCGAGGAAGGCGCGCTCGTAAAGCGCTCCGCCGTCGATAAATCGATGATGACCTTTACGGGCAAAGCCAAGTGCTTTAACTGCGAGGAGGACGCCGTTGCGGCTATCTACTCGGGCAGAATCCAAAAGGGCGACGTAATAGTTATTCGCTACGAGGGTCCCGCGGGCGGTCCCGGTATGCGCGAAATGCTCTCCCCCACCTCCGCGCTTGTCGGAATGGGGCTCGATAAGGACGTTGCGCTTATAACCGACGGAAGGTTTTCGGGCGCGACGCGCGGTGCGGCAATCGGGCACGTCTGCCCGGAGGCGGCACGCGACGGCAAGATTGCGCTCGCCGCGGACGGCGACCAGATTAAAATTGATATAAACGGCGGGAGAATCCTTCTCGACGTTCCCGCCAAGGTTTTGGACGCGCGCCGCAAAAAGCTTAAGCCGCGCGACACCGACACCTCGGGTTGGCTGTTAAGATACCAAAACCTCGTCACCTCCGCCTCGCTCGGCGCGGTGCTCAAAAAGAAATTTTAGCTTCGCGGGTCTTATCAAATAACCTTCCGCGGAAAATAATAAAAATTGCCGCCGTTGTATTATGACGCGGCGAATGAAATTATCAGGAGGAAAATTATGGACTTTAACATCACGTTACTTCCCGGCGACGGCGTAGGACCGGAGGTAATCGATTCGGCGGTCGAGGTGCTCGTAGCCGTTCAAAACAGGTTTGGGCACGACTTTAATCTGCACAGAATGAGTATCGGCGGCGCCGCTCTCGACGCAACGGGCGTACCTCTGCCCGGCGAAACGCTCGAGGACTGCAAATATGCGGACGCGATACTCGTCGGCGCGGTCGGCGGACCGAAGTGGGATAACCTTAAGCCCCACCTCCGCCCCGCTAAATCGCTGTCGACGCTCCGCCAAGAGCTCGGGCTGATTGCCCATCTCCACCCCGCGTTTTTGCACGAGGAGCTTGTTCCGTGCTGTCCGCTCCGCTCCGAAGTATCCAAAAAAGGCTTCGACATCATGGTGGTCAGCGAGACGACGGGCGGCGTACACAGAGGGGAACGCGGCTACCGCGACGGCTCGCTCGGTCAGGAGGCGTTCGACACCGAGGTGTACTCCATAAGCGAGATAGAAAGCATCGCGCAGCTTGCATTTGAGTTTGCAATGACTCGCGGCAAAAAGGTAACGAGCGTGGACAGATCCGACCTCCTCGAAACAAGCAGGCTTTGGCGCGCCACGGTTGACAGAGTCGCAAAACGCTATCCCGAAGTAACGCTGAGACACATGCACGTCGGTCTGTGCGCCATTCAGCTTATACAAAACCCTTCGCAGTTCGATATAATCCTCTCGCCCAACATGTACGGCGACATTATTGCGGACCAGGCGACCGCGCTTACAGGCTCGCTGTGCATGCTCTCGTCGTGCTCGCTCGGCGCGGGGAACAAAGGTCTCTACGCTCCCATACACGGCGCAATGTCGGGCATTGCGGGCAAGGACGAGGTTAACCCCATTGCGGCAATCCTCTCCGCGGCAATGATGCTCTCCACCTCGCTAAAGCTCGTAAACGAGGCGTACGCGATAGAAAACGCGGTAAACAAGGTGCTTGCAAGAGGCTTAAGGACGAAGGATATTGCCGCGGGCAAACGCTTCGTATCGCGCTCGCGCATGACCGAGGAAATCGCGTTAGCCGTGCTTAACGGTTAATCGGCTTTGTATAGAGCATAATAACTTTACACAAAACAGAAAATCTGCTATTATATAAAAAACACAAGGAGAATACTCATGTTTGAAAGAATACAAAAAGAACTCGCCGAATACTTCGAAATCGACCCCTCCAAAATAACGCTCGAAACAAGCTTCGTCGACGACCTCGGCGCCGACTCCCTCGCGCTAATGGAGCTTATGTTCAACCTCGAAAACGAGACTGGTAAGACCATAGAGGACGACGTTATGGATACGGTAAAAACCGTCGGCGATCTCGTAAAATATATCGAGTCCAAATAATTTTCCACGCAATTTATAACGCCTCGGCTTTGTATAAGTCGGGGCGTTTTTGTTTGCTGAGTTTATTTATCGGCTTTTCCGCTCGCCTTTCGATTTAGTTATAAATACGCTTTACTTATAAATCAAAAACAGGTACACCCCGTTCGGCGCTTGAAAATACGGGCGCTGCGACGCCGTAGTAAAGTCCGCGTCGAAAACGCGCGTGTATGCGTTGTTTATTTCGTTCGTGTACATGTCGGCGTTGTTGACGTTTATTTTGCCTTCGAAGTCGAGCTTTAATTCTATCTTGCCGACCCCCCTATTCGACTTACCTATCGCTTCGAATACTGCGTTAAGCTCGGTTTGCGAGGTAACGACGCGCGAATAGAGCTTCCCGCCGATATTAACCATTTCGTCGTCGCCGAAATAATCGTAATCGGTAATAGCGGGAACTGTGGAATCGAACACGTGCATTCTGGGCACGAACGATTGAAAGGTGTAGTCGCTTAAAAGAAAGAAACCGTGCGAGATTTGTGTGCGCCGCTCATTGCCGTCCAGGAGGTAGTTGGCGGCGTCCGCCGTAACGTCTACGTTATACCACTCGCCGTTCACCTTAACCTTGTTCCAAGCATGGTGAATGGACATATATGTACCGGTAACGCGAATTGCTTCTATCCCCTCTATCGCGCACAAAAACACAAACGTTTTGCTTAACCCGTCGCACACGGAAAGCTTATTGAGAAGCGGACCGTCTATGTCGAATGCGGGGTTTCTGCCCACGTCTTCCCCTTTAATCGAGCTTTCGTAAAGCTCGTTGTCGTACTCGACCTCGGACACAAGGTAGTCGTGAATGGAATGAACGGTGCTCACCTCGCCCGTTTCGGAGTTCTGCCATGCGTTTAGCATGTAGCGGTTAAGCAAGGAAATCGCGGCGTCGTACACAGGCTTTACGGGATCATTTTCGGACAATACTGGCTTTTTGCCGTCCTCCGCAACCACTTGATAAAGCTCGTCGACGCGTTCGCGGTACCGCTCGTCGGATAACGGAAGCGTAAAATCGGAGAGCGTTGCCTCCTCGCGACCGTCGATGGGTCGCACGGGATTTTCGTCGGGTTCCGATATTAGGTGCGGCGCGATGTCGGGCGTCTCGGAAAAGAACGTCGAGCATCCGCCGACCCCCGCCGCCAAAACGAGCGACAGCATTATTACAGCCAATCTTTTAACGAACATAACCGAAATAACCTTCTATCTCGACCGTTACGGGCATGTCGCCGCGAAGCAACCCAAGCGTAAACTTTTCGCCCTCGGAAGCGAGATACCGATAGCGCAAAAGCTCTCCTACGATGCGGCAAAAATCAAACGGATCCTTTCCGTCGGGATAGAGCTCGGTGCCGCCTATCTTGTAAATAACGTCGCCGACTTGCATTCCCGGAATAGGCGATACGGTATCAACGGAAGAAACCACAAGCTTTCCGCGCCGCATTTCCGCAGTAAACGTGCCGGGCTTCGAGCCCGTTACCGTAACGGTCATTCCGCCGAGAGAGGTGTAATTGGTCGAGCCGTAATACAGCATTACGGGGAAGCCGCCTATTTCGCCGCCGTTCCCGAAGGCGAAAATTTGACGGTAAATATCGTAAACGATGGATACGGGCGTTACAAACCCCGTGTCCTCGACGTCCTTACTCGGTTCGTGACTGTCGCTTGTGTCGGTGGACGACATGCGGTATGTGCCGAGTCCCAAAAAGCAGCCCTTCATGTCAAACAGCGCGCCGCCGCTCATACCCGCGTTTATTGCGGAGGTGGTACGCATTACGGGCACCTTTTTTTCGCCCGAGGTGATGATGTCGCTCGACTTACTTATTATTCCGTCGTAAGCGGATATGCCGAGTCCCATGGCGTTACCTATCGCTACGGTGCGGTCGCCCTCGCTGTAGGTAAGCGTTCTGTTAAAGATTTCTGGCGTGTCGATAATATAAACCTCGCCGTGCTCGACAGATACAAGCGCTATATCGTAAAGTGCGCTGTACCCTACGACCTCCGCCTTGTATCCCTCTTCCTCGTTGTAAAATCTTACTACCACGTCGCCGATAGGGGTTTCCCCGCCGTTTTCCAAGCCGAGGACGTGCGCGTTTGTCAAAACGTACACCTTGCCCTTTTCGTAGCGCATGTTTACTCCGCTGCCGCGCAAGCCGCCGCAAATAACCTCGGTTACCGCGGGCTTACGCGCCTTTACTACCGCGGCGGTGTCCTGCTCGGTAATATCGATATTTATAGGCGGGAGTACGGCGCCGCGCCGCATAAAGTACGCGGTAAGCACGGACGAGAGTACGCCTACGGCAATGCAAATAACGGTCATCACCGCGACGACCAACCATACCGTCTTATTTGCTCCGCGCGAAGAATTCTCCTTTTCGCCCGAATTGATTTGCTCTTCGTTATTATTCATAATGACATTATAACACAGTAGCTGAAATATGTAAACCTTTTACCGACGATATTTCCCCGTCCGATATTGTCCACGTTTAACGAAAGCAACAAGCGCGAATTAATAAAGTATTATATTAAGTCCGACAAAAGCGCGAAATGTTGAAGTAGTCGGCGGTTTCGACAAAAGCGCGAAAAATTATAATACCCGTATCTTTCGACAAATACGCGAATTTTTTTACTACTCGCCCGCTTCGACATTTTCGCGAATTTACGTAATACTCGGCGTTTTCGACTTTTTCCGCGTTTAACGCGCGGAGGCCTACCGAGTAAAAAAGCGCACAAAAAAACCGACGGGAAATTCCGTCGGTCGGTTAAACAGGATAACCGTAATTTAACACTTTGTTATCGAGCCCGGCGCGTTGTAGTAGTCGGCGGGCTCGAACTTGCCCGTAAACTGCCAATACACGGGCGGCATTCCCGATTGAGATAAAAAGGCGTTGACCTTGGAAAACGGCTTGGAGCCGAAAAAGCCGCGGTGCGCGCCGAGCGGGCTCGGGTGGGCGGACATTACGATAAAGTTACGCTCGTCGATAAGCCGCGCTTTGCTCTTTGCGCTGTTGCCCCAAAGAATATACGCAACGGGCCGTTCGCGAAAATTCAGCGCGGTGATTATCGCGTCGGTAAGCTCGTGCCAGCCGAGCTCCGCGTGCGACTGCGGCGAGCCCGCTCTTACAGTCAGCGCCGCGTTAAGCAGAAGCACGCCTTGATTTGCCCAGCCAATAAGCGAGGTGTCGTCCGACACGTTAACGCCGAGGTCGGAGCGAAGCTCGTTAAAAATATTGACGAGCGACGGGGGCGGAGTTATCCCGTTGTTTACGGCAAAGGCGAGCCCGTTTGCCTGACCTGCGCCGTGGTATGGATCCTGACCGAGAATGACAACTCGCACCTTGTCGTAGTCCACAAGCCTTAACGCCGCGAAAACGCATTCGCGCGGCGGGTACACCGTGTAATGCGCATACTCGCGTTCGACCTCCTCCATAAGCTTGGAGAAATACGGCTTTTTGTATTCTTCGGACAAAACCTCGTCCCATTTTTCGGTTATTACCATAAGCTCTCCCTTTCGAATACCGACGTGACGGCGCACCCCATGATAGTCGAAAATCCTTTATCTCCGAGTGAGTAGAACATGACCTTGCCTTGACGCGTAGACTTTACGAGCCGCACCGATTTTAAGTGGCGGAGCTGGTGCGACACAGTAGTCTGGTTTATTCCAGTCAGCGCCGAAATATCGGTCACGCAAAGCGTAGACACCGACAGCGCCGATAAAATTTTCAGCCGCGTAACGTCCGCAAGCGCCGAAAAATAATCGGATAAGCAGTTTAATGCGGTTTCGCTCGGCAGCTGCGCCGTGATTTCGCCGGCGGTTACGGCGTCAAGAAGCATCGTGTTCATATATGCATAGTTTAACATATATAAAAGTGTGTGTCAATGCCGAAAAATCCGCTTTTTTTACGCCGTCTTAAAAAATTTGTCGAATTTTTTAAAACGATTGGGTTACACTCTTTTTTTCTTTTACTCATCCCGCAGTAAAAAAAGTAACGCAAAAAACGCAGACCGCATATATAACAACATATCGGAGGACGTGCCATGCGTGAAGATATTTTTTCGATACTTATGCTTATTCTGCTGCTTACGGAGTCGAACGGTACCGAGGATATAAACCAAATACTTATTATGTTCCTAATGATGCAGTCGCGTAACGGCAATCTTTTCGGGGACGGCGACTCGCGGAATAACTGCGGCAGAGACGAAGGCTACACGTTTTAGCGCCGACTTCGTTGCTAAGATAAAATCGAATAATTTAAAATTAATAATAAGCCGCTTCGCGGCATTAAGGTAGAGATTCTTCACGGCGCGCTTCGCGCTTGTTCAGAATGACAAAAAATGTTTGTCTCTTACTTATTCCCTTTTTTGTCATTCTGAGGCTTCGCCGAAGAATCTCATCTCTGTAAAAAATCCCCGCATAGCGGGGACTTTAAAATCGTCTAAACTTATCTTTTATCTCTTATCTAAGCAACAATCACATTCTTTCGGGTGCGTCGAGAAGGAGCAAGGACAAGCCGTACTTAAGCGTGTCCGCGACCTTTTCGGTAAGCGCGAGACGTGCGTCCTGCACTTCCCCGCCGCACATGATTCTGTCCGCGTTATAAAACCTGTTAAACGCCTGGCAGATTTTAACAAGCCGCCTCGAAACCACGGACGGCTCGTACTTGGTTGCGGCGTTATACACGACCGAATCGAAGTCGTAAAGGAGCTTTACCGTCTCGTACGCGGCGTCGTCAGAAAGATGTTTCACGTCCACTTTGCGGTTAAACTTTCCTGCCTTAGAGAGCACGGAACGGCAGCGCGCGTGCGTGTACTGAACGTACGGCCCCGTTTCGCCGTCGAAGTTGAGCGCCGCTTCCAGCGAGAAATTCTTATCCTTTAGCCTGCCGTCGTACAGCGCGCCGAAAACGACCGCGCCGACGCCCACGCTTTCGGACACCTTTTCCTTACCCTCGAGCGAGGGATTGCGCTCCTCGATTATACCCGCCGCCTTACTTACCGCCGAATCGAGCACGTCGTTTAAGAACAGAACGTTGCCCTCGCGGGTGGAAAGCGCCGCGCCCTCGACTGATACCATGCCGTAGCTTACGTGCACCATGTCCTTTGCCCACGGCTCGCCGAGAAGCTCGAGCACCTTAAAAAACTGCTTAAAGTGCAGCGCCTGGTGCGACGCCACAACATACAGGCATTTATCGAAGTTGTAGGTTTCGTGACGGTAGTACGCGGCGGCAAGGTCGCGCGCTACGTACAGCGACGCGCCGTCGCTGCGCCGTATGATAGCGGGCGGCATATCCTCGCCTACCGTAACTATCTCCGCGCCGTCGCTCGTTTCGAGAAGGTTTTTCGTTTTTAGTTTATCCTCTACGCCGCCAACCTTGTCGACGTAAAAGCTTTCGCCGAGATAGCTGTCGAACTCTATATTAAGCCGACGGTAAACCTTTTTGGCTTGCTCGAGCGTGATTGCCTTAAACTTTTCGAAAAGCCCCACGGCGTAAGGATCGCCGGACTCTATCTTTTTGGACCAGCCGCGCGCCTCGTCCTTAAGCGACGGGTCGTTTTTCTCCTCGGCGTGAAACTTAACGTAAAGCTCGAGGAGCTCGTCAAGCCCGCGCGCGTTAAGTCTTTCCTCGCTTCCCCATTTGCGGAACGCGGAAATAAGCCCGCCGAACTGCGTGCCCCAATCGCCGAGGTGGTTTATACCAACCGCCTTTGCGCCGAGCGCGGCGTACATTTTGTACAGCGAGCCGCCTATGACGGTCGTCATCAAATGCCCGATATGGAACGGCTTTGCGATATTTACGGACGAGTAATCGATACACACCGTCTTGCCCTTGAGCGGCTTATCGGCGCCGAGCACAGTGGAAAACAACAGCTTTGTAAGCGTGTCGCGCTCTATCGTGAAGTTAAGGTAGCCGTTAAGCGCCTCCGTTTTTATTCCGTCGATTTTAATTCTGCTTGCCGCTTCCTCGGCAATAATCTTGGGCGCTTTACGCAAAAGCTTTGCAAACTTAAAGCACGGAACGCAGTAGTCGCAAAACGCGTCGCTCGGCGCTACGTCGGTTATCTCGAGCCCGTCAAGCGCCTTAACCGCCTCGTCGTAAATTATCTTCTTAAAATCAAGCATATTGTCCTCTTAAATCGTATCTCGTTTACTACACGTTAAATTTAAATTCGACGACGTCGCCGTCGCGCATAACGTAGTCCTTACCCTCGCTGCGGAGTTTGCCCGCCGCCTTGACCGCGGCAATGCTTCCGCAAGTAACAAGGTCGTCGTACGACACTATTTCGGCGCGGATAAAGCCGCGCTCGAAGTCGGTGTGAATCTTGCCAGCCGCCTTTGGCGCGGTGGTGCCCTTTTCTATCGTCCAGGCGCGAACTTCCTTTTCGCCCGCGGTGAGAAAACTCATCAGCCCGAGTAGGTCGTAGCCGGAGGTTATAATGCGCTCGAGCCCGGACTTAGTAAGTCCCAACGCCTCGAGGTATTCCGCACGCTCCTCTTTGGGAAGAGCGGAAATTTCCTGCTCGGCCTTGGCGCAGATATCGATGCAAGCCGCACCGTCCGCCGCGGCAAAGTCCTTAAGCGCTTTAACGTATTTATTTTCCGCCGCGCCGATATCGCTTTCCGAAATGTTGGCGACGTAGATAATCGGTTTTGTGGACAGCAAAAACTGTCCGTCGACCGCGGACAGCGTTTCATAGTCGAGGTGAAGAGAGCGCAACGACTTTCCCGAGTTTACGCACTCCGTCATATCCTGCAAAGTTTTAAGCGCGGCGGCGGCTTTGGGATCGCCGCTTTTTACTATCTTTTCAAACCGCGCGCGCCGCTTTTCTATACTCTCGAGGTCGGCAAGGCACAGCTCGGTGTTTATCGTCTCCGCGTCGCGAACGGGGTCGACCGTATCGGACACGTTTATTATATTCTCGTCGTCGAAGCAACGTACGACCATAAGTATTGCGTCCACCTCGCGTATGTGCGACAGGAACTTATTGCCGAGCCCCTCGCCGTGGCTTGCGCCCTTTACAAGCCCCGCAATATCGACAAACTCGATTGTGGCGGGCACTACGCGCTTGGAAGAATACATCTTTTCGAGCACGGATAGCCGCTCGTCGGGAACGGCAACGACGCCCACGTTGGGCTCGATTGTGCAAAACGGATAGTTGGCGCATTCCGCGCCCGCTTCCGTTATCGCGTTAAACAGCGTACTTTTCCCCACGTTGGGGAGTCCAACAACGCCTATTTTCATATCCACTCCATCGCTCTGACTTCAGCCGATATTTTACTACAATAACGCTTCCTTGTCAACCGAAGTTATATGCTATATATATCCTATACGAACTACACCGGGCGGAAATCGATTCTGTCGCCCTCGACCTTTTCGACGATAACGTCCGCCTTGTCGCCGAGACGATATTGCTTTCTTCCGCACACTATGCACATACGCCGCTTGTCAAACGAGGCTGCGGGCGGAAGATGTCCCATGCGGACAAGCCCCTCCGCCGAATTAGGCAGCTCCACAAAATAGCCGAAGTCGGTCACCGAGCTTATTACGCCGGTGTATTTTTCTCCGATATGGTGCGACATGTACTCAGCCTTTTTACAGTCGTCTACCTTGCGCTCGCAGTCCTGCGCGACGCGCTCGGTTTTGGAGCTTTGCTTTGCGGCGGAAACGGTATCGTCGCGGAATTTTTTCGTCGCCTTTACTCCCTCTCTTAAACACGTTTTTATAATCCTGTGAATCATAAGGTCGGGATAGCGGCGTATGGGCGAAGTAAAGTGACAGTAGTATTCCTCGTTAAGCCCGAAGTGCCCCTCGTTTCTCGGCTCGTAGGTCGCCTTTGCCATGGAGCGGAGCGCGATTTTGTTTACCGCCGCCGATATGTCCTCGTCTATACCGCTAAGGAGCGAAGCCACCTGCTTCGGGTTAGGCGTAAGGGAAATGCGCGCGCGCACGCCGACAGCCTCCAAAAACGCGTTAAGGTTTTGAAGCTTTTCGCCGGACGGCCGCTCGTGCACCCTGTATACGAACGGGATTTTGAGTTTGCTGAACTTTTCCGCAACGGCACAGTTGGCGGCAATCATAAACTCCTCGATAATCTTCATGCTTAAAAGCGAGGGGCGCTTTTCTATATCGACGACGTGCCCCACCGAATCGAATTTAATCTGCGTTTCGGTAAGAGTAAAGTCTATCGAGCCGCGCTCTTTCCTAAGCTTTATGCGCTTTAGCGCAAGCTCCTTCATTGCCTCGAGCGACGGGACGACGGCGGCGTAGCGCGCTCTTAACGCCTCGTCGCCGTCAAGCATTGCCTGAACGCCCGTATAGGTAAGGCGCGCCGAGGAGCGTATCACCCCCTCCGTTATCTCGTAATCGAGCATGTTTCCGCTTCCGTCAAAATCCATAAGCACCGCAAGCGTGAGCCTGTCCTCGCCCTCGTTAAGCGAGCAAAGCCCGTTACTCAGCTTTTCGGGCAGCATGGGAATAACGCGGTCGGCAAGGTACACACTGGTACCGCGAAGGTACGCCTCCCTGTCAAGGGGCGCGCCCTTTTTAACGTACTCCGCTACGTCCGCAATGTACACGCCGAGCTTATATCCGCCCGTCGGCGTGCGCTCTATCGACACGGCGTCGTCAAAGTCCTTGCTGTCCGCGCCGTCGATTGTAAAAATAATGCTACCGCGAAAATCCGCTCGGTACGGCTTTTCCGCCTCGCTCTCGTCTATCGTATCGGGGAACGCCTCGCACTCGAGTAAAACGTCCTGGGGAAATTCGGTGCGCAGATTGTGCGACGCAATGACGCTTTTTACGTCCATGCCGATCTCGTCGAAACGTCCGAGCACGGCGACCACCTTTGCGGTATCGCCGAATCTACTCGGCACGATTTCGATTATAACCTTGTCGTGCTCGGCAGCGCCGCCGAGAGATACGACGTCGAGCTTGTCGCCGAAATGTCTGTCGTCGGGCACGGCGAAAAAAGCGTTATCCTCATAAACCACCGTCGCGACGATATTCATGGGATTGCGCTCCAAAATTTCTATCACCTGCCCTTCCTCGCGCACTCCGCCCTCGCGAAGTGGGCGAGTATCGGTAATAAGCACGCGAACGGTGTCGCCGTGGCGCGCGCCGAAAAGATTGTGTCCGTGCACGTACACGTCGCCGTCACCGTGCGGAATAAACCCGAAGCGGTCGCCCTTGCAATCGATAACGCCGACAACCGTCGGGACAGTTCCGTCATATCCCGTCGGTTTTACCGCACGTGATTTTTTTACGGCAGACCTGCGGGCGGCGTGCTTTACCTCCGATTTTATTCTTCCTTTGGTTTTTTTCCTATCGTTAGACTTTTTCTTACTGTTCTTTTTCAATTTTTCACCTATGGTATTATTGCCGAAATTTACCGTACCGACCGTATATTCTCCAATAAAAAAGGACCGTTATCCGGTCCCTTCCTTTATGCTCCGCGGTAGATAATCAGAGTCACGAAGAAGATGATTGCGAGCACACCCTCGATAACGCCGAGAATGACCGTAATCTTTTTCATGACCGACTCAAGCGACTTTGATTTGTCCTTTGAGTAGAATGTGTCGCGCTGACCGGTGAGCGCGCCCATGCCCGAAGACGAAGAAGGCTGAAACATTATAAGTAAAACGAGCGCAAGCCCGATAAGAATCATGAGTATAAGCATCACAAGTCTTATAATCGGGAACGAGTCTGCGACCCAGCCCGCTACTGTTGCCGAAAGAAATTGCATAACCGTATTTCTCCTAAAATCCGTACTTTTTGCAACGCGGAAAAATCCGCTTAAAAACAAAGCATTGTTATTATATCACTACAATAAAACAAAAGCAAGCGTTTTTGCGCTGTTTTTAGCGACAAATACTCTTTATGCCCCGCCGTTTTACAGAGGAGTAATAGCGCAAAAAAAACAATAGCGCCGCCGCATAAAAAAACCGACGCTCCGCAGTTAAACGGAATACGCATTAATCGATAACACAAAATAGACGTCGACGGGGGTTTTTTCCCGAAGCGTCTCACAAAGGAAATTTAACAAAGGGTAGCGCTATCATGCGACACGACACAAACTAACAAAAAGACTCGTAAAAAGTCGTGCTTGGGTACTAACGGAGGTGTGAAATCAGTCTTGCGAATCTTGCGCCGCCTTTGCGGCTTCCTCTTTATATTTCTCGATAACGAGCTTGGCGATATAGTCGCGCGTTTCGTTATTGATTGGATGCGCTATGTCACGGAACTCTCCCGTGTTTATGCGCTTGTTGGGCATTGCGATAAACAACGCCCCCTCATTCTCGACCACGCGAAGGTCGTGAACGACAAAGCATCCGTCAATGGTAATAGATGCCGCAGCCTTTAACTTGCCGGGGTCTTTTACCAAACGAAGCCTTACCTCGGTAATTTCCACAATTTTCCTCCAGTTGGAATTGCAGGCACTACCATATTGTAGCACAACAAATTCCAAAAAGCAATAGTTTTCGACATATTTTTCACCGACCTTTATACAATTGTAAAATTTAATTAACTGTTCCGAATTTTATGGGTAACGGCGGCGGACAAAAGCGCATATTCCACTAATATGAAAATTCATTTTATAGGGTGCAACGGCGCTTCCATGAGCGCGCTTATGGAGCTTGCCGCCTCTTTCGGACACACGGTGTCGGGCTCCGACCGCGATCTACTCGGTCACGACCCCAAAAACGTAACGGGATCAGACCTCGTCGTATACACCAACGCCGTCAAACAGGACAACTGCGAGCTGAAAGAAGCGAAAAAGCTGGGCATAAAAACGGTGGAGCGCGCCGAATTCCTCGGGGATCTATCGAGGCTGTACGATAAGTGCGTCGCCGTATCCGGCTGTCACGGAAAAAGCACCTCGACCGCTATGACGGGAGCGGCGCTCGAGTTTCTTTCCCCCACCGTTCACGTGGGGGCTTTGGGCGCGTCGAAAATAGGCGGCAGAGATATTTTTGTCACAGAAGCGTGCGAATATAACAAAAGCTTTCATTTTTTATCGCCCGACATAGGAGTAGTGCTTAACGTGGCGTACGACCACCCCGATTTTTACAAAACCGAGGCGGAATTAAAAAGCGCATATCTTAAATTCATCAAAAACTCGGAAACCCCGCTCGTAAACGGCGACGACCCGTATTTATCCAAAACGGGCGGTATAAGCTTCGGACTCGAAAAAAACAACTTTTACCGTGCGGAAAAGCTATCGAGTAAAAACGGGCTTTACTCGTTCGACTTTACGGCGGGCGGGAAAAAGCTCGCCCGCGCCGAGCTCTCGGTACACGGAAAGCACAACGTATATAACGCGCTCGCCGCGCTGTCCGTTTCGCATTTACTCGACGTTCCGATGGATTCCGCCATAGCCGCAATCAAAAACTTCGGGGGCATAGCGAGGCGGTTCGAATACTTGGGAAAGGCGCACGGCAAGGCGGTATACTCCGACTACGCGCACCATCCCGACGAGATAACCGCGACGATAACGGCGGCGCACGAGATATATAAATCGGTCGCAGTCGTGTTCCAGCCGCACACCTATTCGCGCACCGCCGCGCTTTTTAAGGAGACGGCGGCGGCGCTGTACTCCGCGGAGACGGTTATACTCGCGCCGATATACGCGGCGAGGGAAAAACAAATAGAAGGCATAAGCTCGGAGATAATAACAGACGAGCTTTTTATGCTTGGAAAATGCGCCGATCTCGCGAGCTCTCTCGACGAAGCGGCTAATATCGCAATAAACGCCGGAGCCGAGGCGGTTATTTTTATGGGCGCGGGCGACGTAACGAAAGCCGCGGAAAAATTTATGACAAAAAATTAAAAAATGATTAAAAAACTGTTAATAATAAAAAAAACCCTTGATAAATCAAATTTACCGTATTATAATTAATTTAGAATATACTACGGAGGATATGTAAATGTTTTGCCCCAATTGCGGAAGCGTAGTCGAAAACGACGCTAAATTCTGCCCCACGTGCGGCGCGGTGCTGCCCCACGAGGATTCGCCCACCGCACCGAACGAGACCCAATCGACTCCCAAGGAGGACAACACTCCTTTCGGCGCGGCGTACGAAAATCAGCCCAAACAGCCTGTGGACAACTCGCCCTTCGGCGCGGCGTACGAAACGCCGGACAGCATGCGCCAATACAACAACGCGCCGCCGCAACACAATGTAAACAACCCTCCGCCGCAGAATAACGCAGGCGCGCCCGCAAAGGATAACAATACGCTTGCGCTTGTCGGATTTATACTTTCCTTTTTCGTTCCCATCGCCGGACTTATTTGCTCGATTATGGGACTTAAAAAAGCAGGTCCTACGGGCAACCGTAAGGGTATGGCAATCGCCGGCATAGTTATAAGCGCAGTGCAGATGTTTATAAACTTCATCATGATTGTTACCGGCTACTACAATTTTATCTTTGAAATGCTGTATCAGCTTTACGATTTTTAATCACGACGTAATAACACAATCTTTATTCGGAGAAGGAACATGTTTTGCCCCAATTGCGGCTCCAAGCTCGGCGAAGACGTAAGCTTTTGCCATAGCTGCGGATACAAATTAACCAAAAAAAGCGAGAATGCACCGACGGAGCGAAACTTGGATACGCACAAGGCTCCGTCCGTAGAGGAAGTGAAAAAGGCTCCCGATCACCGCGACGACACCGACAAAAACATTATTGCGCTTATCGGGTTTATCCTATCGTTCGTTTCGCCCGTGCCGGGTATCGTGTGTTCTGCAATAGGACTTAAGTACGCAAAGGAGAACGGCGGAATAAAATACAACTTCGCCAAAGCCGGACTTATTATCGGCATAGTCTCCACCGCCCTTGTTGTCCTCATCTTTACGGTCGCGATAATAACGGAAGCCGCGCTGCTATTCCACTACTTCGGAACTTATCAAGATTTAGAGCACACCTCCGCCGCCCTGCGGCTTATGCTACACATATAAAACTCCGCAATAAAAACACTCCTTCGGTAAAACCGAGGGAGTGTTTGTTTTATGGGAAATAAATTAGGCGGCGGATACTTTACAGCGCCTTAACGGAGTGATACAGCGATACGACGTTGTCGTCGGTTATGTCGCAAAGTCCGATAAACTCCAACGCCTTGTCGATATACGTTTCCGCGCCCGCCCTGTCTTTTATCATGTTAACGTAGATGTACGCGGCGCGGTAGGAAAAGTTCGCACAGTCGTAGTATTGCGAGGGCGACGAAATCTCATCCCTTCGGACGAGCGCGAAAAACTCGTCGTAGTATTCTATCGCTTCGGCGTACTTCTTTTGCGATACAAGCTCGATAGCGAGAGCGCCGACCGCCTCTTTTATAAGCAGGTATTTTTGCCCGCCGTCAAAGTAGGCGTCTTTGCACGCGTCTATAACGTCACATAAAACGCTTACCGCCTCCTCGCCTATATTGCACTGCGAGAGCGCCGCGCCGTAGTTAAGCCCGTACTTAGCCCTGCGAAGCGCCTTGCCGTCCGGACTCATATCCTTAATCAGCTCGACGGTGTCGACAGCCTTTTCCAGGTAGTGGAGCGCGGCGTTAAGAAGGTTATGATCGCCGTTGGCGTATGTAAAGTACACCGTGCCCAATATTTCGTACACCGACGCGAGCGTGTCGGTAACAAGGTCGGTTTTGGTAAGCGCGGAGAGCATTTTTTCGGTCTCGAACGCAAGGTCGAGCGCCTCGTTGGGATTGCCGGTTTGGTACAGCGCGGTTGCATAGCTAACCGCAAACTGCGCGTAAGCGAGCTTTTCGTCATCGCTCGTTTTTACGCCGCCGCGGTTAAACCGTTTTTTCGCCTTTTCCAAAATCTCCGCCGCGCCGTCGGTTTTGCCGCACTTGGTCTTAGCGGAGGCGACCGCGCCGAGAATGCGGTAGTAAAGCGCGTCGGGCGCATCGGCAACGTCCGACTCCAAAATCTTTTCCGCGTATTCGAGCGCAAAATCGGCGTAAAGCTCGGCGTCCTTGTACCTGCCGCGTATTTCGAGCGCGGAGGCAAGCCTGAAGTACAGCCGCGCATACTTTTCGTAATAGGTAACGCGGCGACTCGGCGCTTTTTCCACCAGACCGAGGATCTTAACGATAAGCGCCTCCGCTTTTTCCGTTTGGTAGCTCGTTATGTACTCGCTTACAAGGCTGTCGGCAATCGCCTCGTAGCTGTCGGAGTCTTTAATCTTCCCGCCCTTTTCGAGTGCAGCGAGCGCGCGCTCGCAAAGCTCTATAAGCTTGTCGTCGTCGATAAGATCGGGATTGTAGCGGCGCACGGACAGCACTCTTATAAGCGCGGGGATATGCCCCTCGTCCGCACTCTCCAGTAGCAGTCTACCGCCAAGCGACCTATTCACCTCCACCTTTACGCCGAAATAGTACGCCAAGCCGACAAAGTATTTGTGCTCGGGCGTGTGCGGAGCGGAAGCGAGCTCACTTTTAAGATTGGACTTTACATATTCCGTAAGCGCTTTGTCGCCAAGCGAAAACACGGGGTAATCGCCTGCGTAGTTCTTTTCCAAAAGCTTACGGTCGGACGGCACCGCCTCCACCGCAAACACCTTTTTGCCTTCGCGGGAGGCGGAGGGGTATTCTATCTTGGACACGTAGTTTTCCTCGCCGACGAGATTGGGCGTTACGAGAAGCGCAAACAAATCGCACGACGAAAGCGCGGAAGCAATCTCCTCGTTATAGTCCTCGCCGACGGTAAGATAGTTGTCGTACCAGATGACAACGTCGTCAAGCTCGCTGTCGCGGCGCAAAACATTTATAAGCCTGCGGGCGTGATCGACGTCTTTTTTACGGTAGCTTAAGAATATGCCGGAGGTGAACTCGCCCTCTATCTTTTTTATGTCCTCGCCGCCGAACAGAGTGTTGTTTATAAACTTATTCAGCTTGTCCTTAAAATCGGGCGCGGAGTATTTAATCACCTCGTAGTGCCCCACCTTTTCGTTAAACTCGTTTATATCGCCGTCTATGTATACAGGCATAATGGGAACGCCGTACTCCATAGCCGCCTTAAGCTCCACGTCGAGAACGCGCCCGTCGTACGAGAGCAGTTTTTGTGTGACGGGAAATACGAAAAGACTCATCTCCGAAATGCGCTGTGAAATAGCCTCCCCGCCCCCCACCTCGGCGTTTTTTTCGAGGTAATAAATATCGCAGTTAAGCTCGTCGGCAACGGCGTCCGTAATAAGGTCGAAGTATTTGTCGTAATCGTCCCTGTACGCCGAAAAGTACACCTTGGGTCGGCGCACGGAAGTCCTGCCGTCTTTCGATTTCACCTTAAGCTCGACGAATAAGCTTCCGAGATTATCGAGCGTAAGATACCTTACCTCGCTGTCGCCCTCGAGCAAATCCTCGAGCGAAACGACGCCCGCAAACATGCTCGGATCGAAATCCTCGTCCTCTTCGAGGCTTTCTTGCGCTTTCAATTCCTTTTCGAGGTTACCCTCCTCGCTTAAGTAGTCGGCTAAAGTCATAACGGGTTTTTTCTTTTTGGCCATAGGACTCTCCTTTTCTATATCGATAAATAATATATTACGCCGCGGCGCACGCTTTACGCAAAAACAGAAAAAGGCGCCCGATTTTAGGCGCCTTGATAAATGCTTTTTATACGGAAAGCGGAGTTACGTCGGTGTAAATCATAAACGCCGCGACCGCGACGACTATGCATGCGAAGATTATGGCGAGAATAATGTTGCGCTTAAGCGTGAACTCTATCCCCGCGCAAAAAATGGTGGCGAGTGTGAAGTAGTTTCTAAACCGTTCCACCGTTTCGGCGACGCCCTCGCCTGCAAGCACCAAGACGTTAGTGTAAGAGTTAATGTAGCTTACAAGCATAAGAATAAGGGTACTTATAGCAAACAGCCCCGTAAAGATGTTTATAATCTTATTAAGCAATCTCCCGACTATCATAATTCACCTCGCTTTTCGGATAAATTATATACCGAACGAAACACGTTGTCAATACAGAACAAACCAAATCGGAAACATTTAATCGTACTCTAATATAATTTTAATCATTTTCTTCGCGCTTTGAAAAAATCGGTAATCGGCTTAAGACATTCCTTGTCGAGAACGCCGCCCACAACCTCCGCTCGGTGATTCAGCTTGTCGCACCGCACAACGTCGAGCGCGGTACCGCACGCGCCGAATCTAAGGTCGTACGCGCCGAACACGACGCGCGAAATGCGCGAGTACACGATTGCTCCGCCGCACATCACGCACGGCTCGAGCGTTACGAACAGCTCGCATCCGCTTAAATTCCACCGCCCTAGCTTATTTGCCGCGTCGCGAATGGCTACCACCTCGGCGTGCGCCGTGGGGTCGCTGTCCGTCTCCCGTCTGTTCACGCCCCGTCCCACAATCTCGCCGTCGCACACTATTATTGCGGCGACTGGCACCTCGCATTCGGGGCACTCTGAAAGCAGTTCTATCGCTTTTTTCATAAACGCTTCGTCGCGCTCGCTATATTCTTTAATGTTTTCGTTGTTACTCATATTGTCCTCATAAGCTTCGTTATATACTCGGGAAGAAGAGCGTTTTTCTCCCTGTCCTCGGCTATATCCTTTTCGTAAAACGGATGAGAGCCACTTTTAATAAGCTCCACAGTGACGGACGGGATTTTCAGTTTTTGTATGCAATAGTCCTTGTACCCGCCCGCCGAAAACAAATGCCCGTCAACCTTTTTTACGTCTATGCGCTTTGCAATCGCCGCGGCGATTTTTTCGTCGCGAACTCGCCGCGCCCCGCTCTGACCGTATTCCCAGTACAGCTCGCCGCCCATACAATGATAGCTTAAAGTGAATATCGGCTTAACCTTTTGGGTGAACGCCGCAAGCGCACGCGACTCGGGCGCGCACAGCGGATAGCTTCCTATAAAGTCGGAGGGACCGGGAAGGAGCACGTTTTGCCTTCCGCTTCCCCAGCTCGCGTCGAAGTTGGTGTTAAGGTCGACGCCCTCGGCATTCGCCTTCCAAACGGGCCTTTTGTCCTCGTTCTTTTCGAGTACCGGAAATCCGCGTATATGCTCTCCGCAAAAAAATCTCGCCCCGTCGGGATTGACGAGCGGAATAAAATACACGCCGCTTTGTTCCCGATATTTTTCGATTTGTCTAATCACGACGTGCGCCGTACAGCACTCTCGGGCGTGTATCGCAGAGGTAATTATTATCTGACCGCCGAAGTATTCGCCGCGGTGCGCGCAAAGCATATCCTCTCCCGCCGCGCTTTTTCCGATAGAAAAAATATCCGCGCCACTCTTTGTTAATTCCGTTTTTACATAGTCCGCTATATCCATATACAGTAGTATATGATAACGGCTGCGGGCGAATTTACATTAAGAGTTACTTATGGTACGGAAGTCTGTTAAGTATGGTCGCCGCGCGGTAGAGCTGTTCGGCAAGGAGAAGCCTTGCTATTTGGTGCGGATACGTGACCGCGCCGAAGGACACCCTGCGCCTGCACATCTGCCGAACGCTGCCGTCCACGCCCGACGCACCGCCTATTACGAAAGTCACCTCGTCGCCGCGCGCGTGCGCGTCGTAGAGAAGTCGCGCAAAGCCCTCGGACGAGAGCATTTCCCCGCCGATATCGAGAAGCACGCAGTCATGCCCGAGCATGCGGCGCATAAGCTCGTCGCATTCCTTTCTGACCGTCGGCTGTTCGGGGATTTCGACGACCGACACGTCGTAAAAGCTTTTAAGCCGCTTCAGGTACTCGTCTATTCCGTCGCGGCAAAAAGACTTACTCGCCTTTCCGACGCAAAGCAACCTGATCTTTTTCAATAGAAAAACCCCCACACATAAGTAAATACCGTTGTCAGTAAGGTTACGACTCCGACCGCAATTATAATCATAACGTCGCGCGGGGCGGGCTTGTACTTTTCCTCCTGATAGTCGGCGCCGTAGACCTGCCTTTCCATCTCGAGCTCTCTCACCCTTTCCTCGTCGAACTCGCCCATTAAAACCACGCGTTTTTTGGTCGTGTCGAAAGCCGAATCCTTAAGCGTTTCTATCTTGCGCTTTATGACCGCCTTTTCGCGCATGTACAGCATAATCAATACAAGCCCGACGGCAATTCCGAGTACCGAAAAGAATATAAGGAAAAGCGCCCACGGCCGCGTAGCCGCAACGGTATTGATAAAGTTGTAGGTATTGCCGCCTACCGCCCAGTTATAGTCGGTGGCGTAGTCTAAAAGCACCGAAAAGAAATTATTGGAAAAGTGCATTATCATGGCGGGAAAAATGCTTTTCAGCTTTAACGTGAGAAATCCCGCCGCCGCGCCGAAAAGCGCCGTGTAAAAAACCTGCTTTACGTTTTGGTGGAACAGTCCGAACGCCACTCCGCACAGCACTACGCACCCCACGGTTCCGAAGGTCGACTTAGCGGTTGTAAGAAGTCCGCCGCGCATTACAAACTCCTCGCACACCGCGGGTATCGCCGCGGTAAGGATTATATCCGCGATTAAAAAACCTGCGTTAAGAGTTTCGGGCTTGTCTGTGGACGACGACGGCATGTTGTAGCCCGTCATTCTGAGAAAATTAGCCCAGCTCGACGAGATGCCGATAGTGAGAACAAGCGCGCAAAACCCGAGCGGAATCGCCAAAAGATGATACTTTTTAAATCCGTGCACCGAGCTGAATTCAAGCGTTTCCTTTACGGTGCGCTTGCCGTAGAATTTATACACGCAAAACGGAACGGCAAGGAAAAACACAAGCTGAGTGATAAGCGTAAAAAAGGCGTTACTCGACAGCTCGCCGCCGTACGTGCTCGTGTCTATCGGCAAAAAGTACACGAGTATACGCATTATTATAAGCCCGACCGCCGCGGAGGTAAGCGCGTACGACACGGCGCGGTAGTCGCGTTTAAGAGCGGGAGTAAGCGGCGCCATCATGAAAGTATCCCCGCCACAAGATTGATTATAAACATAGCGAGGGAAATTCCGAGCGCTATAAAATATCTTATCCGCCCTTCCTTTTTGCGAAGCTCCGCCATCGTCTCGTCGCGCACAGCGTTTATATCGGCGGCAACCGTTTTTTGCGAAGCTCCGTCGCCGCTTATATCGGGCGCCTCCGTTATTTCAGCGTTTCTCTTACCGAACGGCAAGCCCTTTCCGAATGCAAGCGGAACAAGGAAATATATAGCCGCAAAGCCTGCGACAAACAGCCCGAGCGTTATAAAGACCGCCGCGGCGATATGCTCGGTAAGCCAAACCTGCCAGCCCCAAAGCACGTCGCCGAACGCGGTCATTTGCATTACGAGCGCAAGCGCGTTTGCCGCCGCGTGCATTATTACGGACGGAAGAAGCCTGCCGCTTTTTAGGGCAAGGTACGCGCTTGCAACGCCTAACGCAAACTGAAACACAACCTGGAGCGGGCTCATGTGCATAAGCATAAACGCAAGCGCGGACAGCATTACCGCCTTTAACGTCGAGCCGTTTTCCCTAAGACCGCGGAAGAGCACGCCGCGGTAAATGGTTTCCTCGAAAATCGGCGCGAGAAAAACGGACGCCGTTACTATCATCACGATTGACGACGGCGTGGTCAGGCTAATATTGCCCTTGTCGGACGGAAAGCCGATAGCCTCGGTAAGGTAGCCGTACCACATTGTGGGAAGATACATAGCCGCCATAAGTACGGCGGCACCTATAATCGGCACTATAAAACACATTGCGTTTAAGCCCTTGCCGCTTTCCCCGTCGCGGACGAAAGTAAACGAAAACTTGTTCTTTTTAACGTACGAATACAGCACGATAAACCCGGCGTTCGCAACCTGAAAGAGTATCATGAACGCGGTGTTAAAGTCGCCGTTGTCCGCTATATCGGGCACGGAGCCTGCAAGCGCCGCCGACACAATCCCCGCAACGCCCTGCATAATAAGCGTTACGATAATCGCGCCGAGGTAGAACGAGCATGACGCGGAAAAGTCGTACGGCTTGTAATTTTTCAGCTTATTCTCTAACATATTTCGAACAATCCCGTCATTGCGTTTTGACTCGCCACAACGATGTTTGCATGCGCGCCCGCGTCAGTAATCGCGCTCTCCACCTCGCGCCGCGCTATTTCTGGCGTGTTGTTCTCCTCGGACAGATGCGCGAGCACAAAATTTCTCACTCCGCCGGTCGCGAGAAAAGCGCATACGGAAGCGCAGTCGGCGTTAGAGAGGTGTCCGTGCCGAGACAAAATTCTCGCCTTTAACTGCGGCGAGTATTTCACGCTCGAGCGGAGCATTTCCACGTCGTGGTTTGCCTCTATTACAAGAAGATCCACGCCGGAGAGCGCTTTAAGCGCGTTATCCTCCACCGCGCCTATATCGGTAACCACGGCGGCGCGCTTCCCCCCGCACTCGATTATATATCCGAAGCAGGGCACGTCGTGCGGAACGGGGATCGCCGTAACTCGGATATCGCCCAAATAAAAATCCCTGTTCTCTATAAGGGGGTTAAAGCCGACGAACGATCCGACGGCGCGGGCACATTCCTTTTGACAGTGCACTCTCGCGCCGGGATGCCGTTTTAAAAACGTTTTGATTCCGTTTATGTGATCGGTATGAGAGTGCGTAACGATAATATCGCAATCGCAATCCGCACCGAGCGCGGAAAGTGAATTCTCCGCTCTCGACGCCGAAATGCCGAGGTCTATTACGATACGGCTCTTCCTGTCGGTAACAAAGGTGCAATTCCCCTTGGAGCCCGACGCGATACAACATAAGCTTAAACTCATAGCCTTATTATATCACTTAACGGTACTATAATCAAGCGAAAAATGTTTGTAATGCGTAGCGTTATATGATATAATAAGGGCATGAGAAACATCGACACCGTAACGGTCAAACGCGAGGTTACCTCGCTTATAGAGCGCTGTCTTATAGAGCCCGACCGAGCCGTAACCGAAAAACTCGAAAACCTTTGCGACGCACCGCTTGCTTCGTACGCGGCAAAGCTCATTGCCGAAAACAACCGTATCGCTAAGGAAAAGAAGGTTTTTGCCTGTCAGGACACAGGTCAAGCTCTAATCATGGTCCGCCTCGGAGACGAGGCGTATTGCCCGGGGCTTCGGCTCGCGCTCGAAGAGGCGGTGCGCGCCGCATACTCGCCCGCGAGAAAATCGGTTGCGGATCCACTTACCCGTCTTAATACAAAGGACAACACTCCGCCCATTATCGAAACGGAAATCGTCTCGGGCGACGGGCTCGAAATATCATTCCTTGCTAAAGGCGCGGGCAGCGAAAACATGGCAAAGCTGTACATGCTTAAGCCCGCCGACGGCGAGGACGGAATAATATCTTCTATCGTCGACGCGGTAAGCTCGGGCGGGGCGAACGCCTGTCCGCCGCTTGTCGTTGGAGTAGGAATCGGCGGCGTTGCGGAAACGGCGTGCATGCTTTCAAAGCGCGCCCTGCTCCGCCCGATAGGACAGTCAAACGCGCGCGCCGACGCGGCTCGGCTCGAAAAAATCGCGCTCGAAAAGGTGAACGCGCTCGGAATAGGCGTTGCGGCGTTCGGCGGGAACAATACCGCGCTTGCGGTCAATATCGAGCTTGCGCCCACGCACATAGGAATGCTGCCCGTCGCGGTTAATCTTCAGTGTCACAGTCTAAGACACGGGACGGTGAAGCTATGAGCGCAAAAAAATTTATAGTGCCGAGCGATACGGCGCATATAAAAGATTTACACGTGGGAGACGTCGTATCCCTTTACGGCACGGTTTATACGGCGCGCGATCAGGCGCACAAGCGAATAGCCGCGGCGATAAAATCGGGCGAAAAGCTTCCATTCGATTTACGCGGCGCCGCGGTATACTACTGCGGTCCCACGCCCGCAAACGGAAATATAATAGGCGCGTGCGGTCCTACCACGAGCGGACGAATGGACGCTTACACTCCGCTTTTAATCGAGAACGGACTTTCGGTAATGATAGGAAAAGGCGTCAGGAACGCCGAGGTTATATCCGCAATAAAAAAACGGGGCGCGGTGTATCTTACCGCAATCGGCGGCGCGGCGGCTCTGTATCAGAGCAAGGTACGCTCCTCTCAGCTTATCGCCTATCCCGACCTCGGATGCGAGGCGGTATACAAGCTCGAGATAGAGGATTTCCCCGCAGTCGTCGGGATAGTTTAATTAATCGAAAACAACACAAAATATACTTAGGATTATATTATGAATAAAAAGCTTATCAAAAATCTCGCGGCGGCCGTCGTCAAGTCGGGCGTCAACGTTCAAGAGGGAGAGGAAGTATTCGTCCTCTCGTCGGTGTATGCGGTAGAGCTTACGCGCGAGGTGGTCCGCCTCGCGTACGAGCGCGGCGCAAAGCGCGTGCACGTCCGTTACCGCGACGACGAGCTTAACAAGCTCGACTTTAAATACCAGACCGAGGAAACCCTTACGAACAAGCCTGCGTTTTTATACGACGAGCGCAACTACTTTGCAAAAGACGGCGGCTGCGTTATAAACATAATCTGCGACGACCCCAACGGACTGAGCGGCGCGGACTCCGACAAAATAACCGCGTCCCGCCGTACGGACATGCGCGGTCTTACGCCCTACTACGACATGGCTATGTCCAACAAGATAAAGTGGTCGATTATCGCCTACCCTCACCCCGAGTGGGCGAAGCTGATGTTCCCCGACCTCGATGAAAAGGACGCAATGAAAAAACTCGGCAAGTACATTGCCAAGACGACGCGCGTCGACTGCGACGATCCCGTTAAGGAATGGAAAAAGCACTCGGAGCGGTTAAGCGTGCGCTGTGAAAAGCTGAACGCCGCAAAGATAAAAACCCTGCACTACAAAAATAAGCTGGGCACCGACGTAACCGTCGGACTTCCCAAAGGCTACGTTTTCGGCGGCGGCGCCGAGGACTGCAACGGCGTGTCTTTCAATGCGAATATGCCTACCGAAGAGGTTTTTTCGGCGCCCGACTGCAACAATGTGAACGGCGTAATTAAAGCCTCCCTCCCGCTGTGCTACAACGGCAAGATTATAAAGGATTTGTCCTTAACGCTAAAGGACGGCGAGATAGTCGACTACGACGCAAAGACAAACCGCGACGTCCTTAAAGGTATTATCGAATCGGACGACGGCGCGAAAAGGCTGGGCGAAGTAGCGCTTGTGCCCTACGATTCGCCCATAAGCAAGCTGGGCGTACTCTTTTACGAAACGCTGTTCGACGAGAACGCTTCCTGCCATTTCGCAATAGGCAAGGCCTACCCCACCTGCGTAAAGGGCGGCGATAAGATGAGTAAAGACAAGCTCGACAAATTGGGCATTAACGATTCCGACGTCCACGTCGACTTTATGGTGGGTACCAAGGACCTCGAGATTACCGCCGAAACGGAGGACGGCAAAACCTTTAAGGTTTTCGAAAACGGCAACTTTACAAAAGATTTCGAGTAACGCGCTATACGAAACCGGCACTGAAAAACGACCTAATATCAGGTCGTTTTTATTTGTCTTAATCCACTTAGCGGACAAATACTCTAAAGCGTCTCCGCACCTCTCGCTCGCCGATAGGCGAATATCACGCCGTAGGCATATCACTTGCCGTAAGGCAAATTAACTGTGGTTTTTTACGCCTCTCCGTCGGTACAACGAACGGTGTACTTCCCCGTTTTAATATCCCAATCCTCGCCTTTTTCGATTGCGTTCCACTTTTCCGTCGTACCGTTAAAAATTATGCTTGTAAGCGCCGTGCATTTTTTAAACGCGTAAACGCCGATACTTTTTACGCTGTCGGGAATGTTTATTTCCTTAAGTCCGATACAGTTTTCAAACGCGCTGTCGCCGATAAAAGTAACGCCGTTCGGAAGTACTACGCTCGTAAGACTTTTACAACCCGTAAACGCGCCGTGACTGATTTCCGTAACGCTATCGGGAATATCTATGCTTTTAAGAGCCGCGCAACTGTGGAACGAGGTTTCGCCTATGCTTGTAACGCCGCTAGGAAGAACGACGCTCTTTAAAGCCTTGCAGCCAAAAAACGCGCCCTCTTCTATTACCGTAACGCCGTTCGGGACAGTTATGTTCTTAAGCGCGGTACATTCCTGAAACGCGTCTATCCCGATACTTTTCACCGAGTCGGGAATAGTCACGCTTTTCAGCCCGCCGCAAACTCTAAACGCGAAATTACCGATACTTTTTACGCCGTCGGGAATATCAGCGTTTTTCAGCCCGCCGCAACGTGAAAACGCATAATCGCCGATACTCGTAACGTCATTTGGAATAACGCTGTTTTTGCACCCCGCGATAAGAGCTTTTGTTTTTTTGTTTATTATGCAGTTATCCACGCTGTAATACTTGGGGTTTTGTTCGTCGACCGACAATTCATCAAGAAGCGGACATTGCGCGAAAATACCGAAGGAAATATCGGTAACGCTCGCGGGAATAGTCACGCTTGTTATAAACTCGGCGTTTTGGAATGCCGCGTTCACAATTCCCGTAACGCCGGACGGCACGACAACGACGGGATTGCTTCCCGTATATTCAACAAGCACTCCGCTGTCTATGTAAAACTCTTCCGTACCGCGTATCATGTTATTCGTATCTTTTGTCATGCCCTCTCCTATCGGTATTTTTTTTAACTATATCACAATTAAAGAAAAAAGTACAGCTTATACGGTATTTTCTATTATTGAAGATCGACCTATCGACTTCTAAAACCTATTTACTCGTCGCCGTCCTCGGCGGCGCCGACTGTTTTTATATCGTACAAATCGTCGAAAAATATTTTCCCGCCGCCTATTTTTATGCAGCCGCTTACCTTGTCGACTGCGGACACCTCGCCCTCCACGTCGATATAATATCCGGCGTTGTAGTACGTAACACGGACAAGCGTGCCGCGCTCCAGCTTTTTCAGCATTCGGTCGAGCTTTTCCGCGCGCGCCTCGGACAATTCTATCTTTTCGGTGCGCTCGTGTTCTATTTCCTTTTGCCTTAACGCTTTACGTAGCCCCGTCAGCGCCTCGAACGGGGCGAACTGCTTGGCTCTGTCCTCACGACTCATCATTTGCGCGGTGCCCTCCTATAAGTCTGTTGCGTTCCATAAGCGTTGCGTGCGACTGAAGATCGGACGCCATGACGACGGCGTTTCTTCCGAACTTCTGCTGAAGGTCGAGTATCGTTTTAGACACGCTTTTTTCCTTTTCGACCTGCGCGATATCGGTAAATAGGTCGTAGCCCTCCAGCCTTGAATCCACCACGTCGTCGAAGCCTATGCCGAGCCGACGGACTGTAAGCGACTTATCCACCTTTTTGTCGTAAAGCTCCATTACGAACGGCATTATCTTTTGGGGCAGATTGGTGCGAATGTTCATGCGCTTGTGCGCGTGCACCGAGTCGACGTCGCGCCCCGAATACCCGACGTAGAGATTGACGTTATCGGTTATAACGCCACGCCGCATAAGCTCCTGACAGCCGCTTCGCACCATTTCCTCCACTACAAGCCGCGCCTCTTCTGCCGTGTAGTCGCGGAACAGTATCTGACTGTTCGAAATGGACCTGCTCTTTGTCTTGTAGTTTTTAATGTCGCGCATAAGACAGCTTTCTTTCCCGTGCGAATGGTCGATTATAAGCTCGGCGTTTACCCCGAACTCGCGGTATAAAAGATCCTCCGGGCACTTGGCTACGCCCGCCATGTCGAATATGCCGTACTTTTCGAGCCGCCGCGCCGTGCCGCCCGCTATCCCCCAAAAATCGGTTATAGGGCGGTGGTGCGACAGCGTTTCGATATACGTCGCCTCGTCGAGGTAGCCGATATGCTCGGGCGATTTTTTGGCGGTTATGTCGAGCGCGATTTTGGCAAGATACAGATTGGTGCCTATACCCACCGTCGCGGGGATTCCCAGCCGCCTTGCTATCTCGCCCGTCAGCTGTTTCGCAAACTCCCGCGCCGTCTTTTTGTACAGCACGAGATAATCGGTAACGTCTATAAAACTCTCGTCAATCGAATATACGTGAATGTCGTCCTTGTCGATAACCTCGAGGTAAATCCCGTAGATTTCGGCGGCGTAGTCGATATATTTTTGCATGCGCGGCGGCGCCGTAATGTACTCTATATTCTTGGGAATCTGAAAAACCCTGCACCTGTTTTTTACGCCGAGCGCCTTCATGCTCGGCGAAACGGCAAGACAAATCGTTCCCGTGCCGCGGGTGGAATCCGCAACTACGAGATTGGTCGTCATGGGGTTGAGCCCGCGCTCCACGCACTCGACCGACGCAAAAAACGACTTCATGTCTATGCACATGTAAGTTCTGTCTTTTATCATAAGGTGAGATCCTTGATGACCTTTACGGCAACGCCCTGCACCGCGCAGTCCTTAACGACGATATCGTCCATATTATCGTTTTCGGGATGGAGAACTACTGCGCCGAGCGCCTCGTCGCGGTAAAAGCGCTTAAGCGTAACTTCGCCGTTAACAAGCGCAACCGCTATATCTCCGTTATGTGCAAATTGCTGTCGTTTTATAAGCAAAAGGTCGCCGCTCGATATCCCCGCGTTTATCATGGAATCACCGAACGCGGTGAGTAAAAAATACTCGCCCCTGCCGATAAGCGCTGCGGGCAGCGGGATATACTCTTCTACGTCCTCGTACTCCTCGGTAAGCGGACCGCACGGCACCCGCCCCACCTTTGGCACAAAAACGATATCGCGGGAAGAGCGCATCGTGTTTTCCGTCGCGTAGCCGTCCTCCGTTTTTACGGCAATACCCCGCTCCGCCATAGCCGTTAAATACTGCTGAACGTTGCTTTTGGATACACTTAAAATCGCCGCTATCTCTCTAACAGCAGGCAAATACCCGCGTTCGAAATAAAACCTTTCTATACACCCTTTGATTTTAACAATAAGCTCCTCGCTTTTAACCCGCACGGCGCACCTCGTATTAACGGACAACTTGTCCGTTTTAGATATTATATACCGTAGCGAGAGGTTTGTCAAGAGAAAAATGCACCGCTTAACGCGCAAGCGCCAAGCGGCTAGCAGTCATAAATTTCTTCGGCGCGCTCCAATCCTTCAGCCGCTACCAAAATAAATGGGTGTCCTTAGGGACACCCATTTATTTTGGTAGCGGGGACGGGATTCGAACCTCGTGACCTTCGGGTTATGAGCCCGACGAGCTACCTAGCTGCTCCACCCCGCATCAATTGTTTGTACATTATACTATATGAATATGCCGCTGTCAACCGTTTTGACTGCGTGAAAATTGTGTTTTTAAGTATTTTTATATCGAATATTTGTACTTTATAAATATACTTGTCCGACGCCGAAACCCATTTTAATTGTAAGGATTATGTAAAAATACCTATTTTTTGGACATTTGTCAGTTAAAATGTCGGATAAATATTGACATGGAACTTTCGAGAAGTTAAAATATAATTACTATATTATATATAGCTAACAATAATACAATCTGCCGGGACGTGCAAAATGGCAAGACCGCTTATTAAAAAAAGAGCGCCGTTTTCGAGAAGGCATCTTTCCATAATATTTATACTTTTGACAATAGCCGCTTTGTTTGTGCTTATGGGATTTTCCATGAGCGCAATGGACGGGACGACCGTTTACGTCCCCGACGGCGACACTCCCAATATAATGCACACCGCAGTTCCCACCGACGGCTCGCGCCCGTCCGACCACAACGCGCTGGAAAGCCTTTCCTACGCGGCGGAAAGAATCTATTCCTCGAGCTACTTTAAAGGCGAAACGATAGGCACCGTCATTTCCGACGTAGGACTTATTAAGCATCTTCAAAACGTACACAACATACGCGTCGTAAAGGGAGGCTATATTTTTGCCGAGGCGATTTCTTCCTCCACGCTCAAGAGCGTCGGCGAGCAAAAGTTTTTCGCGGGCAAGGATACGATACTGTACCGCCCCGCCACCAAGGTGGGAGACGGAGTCGCCACGTTCTCGGACAAATGCAGTAGGATGGGGCTTGACGACTTTTATTCAAGCTACGGCGTTATCCCCAACGAGATAACAAAGCACATAATAAACACCGAAGTAATTCAGTCCATACAGGACGACAACGCCTTAGTCAAACCCGCGGCAAATTCGGACGGAGAAGATGACGGCGTTCTTTTAGAAGTACCCGAAAAGCTCATGCAAGGCGACGACGGCTATTACAGGTTTACGCTTAATCTCGATCCCGACGGAGCTACAAAGTTCTACCGCAACGAGGTAATGACGCTCGCGGGCGCTAATTACATCTCGTTTAAGTCGGTAAAGCTTTCCTTTACGATAGACGAAAACTGGTATCCTATCTCCGTCGAATCCAACGAGACGTACGAGATATCCATTCCCTCGATGTCGTTTTTGGGAGTGATGACGATGCGGTCGTCGCTCACCGAGACTTTTACGGATATCGACAAGGACGGCGAAATTCCGGAGTACGACTTCTTTTCCAATCATTTTAACGCCGACGTTACCGAAGGCGACCTCCCCTCCACGCTCGGACCGTCGGACTACCTCGCCGAGGCGTTCGGACCCTACCTTGCGGGCAAGGATCTCGACCTCGAAGCCAATATAGCGATAAACGGCAAGGACGTAGGCGGCGCGCTCAACATATCGGTAAACCTCGACACAATGGTGATCAAAGCCAAGCTGGGCGCGCTGTTCGTTCAGTACGGCGGCGACAGGCTGTACGTCTCCGCAAATAACTTAAAAGGTTACATATCGACAGACAAAGCAAAAGCCCTTCTCAAGCACGAAGCATTAAGCTCGCTGCTCGGCGAACTCGACTTCGACAACCTATTGGGCGACGACATTCTCGGCACGGTAATGAGCAACTGCGAGATGACGACCGACGGCGATTTAACGACCGTTCGTATTCCCTTCTCGCTTACCGACGGCGTCGACGTAGACGCGGCGCTTATAATAGGCGACGGAATGAAGCTTAACGCCGTCACCGCCTCAATCAACCTTAACGGCACGATGATTGAAATCAGCGCCGTACCTAAATCGACCGAGTTCCCCGCGGTAGACGACAGCTACAAAGATATTTCGGGTGCGCTCGACATTGTGTCCGACCTACTCGACACCCCGGGCGAAAAGAAAATAGATATCAACGACCTTACCGCAATGCTCGAAAAAGTGCTGGACGTAGTCAGGGCGAAAGGCTTGTCCGCGCCGATATCCATATCGGCGGGAGACTTCACCCTGTCCGCGCTGCTTTCGCTCGGATTCAAAAACGGGCTTGCAGTCAAGCTTGACGGCACAAACTTCCCGCTTTCCGTCGTATACACGGACGGCACGGTATACATAACGCTCGGCGGAATAAAAATATCGTGCGACGAAGCGGGACTAAACAGCCTAATTTCCTCGCTCGATCCCGTTCTCCCGAGCGGCATAGGCGAAATGCTGTCCTCGCTCGACAAAATAGATGTAAAAGACACGGCGGAATCGATAATATCCGCTATTAAAGAGCTAAGCGTAAACAAGGGTATAATTTCCGTCAAGCTCGATATAAACGGAATAACCGCCAAGCTCGATATGAATACCGACCTATCCCGCACCGCGCTTAACTTCACCGTAGAAAACACAAACGTACGTATCGATCTCGGAAATGTGACCGCCGGCTCGCAGGCAATCGTAAAGCCTGTCGGCGCGTTTATCCCCGCGCAAAATCTTTCCACCGTATTGGACGCGGTGCTTCCCCTTGCGACCGCCGAAGGCTATAAGCTTTCGTTTAACGGCACCCTTCTCGGCGCCACCATCGTGGGCGGAATAACCGTCGCCCTGCCCGACGGAGAAAACTCCCTCGGCTTATCGCTCGAGCTCGATATCGCCGACGTAAAAGGAGTATCCGTAACCCTTGCCGGCGGAGTGCTGTACGTAGTTATTCCCGACACTATTTCGGTCTCGTGCGGAATAGAAAACGGCGAGCTCGACTCTTTAATCAACGAGATTAAGGAAGCGGTACCGAACGGAAGCGAAACAAGCGACGCGCTTATCGCAATTACCGATTTAATAAACGTTTTCTCTTCCGCCCAAATCTCCGATATAATCGGCGCGCTGTACGGCGTACCCGAGGAGGACGGTTTTACGCTCGGCGCAGACTTTAACTCTGTCGGAGCGGAGCTTGCCGCCCAAATAAAGATAAAGCTCGACGGCGGCCTAACCGCTCTGTCGCTTACCGTCGACGCGCTCGGAAAATCGGTTACGGCGGAAATTATCACCGCGCTCGGCGAGGACGGCGCGCTTAAATCTCTTACGGCTGATATTGACGAGGTCGCGTCTTTCACCGTTTCGGTGGACAGCCTCGCTCGGCAGTCCGTATCACCCAAAGAAAACTGTATAAGCATTGCGACGTACTCGCAGCTTATTTCCCCTATCCTGTCGCTTATAGAAACACACGGCGACGCAAAGACTGTGTCGCTCGACATCAACGCGTCGCTTACCGAAAAGTCGACGGGCAACTATGTTGACATTACCTGCAAAAATCTTACCGTATCGTTCGGCGAAAAAATAGCTCTCCGCGCAACGGTGACTCTGTTCTCCACGACGGAGGCGGCGCAGGACGTAACGATAACATTCGTCGACGGCGTGATTTATATCGAAGCGGGCTCTATCGCCCTGTCCTTCGACACGACTGCCGACATCGAGCGCATTTACTCGGTGCTCGAAAAATACCTGCCCGCATACCTTGCCGAGGAGCTTAAAAACCTGTTGGGGCTGGGCGACGGCACAAGCTCGTTCAGCGAGATAGGGCTTATTGCGGACCGCATAAAAGCAATGGTGGAAAATCCCACCTTCGACAGCGTATTCAAAGGGCTGTTCACCGACCTCGGCGCGCTACACGGAAAGAGCGCGGCGCTCACCCTGCTCGACATGATAGAGCTTTCGGAATATGACGGCACCCCCGTTATTCACGCGACGGTAATGGGCATAACGCTTAAGGTAACGCCGCTGCTTACGGAAGTTAAAACCGACGAGACAACCGAATTACGGCTTGTCGGCGCGGAAATTTCCACCGAGCTTTTCGGAATGATCATAGTCGTTAAAGCGACCGACGTAGTATCGCATACAACGGAAACGGCAATCTACCCGCCCGACGACAGACAGTACGTTTCCGTAATGGAATTCGTTCAGGTCGCGGACATGGCTATTTCCACCTTCACGACGGTAAACCCGCTCGAAAAGGACGAGATAACATTCGACATTCCGTCGTTCTCTTTCACATACGACGTGTACGCGACCGAAACAGAGCCCGCCGACACAATCAAGGTTACGGGAAGAGAGAACAGCGCGCTTAAGGGCAAATTCACAAAGCACGTAGAAACGGACGAAAGCGGAAACGAATCGAGCACCTTCTCCGTAGCGCTCGAAGCGCACATTTCGCTCGACATGGTCTCCGCCGCCTCCACGACGGGCGTAATAGATATCGACCTTTACATAATCGACCGCTACCCCGAATCTCCCGTCGCCTACCTCGGATACGTGGAAAACGGCACCGGCTACGGCGAGCTTGTATCTATCGACTTTACGTCGGTAATGCAGATTGTAGCCGCCGCCATGGATATAATCGGCGTGGACGACGAGACGGTCGAGGCGCTTGTCGGACCGTACCGCTTGCCGATTGATAAGACGGTGTTCGGGTACATGAACATCGTGGGGCTTGATAAAGTAAAGACTATTCTTAACGACTTGGCTTCCACTATTAATAACGCTACGGCGGCGTTAGACGAAGTAAAGTCCGCGCTGGATATTGTAACAAACGCGGGAAGCTTCGACGGACTTAAAAACTCGCTCGACGACGTTAAACGACATATCGCCAACGCAATCGAGCTGTTCGGAATTTCCGTAGACGACGATAACGAATCGGAGTACGTCGGCGCCGCTATCGACGGGTCCATGTTTAAGCGCATTGTCAGCGGCATTGCGTTCGGCTACGAGGACAACAACCTTTGGGCGGATATTGCTAACGAGATAACGACGGGCGCGGACGGCACCGCAAAAGTCGCAGTATTCTCGGACGGCAACGTGCTTAACGAGGTTTCGGTAACCAACCTCGACGCAAAGACGGCGCGAGTGGATATGGACGTTAAGTTTGTAGCCGGCGGCACGGTAGAGATGTCCCCTATCCCCACTAAGGACCAATACAAGGCAAAGGTCGACTATTCCGACCTCGGCAACATAAAACACCTTCTGTTCGACGTAATGAACACCGCCAACCTTGCCGAGTTCGAAATAGGCGGCGGCAGCACGAGCGACAGAATTAAGCTCTCGCTCTCGCTTATAGGTATAATAAACGACTCTATATCCATTAAGTACAACGTAAAGGTTAAGCTGCTTACCAAATCCGACCGCAGAGCTATGGGGCTTACCGTAACGGACGACGAGCCGGAGGTTAAGACGGCGGCGTTCGTCGAGCTTATCTACGATGACTGCAAAATCGTACTGCAACAAGCCGTAGGCGATTGCACGACGAGGCTTTACTTCTTCGACGACCTTATCTATATAGACGGCGTAAGAAGCTGGGAAAAGGTTACGCGCGGCGGATTATGGGGTATCGGCGGCACGTCCTTCTTCGACTGTAAGCGCGAGTACAGAGTCTACACTCTCGACGACCTTTCCGCAATGTTCGCCGATCCGACCTTAACGACCTTCTTTAACGACTTCCTGTTCTTACTCGTCCCCCTTTCCACAAGCATACTCGGAATTAATATGCAGCAGGTAATAATCGACGAGGTAGCAAAGAGCGCAACGGAGGAAACGGACAAAAACCCGACGATAGCCACGGTGTTCAAGGGCTACGATTACGACGGCGCAAAGCACACCGTTTCCGTCGGGCTCAAGGAGCTTACAGGCTCTACCGCCCTATCCGACATTACGGTATCGCTCACAGGCGCAAACGACGGCGACGACAACATACTCGATAACTATGTAACCGCGGCGCAAATAACGACGGGCGCGATAGGCGTATCCGCCGCCAACGTGAAAATCGACCTTACGGCAACGCTCAGGAACGTGCAGGAATATACGAGCGAGGAAGGCATAAGAATGATTAAAAGTAAAGGTCTTACCTCGTACACGATCCACGACGTGTATCTCGACAACAACAAAAAGGACGTAGGCAAAAACGTATCCTACCCCGATATAATGTCGCTGCTTCTCGGCGAGCTTCCGATTGCCGGCTCGTCCTCCAACCCCTGGCAGTACGGATTATAATACTACTGCTTATAAATCAAATGCACATAACAAAAACCCGACGCATTTATTTGCGACGGGTTTTTATTTATGATTTTTAAAGCTTAATATTTTTCGACAATTTCGCCGCAGGCGTTTTTCCTTACAAACGCGGCGAGGTCCTTTATGTTGTTGTTAAGACCTATAAGCACCTTCATGTAAAGCGCGGGGCGCGTTATGCCGTGGCACTGCACTACGTTGTTTACAAAAACCTGCCCGTCGTACTTTTTCCGCCCCGCCGTCATGAACATGGGTATATCGGGGTGCGCCGCCGCAAAGGCGTTAAAGTGCGCCGCGTTGACCGTGCCGGAATGGTACGCCGAGTGAACGACAGCTGAATATCCGTCGAGATTAAACACCGAGTAATCGAGCCCTACGTACGGGATTATGCAAAGCACCTTGTGCTCTACGAGGTTAAAGTCGAGCCCGTGCATAAGCCCTGTATCTTTAAACTCGCAATCGCCGCCTATCGACTTATAATAGTGGTCGTGAAGGTGCGCGGGGAGCAGCCTTGCCGCATGGTGAATTGCGGGCGCGCAGTCGGGGTTTTTGTACACAACGTACACGCCGGGCTTTCCGTGCTCGAGAAAGATTTTGGCGGAATTGAGCACCGCAAAGCCGTTGCTTTCGGGCTCTGTCAGCGGAAGGTCCGCCGAGCACATTACGATAGGTACCTTGGTATCGCAAAAGGCGTACGCAAGGTAGGACGAGGTGGAAGCAAGCGTGTCGGTGCCGTGCGTTATTATAACGCCGTCGGGGTTTGTCGCAAGCGCGCTCCTAACGATTTTCCTAAGCTCGTTAAGGTCGGAGAACTGCATTCTCTCGCTGTGCGTAGTAAGAGAATCGAATACCGAATCGGCGCCGACAATGGACGCTATATGCGTCGTAGCCGAATCGCTCAGCTTAATTATGCCGTCCTGATTTTTGCGGCTTCCTATCGTGCCGCCCGTAGCAACAAGGGCAATCTTCATTTCAAATACTCCTCGTATAAGTAGCACAGTACTTTGGCATGGTCGAACGCCGTCTTTCCGCTTTCGACAATTTCGGTTTTGTTTATATCTATCTTACCCCGCCCGTCGCGCACGACCTTTAATTTTACGGTAAAGCTTTCGTCGCCCGAAAAATCAAGCGTTACGAATTTCCCCGAATCGGCGTATGTAAAATCGAACCAGCACGCTTCGTCGGCGTCGTCGCCGCCCACGGCTTTAACCTCGTCCGTAAGCGCGCAGTACACAACGGTAATATTGCGCCAGCGCGGATCTCTGTCGGGTGTCGAAACGGTAACCGCTTGATACAGCGGAATCTTCGTTATGCCGGTCTCCTCGCACAGCTCGCGGGCTACCGCTTCCTCGCACGACTCGTCCGCTTCCACAAACCCGCCGGGGAACGCCCAGTCGCCTATGTACGGATGCCCGCCGCGCTTAATTAAAAGCACCTTTCCGCCGCACGCGGTTTTACTTAACAAAACGGCGTCCACCGTCACGGACGGACGAAAATATTCGGTAACGTCGTAAGAACGCAAAAACTCCTCGAGAGTCTTTCCGTTTTTATCAAGCTTCCCACTTTTTTTAATACCGTCCATGAGAGTGCCTCTAAATATTACTACTCATATTATATATCTCCGCCGTCGAAAATGCAAGCGAATTTCGACATATCCAAACGGTTATATAACGTTATACGCACGCTTTTTCTCAACGACAAAAAGAACCCGACCGCGTTAAGGTCGGATTCTTTTCGTTCTGAACTACGCCGAAAGCAATCAGGTTATCTTTTCGATAATAGAAAGGAATTTACCCACGCTTTTCTGGTCGAGAGCGGCAAGGTAGCGCGTAAGCCGCTCGAAGTTATCCGCACCCGACTTTTTGTACGGGTCGAAGTATTTTATGCCGCGGCTGCTTAAATCCGCCATAATGGCCTCCACCTCGCTTCTGTGCGAGCGAAGGTACGAGCGATATTTGTTTTGATAGCGGAGCGCGGTTTTCGGGTCGGGGGATATTTCCGCTATCGCCGCGCGGACGGAAACGCCCTCGCCCTTTTTTACGAGAATGTGCTCGATAAGAGATTTTACCTCGTCGCCGCTAAACGGCACAAACGCCTCGCGTTTTACCTCGCATAACGTAACGCCAAGCTTTTTCGCAACGTCGGGCACGAGCTCGAAAATTTTTGTTTGAGCGTAGTAATAATTTCTTACCGAGTTTACCGAGCGTCCCGTCTCCGCCGCCGAAACGGCAAACGCCTCGCCGAGACTTTTCCCCGATTTTTTTGCCTTGTCGCAGAGCGAAAAAAGGCGTTTTGTTTGTTCTATTGTCCAATTGCTGTTGTTCATATTAGCCTCCGAAACAATGATTGCCTTTTGCCGCTCATAATATACATACTAAGCTAAAGCCCGTCATAAATATATTGTATGGAACTGCATATTAAAAGCAAATTCGATTGCGTGTACCAAATAAACGGCGATTTTTTCGAGCGAGCGGACAGCCTCGCCTTTTCCGAATTCGACGTGCTGTACGTAACGGTGCTGCCTATTAGGCACACTCTTCTCCCGTATACGGTAAAGCTCGAGGGCGCGCGTAACACCAAGGCCGAGCTATATAACGGAATAAGACTCGACAAAAACAATTATCTTCTTACGCTCGAGCCTCGGCACATGACGGTGTACGGCTTTTCACGTCAGGAAACCGCGGTGCAGCCCTCGCCTGTAATGCGGCTGTTTTCGCTTATAAAAAACGGCGACGTGTTTTCGGCGTACGCTATGCTGAGCGAGTCGCTTAAAGAAACCGTGGATAAACGCGCACTCGTCGCGTTTTTCGAGGGGTACGACAGAATAGAGGAATGCTTTTGGAAAACGGAGCCGCTCTTTTATCTCATAGATACGAACGAGGTAGCGCACCTAAACAAGTACACGCTCGACGGCGGGCTGATAGACAATATCGAGGAAATTGATTCCTCCGTATAAAAACCGCAAACAAAAATCGGGCCGAGATACGCCCGATTTTTTCTTTTATTTGTTTTTAGCGGCGGCGCCTTGTGTTTATAAGGAACAGCGCCAAGAATCGCAGGAAGTGTAAAGAGGTCATCATAAACGACGCGACGTAAGTCATAGCGGCGGCTGTAAGCACCTTTCTTACGCCGACAGCCTCTTCGGGGAGCAGGCACGTTTTAAGATAGGCGTACGCCCTTGCGCTCGCATTAAACTCGGTGGGGAGCGTAACGAGCGAAAACAGCAACGAGAGCCCCATTACGGCAAGCCCGGCATATATAAAGATATTGCCTATACCTCCGTGCATTGTCCCGAGTCCAAAAACGTAACCGATAATGAATATCGGCCAAATCATTCCGCTTGCAAAGTTGACGATAGGAACAAGCTTAAGCCGCGCCGAAGAAAAGAAGTATTTTTTTGCGTGCTGAACGGCATGCCCCGCCTCGTGACACGCAACCCCTATCGCGCCGATCGTCGCCGCGCCGCGCACGGTGTCGGACAGACTTATGGTGTTGTTTGTGGGGTTAAAGTTATCGGTGAGCGAGCCTCTTACCGCGGCGAAGCGAATACCGTTTACCCCGCTGTTTATAAGAAAATTCCTTACGTACGTTTCGGCATTGATTCCCGAACTGACGCGTATGCCGTTATACTTATTAAACACCGAGTTAACGCGTGCGGAAGCGACTATCCCAAAGATGAACACCGGGATAATAAGCACAATCGAAATCGCGTACAGCATGTATTCGGGGTCGGTAAAGTAATCCCAAATCATTAAAAAAGTCTCCTATCGGTCTGTATATATTATATACCGAAAAAGCAATTCGGTAAAGGTTTTCACTTTATTTTATTGCGCGCTCTATCACCCCGCCGCCGATGCAGCGCTCTCCCGCATATATTACGGCGTACTGCCCGGGCGTTACTGCGCGTTGCTTTGTTTCAAACTCGAGCGTGAACGCTCCGTCCTTTTTAAGATAAAGCGTAGCGGGAAAATCGGGCTGGCGGTAACGCGTTTTAGCCGTGCAGATAAGTTTACTCGGCATGTCGAAACTTCCTATAACGTTAAACCCGCTACCCTCGAGCGCGGAAGAATAAAGCTCCGATTCGTCGCCGCACGAGACGACAAGCCTGTTGTTTTTTACGTCCTTATCGAGAACAAACCACCTGCCCGCCTCGCCCTTAACTCCGCCTATGCCGAGTCCGCGGCGCTGACCGAGCGTGTAGTACATAAGCCCGTCGTGACGGCCTACGACGTTGCCGTTTATATCTACAATATCTCCGCTTTGCGCGGGGAGATACTGCTTAAGAAACTGCTTAAACTTTCGCTCGCCGATAAAGCATATCCCCGTGCTGTCCTTTTTTGCGGCGACGGGCAGATTAAGCTCCGCCGCTATCTCTCTGACGCGCGGCTTAATTAAGTCGGCAAGCGGAAACAGCACGCCACCGAGCTGTTCGGTTTTTACTTGATTCAAAAAGTAGGTCTGGTCCTTATTTTCGTCCGCGGCGCGAAACAGCGCGGGCGCGCTGCCGAAAATGCCCGCCTTGCAATAGTGCCCCGTCGCGATAAAGTCCGCGCCGAGCGAGAGCGCGTAGTCGCGGAAAACGCCGAACTTAACGACGCGGTTACACAAAACGTCGGGATTGGGCGTGCGGTACGCTTTATACTCCTTCAAAAAATACTCGAACACGCCGTCCGCATATTCCTTGGCGAAGTTGACCGAATAGCAATCGATTCCAATCGCGGCGCACACGCGCTCGACGTCCCGCCAATCGTCGGTAGACGGACAGCCTTCCTCCTCCCAATTATGCATAAACAGTCCGACGGTATCGTATCCGTCCCGCTTAAGCAAGTATGCGGCAACGGCGGAATCGACCCCGCCCGACATGCCTATTATAACCTTTTTCTTTTTTCCGTTAGCCATATTAAATGTAATCCACATTGACGTCCGCGCCGTAGCCGAGGAGGGTTTCCGATTCGGCGTTTATAAGCCCCGCGATCTCGTCCACAGGCTGACCGTCGCCCGAAATGAGCACGTCGAGCGCCACACGCTTTTTGCAGTCGTCTATCCCTATATCGTGCGCGCTCGCACCGAACGGCTTAAGAAGCGCATCTATCCTTGTCCTCAGCTCGTTAAGCCGCTCGTCGTCTGTGATAAACGGGTCGGCGTGAATGCACAGCTTTACCCCGAGCGTATCGCGCGCCGCGCTCTCTATCCTGTCGCACACCGCGTGGACTTCGACAAAGCTCATCTTTGCGGGAAACACAACGTCCACCTCGGCAAGCTTGCTCTTTTCGCCGTAGTCGTTTATTATAAGATCGTGCAATGATACAACCGCTTGCTCGGACAGAATAAGCATTTTTACACTTTCGATTAGGTTTTGGGAGGGGCGCGTACCGAGCAGTCTGTTTACGGTGTTTTTCAGTATTCTGACCGCAAACACAAGAACAAAGATCGCAACCGCAATCGACGCGTACCCGTCGATATGCGCGCCCGTGAACATTTCGGCAACGGCGCAGGCAAGAACTACGGCGGTCACCACGCAGTCGGACGCAGAATCGACCGCCGCCGCCTTAATGGTGTCCGAGCCGACCTTTTTTCCGCGCACCGCATAGAACACCGCCATAAACGCTTTTATCCCGACCGACGCGCCGAGCGCCGCCCAAACCACCGCGCCGAACTCCACGTCGACGGGTGTGATTATCCTCTGCACCCCGCTTATGCACACCTCTACGCCCACCATGGCGATAACCGCGCCGAGTATAAAGGTTGCTATATACTCGTACCTGCCGTGCCCGTACGGATGGTCGTGATCCGCGGCGCGCGCGCTTAACCACACCGCGACGATAGTTACCATCGACACGCCAGCGTCGGACAGATTGTTAAACGCGTCCGACATAACCGACACCGAGTCGGATATAATCCCCGCGGCAAGCTTTGCCCCGCCGAGCGCCAGATTCAGCGCAAGACCTATTATAAGCGTTATAACCGCACTTTTGTTTCTGCCTTTTTCCGTCACAATAACAGATTGATTCCTTAGATTCTCGAACTTAACTCGAATTCTTTCTCTCGCTTTTACTGTCCGATAATACAGTATATCACAATTGCGGCCTTCGTTCAAGGGGATTTTTCGCGAAAAAGTCAAAAATCCGCTTTGTAAATCGATTTTATATATGCACGATTGCACACATAACGTAATCCGAAGCCGTTTTTTGGGGTTTTATCGCACGAATGCTAATATGTATATATGTCAACGCACCGCAAAACGGCAAGGTTGACAAACAGCCCCACGCGTGATATAATGTCCCTAACTCTAAACCGAAAGCAAGAGGTAGGATAATGCCTGTAAGCGAAAAAATCCCGATTATAGTGGGCGTGACGGGTCACAGAAACATTGCCGAGGCGGACAAGCCCGAAATAAAAAAGCGCATTATAGAAAGCCTCGAGGAAATCAAGAAGCTTTGCGAGTCGAAATCGGGCGGAGAAGATACGCCCATCGTTATGCTAAACGCTTTTGCTCAAGGCGCCGACACGCTGTGCGCCGAGGCGGCGTTCGATCTGGGGATAGACGTGTACGCCGTTCTCCCCCGACCCGAGGACGAGTACATTAATAGCTTTGACGACGGAGACGACAAAAAAAACCTCCTCTCCAATCTCGCCAAAACAAAGCGCCGATTTGTCGCGCCCGATATCGAACAGTGTCGGGACTTTATGAAGTTGAGCCGTGAAAACTACGAATACCGCCAGACCGGCATATATATAGCCGAGCACTCGCACATACTGTTGGCGCTGTGGGATGGAAAGTCTCCTTCGGAACAATACGGCTGCGGCACGGTAGAGGTAATAAAATTCGCTTTGGCTCACAATTATTTAGACCACGACGGAATGTTTAAGCCGGGCGCCGTTAACGATTCCGCCGCCGTTATTTACATAAACGCGCGGAGAGAGGGTCAGCCCGAACGGGAAATCAAAAAGCAATGGATGATTGCGCACGTTCCGACCGTTAAAGAAAAAGAGGGACACAGAGAGTTCCTTAATAAAAAAGCAAAAAACGCGGACGAGGATACGGAAGTAAATTTCGAAAAAAAGCCCGACCCCGAAAACAACTATCCCGTCCCTGCCGATAAAGCCGAAAACAGAGACCGTAAGGAAATAAAAATAACGCTCGAGCCTAAGGAAGACGATGATTCCGCCGCCCAACAAGCATGCAGCGACGTTAAAGAAGAAAAAGACGTCACTAAATTGGTATATTACACCTTTTCTGAAAAACCGCCTGAGTACATTCAAACGCTTATCGCCCAAACGGTCGAGTACAATAATCTATCTTGCGGCGTTAAAGAGGAAAAGATAATTCAAAAACTGTGGATAGACGACGGAAAAACAACCGAGCTCGACGAGTACAGAAAAAGCCTTTGTTATCATTACGCCAAGACGGACTATCTTTCGTACAGCGTACACCAAGCCGCATACAGCAGGATTCTATTTATTATCGCGATACTCGGTACCGCCGTAGCGCTGTTTTTCCTTATTTACGACGACGCGGCGCTACCGTTTATGATAATCCCCTGCACCGCCGCGATTGTGGCAATAATAATCATGCTCCGAATCGGAAGACAACGGGGATACCACAAATACTACACCGTGTACCGCACCTTTGCGGAAGCGCTGAGAATACAGTTTTACTTGTCCTCTTGCATAGACGAGGAAATTACAATTACAAACGTCTGCGATTTATGCCCGTGGACTCAAAAAGTAGGCATACTGTGGATCCACAAAGCCATTCAGGCGCTCGCGGTAGTCAACGAAACCCACAAGCTTAATATCGACGCAGACAAAATAATGTTTGTATGGCTCGAAAGAAACAATAAGGGAATAGGCGGTCCCGAGGGGCAGGAAAACTACCACAGCAGAAAATTGCCGCCCAACAAAAAAACGTCCGAACTCCACAAAAAGCTGTCCGACATATTCAAGTATATCGCAATCGGACTGTACGCTTTGGTATTGGGATTGGAGATTGTTACGTATATATGCCACGCTTTTAATTACTCTTTGTTTTGGGAAAACATCGCTTTTGCACATATAGCTTGGCGCAACATCGGAGCGATTATCCTCGGAATAGGCACCGCGGCGTCTCTCCTACTGTCGAGCTATTGGGGAAAGCTGTCGTTCGACCGCAAAACGGACGACAACGTAAGAATGCTCCGCTTCTACTCCGCCGCCGTAACGCGGTGGGAAGACGCGATAGACCGCACGCCGAGAGAAAAGGAAAAATTCTTTAAAGAGATTGCCCGCGAGGAAATAATCGAAAACGGAAACTGGTGCTCGTACGTAAACGAAAACGGTCTGGAGCTTAACATATAAAAACACGCCGCTAAGGGGCTAAGATAAAATTAAATTAGATATAAAAAGAGGAACGTTTCGCGGTCCTTTTTTAGTGGTTGTTTGGCGGAATTAAAGTCACCTTTACGCCTCGCCTTCCGGAATGTCGGCATTACCGTCGCCATCCTCACCGTCTACGGACGAAGGCGCTTCCTCGAAAATATCCTCGCGCGAGTCTTCGGCGTTTTCGTTCTCTATTGTAGCGTTTTCTGCGTCGGCGCCGCCCTCGCTTTCGCCGGTCGGCACGTACGGCGGGATACGCAAAGATTCCTTCACCTTGGAATAATAGATAAGAAAAACTATGCCGCCGATAAAAAACACGAGAATAATAAACACGTTCCACAGCGCGTAGTTTTTGCGCGGCAAATCGATAGTCGCAAGCTTCATCAGGCAAAACGTCGCAAAGCCGTACTGCGCGGCAATTACGACGACAAGTGTTATTATAACCGGTTGGGAAAGGCTCAAAAACATAACTGAATTATATATAATCGAATCGACTTTGTCAAGCGTAAGGTTAATGCTGAAGAACGGGACCCAATAGCTTTTTTGCGGTCTTTAGCGGAATGGGCGTTACTTGTCCGCTGACGTTGCGTTCCACCTTAACGACGGTTGCCTCTCGCGGCATGTCCGCCTTTCCGAACGGCGCAAACACCTTGTCGCCCTCCTCTACGGGAAAATCGGATATATACCAGTACGGGCGTTCCTCGTCCTCGAAAACAACCTTAACAAATGTGTAAGCGCCGTAATCCTTAATAACGCCGCCGCTTAACGAATGAATCATACCTACTCCTTTACCGTCAAAAACTTACTCGGCTTTTACAGCGATTCGGGAAGCCTGACGGCGCCGCGGGTGATCTTGTCCGCCGAGAATAATCCCGTAAGCTCGGATAGGTCCGCCGCCCTGTCTCTTTCGATTATACCTATCGCGTAGCCGAGCGCACCGAGTATGCGCTCCTTCGGCAAGCGCTTTAAGCTTTCCGCAATGCGATCGCCCTCCGTTTTACTCAGCTTTCGCCCGAAACTGTCGCACACAAGCGGAATGTGCAAATACTTAGGCTCCATATAGCCTAATAGCCGCATTAAATATATCTGGCGCGGAGTGCTCGATAAAAGGTCCTCGCCGCGAACAACCTCGGTTACGCCCTGTTCGCCGTCGTCTACGGTGACGGCAAGCTGATAGGCGTACACCCCGTCCGAACGGCGAATTATAAAGTCGCCGCATTCCGTTTCGAGATTTTGAGAGTAATCTCCGTACACAGCGTCTGTAAAGGAAATAACCTCGTTAGGGACTTTAACCCTTAAGCACGGCTTGCGGACGAGTTCTTTTTTCGCCTTTTCCTCCGCGGACAAAAAAAAGCACTTTCTCGAATACACGACGGCGCCGTCGCACACCCTCGGCGCTTCCGCGGCGTGAAGCTCTGCGCGGCTGCAATAGCAAGGGTAAGTAAGCCCCATGCGCTCTAAAACAAGCGCCTTTTCGCGGTAAAGCTCGCTCCTGTCGCTCTGAAAAATCGGCGGCTCGTCGGACACAAGCCCAAAGCGGCATAGGGTATCGAGTATTTTTTCGCCGCCCGCCCTCGGACTTCTAATCGGGTCGAGATCCTCTATCCTTACGATAAACTTGCCGCCCTTGCTCTTTGCCGAAAGGTAAGCGACAAGCGCGCACAAAAGATTGCCGAGGTGCATGTCGCCGCTCGGCGTTGGCGCAAACCGCCCGACAACGCTCGATTTTATGTTGTGTGCTTCGTTCATTTTAATATCGACGGGAAAGTAAAGCTCCGCCCCGTCTTTATTGTATCATATACCGCACGGTAAATCAACCCGCGAAATTTATAATTTGTAAATAACCTTGATTTTACGGCAAACCCGTGATATAATTATTACATACGCAAGGAGAAAAAATGGATATAAAAAGAGTGCTCGAAAATCCGTATTGGAATATAATGACCCGGGAAGAAAAGAAAAAGGCGTTGCTCCTAGAAAAGCTCGGCGATCTCCCCACCACGCCCGAAAATATAGCGGTGCTCCGCGAGATAGTAAAAAGCTACGACACAATCGAGGAATCATTCCCGCTTGTCGACGAGTTCATACGAGAACACGGTATTATAGGCGAGGCGCTGGGGATACTGCGCTAAACCGACTCATCCCCCGTATAATACTATAATACTTTCGATATAAACTAAATAAATTCGACACAAAAAACGGAACTTGGTGTTCCGTTTTTTAGTTTATAACGTTTAAGGCTATATCGTAATTTCCATTCCGTCGTAGGCTACGGTAAACCCGAACGGGTCCGCCTCCACCTGCATGGCGGCGTAATCATGCGCGTTGTTGTGGCTGAGGTGCGTGCATATAAGCTTTGTACGGCTGTCGATAACTCCTTTTTTCAACAAAAGCTCGGCTTGGTCGACGTCGTCCAAAAGCCCCATGTGCCTGCCGGGACCGTGGCGCTTAACGCCGTAAGTGCAGTCGAACGTGACCGCCTTTGCCCTTCCGCCCATATCGTAAAGCCGCGCGTAAACGTCGCCGTCGAGTACGCCCGTATCGTTTAACAGCAGCGCGCCTACGCCGCCGCGTTCGACGTAGTAGACAAGACACTCCTCGTTTGCGGTATGAGCCGCGGGGAGCGGGATTATTGTCATATCACCGCGATTAAGCCGCTCAAACGGGCGCACACGAGTTACGGATATGTTTTCCCGCACTTCGGGACGAATCTCTCTTGCCGTGTCGGCAAGGAACATTTCGCGCACCTTGTCGTTGCAAATAACCTCGACTATTTTCTCGGTAAGCTCGTGCGCGAACGGTCCGCCGCGCATAATAAATTCCTGCGGATAGCAGTGGTCCATGTGACTGTGCGAGATAAGCACGTGCTTTACCGCCGAAAGGTCCACGCCGTGCATAAGCGCGTGCATATAAGTGTCCATGGGAAAATCGAAAAGAGTGTCGGCGTCTATTAAAATCTGACTGCGGGTGCGGATATCCTTTCCGCCCAAAAGCCGAGCGCGCTTACAGTTGTCGCAGTTGCAAAACACCGCGGGCACACCCTCCGCCGCCGCGGTACCGAGAAATTTCAGCTTCATAAGTTTTCTCCTCTTGCGATTTTTTCGGCAACGGCGGTAAGCGCGATTGTGTCCGCCTTCATTACCGGCGTAACGGGTATTGCGTCGATTACGCGCACTATTGTCGGCACGGCGTAGTGCGACAGATCTTGTTCGATTTTAGCCTTAACCTTTCCGTCGTCCTGCGGCGCGCCGGTAAGAAACAGCGCGATTTTGGTTTTGCCGCCGTCCTTGTACTCGACGGCGCACGAGCCTGTTACGCCCTCGATTTCGAGCGCGGACGACTCTATCTCCTTGGGATAAACGCTTATCCCCGCGATTTTGATTATTCTTTTCAGTCGCTGAACGAAGTACAAAAATCCGTCCTCGTCCATGTAGCCGAAGTCGCCTGTGCGGACGTACTTTTCTCCGTCCATATCGAAAAACACCCTTGCGTTTTCCTCGGGGTTGTCGAGATATCCGTTCATAAGCGTATCGCCCGCAACGACAATCTCGCCCTTTTCCCCCGCAGGGAGCGGCGTAACTCCTTCCGGCTCCACAACCGCCGCCTTAAGCCCGGAGAGCATCATTCCCATGGAAGTACGGCGGGAATGCGCGTAGCTGTTTACGGCGCACACCGTTACCGTTTCGGTAAGTCCGTAGCCCTCGAACAGTCTCCCCTTTGCGCCCGCTTTTTCCATGTGCGAGTTGAACTCGTCGAGTAAATCCTGCGGCGCGCAGTCGCCGCCCACAAACGCAATATAAAGATTTTTGAGCGCGTCGCCTCTAAAGTCCTTTTGCTTTAGTAACGCTCTAAAGAGATTGGGAACGCCTATGATATAATGCATTTTATTCTTTTTCAGCAGCTTTACGGTAAGCTTGGGGTCGAACTTCGGCATCATCACGCTGACTGCGCCGTGGCAAAGAATGGTGTGTATGCTCATAGCGAGTCCGAAACCGTGAAACATTGGAAGCGCGGCAAGCATGTAGGTGCCCACGCCGTCCTCTATGCCGAGAATTTCCAGTCCGCGTGAAGCGAGGCAGTTAATGCTCCTATCCGACAGCTCGATTATTTTGGGCTCGCCGCCCGTTCCGCCGCTGTGGAGATACACGCCCGTCTCGTTGTCGTCGCGCTCGAACTTTTCGGGCACAACACCCGCCTTGAGAGAGTCGAACGGAATGATATTTGTCATATCGCCCTTGTACGGCTTGTTTTTTATATCGAACAAAAAGCGCAGAACGGGAGAAAGCGAGCGCGCGGGGTGAACTGATATTATCGGCACGTCCTTTGCTATCTCGCCGTACTTTTCGAGGTTTATGGATAGAGTTATAAGCAGCTTCGACTTTGCCGCCGTCATAAATTTTTTAAGCTGATTCAGAGGCGCCAACGGGTGCACCATGTGCGCAATGACGCCGAGTCTGTTCAGTGCGTAAAAGCAGTACACGCATTCGGGCGTATTGGGCATGCAAATAGTCGCAACGTCTCCCGCTTTTACAAGCGAAGAAAGCCGCGCCGCCGCGTCGTCTATCGAGCGGTAAAGCGTGTCGTACGAAAAGTATTTTCCCATATAGTATAACGCCGGAATCTTCGTATCGAACTTCGTATGGGTTTTTATCATATCGTAAAGCAGCATTGTAGTTCCTCTTAACTAAAATCTGTAACCCGCCATAAGGCAGATAGCGCCGACTATAAGCGCCATAACGACCTGATGCGCAAGGTAAAATATAAGCGCGTGCCGTCCCACGAACGTAACCGGCTTATGCCACTTTTTGTCAAAGAAAGGAAGCAGCGATCGGCGCACCGGGTACATGCTCTTTCCCCAGTACATGCCGAGAAAAACCATGCCGACGTTGGGGAACAGCCCGAACCAGTCCGAGCCGTACGCATTGCCGCCGAGTATATAGCCGAGCATGTGTTCTGCGTTAAAATCCCTATCGACTATCGCGGCGGTGTCCCAAGTCCGCAGGTGAATCGCAAAAAAAAGGATAACAACACCGATGACGAGCGGAAGGTAAACGTTAAGCCATTTAACCTTTTTCGTCGCTATATCGACCGCCGCCACGCAAAGAACGGAAAGCGCAATGCAGTGAAGTATGCCGAAAACGATTGGCTTCATAAAGCTTCCCATTAATAGCGTTACGCCGGTAAACGCAATGGAAACAACCGCAAGCAGGCTTCCCCGCTTTACGTTGTCGCGCGAAAACGAACAGCTTACTCCCACCAAAAACAAAAAGAAAAATACGAATATATGATGCGCCCAAAACCTAAAGCCCATCTCCGTCACTTTGGACGTGTTCCAATACGCGACGGCGAACTTTGACAGCGCGTCGATAAAAGCATTGGGCTCCCTGCCGTTAGAAAACCAGCCTTTGCAAGAAGCAAAGTCGTACATAAGATGGTCGAAGCACATAGCTATAACGGCGACGCCACGCAAAAAGTCAAGCTCCCACGCTCTGTTCTTTTTGTCCCTGTATATCGGATTTACCACCGCCGTCTTAACCATAATTAAATTATACAACTTTACCCGATTATTGTAAAGAGTTTTTATAATGAGATTAAACGCGCTTTAAGCGTAAAAAAAAAACCGCGAAGCGGTCCTTAATAATTTTCTTTTAGGAAAGCAATTAGTCGGGTGAAATGTCGAATGCGCTGTGCAGTTTACACACGACATTCGTCAAACCTTTGGTTTGTAATCTATTCTTCGCCGAAATGCTTGATAAGCACCCACACGTCGGCGGGAGTTACGCCCGATACTCTCGACGCCTGACCGATAGACAGCGGCTTTGCGGCGTTAAGCTTTTCCCTCGCTTCGAGGCGCAACCCCTCCACTTTAGTATAATCCGCGTCGGCGGAAAGGCGCATATTTTCGAGCCGAGATTTTTCGTTAAGCTCGGCGGTTTGGCGTTTTAAGTAGCTGTCGTACCTTATAGCCGCGTACGCCTCCAATTGCGCCGCGCTCGATACGCTTTTCAGCACGTCCGAGTATTTATTAAACAGGTCGAGCGTGACGCCCGGACGGCGCAAAACCTCCTCCGCCGTCATGGGCTTGGGACTTTCCTCTTTAGCCGCCTCGAAAATTCGCTCGACGGTTTCCATGTCGAGCTTTGTCGAAAACAGCGCTTTGCACTTTTCGGTTTCCTTTTTCTTTTTGTTAAGCGCTTTTATTCTTTCTTCGCTCACCGTGCCGTAGGGATATGCAAGCTCGGTAAGCCTAAGGTCGGCGTTGTCCTGCCTTAAGCTCAATCTGCACTCCGCCCTGCCCGTAAGCATACGGTACGGCTCGTCGCTTCCCACCGTAACGAGATCGTCTATCATAACGCCGATATAGCTGTTTGTCCTGTCGAGAATGAGCGGGTCCTTGCCCCTAAGATACGCCGAAGCGTTTATGCCCGCTACAAGCCCCTGCGCCGCCGCCTCCTCGTAGCCGCTCGTGCCGTTTATCTGGCCGGCAAAGAACAATCCGGGAACGCGTTTACTCATAAGGCTTGCAAAAAGCTCCCTGGCGTCAATGCACTCGTATTCTATGGCATACGCGTCGCGCGCAATCTCAACGCGGTCTAAGCCCCTAATCGAGCGGTACATATCGCGCTGGACTTCGGGCGGAAGGGAGGTCGAAATTCCCTGAATATACCATTCGTCGGTAAAAGCGCCCTCCGGCTCGAGGAAAAAGGTGTGGCGCGGCTTGTCCGCAAACCGCACTATTTTGTCCTCAATCGACGGGCAGTACCTTGCGCCCGTGCCCGTTATCAGCCCGAGGCTTCGGGGCGACGACGATAACGCCGCGCGGATAATCTCGTGCGTAGTTTCGTTGGTGTAGCCGAGGTAGCACACCGAGCTGTTTTTAGGCTGACGTTTCGTGAGCGCCGAAAAGGTGTACGGAACGGTATCGCCGTACTGAATTTCGAGCGCCGAAAAATCAATTGTCTTGCCGAGCAGTCTTGCGGGCGTACCCGTTTTAAACCGCCTTAATTTAAACCCGAGCGCGGTTAAGCTTTTAGCTAAATAGTCGCTTCTCGGAAAGCATACGGGACCGCGTTTTTGTACGGTCTTACCGCAAATAATCGTGCTGTCGAGGTACACGCCCGAAGCGACGACTACCGCGCGGCAATAGTATTCCATGCCCGTAACGCACTCGACGGTAAAGCCGCCGTCCGACTTAATAACAGACTTTACTTCGTCCTGGCGAAGCACGAGGTTATCCGCATTTTCCAAAGCCGCTTTTGTAAACTCGTGGTATTTGTACTTGTCGGCCTGGGCGCGGAGCGAGCGTACGGCAAGACCCTTGGACGAATTGAGCATACGAATCTGCGTCGCGGCATTATCCGCGGCGATACCCATAAACCCGCCCATCGCGTCAAGCTCGCGCACAAGGTGCCCCTTGCCCGTTCCGCCTATCGACGGGTTGCACGCCATGTAGCCGACGTTATCAAGCGTTATCGATAAGGCGAGCGTTTTTGCACCCGTCTTCGATAACGCGAGCGCCGCTTCTATGCCTGCGTGCCCCGTTCCTATTACAATTGCGTCAAAAATAATTTTAGTCATATATTCCTGTCAAAATGAGACGATGCACAAGCGACGCGCCGAGATTGCGTAGGAAATTTGTGCGATACGAAGGATATACGTTGCAGTCGTAGCCGAAGCCCTACGGCAAAACGTATAGACGCACGTAGCGTGCAAATTTACAGTAAGATTGGTGCACGAGCTTGTGCAGAGGCGAATATAAACTACGCCGTCTTTACGTCAATCCACATGCTGTCGAGATCGGTATTTCTTTTAAGCCCGAAGTCGCGCATTATGGCGCAACGGGAAAGCACTTCGTCGGAGGGGAAAAGCATTTCGATATACATTTCCTTAAAACCGTCGTAATAGTCGTCGAAGAAACCGTCCTCGTCCTCTTCGTAATACGCCTTGGCGTCCTCCATAACGTCCACCACCGCGATGGACGAGCCGAGATAATCGAAGTTGGTGTACGCATAGTCGTAGGTGTTTATAAACTTAAGGAAGTAGTTTGCCGCTTTGGTGTTTTTTGCATACTTGGGGATAAGCCAGCCGTCTATCCAAACGTTACTGCCCTCTTTTGGCACGGTGTAGTAAAAATGATCGCCGCCGTCCTCTATCATTATAAGCTCGGGGTCGCACGACCAAAACACGCCTAGCCATGCTTCCGTCGTACCCGCGACCATATCCATTTTACCGTCGTCCACCTCGTATTTATAAGTCACCTTTTTTTGGTCGATAAGAGTTTTTTGGGCAAGAGCGATGCTCTCGTCGCTGACGGTCGAAAAGTACGATACCAACGCCTCTCTGTAATCCTGACTGTCGTAGTTCGTAAATCCGTCCGTCATCTCGGAAAGCTTATCGCGGTTTGCGTAGATGCAAGCGACGGAGTACGCGTCGCGCACGCTGTCCTTCATAAGCACGCGCTTTTTGCCCGTTTTTTTCTCCCACTTATCGCTCCACATCGCTTCCCAGCTTTCGCACAGCTCGCCGAATTCGCCGTTAGGGTCTATGTGGTCCACGTCGTACATTATCCCTACCGTACCCCAAACGTACGGCGTAAAGTATTCGTTATATTCGTCGATAGATTCTCGTACCATTTCGAGAAGGGAGTCGTAAAACAAACCTTCCTCTTTTATATCGAATATATCGGGATTAACCTTTTGCGCAAGCCCTTCGCGTATCATGCGCTCCGCTATGTAGTCGGACGGGCACACAAGATCGTAGTCGGCGCGCTGTGTCTCGATGCGGGTTAGCATTGTCTCGTTGGTATCGAAGGTATCGTACTGAACGATTATCCTCTCGCCCGTTTCTTCCTCGTACCACGCCTCAAACTCCTCGATAAGGCTCTCCTCGATATAGTCGCCCCAGTTATAGATTTTAAGCACCTCGTCACGAGGCGCGCACGCCGTAAGCGAAAACGGAGCGACAGCCACCGCCGCGGCAAGCAAAGTGCAGAACGCTTTTTTAATCTTAGATACAATCATGTTACACCGCCTTAGCCGCTTGCTTTTTTCTCTTAGCGGACACAACGTTCATAACGATAAGCACCGTGAGTACGGCTATAAACAGCACGGACGACAATGCTCTAAGAGTCGGGTCGGCGCCGCGCTTAGCGAGCGCGTTGTACAAATAAATAGGTATGGTCTCCACCCCGCCGTTTATAAACTTGCTTATAATAAAGTCGTCGAGCGACAGCGTAAACGCCATAATAAAGCCGCTTATCATGCCGGGAAGAAGCTGCGGAATGACCACGGTCACGAGTGAGCGGATTGGCGACGCGCCGAGATCCAACCCCGCCTCGTACAGATTGGGGTTAATTTGGTTAAGGCGCGGCGTTACCGACAGAATGACGTACGGCACGGTTATCATGGTGTGCGCTATAATAAGCGCGGGCCAGCCGTAGCCGAGATTGATTGCGAGGAAGAACATCATAAACGCAACGCCCGTTACGATTTCGGCGTTTTCCATAGTGATGTTCGCGATAAAATCTGCGGCGGTCTTTTTCCATTTGCGGAGGTAGAAAATGCCTACCGCGGCGGTCGTGCCGAGAATTGTCGCAAGCGTTGCGGAGGAAGCCGCAAGAATCATGGAGTTACCGAGCGCGGACAAAATCTCCGAATCGGTAAACAGGTTGACGTAAAGCTCCATGGAAAACCCGCTCCACACGCCGAGCGCCTTTGCGTCCGTAAACGAATATACGATAAGAATTATAATGGGCAGGTACATAAAGGCGAGCATGACGCCGACAAACGCCCAGATGAGTACGCTTTTAACGGTTTTATTCACAGCACACCCCCCACTTCGGTACGACCCTTTGTCACCTTGTTGGCGATAAGTACGGTCACCGCGATAAGTACGAGCAGTATAAACGAGTATGCCGAGCCGATATGCCATCCGCCGCTGTTTCTGAACCACTGGTCGATTACGTTACCGAAAAGGTAGGTATCGGTGTTACCCAAAATATCCGATATCGCAAACGTTGATACCGTCGGCATAAACACCATAAGTACGCCCGACACGATACCTGGAAGCGACAGCGGTAATTTAACGGTAAACAGCGTTCTTATGGGCGACGCGCCGAGATCCTGCGACGCCTCGAGAACGTTTTTGTCCATACCCGAAAGTATGGAGTACAACGGCATAAGCATAAACGGGAAAAAGTCGTACACCATGCCGGTTGTCACCGCCACCCACGGATTGGTCACCTCGAGAATGTTTAATACAATCTTCATCGCGTACGTGCGAAGAAGCGAGTTTATCCACATGGGAAGAATAAACAGCATAACGAGTATCGCGTTTCTGTTAAGGGTCGAGGACGACAGCGCAAGAGCAAGTGGGTACGCGAGCAAAAAGCAAAGCACGGTTGTAATAAGCGCGACGAGGAAGGATCGACCCATAACCTTCATAATGTTCGGGCGCGAAAAGAAATGCGCGAAGTTGGCAAACGAAAAATTGCCGTCAAGGTCGGTAAACGCGTAGTACAGCATTATAAACAGCGGTATAACGACAAAGATAATGGACAGCGCAAGGTACGGAACGGAAAACGCCGTGCGTTTTATTCCGCGCATTTTACGCTTTTTTACTTTCCCCTCGGGAGGAGGCGCGCCGTTTTCGAGTACGGCGGAACTGTCGAGCTTTGCCATTTATTCCACCTCCTCGGACTTTTCGGTATCGGAGACAGCCTCTTCGGAAAGAACGTTCCCGTCCTCGTCGACTTCGACTTTTACTATCTCGATATCCTCGGGCTTTATCTTAATGCCTACGCGGTCGTTCATATCCCACTCGTCCGCGGTATCGATAAAGAACTCGTTGTCGTCGTCGGTGTACACCTGGACCTGGTAGTAGCTGCCCTTGTAAAACGCCTGCGTTACGTTTGCGCCTATAACGCCGTCGTCCTCGTCGTCGGTAAGCTCTATCTTGCTAAACGGAATCTTTACGCGCACCTTGTCGCCCTTTTCGAGCCCGAGCGTGTTTTTAAACTCGAACTCGCCGCCGCAAAACTCGACGGTATCCTCGGAGGTCACCGTGCCTATAAACTCGTTGACGACCTTAAGCTTTTTCATTATGTGTATGCCGTTCGGCTCGACGGAAAGGTACACCGTTTCCCCTGCGGTAAACTCTTCGGTGTTCTGGACGGTAAACTCGTAGTTTTCGGCAAGCACCTCCATTTCGTAATAGGTGCCCTTGAACACGGTGGAAACGACCTTGCCGCAAAGCGTACCTTTTTTGCGGCTTATCTTAATATCCTCGGGACGAATTACAAGGTCGACATGTTCGTCCTTACTGAAGCCCTTATCGAGACACTCGAACTCCGCACCGCAAAACTCGACGCGGTAGTCGGCGTGCATTACGCCGGACAGAATATTACTCTCGCCGATAAAGTCCGCGACAAAGGCGTTTGCGGGCTCGTCGTAAATGGTTTTGGGCGTGCCGTACTGCTGAACGGCGCCGTCGGTAAGCACCACCACCTTGTCCGACATGGTGAGCGCCTCCTCCTGGTCGTGCGTAACGTAGATAAACGTTATGCCTATGTTCTTGTGCATTGCGGCAAGCTCAAGCTGCATTTCCTTTCGCATCTTAAGGTCAAGCGCACCGAGCGGCTCGTCGAGAAGAAGAACTTTGGGCTCGCACACGATAGCGCGCGCAATGGCTACGCGCTGCTGCTGACCGCCCGAAAGCCCCGTTATATCGCGGTAGCCGTACGCCTCGAGGTTTACAAGCTTAAGAACGCGCTCCACCTTTTCTTGAATCTCGTCCTTGGTAAACTTGCGGAAAATAGGCTTACCCTTTTTATCCACCTCGCCCGTCGGAATTTTTTTAAGCTTAAGTCCGAACGCTATGTTTTTAAATACGTTGAGATGCGGGAAAAGCGCATACTTTTGGAACACCGTGTTTATGGGACGGAGGTGAGGCGGAATGGTGGTAACGTCCTGCTTTTCGAGATATATCGAGCCCTTGGTGGGAATCTCGAATCCGGCAATCATGCGAAGAAGCGTAGTCTTACCGCAGCCGGACGGACCGAGAAGGGTTACAAACTCTCCGCGGCGCACCGCAAGGTTAACGTCGTCGACAACCGTTATGCCGTCGAAAACCTTGGTTACGTTTTTAATTTCGATAATGTTATCGAACTTGCTTACCGTAGCGTTTGCCATAATAATGACATTACCTCCTTGTAACAAAGCTTTTATCAGAAAAGAATCGATGAGAAACTATATCGTATAGGCGGCGTAGATGCGCGCGAGAGCGGAGACCAAAGCGGCGACCGACGGGAGTTTAGTCAGAACTAAATGACCGAGGGCGGCGCGACGGCTGACGAAATATTCGTGCGATATATACGCCGTCTAATAGATACGCCTTAAAAGGTAGGCGGGCACGACACCCACAATATCTTACTTTTTTTATCCGCAATGTTTCGAATAAAATGCTGCCTGTCGGACGTGAAGTAGAACGAGTCGCCCTGTTTTGCAACCGATTTCCTGTCGCCTACCACAACCTCCACTTCGCCCTCGAGCACGTAGCCGAATTCCTCGCCCTAGTGCGGGTAGTCGGGGTCCGTGGAAACGCCCGCGTCAAGCTCGAGTATAATGGGCTCGAGCGCGTTTTTCTGCGCGGTGGGGACAATCCAGGTAACGACCGTGCCGTCCGATTCCTTTCGGAAATAGTCCTCTTGGGTAAACGTAAGCTGACTGTCGTCGCTGTCCGAAAAGAATTCCCTTAAGCTCGAGCCGAGCAGCTGTAGTATGTCGATAAGCGTCGCAATGGACGGCGAAGTTAAGTCGTTTTCGAGCTGACTTATAAAGCCCTTAGATAGCTCCGCCCTGTCCGCAAGCTCTTCCTGCGTAAGTCCGTTTTTAAGCCGCAAATCCCTAAGCTTTGAGCCTATCGTATGTGTGTTTCCGTCGATTGCCAAAATGTCGCCTCTAAAAAGTTAAATTTATTTAAGTTTTTTGTTTAGTTATATTAAACCGTGCGATTATGGAGTATACTATATAATCACCCTATTGTCAAATCTTTTGACGCCCGATTTGTCGAAAAAATAAATAATTTCGCACAAAAAAACGCGGCGAAAAAGGTATTCCGCCGCGTATTATGTTTTGCCGTATATGTTGTGCTTTGTCTTAAGATTTTGCGCCGAAATGCGGCGCGCGCTTTAAGCGGTGAAAAAGACTATTTTGTAAGCTTTTTCTTAAGCGCGCGCTCCTTGTTTTCGGGCGCTTTGCCCGCCGCCTCGAGCTCCTCGAAGAACTTTTTCTCTTCCTCGGGATCGGTTATTTCGGGCGGAGAATACAGCGTTTCGTCCACTTCCCGCCCCTCGAGATAGTCGATAAGCGTTTGGGCGTTTTCGAGCTTTACCTCGTCGACGGGAGCGTTTACGGCGTCGAGGAAGAATTTATCTTGGTCCTCGAGCACCTCGTTCATCTTGATCGAGCGGACGCGGAGAGCAACCGAAAACTTTTCGGTGCGGGACAGCTCGTCGATATCGAATCCGCCCTGCATATAGAAAACGGGTATAAACTTTTCGTACGCAACGCTAATCGACGCCTGTTTTACTCGGCTCGGAATATAGTTGCGGTACGGCGAGAGACCTACGCCGCACATGACGAGCTTTTTGTAGCAGATGTCGTACAGGTCGGCAAACTTTTTCAGACCGTTAAGCGCGTAGCCTTTTACTGACGCGATATACAAAATCTTATCGTACTTTCCGAGCATGTCGGCTTTAAGCTTTTCGACGGGAACGGCGTCACAGCCGATGGCGTTGCCGATAATATCGACGTAACGCTTAACGTATCCGTGTTTGGAGTAGAAAACAACAAGAAGCTTCATAGTATTCCTCTTTTTTATCTGTTATTGATTTTTCGCGGTTAATTCCGCGAGTTTGTTTTTAATTAAAACGTATGCCTCTTCGGGATCGGAGCAGTCCTTCAGCGTTTTTTCCATCGGGCAAATATCGGTGCCGTCGCGGTTAATCACCTTTTCGACGAGCGCGCCGTACTCCACGGGAATACCGAACTTTTCCAAAACCGCCTTTCCGCTTAAGGAGAGCGTTTTGGCATACACGGCGGAAATCCCGCATTTAACAAAGAGCAGCGCCACCGCCTTCCCCACCATTCTGTCGGCGACCGAATATCCGTTTAGATCGAGCCCGCGCGAAATAAATCCAACCATGGGCGCAATGCCGCGCTTGTCGTCGGTAAGACATTCCCCGCCCTTACAAAGGCAGATGGTGTGCGCGCCGAGATTATTCTTTGCCGTCGTTAAGTCTTTCACGATTGTCTCTGTCTATAAGAAGCTTTAAGCCCATTACGATAAACGGCACAAGCACAGCCTGCAAAACGAGTCCGATAAGACCGGTCTGTATCTGCGACCAAATAAGCTGAGGAGTAAACGGAGTCACGGCTTGGAAAATAACCACGAGAAGCATAAACGTCGCTCTTCCCGCAACCGCCGCAAGAAGCACCGCGGGGAACGCCATCCAGCCGTTTGCGGAAATCTTTTTGCTGAAAAGCCCCGAAACTGCCGCGAACACCGAAAGCTCGACAATCATAAACGGAAGCCTTGCCGCGGCGGGCATGGGATTACCTAAGGCGAGCGTTATCAAAAAGCTGACGATAGGAGACATTACGCCGATTCCGAGTCCCCACCAAGCCCCAAGCAGGCACCCGCCCAAAAGCACGGGCAGATACATAGGCAGCCACTGAACGCCGCCCGCTTGACCTGTCGCCGCGTGAATAATCTGCGGAAGCGCCACGGCAAGCACCACAAGCCCGAGAGACACAAGGCTTTTTACGGTGATCTTCATTTTGAAGGAATAGCCCTTCCTTACGAGCACATTTTCTATCATACTAAACTCCTTTAAAGTATTTTTCTATTTTTTGCATTTTGTCCTGCTGGTTTACCTTAAACGGGCAGCGGGAAACGCAATGTCCGCACTTTATGCATTTGTCAGCTTTTACGGCAAGCTTGTCGTAGTGGTTAAACGCCAGCTTATCTCCCGCAAGCGACAGGTCGTAATACTTATTTATAAGCCCGATATCTATTCCGGCGGGGCACGGCTGACAGTGGTTGCAGTACACGCAGTTACCTACCGCCGCTTCGGGAGTGAATTCGCCTATTATCGAGTAGTCGCGCTCCTCCGCCGTAGAGGACGGGTATTTAAGAAGCACGTCGAGCTCGGCCAAAGTCAGCGCCCCGGGCAGCACGGTAACTACCGCGGGACGGTCGAGACTGTACTGTAAGCATTGATTGACGGTCATAGCCTTTTTAAACGGCGAGGTTTTTTCGCTTAAAAGCTGTCCGCCGTGGAAGGGCTTCATGACCGAAATACCAACCCCCTCCTTTTCACAGCGGCGCATCAGCTCGGCACGCTCTGCCGTAGTGCCTATACCGTACTCGTCGCCGCGCTCAAGGTCGTACGCGGGATTGACCGAAAACATCATAAGGTCCATAACGCCCGTGTCGAGAAGAATATTGGCCACCTTGGGCGTGTGCGAGGAAAAGCACAGGTGTTTAACTACGCCGCGACTTTTAAGCTCTTTTACAAAATCGAAAATGCCGTTTTCATTTAAGGCTTTTACGTCGCTTTCCTCGTCTACGCAATGCAAAAACCCAAAGTCTGCGTAGTCGGTGCCAAGCGTTTTCATCTCCCACTCGAAGGTGTCTTTGATGACTTTAAGGTCGCGCGAAAATCCGTATTCGCCGTTAGCGTTGTACACCGCGCCGAAGTGGAGCTGAATGTAGATCTTATCCCGCCTGCCCTTTATCGCTTTACCGAACGGCTCGTACACGCTTATTCCGCCCGCGCACATATCGAAATAGTTAATACCGCCGTCGATTGCCTTACTTATAATCGCTTGAATCTCGCTCGGCGGAGTGACCTGCATGCCGCCCGTACCGAGCCCTATTACGCTTATTTTTTCGCCGCCGCGCGGTAACACCCGATATTCCATAATTACTTTTCGAACTCCGCCGCAACGTCTTTTAGGAGCGCGCGAATAGGCAGATGCTGCGGGCACGCGTTTTCGCACTTACCGCACTCGATACACTCGGACGCCTTTCCGCCCGACTTGGTGTGAACGTCGGTGTAGTAATAATCGGCGTTCCAGTCGTGGTGAACGTTTTTGGTGTTCAAGCACGCGAAAAGATCGGGAATAGATATCTTTTTGGGGCAGCCTGCGGTGCAGTATCTGCACGCCGTGCACGCGATAATATCCATTTTCTTAAACACGGCGCACACCTGCGCCACCGCGTTTCTCTCCGCCGAGTTAAGCGGCTTAAAGTCGACCATGGTCGAAATGTTATCTTCCATCTGCGCCAAATCGCTCATTCCGGAAAGCACCATAAACACGCCGTCGAACCCCGCGGCAAAGCGAAGCGCATAGCTTGCCTCACTGCCGCCGTTAAGCGCGTCGAGGTGTTTTTTAGCCGCCTCGGGAAGATTGACAAGGCTTCCGCCCTTTACGGGCTCCATTACGATGACCGGCTTATTGTGCGCCCTACACACCTCGTAGCATTTGCGCGAGGCAATGGCGGGATCGTCGTAATCTAGGTAGTTAAACTGTATCTGCACCGCTTCCACCTGCGGATACTCGGTAAGGATTTTATCGAGCACCTCGGGCGTGTCGTGAAATGAAATTCCGAAGTGTTTGATTTTGCCTTCCTTCTTTAGCTCCAAGGCCGTTTCGTACGCGCGGCAACGCTTAAAATGCTCGTAGTTGTCTTTGTTTTGCGCGTGCATTAAATAAAAGTCGAAATACTCCACGCCGCAAAGAGATAACTGACTTTCGAAAAAGGGACGAATGTCCGCTTGAGTTTTAAAATACGGCTCGGTAAGCTTGTTTGTAAGCAAATACTTTTCGCGAGGATAGCGCGAGGTAAGACAGTCGCGGATAGATGTTTCGCTTAGCCCGTCGTGGTAGCCGTGCGCCGTGTCGAAGTAGTTAAACCCGCTCTCGATAAATCTATCTATCATCTTATTGAATTCGGTATAGTCTATCTTGCCGTCCCGTTTGGGAAGGCGCATACACCCGAATCCGAAGTTTTTATGTACTTCCTTAAAAATCATCTCTCCTATCCTCTCGAACCGCCTTTTAATATTTTATATTTTATCACAATCGTAACTGTCTATATTGTAACACAGTTGCTTGGATTTTTCAAGCATAAAACAAAAGGAATTGACCGATAAAAAGTCAATTCCTTTTTTCATCTTTTGTTTAAGTAAGCTAATTAATAGTTTTCGGGCTTCATCGCGAAGAAGGAACGGGGATGAGCGCAGACGGGGCAAGCCGCGGGCGCCTCAGGGCCTACGAGCATGTGACCGCAGTTCATGCACACCCAAACAACCTGCGTGCCCTTTTTGAACACGCCGTCGTTTTCGACGTTCATGGCGAGCTTAAGGTAACGCTCTTCGTGCGTCTTTTCGATTGCGGCGACCTTGCGGAAAAGGGTTGCGATTTGAGTAAAGCCTTCCTTTTCGGCTTCCTCGGCAAACGTCTTGTACATCTCGGTCCACTCGTAGTTTTCGCCGCCTGCGGCGTCCTTAAGGTTGGTAAGCGTGTCGTTAATGCCGCCGTTAAGAAGCTTGTACCAAAGCTTGGCGTGCTCCTTTTCGTTAAGAGCGGTCTCGGCAAAAATAGCGGCTATCTGCTCGTAGCCGTCCTTTTTGGCCTGAGAAGCATAATAGTCGTACTTGTTGCGAGCCATACTCTCGCCCGAGAAAGCGGACATGAGGTTCTGTTCGGTTTTGGTGCCTTTTAAATCTTTCATAATATTGTCTCCTTTTCGGGTTTCCCCGAGATATTACTGATTGTTGGAAAAAATGAGCGCCGCCGCTCCGATTATGCCCGCGTCGTTGCCGAGCTGCGCGGTAAGGATATCAAAGCGCGGCATACCGGCAAAGCCGTAATCGCGTTCTACGCAGTAGTCCTTAAGCTTGTTTATAAGGTACGCGCCCTGAGCGCAAATTCCGCCGCCGAGTATAATCGCCTGCGGTCTGAATATGTTTGCGAAATTGAGCATGCCCTCGCCGAGATATTTAACAAAGCGGTCTACTACCTTAATCGCGCTCTCGTCGCCCAGCTTACTGCATTCAAACGCCGTTTTTCCGCTGACCTTGTCGAGCGAGCCTTGAGCGTACTCCCACATTTTGGAGGACTTGTCCGCCTTCATAGCCTTTTGAGTATCGTGTATAAGCGCGGTCGCACTGCAATACGCCTCGAGACAGCCCTTGCGCCCGCAGGTACACTGCTCGCCGTCCACGGAAATAACCATATGTCCGAGTTCGCCGCCCTTGCTCTCGTTGCCCTCGTACAGCTTGTTGTCTATGATTATTCCGCCGCCTACGCCGGTACCGAGCGTAATCATTACCGTGTTACTGTACGTTCTACCTACGCCGAACATGGTTTCGCCGAGCGCCGCTACATTGGCGTCGTTGCTTACGACTATGGGGCGGCTTATATATCTCGACAGCTTTTCGGCAAGCGGAACTTTCGTCCACTTAAGGTTGTACGCCTGATCGACCGTTCCCGCCGCCGAATTGATAGCGCCCGGACAACCCAAGCCTATGCCCACAAAATCCCTGTCCTTGGGGTCGGCAAGGCGCAAAATGAGCTCGCCCATATCGGCGATAATTTTATCGGGACCGTCATCTACTACGGTAGGAATGCTTTCTTTCTTTAAAATATTGCCTTTGGCGTCTACAACACCGGCTTTTATCGACATTCCGCCGATATCCACTCCGACGCAATACATAGTTTTACCTCTTATCTATTTGAGTATGATTGTGGTGACCATTGAATCGAGCTTTTCTTTTCCGCGCTCTTTAAGATAATCGTTGAAAACGTTGACCGCATTGGTCCTGTTGATAATTACGTAGCGGCGGGTAAGCGGAAGCTTTTTCTTGTCGCTCGTCTCACCAGTAGTCCTCGCGCCGCCCGTTTGCCTTGACGAAGAAACGGTCTTTTTGGGCACGTCGACGGGAATCGCGCTCCTGCCGCTCGGTCTTGCCGCCTTCGGCTCAACCTTTTCCGTCGGCTTTTTAACCGATTCACGGCGCTTTGCCGCCTCCGTTTCGTGCGCCAGCCTAACCTGCTCTATCTTCTTTTTGACGGTTTCGTCGTGCGCGCTCTTTGCATTCGGGTCGGGACCTACTCGCCTTTCGGGGCGCTTTGTCTCCGCGGCGGGTCGAGGAGGCTCGGGCCGCGCGGGCGGAGGCGTATGCCGTACAGGCTCCGCGGGTTTTACCGGCTTAACAGGCTCCTCGTATACCGGCTTTTCGGGTGCGGTATAAACAGGTCGTTCGGGCACCTCGACTGCGGGCTCTTCGACCGTAGGCTCCTCCGGTATAATCGGCTCGTCGAGAACGGGCTCGTCGAGCACAAGCGGCTCGTCGCTTTCGTCCTCTTGAGAGTACGCCGTCTCGGGCTCCTGTTCGGTCGAATCGGTGCGCTGTCTTGTTATAGTACGAATTTCGGGAATGTAAATATCCCTGTTCGGCTCAATATCGTCGTCCGACCCGATACCGAAATCCTCGGTCTCGTCGTAGCCGTCCGCAACCGTCTCGTCGTAAGACTGTTCGGAAACGCCGTCCGTTTCGTCGGAGTCATCGTATTCCTCATACTCGTCAATATCGCTCTCGCCGCCGATTGCGACTTCCTCTACGTTGTCGTCCGACTCTTCTGCGGCGTCGTCGCTGTTACCGTATTGCTCGTCGCCGTAGATATCGGTCTCGTTAGGATTGTAGAGCGATTCCACGTCTTCGGTATCGTTTACGGAGTAAGGCTCAACGTTTTGAGCGCTCTCGGCATTTGGTATATCCGTCTCGTCGGGGTTGTAAAGAGTGTCGACGGTCTCGGTAAACTCGCCCTGCTCGGCTTCGCTATCCGTTTCCTCTTCGTCGTAAGCGTCTTGCTCGTCGTATGTATCTTGCTCGGCTTCCTCTTCCTCGGTTTCGTATTGTTCCTCGGTTTCGCCTTCCGCTACTTGCTCGTCGTAGCCGCCGACCGATTCTCCGATATCTTCCGTTTGATCGGCTTCGCTTGAAACAGTCTCGTCGTAAGAGTCTTGTTCGGGCTCCTCTTCCTCCACGACATACTCGTTGTTTTCCTCGGACTCGCTCTCGAAGGAATCGACGGGCTTTTCCTCCTCGTCGCCGCCGCTTTCCGAAACGGTAAAGCTGTCGAACGCGCCGTCGCCCTTGGGCGAAGCCGTTTCCTCGAAATCGCTGTCGAACGAATCGAACGAGTCGTTGCCGCTCTCCTCGGAAAGCCCGACAAACTCGGTCTGTTGGGGTTTAGGCGGAGGACTTACGCGCCAATCGAAATCGGCGGACTCTTCCTTTTCCTGCGCCGCCGCGGGCGCCTCTGTCTTTGCGGGCTCCGCTTTGTCCTTTGCGGAATCCCTTGCGGTATCGCCTGCCGCCGCCGAAGTCTTTTTAACTGCGGAAGAAGCGAGGCGACGAATTCTTTCTATCTCCGCGTCGCGCTTTTTCTGCTCGGGGGTACGGTTGTCCACGGCGGGCTTTTTGGCTTTGCCCTTTGCGGGAGCTTCGTAGTTTTTACGCGCGAGTGCGCCGTCCACGATAAGCACCAACAGCGACAAAAGCGCGGGCGCAAAACACAGCACGTCGCCTATAAGATCCTTGAGAATGACGAAATATTGAGGTAACGGGAGAGCTATAACGGTCTCGCCGAAAACAAGCGAGGCTTCCTCCGCGGTTGCGTCAATGCGGTAAGCGCCGTTAAGCATGGAAAGAACGGCGGCGGCAGAAAGCGCAAGCGCCGCAATAAACACGAGCACGGCAAGAATTCGTGCAATAATATCGAAAGCGCCCGTCTTGTGTTTGCCTTTAATGATAGCCGTCAACAGAAAAACGAGCATAAGTAAAGACGCTACGCCAGTCGACGCTACGAATATTATATTTTCGACTTTGGAAAAATCAAAAACACCCATAGGTCAATTATACAACCGCGATTGGGTTTTGTCAATAACAGAGAGGGAAATTATACAAAAACGACTGTAAATATATGGTATTTTAATCGTTAATCTACGAATTTTACCTTTCCGCGCCGAGGCTTTGTCTCCGTTTCCGACGCGATATAACCGATTGCGGCACAGCCGTACACCTTGTCGGCGGACGGCACTCCGAAGCCGTCGAGAAGCTCGCGCACCGCGGGATAGTCGCACGCGGCGCCGCCGAGCTGATTTATCCAGCAACTGCCAAGCCCCAATTCGTGCGCGGAGAGGAATATGTTTTGGAGCGCGCACGACGCGTCCTCTACGGGATACAGCGAGCCCGCCTCGCAGGACACTATAATAAGAACGGGCGCGCCGTAGTAACAGCAGTAATTTTTGTCGGCGGCACGGGCGGCAAGACGCTCGTCCCCCGTGGAGGCGAAATACTTTTTAACCGCGGCGTTAACGGCGGCAAGCTTTTGGGCGTTGGTCACGACGGTAAGCGTCCAGGGCTGTTCGTTCATGGCGGACGGAGCATAAAGTCCGGCTTCCGCTATTTGCTCCAAAAGCGCTTTATCCACCTTGTCGGGCTTAAAGGCGCGCGTACTGCGGCGCGATAGCATACATTCCTTTGCTGTCATAATTCACCTCGTTAATAATTAATTTTGAAGTACCGTATTTCCGCGCAGCTAAAACATTTTTTTCTTTATCATGATAATTGTAACGGGGATAAGTATTGCGGCGATGATTCCTATTATTATCCAAAACCCGTACGGATTGTCGGCAAGCGGTACGCCCACGTTCATTCCCCAAAGACCGGAAATAAGAGTAGGGATAGTCAGCAAAATGGTTATAGCCGTAAGGAGCTTCATAACGATGTTTTGGTTGTTGCTAATAACCGAGGCGAACGCGTCCATTGTGCCCGACAAAACCTCGCGGTGTATTGACGCCATCTCTATCGCCTGCTTGTTCTCAATGATTACGTCGTCGAGGAGGTCGTTGTCGTCCTCGTAGTGCTTAACGGTATTAAGCTGTCTCAATCTGTCTATAACAATCTGATTGGCGTTTAGCGACGTAGAAAAGTAAACAAGCGCTTTGTCGAGGTCGAGAAGCTGTAACAGTTCGGTATTTTTAAGCGAGCGGTGCAGCGCCGACTGTATGCGGTTAGCTGTGCGGTCTATCATCTTAAGATAGTGGAGATACATGGTCGCGTTGGTGTAGAGAATCTGATAAATAAACCGCGTGCGCTTATTAACGTCGAAGTTTCTTATTGTGTTATTAATAAACCGCTCGAGGACGATTGTCTCGCGCAGACATACGGTGATAAAATAATCCGTATTAAACAAAACAGCGAGAGGGAGCGTAGAATATACGTACGCGTCCTTCTCCTCGTTTATGACAGGTATATCTATAACGATAAGGGTATTATCGTCGTCAACGTCGATATGAGCGCGTTCTTCCTCGTCGAGCGCCGCTTTTATCATATCTTCCGGTATATTAGTTTTTTCGCAGACCTGCTGAACCTCGAGGTCGGACGGGTTGGACAAATTAATCCAGCAACCCTTGGCGATTTCCTCACACTCCGATAACTCGCGTTTTCCGCTTTCCATTGCATAGATTTTTAACATAACGCTTTTTACAACGGGCCAAAGCGCCCGGTTTAATCCAAAGGCGCTTGTTTATTCTCTACAACTACTGTCGGAACTGTCCATTGTGTCCTCCTACATTCATTGTATCACTTTATATTATTTTTTGCAACCTTTTTCGGTTATCTTATTTGCATTTGTTCGCCGTTTTCGGCACAAACGTAAACGTAGTGAATCCCGTCCTCGCATTCTACAACGTACTCGTAGCACACTCTGTCGCGCGTGCCGTCGAAGGTGGTTACAAGCCTGCCCTCTGACTCCGAGCCCGAATTTTTGCGCGCGTCGGCTTCCTTTACCTTGACGGAGGGGAGCTTATGATTATGCTCGCACTCGCCCGCAGTAAAGCCTATCGCCTCGCCGCCCTCTATCGTAACGCTCGCGCACTCGTCGCGGCACGCCGCGCCGTCTATCTCGTGGCACATCTTAACCGTGGTAACGCCGCCGACGCTCGACGAGGAGTAGACCGTAAGCCCGTCGAAACCGCACTTCTCAGCGGTTGATAAAGCAATATTCTCGGCGTCCTCTTTTTCCTCGCCCTTGTCGCCCGCTCCGCCGCTGAACGCGAACTCGTATATTTTGTCGCCCTTGACTACCGCATAGCCGTGCCGTCCGCCCGAGGTTATCTCGAACGAAATTTTACCGTGGTACGCACCCGCATATTCGGCGCTGTCCGCGGACAGTATCTTGTCGATTTGCGCCTTTGCTTTTTCGATATCCTCATCTGTCGGCTCGCTGTGATCGTCCTCGTCCTTTTGCTCAAAAAGCTCGCCGTTATATTCGAACTCGGTCGAGTTAGACAGCGAGTCCAAAAGCGCCGACGAGTACGCGTAAAGCAAGTCCGATTTTTTCATCGCTTCGCTCGTCTTTCCCGAAAGAAGGGCGCACGCGTCGTTCAGAAACGCCTCCTTTGCCCTGCATTCGCACCAAACGCCGTGGTCGCACTCGAGAGCGGTCTCCGCACGTACGGCGTAGATAAGCGCCTCGTCAAGGAGTTTATCGGCGGTTTCCTCGTTATTGCAAAGGCGCAGAGCGGACGCCTTGTTCTTTAATCCGCTGCTCGCGTCGACCAATAATTGCGCCGACACTTTTGACTCCTCTTTCTTGTCGTCGATAATTTTGTTGCGTACCGCAAACACCATTCCGACGGTAAGCACCGCCAAAGCGTACAGAAGCGACACGATTATCGAGACGGAAATTATCATTCCTCTTTTTTCGTTGAGATTGTTTGTCATAGTTTTTTATCCTTTTAATTATGTTTTTCCCGTTATATATTAAAGCGCGAAATTGTGCTTTCCTATTTTCAAATGAACTGTAAGCGACCAAATCCAGCTCGACGTTGCGGTTGCGGGATTGTAATAGTACAAGCAACCGCCCGTGGGATCCCAGCCGTTTACGGCGTCGCGCGCCGCTCTGTACGCCGACTCGTTGGGCGTTAGATTTATCTGCCCGTCGGAAACCGCGGTAAAGGCGCCCGCCTGATAAATAACGCCGTAAATCGTGTTGGGGAATTTGGACGAACGCACCCTGTTAAGGACGACCGCCGCCACCGCGACCTGACCGGTATACGGCTCCCCGCGCGATTCGCCGTACACACACCGAGCAAGAAGAGTAAGATCGGAGTCGGACAGTCCGCCCGCTCCGCCGCCCGTGCCGGTAGAGCCCGAAGAAAGCGTTATTCCGAGCGCACGCTCCGTAGAGGCGCCCACCGTGCCGTCCACGGTAAGCCCTTTATCGGACTGAAACGCCATTACGGCGCACATAGTATTGTTGCCCCACAGCCCGTCCACACTCGAAGTATAGTACCCCGCGTTTTTAAGCGCGGTCTGCACCTTTTTAATGTTGTCGGAGGTTTTACCCTTACTTATACCGCCCGAGCGCGCGGAGCCTGACATTGTTATTCCAAGCCTACCGCACGTGCCCGCGCCCACCACGCCGTCTACGGTCAGACCCGCCGCCGACTGGTAGGAAAGAACCGCGGCAAGCGTTTTGTTGCCCCAGACGCCGTCAACCTTCGACTTGTAGTAGCCGAGAGTACGCAGCCGAGCCTGCAACGCCGCAACGTTTGCCGTCGTTTTCCCGTACGAAATTCCGCCCGATATAGGGAGCTTTATGCCGAGCGCGCTTGCCGTTTTGCTGCCCACAACGCCGTCCGAGGTAAGCCCTTTTGCGCTTTGGTAACGCTTAACCGCGGACGTCGTTCCGCTTCCCCACACGCCGTCTACGCTCGACGTGTAGTAGCCGAGCGTTTTAAGCCGCGCCTGCACCGCCGCTACGTTGCCGAAACTGTTGCCCGCGGCTACCTCCGCATGCGCGATCGGCGCGTAAGATACCAGCGCCGCAAGCATAATGAGAGCAAATAAAATCGCTATAACCTGTCGTCTTAAAACCTTTGTCATTTCCGTTTTTCCGTAATTATTTTTTTAGCCGAACAGCTCCGCAAATATCGACTTGTACTCGAACTTGTCGCCGTAGCATAACGGCGGATATACAACGCACCACCAGTTATCCCCCTTCCCTTCGCCGAGCTTAACAATGAGCGCGTCGTAGAATCCTTCCTTGACCTCCACGTTGCCGTACACTCTTGTCGGGAAATACTCGTTAGCTAATTCCGCCTTTGCGCCGTAGTAAAAACCGTTGGCTTGCAGTACGTTGTCCGCAATATCGGAAATCTTTTTGAGTCTCAACCCTATTTCGGCGTACGCCGCCGCAAACGAGGTTGCTGTGATATTTTCCGCAAGGTATTGATTGATGCTGTCGCGCACCTTCAGCTTGACGGCTTGGTCGGGCTCGCTGTTCGAGTTGGCGCGTATATGCAGTCGAAGCAGTTCTCCGCTGTATGTATTATTTTCCTTACACGACAAAATTATTATAGGTAAACAAATAATCATGCAGAAAGACAACACAAAGGACAGGATTTTAACATACAATTTGTTCGTTTTCATGCTTACGATTATTACCCGATTGCTTTTTTATATACACTATA
>JAFLVE010000117.1 GCA_022511445.1 Clostridiales bacterium | reverse complement strand
CCTTTGCTTGGTGGAGATAAGCGGGTTGCCGCGCGTTCTCACTTCCTTTGCTTATCTTCACCACGAAAAAAGCACCGCATTGCGGTGCTACTTCGTGGTGGAGATAAGCGGGTTCGAACCGCTGACCTCTTGAATGCCATTCAAGCGCTCTACCAACTGAGCTATACCCCCGTAGGCGGAATGTGTTCCGCCGACAGCTTAATCATTTTATCACGCGAAACCGTGTTTGTCAACTGTTTAATCGCGCAATGTGTTATTTCGTTTTTGGGGATTCACTCCGTAATCAAGCGCTTGCTAAAACGGAGTGTAGTTTACCGTCGAGAATGCTATTATAAGCGCGAATGCAATTCCCGTCACGACGGCGGCGGCAAGTATAATCGCCTGCACCTTCCCTATTTTAAACGTGTGCTTATAAAGCGCGCTCAGCATAAACGCCGCGCTTGCCGTTATGACTATTAAGACGATTTCGTAAAAGTAGAATATATCGAGGTTTGCGATAATGCACACGGTAAACAGCGGGATCATCACTTTGTATCCGAACGGCGACTCGGACACCGCGCCGATATTTTCCGCCTTCTTTTTCTTTTCGGTCAAAAACAGCAGTACGGTCGAAGCAATCGCCATTAGTCCGGTAATCGAAAACCCGACCGCCATGTTGGCGACGATATAATCGGCCTCGTGCACTTTAATACCGATTATTTCTATATACTCCCCAAACGTAACGGCAACCTGATCGAGCGGACTTGTGGGCATATAATAGTACGCAACGACGTCGCCTATAAAGTTATTGACAACCCTCATTACAACAAGCATTGCGAGCGCCCAGAAGATTATAAAGATCATTCCGTCGACCGTTCTTTCCGCTCTTGTAAACACAAAGCTTGCTATCGAGTAGATACAGAAAAGTCCGGGAAGCGAGGCGAAAAACGCCGGGATATAGTACACGCCCGAAAACGCATCCAACGGATATTTTATAAGCGCGGTGAGCGCCGAGAGCACAAACGATGTCGTATAAGGCGCATAAAGGGCTATAAGACCGAGCAGATACTTTACTTTGAGTATTTGCACCCGCTTTAACGGCAGCGAATAAAAGAGATCCACGCTTCGCCGTTTCATCTTGTACGAAAACATCCACACGGGCACAATTGCGGCGAGAATTCCGCCCATTATCGCGTTTGCTTCCACGCCGCTTTCTATCCTGTATCCGGGTAGGTAATAATCGGTTATAATCGTTGCTAAGCTTATCGCAGTCATGATAAGCGCGATTGAGCCCATTGCGAATAGCGCTTTTTTAAGCTCGAATACAAAATACTTTTTAGCGCTCATTGTTTCACCCCGCTTCTGACTTCCTCTATAAAGTAGTCCTCGAAATCCATTCCGACCTCGTCTATTATAAGAGGATTCATTTTTTCGAGCTTAGCGGTAAGCTCGTCCTTGCCGCCGCGCGCGACCACCGTTACCACCCTGCCGACGCGGGTAAACCGCATACACGGGAACGGCATATCCTTTTCCTCCATTTCGGTGGAAAACACCACCTGAAGCTTTACGATATTGTCGAGCGCGTCCTCTATCTTGCCGCAAACCTTTACCGTCATGTTGTCGATAAGTATAAAGCTGTCGCAGATATCCTCGAGCTCTCGAAGGGAATGCGATGCGATAATCACCGTCGTGCCGCCCTCTTGAAGCTCTATTATCCCGCGCTTAAACTCAAGTCTCGATAACGGATCGAGTCCGTCGAACGCCTCGTCCAAAAACAGATACTTGGGCTTACAGGCGAACGCCGCCGCGATATACACCTGCCGCTTCATACCCTTAGAAAAATTCCGTATCGGCTTTTTCAGCTCCGAGCCGAACTTGTCTGTGTACTTACGGAAAACCGCTTCGTCGAAATCGTACACCGTTTTATAAAACTCGCAAAGCTTTGCGCAGGTCAGACCGTACTCGAAAAACGGCTCGTCGGCAAGAAAGAAAATGCCGCGCTTAACCTCGGGATTGTCGAATATTTCTTTTCCGTCGATCTGCGCCGCGCCGCCGTCCGCGGTCAGCACGCCGCAAAGAATGCGCAGTAGCGTACTTTTCCCCGCGCCGTTTATGCCGACAAGTCCGCAAATGCTTCCGTCGTCTACCGTAATGTCCGCGCCGTTAAAAACGGTTTTACTGCCGAACGATTTTTTTATTCCGCTTGCGGTTATCATTTTCGCCCGTAGACCTCCTCTATTATTTCTTCCAATTGTTCGCGAGACAGCCCCGCCGCCTTTAACTCCGAGATTTTTTCCTCGGCGACTTTTATTACGTTGCCCTTTTCACCGCCGCTTACGTAAACGCCTTTTTTGGGAATGGTGTAAATAACGCCTTCCTCCTCGAGCGTAGAGTACGCGCGCTGAACGGTGTTGGGGTTTATACCAAGCTCCAAAGCGTACTCCCTACACGACGGAAGCCGCTCGTCCCTTACAAGGATACCGAGCGATACTCGCCGCTTTATATCGTCCACTATTTTAAGATAGACGCTTGTCTTGCCTGTTTCCATTTTGTTACGAATTATCTCGATATTATTGTAAATAGGCGTCTGTGCCGACTTTCTCTTTCCGCTCGTAGGAAGTTAGCTCGCCGTCTTCTTGCGCTACAATTACGCTGTAATAGTATCCTTCCTCTTCCCAGCTATACTCGAAAACTGCCTTAGTGTCGAGCCGCTCGTAAAACTCGTCGTCGTCACCGCCGACGTCATAGTAGCTTGTCATGCCTTTAAGACCTTTTCCCGACCTCAAGCTAATATACTTGTCGAAGGTTTGACTGTAATAATCGTCGGGAACGTCGGCAACGTAAGATGCGCCGTGCTCGTTAAATCTTTCCACTATTTCCGTAAAGGTGTAGTTAAGCCCCCAGGTCGTTGTGTACGGGTCTTCGAGAATAGGGTCGGACGGAATAACAATGTACACTTCCGTACCCTCCTTTTCTCCAACGACGTAGTAAGCGTAATGACTGCGCATTCTATATACCGTATCCCCGTCGCCGAATCCTTCTCTGAGTATAAGCCCCGACCTACTCGCAATCCACAAAACCTTATCGCACTTAAAATCCCTTTTTGCTATTCTAACCGCGTCGTCGTATTTAATATCCCTGTCGCACGCAATAAACGCAAACCCGAAAATCAAAACGAATACCGACGCCAGACAAACGAAAACGACCGATTTTATTATTTTTATAAACCGCGTTTTATCCACTTCTACCCCCGTTCACAAATTCGACTTTTCAGTCAATCTGTATTAACTGTATTAAGTGTATCACCACCGTAAAATCTTGTCAATAGGTTTGCGAAAAATAGTTAAAAATTGTTGACAAAAGATTTTATCGGGTTTAATATATACGAGAAATATATACGATATTAAAATAAGATAACGTATATATAAAATACCGTCGCGCCCGACCGAATTACGAGCGCGGCAAAGGAAAAACGATATGGTACAATCGCTGAACAAAAAGTGGAAGGAGGTGGTATTTGCCGCCTCCGGGTTCGGACCCAACCTTTTGATGGTGCTTATGGGAGCTTACTATTCCGACGCGCTTAACCCTGCGGGCTTTAACGGAGAAAACCCGCTCGGACAAACGATAGTCGGAAACATTTGTCTCGTACTTCCCGCCATCTTCCCTATCCTATTGATACTCGGCAAGATATTCGACGGAATTATCGACATTCCGTTCGCGTCGATAACCGATAACCTTAATACACGCTGGGGACGGCGCCGCCCGCCGATAGCGGTAGCGTTTATCCCGATGGTTGCGTCGTTTGCCCTGTGCTGGGTTCCGGTATTCGGAATCGAAGAATCGGGTCGGCTCGGCAACTCGATATGGTTTACGGTGATGTCGCTGATATTTTTCGCGTCGTACACGATGTGTCTTATTTGCTTTTACGGAAGCTTAAGCAACGTTTGTACCTCCACCGCCCAACGCATAAGGGTTTCGGCGTTTAAATCGTTCTTCGATACGATATCTTACGTTTTGGTATACGCGCTTGTTCCGTTTATCGTGGAAAAGATGAACAAAGGGCTCGGGTGGGGCATTGACAAACTCGTGTTTATACTTCTTCCGATTATGCTGACGATGATAATTCCCCTCTTCATGATAAAGGAAGGGAAAAAGTACGGCTACCCCGAAAACAGCGGCGAGGAAGTACAGGAAAAAATCTCACTCGGCAGGTCACTCGGAACAACATTTAAAAACAAGCTTTTCCGCAGCTGGCTTATTGTCGACTGCTGTGCATTCTTCGGACTTCAGATGTTCCTCGTATCGATGAACACTCTTTTAAGAGGCGGCATGGGCTTTTCGGGTTGGGAAATTACGCTTTGTAATTCGTTCGCATTCGCGCCCGTACCGGTTATGCTGTATCTGTTCCAAAAGCTTAAAGCCAAAAAAGGAATACGCTTTACGTATCAAACCTGCCTGCTTGCGTTCAGCGTAGCGATACTTGCATTCTTCTTCAGCTCCAAGCTTATGTGCGGAAACAACAAAATGATGCAATACATCATTTCGTGCGCAGGCGGCGTTGCGGCAAGCTGGGCAATCGGCTCGTTCTTTATGATGCCTATGGTAATCCCCTCGCAGATATCTTCCGTCGAGGAAAGACTGACCAAAAAGAATCACAGCTCGATGTACTTTGCGGCGCAAGCGTTCTGCACGAGCGTAATCGGCGCAATCGCATCGTACGGTGTTTACGACGTACTTAAAAACATATTCTTTACGAGAAGCGGCGCCTTTGTTTGGGCGGAAGCCGAGGGCGCGACGAGCGCGTTCGACGTTGCGGCAAGAATGCTTGATGTTTCGGGTAGCGAGGTGTTTAACCTCGGAATAACGCTCGTTCCGTTTATCGTAACATTGGCGTGCGTGATCGGCTTTATCGTTGCATTCAAAATGCCTAAGGACTTCTCCCCCAAAGAGGTTGCGAGGGAGCTTAAAAAGATGGATCCCGCGCTCGACATAACGGCGTTCGAGAACGCGCCCGATCCCAAGCCCGAGAAGCAGGAAATCCTTTTCGTTCAGATTGCCCTATCAATTCTCTCCGGCTTTATATTCGGCTTTATCTGGGCGGGATTGATGTTCAGAAAGCTGAAAACAATACTTCAATCAAAGAAGAACGCTTTGATGTATGTACTTGCCTGCCTTGTGCCTTTCGCGGCTATATTCGTGCTTACAAGCCGCTACAAAGCGCTTAAAGTAAAATACGACGAAGCCGGACTCGATCTAAATGTCAAATCGAGAACGATTGTTGCGATAATATTCGGAATACTTTTGCCGCTGCTTCCTCTTAACATTGTATCACTCTCGCTGTTGCAGCGCGACATTAATAAGTACTTCCACGCGACCGATCCTGACGAGGAGGAAGTAATAGCGGACTCCCCTGCGCCCGAAAACGCAGCTACCCCCGCGTAATAATCCCGAAATAAAAAACCGCCCGCGATTTTACTGACGCGAGCGGTTTTTTTGTATCCGTTTTTATTTAATAAAATTAGTGCGCTTTTTCTCTTGCTCTTCCTCGGGATGAGCGCCGAGACCTTTTAACATCCACGCCATATTGCGCGCGAGAAGGCGCATTGTCTGCATTCCCTCCTCGTCTTTAACTACCTCCTCCGGCGTCGTACCGTGCACCGAGTTCCAATATTGCGAGGAGACGACAGGCATACGGTTAATCGTAAAATATTTATTCAGTCTGTCGAACGCCGCGCTCGCCCCACCCCGCCGACAGCTTACGATTGCCGCCGCGGGCTTATACGACCAATCGGATTGAGCGGAATAGAACGCGCGGTCGAGAAGCGCGGTAAGCGCGCCGTTTGGTCCCGCATAATACACGGGCGAGCCGATAATAATTCCGTCCGCTTCCTTCATTTTTTGTGCGAGCGCGTTTGCCATATCGTCGTTGAAAACGCACTTACCGCCGTTCTTTCTGCAACCGAGACAAGCGATACAGCCGCGCACCGGGTTTTTGCCGATTTGGAATATCTCCGACTCCACGCCGTTATTTTTTAGTTCGTTTGCTATTTCTTTAAGCGCGGTATATGTGCAGCCGTTTTCACGCGGACTTCCGTTTACAAGTAAAACTTTCATTTATTTTCACCTCGTTGGTTTTATTATATTCTATCTCAAACACCGATATATGTCAACAACCAAAAACGCAGCGAAATAAATATTCGCCGCGTTTATAGATATAGCTTTTTAAAATGTTTACACGTTCCAGTAAACTCCGTTCCCGTCAAGCTCGTAGTCTACTGACGTGCTCGACGTTATGCTTGCGTTCGTTTTTCCGAGAACAACCACGAGCGCGTTTAACGAAGTCGGCACCCTTACCGCCGCAACGTCGCCTACTACCAAATAGGATTCACCCGAAAGGCTTAGCGTTTTACTCGTTCCCACCGAGGAAAAGTTCGAGCACTTTGTGGCTTCGTTTCCCATTCCGCCGCTTCTGCCTATACCTACAACGTAGCCTCCGGTAAACTTATAGCCCTGCTCTGTGTCGATGCTCGAATCGGACTGACCGGTAGAGATAATGACGCTCCGTCCGCCCGAAAAGACTATTCCCTCGTACGAAGTTTTGCTGTTAGAGTCCACGCCGTCGCCGCCTGCATAAACGTAAAGGTAGCCGTCCGAGACGGTAATCGCGGTACCCGAAGTAGCCGTTCCGTTAATGCCGTCGTCTGAAGAGACAACGCTCACAGTGCCGCCGCTTAGCTCAACCGTGGTTCCTTCTATCCCCTCGTAACTGCTTACAACGGTTACAGTTCCGCCGTTTATTACCACCGTGCCGTCACCGTGAATACCGTCGTCGTTGGAGCGAAGAGTTAGTGTGCCGCCCGAGATTATAACATTGCCCAAAGGCGTCGCGCCGTTTTCGAGCGCATTGTCGTTGTTGGCGTGGATAGCGTCGTCATATGCGCTTACTGTAATCGTTCCGCCCGATACCGTGATGATATTATTCGCCTTTATGCCCTTGGTAGAGTGATCGCCCTTGTCGGTATTACCGTCATTCATTCCCCAGCCGCCGGGACCGCCCTGTCCGCCGGGACCGCCGCCCGGTCCGAAACCGCCTTGACTCGAAGTTGTGTAGTTCGTCCAGCTAAACGACATAGTGTTGCCTCTCGACGAAAGCGCAATGGTGTCGTAATTATTGTTTACTGTCATTCCTTCCGAGCAAGCAACATAGTTTTCGCTTTGTCCCTGCTGCTGCGAGCCGTTGTAGATATATAGTTGAACATACGAATATCCGCTCGGCTTTGTAATGGGATAGTAACAGTAATTGCCTACCGATTTGTACGAAGAAGAATTGTACCATATCGCGTCTGCTTCGGTATTATAGAACTTAAGCGAGTATTTATAAGACGTCGAGTTATTCCGAACATAGTAAATGCTTTCGGTAACGGCGGTAACCTCTTCGGAAAACTTGGAGTATTTGTCGGTGTAAATCTGAAGGTTTACGTCCGAAGAGCTCTCGTCAACAGTCACGTCGTATGACGCATCCAATCCGTCACAAGCGGCATAAATAAGGACGTTGCCGCCGGTAATAGCAATAGTACCGCGCTGATTGCCTTTAGAGGATACGTCGCTGTTTTTGGTCTTTATACCGTCGCCCTGCCTCGCGATAAGAACAATATCGCCCGATTCGATTGTAACACTGTCATCGCCTTTTAGAGCATTATCCTTACAGTCGACTTGTAAAGCAAGGTTTTTTACGTCTAAATCGTCCTTGGTGTGGATTCCGTTGTTGTTAACCGACTTTACGTTGAGCGTGCCCTTGCCTTGAATGTTTAAATCGCACTTGGCGTAAACGCTTGCTTTTATAGCATCGTCGTCCCCGTCTATCGCCTCGCGCATATCGTAAATAAAGTTGTCGGTCGACTTTTTGGCGGAAAGCGTAACCTTATCGCCGCTCTCTATTACAATCGGACACTCGGTATACGAATACACCTCAAAACCTCTTAGCTCCAGCTCGAACTTGTAGTCGTCGGTAACGTCAACCACAATATTGCCGTACAGCGAACCGAAAATCCCGTAAACGCTTTTTTCCGTAATGTTACGGAATGTAATCGTGTTGCCGTCGACGGTATACGCGTTCCGAGTGCCGCTGTCGTACGAAATTACGACCGTTTTCTCCTCGTCGCAGTCAGAGCATTTGTAAGTCAGTGTGCCGTCGACGTCCGACACCAAAGCGAAGTCATGCTTCGTCGTGTCGGGCTCGTTCTCATCTACCTCGTTGTCGTCGGGAATCTGCTCGTCCGGAAACTCTGTGCTCGGACCGCTCGGATCTTTAGGATTATCTCCGCCCGGCGGAACCCCGAGCTCGGCGCATGCCATAAGCGAAAAGCACGCCGCAGCACTGCATAATAAACATAAAATCTTTTTAAGATTCATCTATATAACCTCCTCTCAACAAAACTACACAGTTTACATTTTTTATTATAGTATAAAAACGTTAAAAATGCAACCTTTTATTTTTCAAAAACTTTTTGCAATTCCTCAAACCGCTCACCGGGTGATATCAAAAAAGAACGGAATGCCACCGCGAATGCCCACGAAACTCGTGGGCGGCCTTTGGCGCAAGCGCCAAGCGGCTAACGAACCTTGCGCCGAAAAATCGTTACTATAATAAAAAAACGTTGTTCTTTTACGTATCGATTATAGTTTAGCTTTACTTCGGCGCAGGTCGCTCCCCGGGTGGTATCAAAAAAGAACGGAATGCCTTTGGCATTCCGTTCTTTTTTGGCACCACCACCGGGAATCGAACCCGGGTCTTCGGCGTGAGAGGCCAACGTCCTAACCTCTAGACTATAGTGGCAAGTTCGTTTATAATTATAACATAGGATATTTATTTTGGCAACCGTTTTTAATGTGTTTTTTTTCACATATTGAAAAAGAGATGTCGGTTGACATCTCTTTTATTATTTTTTATTTATGCCGCCTCTTTTACGACCTTGGGCGGGTCGCCGTTTTCTATCGTGCCGCGTGTGATTATTATCTTTTTAATCGTTTTATCGCTCGGCACCTTGTACATTGTATCGAGCAGCGCGTTTTCGACAATCGTCCTAAGTCCCCTTGCGCCGGTATGGAGCGCAATCGCTTTTTCGGCTATCGAGGAAAGCGCCGCCGCGTCGAATTCGAGCTTTACTCCGTCGAGGTCGAGAAGCTTAACGTACTGTTTGACGACTGCGTTTTTGGGCTCGGTGAGTACGCGGATAAGGTCCTCGGATTTAAGGTCGTGAAGCGCAACCGTTACGGGCACGCGGCCTACAAGCTCGGGAATAAGCCCGAACTTGATTAAATCCTGAGGCTGGACCTGCGGCAACAGCGAGTCGGGATCCTTTTTGTCGCTTCGTACCGCGCCGCCGAAACCGATTTTGGTCTTGCCCAGTCTGTCGCTTACTATCTTATCGAGCCCGACGAACGCGCCGCCCAGAATGAACAGGATATTGGTCGTATCCATGTGGATAAATTCCTGCTGGGGGTGCTTTCTTCCGCCGTTGGGCGGGATTGCGGACACGGTGCTCTCTATAATTTTTAACAGCGATTGCTGAACGCCCTCGCCCGACACGTCGCGGGTTATGGACACGTTTTCGCTTTTCCTCGCGATTTTATCGACCTCGTCGATATAGATAATACCGCGCTCGGCGCTTGCAATATCGTAGTCGGCGTTTTTAATAAGGCGCAACAGGATATTTTCGACGTCCTCGCCGACGTAGCCCGCCTCGGTAAGAGTGGTCGCGTCGACCATAGCGAACGGCACCTTCAGTATTTTCGACAGCGTTTGAGCGAGCAATGTTTTGCCGCAGCCCGACGGACCGAACATCAAAATATTGCTCTTATTAAGCTCAACCTCGGCGTCGGTGCCGCGCTCCGAAATCGTCCGCTCGTCGTCGGCGCCTTTTTTGGGCTTGGACGCGTTTTTAAGGTTGTAGTTAACGCGCTTATAGTGATTGTACACGGCGACGGAAAGAACACGCTTCGCTTCGTCCTGACCGATAATATACTTATCGAGCTCTTCCTTCATCTGCTCGGGCGGAAGAAGTGCGACGCTGTCGGAAACGGGCTCTACCCGCTCTTCGAGCTGGTGACGGCAAATGTCTACGCAATCATCGCAGATATACACCCCGTCGCCGGGTGCGGCGATGAGGTGCTCTACTTTGGATTCCGTCTTGCCGCAGAACGAGCAACGCGGTTCATTGTAAGAAGTTCCGTTCTTTTTTGCCATTTAATATAAACTCCGATTTATTAAGCTTGCTTAGTTGCGCTTTTCGACGATTCCGTCGATAATGCCGTACGCCTTGGCTTCCTCCGCAAACATGTAGTAGTCGCGGTCGACGTCCTTTTCGATTTTTGAAAGCGGCTGATTGCAGTTTTTTGCAAGAATGGCGTTCATGCGCGCCTTCACCTTAAGGATATGCTCGGCGGTAATTGCGATATCGCTCGCCTGACCTTGAGCTCCGCCCAAAGGCTGGTGAATCATTATCTCGCTGTTGGGGAGCGCAAAGCGCTTGCCCTTTGCGCCGCTCGAGAGGAGAAACGCTCCCATGGACGCCGCCATGCCCACGCAGATGGTTTCCACGTCGCACTTAATGTAGTTCATTGTGTCGTAGATAGCCATTCCCGCCGTCACGGAGCCGCCCGGGCTGTTGATATAAAGCGAGATGTCTTTATCGTCGCCCTTGCTCTCGAGGTACATTAACTGCGCGACGACAAGGTCGGCGGTAACGTCGGTTATTTCGCCGGTGAGGAACACAACTCGGTCCTCGAGCATTCTCGAAAAGATATCGTAGGAGCGCTCGCCGCGGTTGGTCTGTTCGACAACCATAGGCACAAGATCGTTTAAAATAATATCACGTTTACTCATTGTTTATCTCCATTACGTTGGAATTTTATTCGGCTTTGTCGGTTGTCTTAGCCTTTTTTGCCGCGGGTTTTTTAGCGGGTTTTTCCTTTGCGTCGTCTTCGGCGTTATCGGCAGACTTTTTGGTTGTCGACTTTTTTGCGGCGGACTTTTTGGCTGCCCCGCCCTCTTTCTTCTCCTCGTCTAAAACGAACTCGTTGGCGGAAAGGAGAAGGTTAAAGAACTTTTCGGAAAGCACGTCGTTTTTGGCGTACTCCGTAGCTTCGCCGCCGTGCTCTTTTGCCTCCATCTCGCACTCTCTTGCAAGAGTCGGATCGCTGTCGAGCTTTGCTTGCGCCTCCTCGTCTGTGACGTCGATTTTTTCCGCCTCGATTATCGCGCGCATTACAAGCCTCATTTTAAGAGTCTTGGCGGCGCTTTCGCGGCGTTCCGCCTTAAACGCTTCGACCGACGAATTGTTGTACTTGAGATAGTCCTCCGCCTTCATGCCGTAGTGAGAAAGCTGATGCTCGAGCTCGTGATACATTCTGTCCACTTCCATATTGACGAGCTTTTCGGGAATTTCGCACTCGGCGTTGTCGGTGATTGCGCTCATCGCGGCGTCGATTCTCTCGTTGCGAGTGCGGTGCTCCGCCGCCTTTTCGAGATCGGCTTTAAGTCCCTTTTTGTACTCGTCCACCGTCTCGTACTTGGTATGGTCCTTTACAAACTCGTCGTCGAGCGCAGGAATCTCCTCGTAGCGCACTTCGTGAACGACTACGTGGAAAACTGCGTCCTTGCCTTTAAGCTCCTCTGCGTGGTACTCGTTGGGGAACTTAACCTTAACGTCACGCTCCTCGCCCTCTTTTACGCCGACAAGCCCGTCCTCGAAGCCGGGAATAAACGTATTGCTGCCGAGCTTAAGGTCGTAGCCCTCCGCTTTGCCGCCGTCGAAAGCAACGCCGTCCACAGTGCCGAGATAGTCGATTGTAACGGTGTCGCCGAGCTGTGCTTCACGCTCCGCCTTAACAAGCCTCGACGCGTGTTTAAGGTCGTCGTTTATACGCGCCTGGACGTCGTCGTCGCTTACATTATACTCAATCTTGGGAAGTTTAATACCTTTATACTCGCCGAGCTTTACTTCGGGATAGAGCGATACCTTAAGCGAGAAGGCAAAAGCCTCGCCCTCCTCCGCCTTTTCGAACGAAACCTCGGGCTGACCGTAGGTGTTAAGCTCGGGATGAGCGTTCATCTGCTCCACGTAAGTGCGTTCTATGCACTCGTCAACCGCGGCGTCAAAGAATACGCCCGGACCGTAATGCATCTCAATCATGCGGCGAGGCGCCTTGCCGGGACGGAATCCGGGAATTTTATATCTCTTTTTCGTGCGGTTATACGCCGCGTCGAGCTCTTTATTCCACTCCGCATCGTCGAGAGCGCACTTAAAGACCGCCTCTTGGTCTTTCTTCTCAAATGTAACTTTCATGTATTCCTCCGAAAATAATACGTACTCGGTTATTGTATCACGATAGCGTTTTATTGTCAATCTTTTATAACCTCTTAACAAATCTTTTGTTTCCGCCCCGCCGCAACCCGTTTACTTTTTCGCTTAAGTGTGGTATAATATCAATCGCAAACTTCCGAAAAGAAAAACGATTATAACAAAAGCAAAATAATTAAAAGGATCAATCTGTGATTGTGCCGAAGGACGCATTAACAATTTACCGCAGCGCCGAAGAACTCGAGTTTCTCTGCGGCGGGCGCATAGACAAAGTGACGATGCCGGATAAGGACACGCTTATCCTGCTTTTCCACACGTCTTCTTTCGGCAACCACAGACTGCTCCTCTCCTGCAACCCGTCGTTGCCGCGCGTACATATTACGACGTATCAATACAAAAACCCGGAAACGGCTACGGGCACGCTTATGTACTTCAGGAAGCGGCTTGTAGGCGCGGTGCTCACCAAGTTAGAGCGCGACCGCGAGGAACGTATTATAACATTTTACTTTTCGGCGTTAAGCGAACTGAAGGAACGCGTAGAGTACGTTTTGTACGCCGAGCTTACCGGAAAAGCGGCAAATATCGTGTTTACGGAAAACGGAATAATAGGCAACTGCCTGCGCCGCGTTTCGGCCGAAGCGCCGGGCAAACGCGCCGTTTTAATCGGTCTGAAGTACTCTCTACCAAACGCGACGGGAAGGGTCGGCATAACCGACCATGACGGGCTTATTGCCGCCGCAGGGGCGTTTACGGGCTTAAGCGCGCGCGCCGCAATAAATAAATGCGTTGCGGGGCTTGCTCCGATTACCGTAGACGAGGTTTTCGTCAGTCTCGACATAGACGATTCCGCGCCCCCTTCCGCCGACGTAATAAACAAGTTTATCTCCGCCTCGGAAGAGCTTTACGGCGGGGAAATCAATCCTTGCGTTTCGTTTGACGAGGACGGCAAGCCAATCGACTTTTTTATTAAACCGTACAAAACCTGCGGCGGAGAACTACGCTACTACCCCACAGTAAACGCGGCGATGGACGCGTACTATTCGGCGCTGTTTTCGGCGTCCGACTTTGCGGCGTACGTCAAGCCGTTAAAAGCCGCCGTTAAGTCCGCCGTAACCAAAAACAAAAAGCGGCTACAGGAAGCTACGCAAAAGCTTGACGAATCGGCAAGGTGCGAGTCGGACAGGCTTTACGGCGAGCTTATCACCGCCAACATCTACCGCATTAAGCGCGGCGATAAGTCGGTCACGGTAGAAAACTACTACGACGAAAACAAGCCTGTTACGATACCGCTCGACGAGACCAAGACCCCGCAGGCAAACGCCGCGGCGTACTTCAAGTCGTATTCCAAAAAGAAAAAAGCGGCGGTGTACGCGCAAAATGCAATCGACGCGGCAAACGATATCCTCTTCACACTCGAAGCGATTTCGACCGAGCTCGAGCTTTGCACCGAAAAACAAGAGCTCGACGAAGTGCGCGCGGAGCTTGTCTCTCTCGGATTAATGCGCCCCGATACGAAAAAGAAGAAAAAGGAAAAACCGATCCCCTCCGAGCCGTACAAATTCGACGTCGAGGGAGTAACTCTCCTTGTCGGTAAAAACCACGTTCAAAACGACATGATAACGCGAAAGGCGCTCCGCACCGAGATATGGCTGCACGTAAAGGACGCGCACGGCTGCCACGCGGTGCTTAAATCGGAAAACCCAACCGATTCGCAAATAATCCGCGCCGCGGAAATAGCCGCCTACTATTCGAGCGCCAAGACCTCCGACCACGTCGCCGTCGATTATACGCAGATTAAATTCGTCTACCCTCACGGCGGCGGAAGAGTTGACTACAAAAACTACAAAACCGTTTTCGTAACGCCAAAAGCATAGAAAAACCGCTTTACTTAAAAGCGGTTTTTTATATCGTCGTCTACCCTTCAATTGTATAACTAAACCGCTTGTAATAACCCGTTAATCCGCACAGCTAAAAACTGCGAGAAAAGTCTGCCATACTGAACGATTGTGAGATAAATAAAATTTAATTATGTTTTTCCCAAAGTGAAATTAACAAGTCATACACTTTGTCAACATTTTCAATTTTTGCAAACTGATAATTTACACTTAATCCTTTTTTAACTTTGAATTTGATTGTCCCAACATTCTTATCAAATAATGAACGCATTTTTTTTATCTTCCTAATGTTGGCGAAATCAGAAGTTAGACACTGCGAAGGATAGGCGATGATGATTTTAGTTTCTGTAATTGTATAGATTATTTGCCCCCTTTGCCGAGACAACGCCAAACAAATTATGACGAATGTAATAACCGCTGCGCCGCCAAATAGAATAAGACCTATCCACAAAATAATACCAGTTAAAGCCAGTATAAGTCCTGCCAATAGGCAAATCACAGGACCTATACTCGCGTATTTTAGCTGATAAAAAAACATACGAGATTTGCTTGGAGAATACTGCCATAAAGTAGGTTCTTCAAAAAAATCAATCAATTCGCTACTCTGTTCCATTCTATTTCTCTCCTTATGCAAAATTACTGTTTATCGTACATTTATTATAAGATATAAAAAAAAGCCGCCGCTTCCGCGCGCCGCAATATTACGACGAATACAGCTTATACAGCGCAACCGCCGCCGCGACGGAAAGGTTTAAGCTATCCAGCTTGTCGGACTGCTCTATCCTAACCGCGCCGTACTTTTCAAAGCTTTCGGGAAGTCCCGTCGCCTCGTTGCCGAACGTAAGCGAGTATTTTTTATTGCGGGAAAATTCGGTTTTACTTAGCGGCGATCCGTTAAGCATAAACGGCACGACTTCCCTATCGGCAAATTCTTTTATGTACTCGTCGAAGCTATTATAGCACTTAAACCCGATATTAAAAACCGCGCCCATACTCGCGCGCACGGTCTTAGGGTCAAACGGATCCGCGGCGGGACGGATAATAACGAGGTCGGCGCAGTCGAAAGCCGCAACTTCGCGCATAATGGTTCCGAGGTTGCCGCAATCGGACGGATTAACAAGCACGACGTGGTGCCTTTCGCCGCTTATCTTTTGCTCGAATTTATCGAAAACGCCTATAACGAAACAGTTTTCCTTAGGGCTTAAAATATTAAACGCCTTTTCGCTTTCTATTATCTCGACGCCGTTTTTTCGGGCAAGCTCAATCGCCGCCCCGCCGCTTGCCTTCGGAGAGACGTAAACGCACCTTGCAGCGGCGGGTTTGTTTTTAAGAAGCTCGACAACGAGCGCGCCGCCGAGCGCATACGAACAAGCGTCGTCTTTTTTGTATTTTTTTACCATAACGTATTAAAGCCCCTTTACCGTCCGCCGAAAAAATTCGCGCATAATAAAACCGCGCAAGAGCTTTGCGCGGTCACGAATCAACCTAATATCGTCCAGAGAAGTCCGAACAGAGAAAGAGCGAACAGAACGCCCATAATAATAACGTTTACAAGCGCGGTCTTAAACGCGGGGTCGCGATGATTCTTTGTCGTAACGAGTATCTTTACGCAAAGCACGATAGATGCGAGCGCGCCCACGCAGTAGCAAATAAATCCCGCAAGGAGTACCGCCTCGTTCGTGCAAAGTCCGACTATAAGCAGGACGAATCCGACAAGCATAACCATGTCGCAGGTTTGTTTCAGTCCGAACGGCGTAAAGTACCGAACGAATATATTCTTCTTTTTCTTTTTTGCGCTTTCCATATCAGTTTCCGATTATAATTTATTTTTTAGAAGTGTCCGAGGATTCGGAACACGAGACCGACAACGATAAGTATTACGAAGATTACCCAAAGCACCTTCCAGAGCGTGCTCTTGTACTTGACAACCTGCCAGGACATGGACACGGGAATAAACATTCCTATTGCGAAGCAGATGCTTTGTACCCAGTTCGCCATGGCGTTCGCCCAACCGGCGTCCTTAAAGATAAAGTTGAGTATAGCCGCAACGCTGAGTGCAACACCTATTACGACAACCAGCCAAAACGACAGCTTAAACTGCCACGACTTTGCGGTATAGGTATGATGAATAGGTTTTTTAGACATATTATTACCTCTTTGAGTTTTTATATTCCGCGCAGAGCGAACGAATATTACTTAAGACCTTTCGAGCCGGGTTTTACCGCTACCGTCCCCGCCTTGCACATGGGGCACTCTTCGGGCTGATAGGTTTTAACGTCGATTTGGAGAAGGGACTCGTTGGGAACGCCGAAGTCCACCTTTCCGCCGCTGCGGTCGACAACCTCGACAACCGCGGCTACCTCCGAGCCGAGCGATTTAATAAGCTCTATAACTTCCTTAACCGATCCGCCCGTCGTAACGACGTTTTCCGCGATAACGACCTTACTGCCCTTTTTAAGCTCGAAGCCGCGACGGAGATTAAAGTTGCCGTCCTTTTCGCGCTCCGCAAACATATTGGGAATACCGAGCTGTTTAGATAATTCGTAGCCGAAGATTATTGCTCCGACCGCGGGAGACACCACGGCGTCGGCATTGTACTTACGCACCTTTTCTGCCGCCATGGCGCAAAGCTTTTCGGAAATATCTCCGAACTCGAACAGCTTAGCGCACTGCATGTAAGTATCGGAGTGGAGTCCCGAAGTGAGTATAAAGTGACCGTGTAAAACAGCGCCAGACTTTTCGAAAAGCTCCATTACTTTATTCAACGGTAAGTCCTCCGATTAAAGATTGTACGTCTTGTATTTTATCACGTTCAAGGAGTGTTGTCAACTCATTTACAATGTTAAGTGCCGCGTACGGGTCAAAAATATTGGCAGTGCCGACCTCGACCGCCGCCGCGCCGCAAAGCATAAATTCACCGACGTCCTCGCCCGTCATTATGCCGCCCATGCCTATAATGGGGATTTTAACCGCTTTGTAGCAGTCGTACACCATCTTGAGCGCAATCGGCTTTACGCACGGACCGCTTAAGCCCCCGTGACCCACCTTAAGAACGGGCTTGCGCTTTTTAAAGTCCACCGCCATTCCCGTAACTGTATTGATAAGGCTTACTGCGTCCGCGCCCGCGCGTTCGGCGGCAAGCGCGTTTTCGGCGATATTCGACACGTTGGGAGTAAGCTTAACTATTAGCGGCTTTTTGCACACTTTCCGCACCGCGCGGACTATTTGTTCCACGCTCTCCGGCTTCACGCCGAAGCTCATTCCTCCCGCCTTTACATTCGGACACGAAATGTTAAGCTCTATCATGTCGACCTTCGTATCGGAGAGAATTTTTACAAGCTCCACGTAATCGCTTTCGCACGAGCCCGCGGCGTTAGCTATAATCACGGTGTTCAACCCGAGCATAAACGGAAGCTCGCGCTCAATAAACGCCTCCACGCCGGGGTTTTGGAGCCCTACGGAATTGAGCATGCCGCTCGGAGTTTCCGCAATCCTTATCGGCGGGTTGCCGAGCCGCGGCTTTAGCGTAATGCCCTTACTCACTATTCCGCCGAGTAAACCCACGTCGTAAAACTTGTTGTACTCCCGCCCGAAGCCGAACGTGCCCGACGCGACTATTACCGGGTTTTTGAACTTAACGCCTGCGACAGTCGTCTCTAATTTCATAGTACCAACTCCTCCAAGGGGAACACGGGTCCGTCGGCGCACGCACGGAGCATACTTTCCTTTCCGTCCCGAACGGTTTTTACAACGCACACCAAACAGGCGCCCACGCCGCAGCCCATACGCTGCTCCATGCTCGCAAAGCCGAGCACCCCGCGGTCCGCACAAAACTTTTGCGCCGTCTTCATCATGCCGGGCGCACCGCACACGTAAAGCACCTCGGGCGCCACCTCGGTAAGTAGCTCGGTGGGAAATCCGTGATAGCCGAGCGAGCCGTCGTCGGTACAGTAACAGACTTTTTTGCACACCTTGTCAAAGTCGTCGTGATATACTTCCTTAACTTTCGCCGTAGGAAAGCCGAGAAGCGCCGTGCAGTTAAGCGACGGATTGTCCTTTGCGATTTTCAGAAGCGGCGCACAGCCCGTCCCACCGCCCAAGAGCACTATATTGGTCTTGTCCGGAAGTACGGGGAATCCGTTTCCGAGCGGCAAAATCGCGTCGAATTTATGCCCGACGTTTTGGGATAAAAGCGCGTCCGTTCCGCTCCCCACCTTTGCGATAATAAACGTGACGGAATGCTTGTCGTTGTCGTAAATGCAGATCGGACGGCGAAGCTCCTTACCGGGCACCTTTAAGTGTGCAAAGTTGCCCGCGTGCATTTTGGGAAGAGGAGTCTCGCTCTCGCAGCGCACCCTGTAAAGATTGCCGTTATATTCTTCTATCGAGGCAATCGTAAGATTGTATTTATCTGTTGTTTTTGTCATGATGTCGTTAACCCTTAAGCGCTTTACTTAAGTCCTCGCGCATATCGATTGCGGCGGCGCGTGCCGCTTCCGCGTACGTCATGCCTTTATATTTATCTTGCTTGTACGCGGCGATAATTCCGCGCGAATTATTTACTATCGCGCCGCGCCCGTTGTTATCGAAAGAAGCCGCCGCGTCCTTACCCTTACCGCCCTGCGCGCCGTAGCCCGGCACAAGGAAGAATACTGTCTTATATTTTTCTCTCAGCATACGCGCCTCGTCGGGGCTCGTTGCGCCGACTACCGCGCCCACCGCGCTGTAACCGTACTCGCCGATTAAATCCTTTCCCCACTCCTCAATCAATTCGCCGACGTGCATATACAGCGGCTTATCGCCTACAATAAGGTTTTGGAGCTGGGAAGCCGAAGGATTGGACATACGCGCAAGCACAAAAATGCCTTTACCGTTCTCCTTGCATTTATCGGTAAACGGCTTTATTCCGTCGTAGCCGGGGTACGGATTGACGGTGATATAATCGTAGCCGTCTTTACCGAGATAGGCGGCGGCGTACGCTTCCGCGGTTGCGCCTATATCGTTACGCTTTACGTCCGCCATTACTATAAGCCCCTTTTCGGCGGCGTACTCTGCGGTTTTATTCATAACGTACACGCCGTGGTGCGCGTACATTTCGTAATATGCCGACTGAATTTTTACCGCGGGAACGACGTCATAAAGGGCGTCGATAAGCCCGATATTGTATTCCAAAATCGCCTTACTTATATCCTCGGGGGTTTTTGAGCGCTTTTTCATCTCGTCGGTAAGAAAATCGAATTTTGTATCGAGACCGGCAACAGTCGGGTTGCCCTTTTTTTCAATTGCTTCAATAAGCTTATCGGTGATATTTTTCATAATGTCTCCTTCGCAATAACATGTTTGGTAATTAGGATTAAATCTCTTTTTCCGCGCCGCCGACGAAAACCTTGATAACTCTGCCCTTAAGGCGCCAGCCGTCGAACAGCGTATTTTTGCCCTTAGACTTAAAAGCCTGCGGATCGACCGTATATTCCTCGTCGGGGTCGATAACCGCAATGTCGGCGCGAGCGCCCGCCTTAATCTCGCCGCCCGGCAGCCCCAAAATCTCCGCGGGCGCTTTACTCATAAGCCGCGCAACGTCGCTGAGCGACAGAATATCGTTCATGACGAGCTTTGTGTAAGCGAGAGGAAACGCGGTTTCGAGCCCAACCGTGCCGAACGGCGCAAAGTCGAACTCGCGGTTTTTTTCGTCGGCATGGTGCGGCGCGTGGTCGGTTGCTATAACGTCGATTGTGCCGTCCGTAAGCCCCGCGATAATCGCCTCTACGTCGTCGTCGGTGCGAAGCGGCGGGTTTATTTTAGCGTTGGTGTTGTACGAAAGTATCTCGTCGTCAGTCGCCGAAAAATAATGCGGGCACGTTTCGCACGTGACCTTTACCCCGCGCTTTTTCGCGTTTCTGATAATGTCTACCGACTGTGCGGTAGATACGTGCGCGATATGAATACTCGCTTCCGCTTCCTCGGCAAGAAGTACCTCGCGCGCGATTGCCGCGCTTTCGGCGGAACGAGGAATCCCTCTTAAGCCGGACGCGGTGGCGTTTTCGCCCTCGTTCACTACGCCGTTACCGCTTATGGTTTTGTCCTCGCTGTGAGATATTACGGTAAGCCCGAACGTTTTTGCGTACTTAAGCGCGTTAAGCATTACCGCGCCGTTTTGTACGGGAAGCCCGTCGTCCGATATAGCGACGACGCCCGCCGCCTTCATCATGCCGTATTCGCAAAGCTCTTTGCCTTCCATTCCGCGCGTAATGCACCCGATAGGATAAACCTCGGCGCCGCCAACCTCGGCGGATTTCGTCCTTACGTAGCTTACGAGCGCCGCGTTGTCGATAGGCGGCTTGGTGTTTGGCATACAGCACACCGCGGTGTAGCCGCCCGCAAGCGCCGCCATGGAGCCGCTTTCGATATCCTCTTTGTAAGTTTGCCCGGGATCGCGAAGGTGGCAGTGCATATCGATAAATCCGGGGAAAATAAGCTTGCCGTAGCAGTCTATAACCTCCGCGTCGGCGCCGTAAACTTCCGCGTCGCGCTCGACCGATTTTATCACGCCGTCATCAATAACGACGTCGGCTTTAACTATTGAATCCGCATTTACTACGGTTCCGTCTTTGAGTATAATCACGATTAATTCCTCGCTTCGATCAGTAGTTTAAGTGCGGCCATTCTTACGGCGACGCCGTTTGTAACCTGTTCTTCTATTACGCTCTTATCCCCGTCGGCGACGTCGCCCGCAATTTCCGCCTCGCGGTTTATGGGTCCGGGGTGCATGACTATCGCGTCGGGCGAAGCAAGCTTAAGCCGCTTTTTCGTAATGCCGTAAAATTTGTGGTACTCCTCTATCGACGGGAAAAGCGCCTGATTCATTCGCTCGAGCTGTAAACGAAGCGGCATTACTATGTCCGCACCCGATATTGCGGTATCCAAATCGGTTTCGTAGGAAGCGCCCAATCGCTCCACCTTTTCGGGAAGAAGCGTATAAGGCGCGCACAGCGTTACTTCCGCACCCATCTTTCCGAACGCCTCCACGTTGCTTCTTGCAACTCTGCTATGCTTAATGTCGCCAACGATAACGACCTTAAGCCCGGAAAGCGAATCGAAATGCCGTAGCGCCGTCATAAGATCGAGTAGCGCCTGCGTGGGGTGCTCGTTCATACCGTCGCCTGCGTTTAGCACCGAAGCGCGAACGGTCTCGGCAAGGAGGCGCGGCGCGCCCGCAACCCGGTGGCGTATTATCATCGCGTCCATGCCGAGCGCGTCGAGAGTTTTTCCCGTATCGACAAGGGTCTCGCCCTTTTGTACCGACGAGACCGCAATGGAAACGCTTGTCGTAGTCGCGCCGAGATTTTTTGCGGCAAGCTCGAACGAGTTGCGCGTCCTTGTGGAATTCTCGTAAAACAGCGTAGCGACGTTCTTGCCGCGAAGCGAATTATCCTTTTCACCGCGGTCGAGAAGCGTACGCATTCCGTTTGCGAGATCGAGTATTTCGGTAAGCTCGCTACGTGACAAATCCTTTATTCCGAGTAAATCCTTATGTTTCATGTCCTCTCCCGATAGTGGGCTATTTACAGACTTTCTTCCGCGCGGAGCTTGTTTAGCGCGAGCGCAAAATCGTTTGGCTCCGCCGCCTCGAAGCTCATGACCTCTCCCGTTATAGGGTGTGTGATTGTAAGTGAATACGAGTGGAGAAGCTGTCCGCACGCTCCCAGCCTATCCGACCCGCCGTAAAGCGAGTCGCACGACACAGGGCGTCCTATGTGCGCGGCGTGAACGCGTATTTGATGAGTCCTACCAGTTAACAGCTCGAATTCGACGTAGCTGTTGCGCTTAAACTTTTCGATAACAGAATACTTTGTAACGGCGTGGCGGCCGAGCGGAGTTACCGCCATTTTCAGTCTGTTTCGGCTGTCCCTGCCGATTGGCGCGTCTATCGTGCCGCTGCTACTTTTGGGCAGCCCGTCGAGTATCGCGCGGTACAGCTTTTTAACCGTCCGCGCCGAAAACTGTTCGCATAACGCCGTGTGGACAAAATCTGTTTTGGCTACGACTATAAGCCCCGTCGTGTCCTTGTCGAGCCTATGCACAATTCCCGCACGCACAGCCCCGTACACTGAGGAAAGCCCGTCGCCGTACCTAAACTTAAGCGCGTTTACAAGCGTTCCGTCGTGATTGCCCGCGCCCGGGTGAACGACAAGCCCGCGCTGCTTGTTGATTACCGCTATCGCCTTGTCCTCGTAGACAACGTCGAGCGGAATGTCCTGCGGGATTATATCGGTCGGGGCAATCTCGTCCTCGAAGGACACCTCGTCGCCCGCCTTTACCGTGCGCCCCGCCTTTGTTACCGGCACACCGCCTATACATACGAGCCCGCCGTCGATAAGCTTTTTTATATGCGAGCGGGTAAGCTCGGTCTCGTCGCTTAAAAATACGTCGAGGCGCGCCCCGCCCTCCGTGCAGTACACTGTCGTCACGGCTCGTCCTCTTTTTCGAGTTCGCCTTGCACCGCCCCGCCGTCAGCGAGTTCGTCCGCTTCTTCGGTCGTGGTTTCTTCCGTAACGGGAACTTCGGATTCCTCGGCGGGCGCCGCGCATTTCGTCGTTTCGTCCTTTTCGATTAAGTCCGCATCGCCGTTAATCTCTCCTTCACTCTCCGCGGCGGCGGGAATAGGCTTTTTATCCTTTTCCTTGTAGAAAAAGATAAAGTAAACTATTACCATAATCACGCCGATTACGAGCGCGGAGTCCGCTATGTTAAACACGTAAAAGGATTGCTTGCCGAAGATGGTAAGCCCGAAGTAAACTATTTCGATAAAGTCGCGCACGTAGCCAAAAGCCATTCTGTCAATACAATTGCCCATTGCGCCCGCGGCGAGCATGCCGAGCGAAACGCGGAAGAGCAAGCTCCCGTGTCTGTTTTTTACCATGAAGAAGAGAAACGCGCCGGTAGCGACAAACGCAAGAATGCAAAACAGCACCATAGATCCGGTGTCGCCAAACGCTTTTCGCATCCAGTCGGAGCCGAATACGGCGTTATAGTTATGTACGTTGGAAAAACGCAGAAAATTGGGAATAACGTCAACCGAATGACGGTATTCTATCGTAGCGTTTACAATCGATTTGGAGATTAAGTCTATCGCAAAAAAAGCTATCATTACGATAAGCTCGATTTTTGCAAGCTTAATATACTCCCAAACGATCTTGAGGAATTTTTTTATTGCCGCCGACGCGCTTTTTGTTTCGTTGTTTTCCAAAGCTTCTCTTACTCTCCCGATTCGGGTGTTGCTATTTCGATTCCGTCGGGAACTATTAAAAACATATTGTCTCTGATTCCGACTATTCTGCCGCCGAGCGCATACACCGCGCCCGATGTAAAGTCGAGAACGCGCTGTGCAATCGGGTCGTCGGCAATCGGATCGAGATTAATTATCGCAGGCTCTCTGCGCCTAAGATAGTCGATAAGCCGTTCCACGTCGTTAGAGGTTTTAGGCGAGTAAATGACCATGTTTTGATACATTCTCGGCGCGATATACTGATCGACTTTGGGAAGAGGCACCGATCTTTGCTCGGGCGGAGGCGGAACGTCGTAATGCTGAAATTTAGGAGGGTTGCTTAAATCGCGCTCCATTCTCGCGGCGCGCTCCTCGGGAGAAGGTCCGCTCGATTGAGTGTACTGAGGTTGGGTGTATAAAGGCTGCTGCTGTTGCTGTACCGGCTGAGACGAACTTACCGTAGGATGAGAAAACACGGTGCCGTGCAAACCCGTGGGCGCACTCTGCCGAGTTCCCGTATAGTTTCCCATGGAATCGTGCGTATCCTCGTAGTACTCGGGATTGCCGCCGCGATAGTTGCTTGCCCGCCTCAAAAAGGCGTCGAGATCTTCATTTGCCATAATGCTTACCTACCTATAATTTCTCGTTCCGAAAATATTCGAGCCGACGCGCACCATATTGCTGCCGTAATAAATTGCCTTTTCGTAATCGCCGCTCATTCCCATCGACAGTACGTCAACCTTTCCGCCCGCGTACCGAGAGTATATCCCGAACGCCGTCTCGTACAGCTTGTCGTCCGCCCCGATAGGAAGAATTGCCATAATGCCGCGAAAATTTACCATGTCGCTTTTGGTAAGAGCGTTAACGATACCCTCTACTTCCGAAATCTCCGCGCCCGTCTTACTCGTCTCGCCGCCCACGTTTACCTCTACGAGTACGTCCTGCGTGACGTTACGAACGGCGCACAGCCTTGCTATTTCGTTTACGAGCGAGACCGACGAGATTGACTGAATGAGCTTGACTTTGCCTACAAGGTACTTTGCCTTATTGGACTGTAACGTGCCTATAAAGTGCCAATCCGCGCCGCTGACGGAGTCGTACTTAGCGATAAGCTCTTGCGCGCGGTTTTCGCCGACGTCCGTAATACCGAGCTTTACCGCCGCGTTTACCGTTTCCGCAGACACCGTTTTTGTAGCGGCGACAAGGGTCACCTCGGGAAGAATCCCCGTCTTTTCCGCTCGAAGCTTTGCCGCAACGTCGATGCGTTCCCGCACGAGCGAAATGTTTGAATAAAGCTGCTGCTCATTCATGACAATATACCGTCTATAATTATACTACAATCTTTACCGTAAAGCAACTGATTTATAAAAATCTTTTCCGTGAGCGGATTCCGTATAAATTATTTCGATGCACTGAGATTGCAATGCCCGAATATGAAAAACGCGACGAATAAAATCCGTCGCGTTTAATTATTAATATCTCTTACGTTTTACGTAAGTGGTGTGAAGCGTGTGGTGCGCCTTTTCGCCGCCGGGCTCGCCGAAGTACTCGGAATAAAGCGTTTTGACAACGGGATTATCATGGGACTTGCGGAGCGTATCCTTTTTGTCCTTGCTGTAAAGAACTTTGGCTCTCGTCTTTTTAACGTCCACAACGTTCCTGACGGAGCTCGAAACGATAGGCTGACCGCCGCCGTTTACACAACCGCCCGGGCATGCCATTATCTCGATAAAGTGATACTTGCTCTTGCCCGCTTTGATTTCGTCCATTATCTTTCTTGCGTTTGCAAGCCCGCTCGCTACGGCGATATTAATGGTCTTGCCCGCAAGCGTGACCGAAGCTTCCTTAATGCCTTTCGTGCCGCGGACCGCCTTAAAGTCGATATTTTCGAGCTTCTCGCCCGTTACGGTTTCGGCAACGGTGCGGAGCGCCGCTTCCATAACGCCGCCGGTTGCGCCGAAGATAAGACCGGCGGAGCTGCCCTTTCCTATCGGGTTGTCGAACTCGGTCTTACTGTCGAGCGCATTAAAGTCAATGCCGTAGTTTTTAATCATGCGCGCAAGCTCGCGAGTGGTAATCGACTCGTCGATATCGGGAACGCCCGCCGCCGCCTGATCGTCGCGAGTAAGCTCGAACTTTTTGGCGATGCAAGGCATAACGGTTACAACCGCAAGATCCTTCGGGTCGATACCCGCCTTTTTGGCGTAGTACGTTTTCATTATCGCGCCGAACATCTGTTGCGGCGACTTGCACGACGAAAGGTGCGGGAGCAGCTCGGGATAGTTAAACTCTATAAAGCGTACCCAGCCCGGGGAGCACGACGTAATCATGGGAAGGGTCGCGTTGGGGTCGTTTAGCCTGTGGATAAACTCGGTGCCCTCTTCCATAATCGTCATGTCCGCCGCCATATCTACGTCGAACACCTTGTCGAAGCCGAGCGCCTTGAGCGCTGCAACCATCTTGCCCTCGGTATCCGTGCCGATGGAAAGACCGAACTCCTCGCCGAGCGCGGCGCGGACTGCGGGCGCTGTGCCGACGATAACAGTCTTCGTCTTGTCGGCAAGAAGCTTTTCCACCGCGTGAATGCTGTCCTTTTCGTGGAGCGCACCCGTCGGGCAGACGTTAATGCACTGACCGCACGCCACGCACGGGGTTTCCGCGAGAGTATGTCCGAACGGGCTCATTATTGCGGTAGCAAAGCCGCGGTTAACCGCGTCGATAACGCCGACCGACTGAACGGCATTACACGCCGCAACGCATCTGCGGCAGAGTATGCACTTGTTGTTGTCGCGGACGAGATACTCGGACTTGTCGTCGGGCTTGTAGGAATTCAATTCGCCGTCGTACTTAGCGCTGTCGCAGCCGTACTCGGTGGAAAGCGACTGAAGCTCGCACGAGCCGCTTCTTACGCAGCTAAGGCACTCCTTGTGGTGGTTGCTAAGCATAAGCTCGAGCGTCATTTTACGCGCCGTGCGGACCTTGGCGGTGTTGGTATACACTTCCATACCCTCGGCGACGATAGTAGAGCATGCGGTTACGAGCTTGCGGTTGTTCTTTACTTCGACAACGCAGACGCGACAGCTGCTCTCGTTGCAAAGGTCTTTCATATAGCACAGCGTAGGAATTTTATAACCGGCTTTAAGCGCCGCGTCGAGAATACGCGTTCCCTCGGGAACGGTAACGTCTACACCGTTTACTTTAAGATTAACGTTTTTCATATTAGCCTCGCTTATTTGGAAATAGCCTTTACAGGGCATTGAGCTTCGCAAGCGCCGCACTTTATGCACTTACCGGGGTTAATAGCATACGACGGGAGCTTGTGATTGGGTGCGGTGTAATCGGTCTTTTCGATTGCCGCAACGGGGCAACCGCGCGCGCACTTGCCGCAGCCGATACACTTATCCTTATCTATTTTGTAGCTAAGTAACGCTTTGCATACGCCCGCGGGGCAAGTTCCGTTGACGTGCGCTATGTACTCGTCACGGAAATAGTGAAGCGTGGAGAGTACGGGGTTGGGCGCAGTCTGACCGAGACCGCAGAGCGAGTTTTCCTTGATGTAGTTGCAAAGCTCTTCCATCTTGTCGATGTCTTCCATCGTCGCTTCGCCCTTGGTGAACTTATCGAGCATTTCGAGAAGGCGCTTGTTGCCTATACGGCAAGGCGTGCACTTTCCGCAGCTCTCGTCAACGGTGAATTCGAGGAAGAACTTGGCTATATCGAC
>JAFLVE010000116.1 GCA_022511445.1 Clostridiales bacterium | reverse complement strand
GCTCCGGTCATGATAGCCTGTATAACTAAAGGAAATATATTTATAAACCGAATTGTTCCATATGATTCAAATACCTCTGCATCAATGCCTGCAATCTTATCATTATATTGATTCTTGATTACGGAAATCAACTGCGCTTCTGCATTTTCATCAAATTTATATCCTAAAGAATTTGAAGTAATACCAAATATCTTAGCAGCTTCATTCACTGTTTTTTCAACATATATTGCCTCTTGTTTGGGATCTGAAAAACGCCTAACCAACTGCATAGAACTTAATTGATAAATGACCATAAATTTATTTTCAAACCAATTCAACATCAGTTTAGCAAACGCTTGACTGACCAGTAGCTTAAATCCGTTAGTTAAGAATAATTCATCTGATTGAAGACTCATAGGCAAAATATCTGCAATATTACTTTTAATAGCAACATTCCAATGCTTTCTGATTGCTTTAAAGTTTCCATAAGTTAATTCATTATCGTTTCTTTTAAATTCTACTTCTCCATTAACGACTAACTCTTCAGAAACAATTCTTCTTTTATAGTCTCTTTCCAGAAATCCTCCAAGATCAATAGATAAAGAATACTTAATAAAATATCCTTGCTCATAAAAGAATATCGAGAAACTTACCGGTTTAGTTTCTTTCAGTTTATAATTAGGAATCAACTCAAGATTATAGGCAGCAGCATTTTTAGAACTACCTTCCGACGAATTTCTAATATTCCCTCTAAGAACAATTGAGCGAAATGTATCCATCGCGCCCAGTACATTCGTCTTGCCGGAAGCGTTCGGTCCATATATAACCGAAGAACAGATGGCTTTATATGTTCTTGAACCTAATTTCTCTTGAAACACACTATAATCCAAGCCGGATTGCTTGGGAGCGCACATCATAGAAAGCAAAACTTCCTCTGAAAAAGACTTGTAATTTGATAAACCAAATTCTAATAACATATTTGCCTCCATTTTGCAGATTTTTTGCAAAATCATTAACATTATAGCCTATTTTTCCCTTTTTGTCAATAGATAAACATCATTTTACAGCGTTTTAAAAAGTATACTATTGTACGAAAAAATGTCGATTTAACATGAAGATTGCTTATTACTACACTTTTCCTACGATTTTGCCTATCAAAAACTACACTTTTCCTATAAATTTGCCTACTAAAAAATACACTTTTCCAAATCGTGATTTGCATAATCGTAATTTGCTAAATTACGATTTGCAAAAATAAGATATTAATAGCAGAGCGACTAATCTCGAATCCCATCCCAGATTAGTCGCAGGGAGTTAGGATTTGCTCCCCATATTTAATTATAAAGATATATGTATTTTAGATATAAATATACATTGTTTTTTACTCGTAAAAGGACGGGAAGTCCGTCATTAATCCGTCTTCTCCCCAATTAGTAAGTAATCGGGGAGACTACGGGGACAAGTTTTTTGAGGGTTTATCGGAAAATGCAAGATGTTGTATGCATTTTCCTACCTATCCCCTATATCCTGTATTTTTTTACTTCCAAATGCTTCCTCTGACTCCGTCACATTAGATGTAAGGATAGTTCAAGTTAAGTCAAATTTGTTTTTATGAAAGTTTTAAAAGCTAAAAGTGGGACATATATATTGCAAGTCGTCGGAAGGCGTGGTATAATACGATATGATGGAACAGTGTAAAACGAAGTATCCTATCATTCTCGTTCACGGGGTCGCACTTAAAGAGTGGCGATTTTTTAAGTCATTCGGACGCATAGAAAAAGTTTTGCGCGAGGCCGGCTACACGGTCTATTCGGCGCGGACAGACGGGTTCGGTTCCATAGAAAACAACGCCGCGCAGCTGAAAACGCAGATTGAAGAAATACTTGTGCTCGAGCATGTCGACAAAGTAAACATAATCGCACACTCGAAGGGTGGGCTTGACTCTATACATATGATTAACAATCTCGGCATGAAGGGTGCGGTAGCGTCGCTTACAACGCTCTCCACACCGCACAGAGGGTCGAGTATGGCGTCTAAGATATATTCCCTGCCTCGATGGATAACGCGGTTTATAGCCTTCTGGATTAATTTCTGGTATAGAATCCTCGGCGACAAACATCCCGATGCGCTTACGGTATGTCGGCAGCTACAACAAGTTCCGAGCGACAATCCCGAAAGCTTCAAGCCCATTGAAGGGATATACTGTCAAAGCTATTCGTCCACCATGAAACGGAGCCGAGATGATTTTTTGATGTTCATTCCTCTGTTTTTTTCCAGGCGCTGGGGCGAGGACGCCACGGACGGACTGGTATCCGTCGAGTCGGCGAAGTACGCCGAGTACCGCGGCGACTGCATCGAGGAATCGCTTTCCCACAGCGAAATGGTAGGCTTGAGCCTAAAAAAGAAAAAACGGCGCATGGTGTACGCATTTTACATTAACCTTTGCCGCGAGCTGTCCGAACACGGGTTTTGAACAATGACTAAAAGACTATCAGATATGACGCTCGAAGAGCTTTGGGCTCTCTTCCCCATCGTCCTTACCGAACACCGCGACTGCTGGAAAGAATACTTTTCGGAAGAGGCGGAAGCGCTTAAAGCAGTCCTGCCGAGCGGCGCCGTAATCTCACATATCGGAAGTACGGCGATTAAGGACATTTACGCGAAGCCGATTGTAGATATACTTGTCGAGGTCGGCGGTGATTTGCGAGCCATTTCTGAAATAATACAAAACGCCGGATATATAAAAACGAGCGAGAACGCTACACGCGTCTCCTTTAACAAAGGCTATACCGAGAACGGTTTTGCCGAAAAGGTTTATCACCTGCACCTTCGCCTTTTCGGCGACAACGACGAGATATATTTCAGGGACTATCTAAACGCTCACCCAAAAGTCGCCGCGGAATACGAAACTCTTAAGCTTTTTCTGTGTAAAAAATTCGAGCACGACCGCGACGGCTACACGCTGGCAAAAACCGAATTCGTGCAAAAATACACCGCGATTGCCAAATCGAATTACAATTAGCCGCATATTCTATACTACATCCATGCTTGACAATTTAATCGCGGCGTGATATAATAATAAATAACAATTTCGAAGACAGTTCGTGACCATCCTGTCTATAAACAAAACTACGGAAGGATGGGCGCACTATGCGCCTTTTCGGTTGCGGATTTTTCGTCTCTTTTTCGGGAAGCAAAACTATGGGAAAAATCAAGACCGAAATTAAAGAATTCGTAATATTGCTACGATCTGTGCCGACGGCGATCACCGTTCTGTTCGCAATGACACTAATCGCAATGAATCTTCTTGCAAACAAGAGCATTGATATTCCGCTCGACTTTTTGGCGCTCGACTGCGGGATAGCGGTGTCCTGGTTTGCGTTTTTCGCAATGGACGTCGTTACCAAGCATTTCGGACCGAAAGCCGCCACACAGCTTTCGATATTTGCCCTTCTCGTCAACCTGGCCTTTTGCCTATTTATGTTTATAGGAAGCGCAATTCCCGGTTCGTGGGGCGAAGCGTTTACAGACTCCGGCATTGACGGAACGGTTAACGGCGCGCTCGATAAAACGTTCGGCGGAACGTGGTACGTGCTTGTGGGGAGCTCGGTCGCGTTTGTCGCCTCGGCGATAATAAACAACTTCTCAAACTATGCCGTGGGCAAACTGTTCAAGAAAAACCCAGACGGCGCGCTTGCGTACGTACTGAGAACTTACCTATCGACCGCTATCGGACAGTTTGCCGACAATCTTATTTTTGCGCTTATAGTCAGTCATTTCTTTTTCGGATGGACGATGTTGCAATGCGTTACGTGCGCCGCGACGGGCATGGTCGCGGAACTGCTTTGCGAAGCGCTATTCACCTTTTTCGGTTACAAGATAACAAAGCGCTGGAAGGCTCGCGGCGTCGGGAAAGAATATTTTGACTTTTTGGAAAGCAAAAATACGGGCGGCAAAACGACAAGCGAATCTCAACCTATAACGGAGAGTGAACAAGCATGAAAATACTCATAACCGGATCCTCAAGCGGAATAGGCAAAGCTACGGCCCTAAAATTCGCCTCCTGCGGGCACGAAGTGGTTGGGCTTGATATTTTACCGTCCTCGATAACCGACGCCGCATACACGCATATAACAGCGGATATAACGGCTCCTCTTCCCGAAATAGACGGAGTGGAAATACTTATAAACAACGCGGGCGTTCAAAACAGCGGGCGCGATATAGACGTCAACCTTAAGGGCACAATAGCCGTCACCGAAAAATACGGCGTGCGGAAAGGAATTAAAAGCGTGCTGTTTATCGCCTCCTCGAGTGCGTCTACGGGCTCCGAATTTCCCGAGTATGCCGCGAGTAAAGGCGGAATGGTTTCATATATGAAAAACGTGGCGTTAAGACTTGTACCGCTAAACGCGACCGCAAACAGTCTCTCCCCCGGCGGAGTTATTACAGAGCTCAACAAGCCCGTCATGACGGACAAAACAAAATGGAAAAAAATAATGTCGCTCACTCCGCTTAAAAAATGGGCTACCCCCGAAGAGATAGCCGAGTGGGCATACTTTGTTACGGTCATAAACAAATCGATGACGGCGCAGGATATCCTCATCGATAACGGCGAAGCTTCAAAAGCGGAATTCATTTGGTAAAGATAATCAACAAAAAAGTGTGGCAACACGCCACACTTTTTATTTACTTTTCCGTTTTATTTTGCTTGGGCTCGACCGGAGTTTGCTTGCCGTTAAGTAGCTCGTCGGACAGTGTGAGTATTTTTTCCGAATATCTTTGTCCGACGACTCTGAAAGCAAGGTACACGATTGGCACCGACAAAAGAACTAGCAACCCGCCGATAAGGCAAAGCGAAATGCCGCCGGGGACAAGCTCCCACACCAAAATCATCAGCAGTCCGAACGTAAAGCACAGCATGCCGACGACAACGGACGTAATTCCGAGCGCGGCTGGCGTCCTCCTTGCGCGGGCATCCAACTGTCTTAACCGCGGCAGACCGTACTCGATAGGCACGTCTTCGATATAGCGAGAACGTATCTGCTCTATCTCCTCGCGCTCCTTTTCGGTCGCGGCGGAATAAGTTATAGAAAAACGTTTACTCTGCTCTTCCATTATCGTTATCTCCCATTCCGGTATCGAAACGCACCGTAAACTTACTGCCGACGCCGAGCTCGCTTTCGACGGTGATTTCGCCGCCGATAACGTCGATTACGCGCTTAACGAGCGCCATGCCCAGCCCGTTACCCTCCTTGGAGTGGGAACTGTCGGCTTGATAAAACTTATCGAAAATATGCCTGCCCGCTTCCTCAGTCATACCGATACCGAAGTCCTCGACGGTGAGCACCGCCCTTTCGCCGTCGTGCTTAAGAGCGATATTAATCTTGCCGCCTTCATGCGAGTATTTAATCGCATTGGAAATAAGGTTGCTGAACAGAATGTCGAGCACCGCCGTTTCCGCATAGACGCTGAACTCGTCGATATCGCAAACGAGCTCGATTTTCTTTTTGTCGAGCGCCGTCTCGAACTGCAAAATGTTATCGCCGAGAAGACTGTCCAGCCTGACGAGCTTTTTGGGCGTAGTTATCGTGCGGTTTTCGAGCTTACTTAATTTTAAGATATTGGAAACGAGATTGCTAATTCGCTTGGACGCGTCGATAAGCGACTGTGCATACTCGACGCGGTCGGACTCGTCGAGATTTTTGTCCTGAATGAGCGTGGCGTAGTTTTGAATTATGGAAAGCGGCGTTTTTATCTCGTGCGAAACATTTGCGATAAAGTCGATTTTAAGCACCTCGTTTTTTGACAGCTCGTCGAGCATGCGCTTAATATTAACCATTATCATGTCGTATTCGTCGTACCTACCCTTAACATGCGCGGGGATAAGGTCCACGTTAAAGTCGTCCGCCATTATCTTTTCCGTTGCGTCGAGAATCTTGTTAACCTGTCTGTCGACGGTCAGCTTTCGCCGCACGGTGTAAATAAAAACGACAAAAACCGAAACGATTATACTTGCGAGAATCATGATAACCGCGACGGCGACCCTGTCCACACGCCACGTCTCGGAAATTGTTATATACAGGAAAACGGAGCCGAGCACGAGAAACAATACGCTCAGCGTAAAAAATATAATAGTGGTTATTTTTTGTGAAAGACGCTGCTTGTATCTTTTTTGTGATTTCATTTGGGTACCACCTTATAACCGAGCCCGTGCACGGTAACTACGTCGAAGCCGTCGCAACACGATATTTTTTTCCGAAGCTCGGCAATAAATACGTCGATTGCACGCGAGGAGCCGGACGAATCGTACCCCCAAAACTCCTCCATGAGCTGGGAACGCGAAAAGGTCCGCTTGGGGAACGACAAAAGCTTAAATAAAAGCGCAAACTCCCGCGCGGAAAGCGATAGCGGCTCGCCGTCTATATACGCGGCGTGCTCCGCCCTATCCATAACGAGATTGCCCATTTTTACCTGAGAGCTTGTTTCTATCTGCACGCGCCTAAGTATCGCGCCAATGCGCATGTTAAGCTCGGAAAGATCGAACGGCTTAACAAGATAATCGTCGATACCTATCCCAAACCCGCGTTCCTTGGACGAAAGGTCGTCGCGCGCGGTCAAAAACAGAATTGGTATGCGCTTATTCGTCATTCGCACTCTTTCCGCAAACTCGAAGCCGTCTATTTCCGGCATCATTATATCCGAAATAATTACGTCGAAATCCTGCTTGCCTATCTCGATAAACGCGCTGTCCGCATTGTATGCGCTTACTACCTCGTAACCGCAGCCTGTAAGATACTTGTTGATACTGTCGTTCAGACTTACGTCGTCGTCGACCAATAATATCTTTGTCATATCATACTCCTTTATCAACGTATATATCTTAACATTTTACACGGCAAAAATCAAGCCGCTTTTATAATTCGACAAAAACAACAATATTTTATTGCGCGTTTACACTTAAATAAACTTAACCGATAAAATACGGAATATTTTTTATATCGAAAATCGGCTAAAATTACGGCTTCGATTCGATGTCGGTTGCTTCCAACTTGAATATTACGGGGCGCAATCCGTCATTACAGCAACAAATGGCTACACCTTTTTCTTTTATCCAATCGCCGTAATAAAAGAGCTCGTTTTGTGCACCGTGCGATAAAGCGAAAACGTATTGGTATATGGCTTTCCATGCCTCGTCGCATAGCCCGTCGGGCTTAGCGTAGTCGGCGTAAAACACCTGCCCCTCTCTAAGCATGGGACAAGTTGTTAATCCATCTACTCCGTATATATCAGCAAGTTCCTTGTTTAGCGTTGTTTTAAGAACCGTTATTTTTACTTTATTCATTTTTAAACCTCAAATTCGGTTTTCTATCCGAGTAGTCTTTCCCATTCATGCGGACATATTGTATCATATATAACCGCAAAAAAACAAGAGCAACAAGGTATATCGTTGCTCTTAATTTTGTTGGTTATTCAAGTTCGAAGGCGCCGGTGTAGAGCTGGTAGTACTGACCGCGCTCTTCTATCAGTTTTTCGTGGCTGCCGCGCTCGATTATTCTGCCGTGGTCGAGGACTATTATTACGTCGGAGTTTCGGACGGTGGACAGTCTGTGCGCTATTACGAAAACCGTTCTGCCCTGCATCAGCGCGTCCATGCCGCGCGAGACTATCGCCTCTGTGCGCGTATCGATTGAGCTTGTCGCCTCGTCGAGAATCATGACCGGCGGGTCGGCAACCGCGGCACGCGCTATTGCTACGAGCTGTCTTTGCCCCTGCGAGAGATTTGCTCCGTTGCCCGTAAGAAGCGTATTGTATCCGTCGGGCAGTCGCGTAATAAAGTCGTCCGCGCCCGCAAGTTTTGCCGCGGCGATACACTCGTCGTCCGTTGCGTTCAGCTTGCCGTAACGGATATTGTCCATAACGGTGCCGGTAAACAGATTGGTCTCCTGCAAAACTATGCCGAGCGAACGCCTTAAATCCGCTTTTTTAATCTTGTTGATATTAATTCCGTCGTAGCGAATTTTGCCGTCGGCAATATCGTAGAACCTGTTAATAAGGTTTGTAATAGTTGTTTTTCCCGCGCCCGTCGCACCGACGAAAGCTACCTTTTGCCCAGGCTTTGCGAAAATACTTACGTCATGAAGAACGGGCTTGCCCTCTTCGTACTCGAAGTCCACCTCGCTTAAAACAACGTCGCCGCAAAGCTTGGTATATGTGGTTGTGCCGTCGCCGTGCGGGTGCTTCCACGCCCACATTTTGGTAAACTCCTCGCACTCGACGATTTGCCCGTCCACTTCCTTGGCGTTTACAAGCGTTACGTAGCCGTTATCCACCTCGGACTTTTCGTCGATAAGGTCGAAAACCCGCTTTGCGCCCGCGATACCCATTACGACGGAGTTTACTTGGTTTGACACCTGGTTTATATTGTTAAAGAATTGCCTTGTCGTTTGAAGGAACGATACGACAAGAGGTATGCCTATAATCGAAAGGTCAATCTCGTCGGAAATGATGTTTGCAAGTCCGTCGGAGAAAAGCGCGCCGACTGAAACGTTGCTGATACCGTTAAGGATAAACACACCGCCGAGGATAGCCACTACAACGTACATAACATGCCCGATATTGCCGAGTATAGGCATAAGCATATTGGCGTAACGGTGTGCGCGGTTGGACTGATCGCACAAATAGTCGTTGACCTTATCGAAGTCGGCCTTAGCTTCTTCCTCGTGGCAAAAGACCTTAACAACCTTCTGCCCGTTCATCATTTCCTCTACAAAGCCTTCCATTTTGCCGGTGGCGCGCTGTTGAGCGAGGAAGTATTTCCCCGCGCCGCCGCCAACTATTTTGGTTACGATAAGAATCAATGCGATACCGAAAAACACTACAAGCGTAAGCCAAACGCTGAAAACAATCATGATAAGGAACAGCGTAATCACCATTATGACCGACGTAATAAGCTGCGGAATAGACTCTCCCACCATTTGTCTAAGCGCGTCGATATCGTTGGTGTAATAGCTCATGATATCGCCGTTATTATGCGTGTCAAAGTATTTAATGGGCAAGTTCTGCATGCCGTTAAACATTTGCTCGCGCGTCTTTTTAAGAAAGCCTTGCGTAATAATGGCAAGCAGTTGCTTATTAATCGCACCCGAAATAAGCGATACGACGTAAAGCGAAATTAGGATAAGCATGTACTTTGTTACTTCGCCGCCGTAGACCGCCCATCCCGAATCTATCGGCACAACACCTGCGACGATAGCATTAACGGCTTCTTCCACGTAGCTGTTTACAAGAAACATAAATATCGCGGGAAGCGAGCTGATAATCGCATTAACGATAGTAAGAACAAGCGCTATCGGCACCATCTTGGGGTACGACTTAAACAACAGCTTTATAGTACGGCCGAGCACGCCTTTTTGAATAGGCATGCCGCGTCCCGCGCCCTTAGGGGTTTTTTGTCTCATTGACATCGTCATTACCCCCTTTGTTTTGTGTCGTATAAACTTCGGTATAAATCGCGTTTTTGCCGAGTAGCTCTTTATGCGATCCCACGGCGTCTATCTTGCCGCCGTCGATTACTATTATGCGGTCAGCGTCCTCCACCGAGCTCGTGCGCTGCGCTATTATAATTTTTGTCGTTTCGGGCGCGTACGATTTAAGCCCGTCGCGGATAAGCTTATCCGTGCGGGTATCTACGGCGCTCGTCGAGTCGTCGAGTATAAGAATTTTGGGATTCTTTAAAAGAGCGCGCGCAATACAAAGCCGCTGCTTTTGTCCGCCCGACACGTTGGTGCCGCCCTGCTCGATATACGTATCGTAGCCGTCGGGGAACGAGCGAATAAACTCGTCGGCCTGCGCAAGTTTGCAGACGGTTTCCATTTCCTCGTCGGATGCATTAGGATTACCCCACCGCAAATTCTCTTTTATCGAGCCCGAAAACAGCTCGTTCTTTTGGAGAACAACAGCCACCTGGTTGCGTAGCGCGGTTAAGTCGTATTCCCTAACGTCGTGACCTCCGACCGATACGGAGCCCTCAGTGACGTCATAGAGGCGCGAAATAAGATTTACGAGCGAAGTCTTGCTCGAACCTGTTCCGCCGATTATACCAATCGTTTCGCCCGATTTAATCGATAAATTAATGTCGTCGAGGACAAACCTTTCCGCCGTCGCCGAATATTTGAATTTTACGCCCTTAAATTCTATCGAGCCGTCCTTTACTTCGGTAATTGCGTTTTCCGGACTTGTCAGCGTGCTCTTTTCGTCGAGCACCTCCACGACGCGGCGCGCGCTTTCCGCCGACATTATTATCATGACGAACACCATAGAAATCATCATAAGCGACATTAATACCTGCATGCCGTATACGATAAGCTGAGAAACTTGCGCAATACCTACGTCAGCACCCGCGCTTTTAAGAATGAAGTACGAGCCGATAAAAAGCGTCGCCGACAGAACTCCGTAAAAGAAGAACTGCATAATGGGATTGTTCATGGCAAGTATGCGTTCCGCTTTGGTAAAGTCTATCTGGACGTCGGTCGCGGCGTTATCGAACTTTTTCTTTTCGTACTCCTCACGGTTAAACGATTTAACGACGCGCATACCGCGAATGTTTTCCTGTATGGATTCGTTAAGGTTATCGTACTTTTTAAATACGCGCCTAAAAAGCGGCATTGCTTTTTTTGCAAGCAACAGCAATAGCAGCGACAGCGGCGGAATAACGACAACGAATATCCAGCCGAGAGAGCCGCCCATAACAAACGCCATAACGAGCGAAAATACAATCATTAACGGACCGCGCACCGCTATACGAATAATCATCATGTACGAAAACTGAACGTTGTTTACGTCCGTCGTCATACGCGTAACGAGCGAAGCGGTGGAAAACTTATCGATATTCTCGAACGAGAAATCCTGTATTTTGTAGTACATATCCTTGCGGAGATTTTTTGCAAAACCCGTAGACGCTTTTGCACAGAACATACCGGAAAGCGCGCCGCACGCGAGCGACAAAATAGACATGCCTATAAGAATACCGCCGTACATGATAATATCGTTAAGCTTGATTTGCTCTACATTCTTAACGTCTATCGCATTGACGAGCATAGAAATGACCCAAGGAATAAGGCACTCCAAAACGACTTCCAACGAGACGAAAAGCGGTGACAGAATGGACGCTACCTTATACTCTCGGATACTTTTAGCTAATTTCTTTATCATAAACTCACTTATAATCCTTTCGCAATTATTGTATCACTCGCGCGCCTTTTTGTCAAACGAAAACTGTTGTATATTAATACACTTGCACAAAAAAAGCAAAGCGGTTTTGCCTTGCTTTTTTATATTATCTTTGCTTTTCGGGCTTACAGCAGAATGCAGATTACACCGCCGCGACCTTCGTTTATGATGCGTGAGAGCGTTCTTCGCATCTTCTTTTGCGTGTCCGAAGGCATAGAGCTGAGCTTGCTGTTTATGCCCTCGTTTACGAGGCTGTCGAGCGATTTGCCGAAGATATTGGTCTGCCAGATTCCGCCGGGGTTTTGCTCAAACTCGCTCAATAAATAGCTTACAAGATCCTCGCTCTGCTGCTCTGTGCCGACTACGGGGCAAACCTCCGTTTCGATATCGACGCGCATAATGTGCAGCGACGGTGCCGAAGCTTTAAGCTTAACGCCGAAGCGGCTGCCCTGCTTAAAGATTTGCGGATCCTCGAGCGTCATTTCGTCTATGGACGGAGTAACTACGCCGTAGCCCGTTTCGGCTACCGACATTAATGCCTTGCTCATCTTGTCGTACGCGCACTTGGCTTTAACGAGATCGCCGATAATGCTCATAAGCTCGTACTCGTCGTTAATCTCTATGCCGCACTCCTCTTTAAGCGCACGGTAGAACAATCCCTCTTTTTCCTTGGCTTTGTAAATCGCTCTGCCCTTATCGAGCTCGACCGACACGAGCGTTAGCCCGTCGAAGTACTCGCTTTCGGTAAGCGCGCTCTCCTCTTTGCAGTCGCGCATTTTGTTCATGGATCCGGCAAGCTCGGACGAAATGCCTACAAGCTCTGTGACAATCGGATTGCCGGCGTCCATTGCGTTAATCCACTCCGAAGTTTGAATGTACACGTCGCGAAGGGGGAATTCGTAAAGCACAGTCTCGAACAGCTTTAATACGTCCGCCTTGTCGAGCTTAGCCGCATTTACGGGCAGCACCGAGCAGCCGTACTTTTCGCTTAGCGCCGCGACCAGCTTTTGAGTCTCCTTCGAGTTGGGTACGGACGAGTTAAGGACGATTACAAACGGCTTACCTAGCGCTTTAAGCTCGTTTACGGTACGCTCCTCGGCGGCAACGTACGCGTCGCGAGGAAGGTCCGTTTTAATCGAGCCGTCGCTCGTCATAACGACGCCGATAGTCGAGTGCTCGGAAATTACCTTTTGCGTGCCTATTTCGGCGGCGCGCTCAAAGGGAATCGGGTCCTCCGACCAGGGCGTACGAACAAGACGAGGCTCTCCGTCCTCGAGGTGACCGGTCGCGCCGTCCACCATGTACCCTACGCAGTCGACGAGTCTGACGTTTATCTCCGCCGTGTCGTTAAGCTTTACCTTGGCGGCTTCGCTCGGAACGAACTTCGGCTGAGTCGTCATAACCGTCTTTCCCTCCGCGCTCTGCGGGAGCTCGTCGCGCATGCGCTCAAGCTCGTAACCGCTTGCCGACGGAATTACAAACGTGTTCATAAAGTTTGTTATAAACGTCGATTTTCCCGAACGGACGGGACCGACTACGCCGATATAAATATCGCCGCCCGTCCGCTCCGCTATATCGCTGTAAACATCGAATTCTTCCATAATACCTCCCGCAGGTGCCTTTTCTGCACTCAATATATGTTACGCGTTGGCACTTTATGCCGAACTTTGATACGCTTTAATCTATGCGGACGGCAAAATAAAAAGAACGGAATTTTACCGTTCTTTAATTTATTTATTTATTTTTGTTTTTCGCGCTTATTCGGCGACGATCACTTTTTCAAACGCAATCGAGCGGTCCACGTACTTTTTGGGCTTTTTCGATTTTTTAAGCACGACCCTGCCCTCGCAGCCCGAAAACAGCTTGACAAGATTGCTTCGGTGTGCAAACAGCGTCAAGGAGAACATACAGATAACGAGTATCGCGCTCGGCAGCGCCGACGGTGAGCCCGCGCTGAAATACCCTTCCAAGGTAAGCGGCGCGCACAGGAGTATAAACGAAGTAAGAGAGCCTATCTGTACGTAAATAAGGAGAAGCACTCCCACCGCAAACGAAATAAGCATTGCAATCGGTCTGCACACCATGCACACGCCGAAAACGGTGGCTATCCCCTTACCGCCCTTAAACTTCATAAACACGGGATAGATATGCCCTATCTCGACGCATATCCCGCCGACGAGTATTCCTATCCTGTCCGAGCCGAGCGCAAGAAACTGACCTTTGCCCATAAACAGCCAACCTAGTAGCGACGGGATTACGCCTTTAAGCACGTCGAGAACAAGGGTAAGCGCGCCGATAGGTTTTCCGAACGTCCTAAGCATGTTCATTGTGCCGGGGTTGCCGCTTCCGCAGGTGCGTATGTCCTTGCCCTTCAGCTTGCTTATCATGATGGCGGTGTTGACGTTGCCGAGAAGATACGACAATACGCCTACAAGCACGCCGACAAGTATTTGATATTCCCACTTGATTTCCATTATTCGCTTCTTCCCACAAACTTCATTTGTATAGGCGTTCCCGAAAAATCGAACGCGCGGCGCAGCGAGTTTTCAAGGTAGCGCTCATAAGAAAAATGTATGAGCTTAGGGTCGTTAACCTTAAACACAAAAAGCGGCGGATTAACGCCCGGCTGAGACACGTAAAAAATCTTGGGGCGCTTACCCTTGTGCGCCGTCGGCTCGGTAGCGGCAATTGCCTGACCGATAAGCTCGTTTAACAGCCCTGTGGAAATTCGGCGCGACGCGTTTTCCCACGACTTTTTCGCCTCGAGAAGAATCCTGTCCGCGCGAAGTCCGCTCTTTGCCGAAACAGTAACGCTTGTAAAGTAGCTCATAAACGCGAGCCGCTCTTTCAGTTCGTCGGTAAACTTGTTAATTGTGTGCGTGTCCTTTTCGACGGCGTCCCACTTGTTTAGTACAATTACGGACGGCTTGCCCGATTCGTGAACAAGCCCCGCTATTTTTTCGTCTTGTTCGGTTATTCCCGCCTCCGCGTCCATTATTACGGCAACGGCGTCCGCGCGCTTAATGGCGGCGATAGAGCGCAAAACCGAATACCGCTCTATTGAGCCTGAAGCGATATCGCGTTTTCTGCGCATTCCCGCGGTGTCGATAAGCACATAATCCTCCCCGCCTACAGTAACGACCGAATCGATTGCATCGCGCGTAGTGCCCGCAACGTCGGACACGATACTGCGCTCATACCCGCAAAACCTGTTAAGGAGGGAGCTTTTCCCGACGTTGGGCTTACCGACAAGCGCGATTTTAAGCGCGGATTTTTCCTCGCCTTCCGTTACGTCAAAGCTTTTGGTAACAGCGTCGAGAAGATCGCCGACGCCAGATCCGTGCTCCGCGGAGATGAGGTACGGGTCGCCCAATCCAAGCGAATAAAAGTCGTAAACGTTGTCGTGAGAAGCGGCGTCCGCTTTATTTACTGCAAGAATAACCGGCTTTTTGCACCGTCTTAAAACGTCCGAAATATCGTTGTCGCCGGAGAGCACACCCTGCTTTAGGTCGGTTAAGAACACAACGACGTCGGATAATTCAACCGCGTCATACGCCTGGCGCTTGACGGATAAGGTTATATCGTCGAGTCTGTCGTCAATTCCGCCCGTATCGATAAGCGTAAAAGACTTTCCGCACCACTCGCAATCGGCGTAAAGTCTGTCACGCGTAACACCCGGCATGTCGTCCACAATGGAAACGCGCCTGCCGGATATTCTGTTCATTAAGGTCGACTTACCTACGTTCGGTCTGCCGACTATGGCTACTACGGGCGTCATAACTTTATTTCGTATCGATCGCAGATTGATTTATTTAATTAAACTTAAATCGATATTATAAGTTCTTACAATATCCGCGACTCGATTTATTATATCACTTATTTTTCACTATGTAAACTTTTTTTTCGGCGCTATGAAGTTTTAGAATTAATTTACTCGTCGAAATACTTTTTGTACTCGTTGGGATCTATCTCTTCCGCCGCTTCCGTCGCAAGTTTCCTGCGTTTTTTATTGGCGGCATACTTTACCGCATAGACGACCTCGTACAAAACGACGGACAGCACCGCCGCAATGATAAGCGCGTTAAAAGCCGAAGCGCCGCCTATACCGAACTGTTCGCCGTAAGCGAATCGGTTTGTAACTCCTACCGCAACCTCGCCGAGCGGAACGCCGATAAACACGCCGCACAGCGCCGCAAGCTCGGTTTTACCGACTAAATACGCAACAAAGCCGCAAAGAAGTCCCTGCACGATAACGATAACCGAATCGTTTGCAACCAAGACAAGTAGCAGCTCTACCGAAGTGTACACCGCCGCCGCGGTTACCGTAGCCACAAAGGAACGAATAAGCTCGCGCCGCCGCGACGCAAGATAGATAAACACGGCGGATACGGCAAGCGGAACGATAAAGCCCGCCGCTCCTACCGTAGCGCCGCTTGTTCTCACGGCGGGGATAAACGCCCCGCCGATTAACAGTCCCACCACCGCAAACGCAAGCGGGAACGGCATTCCGCAGTTTTTATAAACGCGCCCCATCACTCCGAAAAACATGAGCGCCGCCACGATACCCAATATAATAAGTCCTACAAGCATGCCGAAATTATTACCGTATCGCCGACGTTATATACTTTATTAAACAAAAAACGAGGCGGTCGCCCCGTTTGATTTATGTAACAAAAAATTTTATCTCATTCTTTTACCGAACTCGTACGCTTCAGCGGGATATTGGGAATGCGCCGTTTTATCTGGCGTACTGCAACCCTTTCCGAGCACCATTCCGACGTCCGTCATATTAAGATACTTTGCAAGCGTTTTGTAGTGGAAAACGAGCGAATCGAACGTCCAGTCGTCACTCTTTGTCGCGACCGATATAAGAGCCGAACGCAATTGCTTGCTCTGTAACGTTTTATTAATGGAACACAGCCTATCGATAAAAACCTTAAGCTGAGCGGTCATTCCGTAGTAGTACAAAGGCGTTACGAATACAAGCATATCCGCGGTGAGAACGTGCGGACGAACTTTTTCCATCTCGTCTTTTTGTACGCACGGACCGTTATATCCGCATGCCAAGCAGCCCGAGCAAGGACGTATGGGGAGATGAGCGCAGTCTATAACGCCGACCATATTGCCCGCTTCCCTCGCACCCTTTACAAAATATTCCGCAAGCATATTGGACGAGCCCTTTTGATGCGGACTTCCCGTTAATACAAGAATTTTCATAATACTCCTTTACCGTCAGGTAAATTAATTCCGTAATATCGTTACGCCGTCCGTTTGGTATCACAAGGAGCACAGTCGAAAAGAAAATGTTATGTAATCATTCGGCGGTACCGAACGGAGCTTTTGTATAACTATCAGGTCAATAACCCGGTGTAGTACTGGGTACGCCTCGAGCCTGACGGCGTGGTACCCATCATGTAGTCGATAAAATTAAAATCGCGCCACTTGGAAGAATCGAGGTTGTATACTTTAACGCTGTTGATATAAATCGTGGGAGTGGGCGGCTTCCACATGTATCCATAAGTGACGGTAGAGGTTGCCGCCGCCTTTTTCGATATTTCTATAAGGTTTTTGACCGTAGCACCGTCGGGACCGTCAAGCGCGTAGCCTACCATAGTGGGCTTAAGCGTGGACGTACTCGTACCGCCGCCGCTCTCTCGCCTATCCATAGTGTCGACCGCCATATCGTCGTAAGTCATCTGAAATTCGGTGCTCGTATCGTTATAAAGGAAGGTTAACGATCCCATTTGATGAATAAGGCTATCCACCTCGCCGCCCTTGTCCGAGTTAAGCTTGTATCCGAACTTATACGAAACGTCGCCGTTACGGAAACGATTTGTCGGGAGCGCCGAAAAAGCCGCGCAATACTCTTTATTCTGCGCATGGTGGCGGGTGTTTTCGTAATCGGTCGCGGAGGTTGCAAGCCGAGGCTGCTCCTCGTAGCCGCCGAAGCGCAAATATCCGTTTTGCGCGTCGAAAAATACCGTATTATCAAAGTATCCCGTGGTTGCGAGGAATATAAAGTTGGTCGCAGCTATATCGTACTTTTCCTCGTCGATAACAAACTCGAGCTTCATTCCGTTACTCAAGTTAAACCGAGCGACAACATTTTTGTAGCCGCGGTACGGATTGATTAACAGCGATATTACCGGAATCAAAATTGCCGAAAGCACGAGGAGTATAGCAACGACAACAATAGCGCCGATAGCAATAGTCGTGCCCTTTGAACGTTTTTGCGATGCAATCATCGCGTTTTCTTGTGCAACGCGCGCCTCGGCGTAGTCGACGTTTCTTTCCGTCTCTTCCTTGGGAAGATTCATTGCCTTTGCGCGTCTTGCTTTTCGCTCCTTTGCGGTAAGCGAATATGTGCGTTTTTCTTTCAAGGTGTCCTACTTTCTTCTCAGATTTTTAAGGCGCTCTTCACGCTCGCGCCGTGCTTGTTCCCTGTCTACTGCCGTCGAACTTGCGCTCGACCTCGGCGTTACCGAAGGTCTGGCAGTCACACTCGGGCGCTCAACACTCGGTCTTGCGCTCGGCCTATCTACGCTCGGCCTTGCGGGAGTCGGTCTCTCGATATTCGGCCTTGCACTCGGTCTATCTACGCTCGGTCTTGCGCTCGGGCGCTCCATACTCGGCCTTGCGCTCGGGCGCTCGGAAGCTGTGGGCTCTACCGGCGGAGTGTCAGGCTCCGGCTCCTCCGGCGGCTGTTCCGCGATTAGCGTTTCTACGTTTTGCGTCTCCGAAATAGGCGGCTCCGTCGGCGGAATATCGGGGTTATCGATAGTCTTGCCGGTCTTGCGCTGCTTAAGCGGAGTAAACTTCGCCTCGGGAGTGGGAACGTCAAAGGCGCGTATAAACGCCGCAAAGTCCTCGTCGCTCATAACCGATTGAACGGGCTCGCCGTCACCCTCCGGCACTTCACTAATAACCGGCTCGTCCTCTTCGGCTTCCACCTCTTGAGTCACAAAGTCGTTTGCGCTCTGCGGACCCTGCTCGGACATATAGTCTTGAGCGGAAGGCTCGGGAGCGGCGGGATCGCCCGAAAACATTGCGTCGACCTGTCGGTCGTACACGTGCGAGGCGTCCACCTCCTCGGTCGAAAGTGGTTTTACCGTTTCGACGAACAAATCGGAAACAGGATCTGAAGCATCGTCCTGTACGGATCTTGTAGGCGGAGTAATGGGGACTTCCGGTATATCAACGGCTGCCGCTCCGACCGGCTCGCCGCCGAAATCGATTATTGCCTGATTCATATCCGCCACGTCGTCTTCGGGAAGCGCCTCTATGGGCGGAACCTGATGCTGCATAGGCGGAGTCTGCTGCGCGGCATGCATCTGCTGCGCGCGCATCTGTTGGGCTTGCATTTGCTGAGCCTGCATTTGCATCTGCTGCATCTGCACCTGCTGCGCCGCCTCGGGAATGGGGCTGACGGGCTGAACAGGTATTGTATAAACTCCCCTGTCGCCCGCCAATATGCGCTTATAGTATGATGCCTTAACCATATTGATATACGGCATGACGAATATAAAACCGATACCGAGCGTTATGACGCCGATAAGAATCCAACCGAACATGGAAAACGTCATTCCGATATACTTGCCCATCTTGCCGCTCATAACCTTGCCGGACGCCTTTAGCGCCGTGGACGGTTTCATATTTGGATTGGCATTAAGGAGATAGTTTGCCATGGACGTGCGCGTAAGATAAATCACACCGGGCACGATAAGACAAAGCAAAAGCAAAAATCCGAGTACCGCTCTAATAAGGTTCATTGTAATTATTTTGCCTATTCCGTTGCGCGACACCACGTCGGCAAGCCGCCTTATGTTATAAGGCATGCAACGGTAAGAAGCAAGGTAAAAATCAGACATAGCAAAGCTTATTACGCCCGCAAACACGCTTACAAGCGTAAGCATTACAACGCCGTACAAAAATATAAGAACGGCGGAAGCAACGTGTCCCGATTCCGCAGCCAAAAGCCCCGCCGTAAGTATAAGTACGCCGAGCGTTACGAAAACCACATACTCGATAAGGTAAACGATTATCGCTTGATGTAAGTTTATGGGAAGCTTTTGCCGAGCTTCGGATTTTATGTCCTTTACAGTCATTCGTTATATTTTACCGCAAAAATCGATTCTTGTCAATAACTAAAATACGATTTATAAATAATTTGATTCGCCGCTTTTTAATATATTCCTATATAACGGTCAACGTACGAATAAAACTTCCGCCGTAGTGCGGCTCCGCCGAGAATGTTTTCCCGTTAAGGTACGCCAGCTCCCCTGTTAAGCCGTTAAACTCGACCGAGTCGGCGCGGAGAAGCTGACTGTCCGCTCCGCGCGCCTTTTTCCCGCCGTACTTGTCGTCGCCGACTACCGGACAGCCGATAAAAGATAGGTGCGCGCGTATTTGATGCATGCGCCCCGTGTGCGGAATAACCGAAAGCACCGCCGCCCCGTTATGTCTTTCCTTTACGGAATATTCGGTTACGACCGTCTTACTTTCCGCCGTGCTCGTTTCCGATATTACCGCCGTCTTGTTTTTTACGGTCATGTACGAAGTCAGCACCGCGCTATCGGATTTCGGCGCGGGACAGACCACCGCTTCGTACAGCTTTTTTGTTTTCCGCTCCTTAAAGGCGGCAGTAAGCGCGTCCGCGGCGACATCCGTCTTTGCAAATACTATAACGCCCGTCGTATTGGTGTCGAGACGGTGAACGGGAATAAGCTCCTTACCAACAATCGACGGAATAGCGTCGAACGGAGTGTGCTTGGGTTTATCGAATACAACTATATTGTCGTCCTCGTAAATAATATCGATTTTCTTTTCGGTTATAACGGAATCGGGCACGAACACCGTCACGGAGTCGCCCACCTCGAGCGTAACGTTTTTTCTTACGCGCACGCCGTTAACGCGCACCTCGCCGCTTTTTACGAGCAGATCGGATTTCGCGCGCGAAAGCGAAGGCACGGCAACGGAAAGAAGCGCCGCAACGCTCTCCTTTCGTTCCGAAACAAATTCGTATTTTTTTCCCATCTCGTATTTCTCCTATCGACTTTGAGCATGCATCTTTTTTACCCGCACTATACGCGATACAATCACTGTAGCCGCAACAACCACCGCTAAGCACGCCGCCACCGTAAAAAACAGCCGCATATCGAAAACGTACAGCTTGCTCGCGCCGTAAAAGACAAGAGCCGCGATATAAGCTACAACGGTTTGGATAAGCACGGAAAGCGCGGCAAGCTTTACTCCGCACTCTTTATGGACGGCGGCTACCGTCGCAACGCACGGCACGTACAGGCAAACGAAAATCAAAAACGAAAACGCCTCCGCAGGTCCGCCTATAACTTCGCCTATTCCCCCGAGCGCGGAAATAACCGAAACAACCGTCTCCTTTGCGGCAACGCCCGAAATAAGCGCGGTAACCGCCTTCCAATTTCCGAAGCCGAGCGGCGAGAATATCGGCGCGATAAATCCCGCCACAGTACTCATTATACTCGATTCTATCCCGCCTGTAAAGCCGTACGCGACCGAAAAATTGCAAAGCACCCACATTATTACGCTCACGCCGAGAATAACCGAGCCGACGCGCCCCACAAACGAGCCGATGTTTACAAGCGTCGATTTTATAACGCGCTTAAGAGAAGGAATTCTGTACGGCGGCATCTCCATAAGTAGAGAATCTTCGCCGCTATCCTTTTTTATTACCGCCATTATTTTAAGAACGACAAGCGCGGCGGAAAGCCCTATAACGTACAGCGCCGCAACGGCTATCGATGGAAGCGAGAAGTACGCCGCAACCGCGGTAAACACCGCAAGGCGCGCGCTGCACGGGCAAAACGGCGCGACAAACGCCGCACGCCGCCTCGCCTCGCCCTTTATGCCGCGCGTTGACAAAACCGCCGTTACCGAGCAGCCCAGTCCGAGCACGAGCGAAAAAGCCGCGCGCCCGCTAAGCCCGAAACGCCTGAAAAAGCCGTCCGTTAAAAACGCGACTCTGCTCATGTACCCGCTGTCTTGAAGAATAGCGGTCAAAATAAACAGTATTGTAACCTGCGGCAAAAATCCGAGCACGCCGCCCACGCCAGATATAATCCCGTCGGATAAAAGCGAACGCACCCAGTCGGGTAGCGTCGCCCTCGACGCCAGCTCCGCAAGCGCGCCTATCCCGCGTCCTATTAAATCGGACAGCGGTCTCCCCGCCTCGAAGGTAATGACAAAAACGGCGGTCATAACAAGAAGAAAAATAGGAAGCGCGAATTTACCGAGCGCCGCCTTGTCGATTTTGTCAGTTTTTTCGTATCCGTTTTTTTGCTCGATAACTCCGTGCAGAACTCTGTCTATGTACGCATATCTCATCGCCGCGGGACTGTCTCTGTCCGTGAACCCGCCGCACACCGCGCCGCAAGAGTCGCAAACGCCGCCCATTTTTTCGATAACGTACTCGTCGAGCTCTACCGCTTTAAGCGCCGCATACTTGGGATTAAGCCCCGCCCGCCGCGCGGAGGAAGCGACCGAAAAGCTTATTGATTCAGCATAAGGAAGCGCGGGAGGCGGCGCGCTTAACGCCCGCCTTGCCGCAGCCAATATCTCATCCCTCGGATTTTTCCACCGCTCGGAAGATCCGACGACGGGAACGTTAAGCCGCTCGGAAAGCAATTTTAGGTTTACTTTGCCTCTCGCCTCGTCCATCATGTTTACGAGAAGAACGGTCCTTTTGCCCGCCTCCAAAAGCTGAACGAGAAAATAAAGATTGCGCCGCAGATTGTTAACCTCCGAGACGCAAACCAAAACATCGTAATCGCCGTATAACGCCTCGTCGCGCGTGATACACTCCTCGGGAGTGCGCGCCGTCAGCGAGTACGCACCCGGAAGATCCGTAAAGGTGTCGCCGCTGCGGAGACGTTTTGTTTTTATGTCGACCGTAACTCCGTGCCAGTTTCCGACCGGCGCGGAGGAATTGGTGATTCTGTTAAATACCGTCGTTTTTCCGACGTTTGGATTTCCGCAGAGCGCGATTTTCATTTACACCGTCCGAAATGATAATTTGCTTTGCGGTATTTTTCCCGACCGACGCTCGAAACGACCCGAAATCCACCAACACGGCGGAGCTCACCCTCGCCTTTACCTTAACGCTCGATCCGATAAGCCCAAGGTCGACAAGCCGCCTATGCGTGTCGACGTCGCCGCCGACAAGTCGTATTCGTCCCGAAGAACAGTCGAAAAGTGTCATAGACCTCTACTTGAATTCGTTGATGAACTCGATAAAAGTAGTAACGTCGCGGAACTGCCGATACACCGACGCAAACCGAATGTACGCGACCTGGTCGAGCTCTTTCAGCCGTTCCATTACGAGCTCGCCTATTTTTTGGGTCGTGACCTCCTGCTCGAGCGAGTTGTAAATCTGCTTTTCCACCGACGATACGAGCGCATCGATGTCGCGGACGGCTACGGGTCGCTTTTCACACGCCTTTATAACACCCGATTTTATTTTGAGCGGGTCAAACGGCTGACGCGCTCCATCGTTTTTGACGACAAGGATAGGCGTTGATTCTATCACTTCGTACGTTGTAAAACGCTTACCGCATTGCAAGCACTCGCGCCTGCGCCTAATGCTGTTGCCGTCGTCCGTCGAGCGGGAATCGACCACCTTGCTTTCCGCGTTACCGCAATAGATGCACTTCATATTACGCTCCTTCCTATGTAAATATGATTAATTTGTAAAATGATTATCGGCACAGACAAACCGTAATCGATTGTTCTACTTATATCATTATAACGCAATAATTGATTTTTGTCAACATTAAACTTTATTATGCGGGCTTATTAAACGCAGTTAATCCGCACCGAACATCGGCGCGGATTAAAATAAGCGGTTTATATTCTACGCTGTCTCCCACCGTCCCGAGCAATCGAAAAGCATACACTTTTCGCACTTACCGTCACAGTCCCTATCCTTCTTTTTCTTGGGCGCGGGAGGACAATTTTCGTCTTTTTCTTTCGGCGGCGGGAACACTACGCCCGACTCGGCAATCTCGACTATTATAACGTCCTCGCCTATTTTTTGCACGCACTGCCAAGGGATAAACAGGTCTTGCGGCTTAGCGAAAAAGCTCTTTTTGCCGTACGGCAGAATAATGCCGCGCACTCTTCCGTCCTTGACCGAAAACACAAGGTCGACGATATGTCCCATTCTGCGCCCGTCGCTGCCGTTAATAACCTCGCGGCGCCTAAGATCGGTATAAGTGATATCTGTATCCATAGTCGGTATATATGCAGTCAATAGAAAAAGTGTTCCGGCATTTTACCGCCGCAAAAAGAATATTCGACATTCTTTGTATTATTTGTGCCGTTATCCGTTTTTCAAAATGAATACCTTACTACCCTTTAAGCCAAACTTATTCTCGTGGGGTAATCCACACAGCTTTGCAAAAGAGGTGTTTATGAACGGAAGAGTGGAAATATGCGGACTTGATACGTCGACGCTGCCTAAGTTGAAGCACGAGGAAATGATGGACCTAATCGTAAAGGCTCAAGGCGGCGACGAAGCGGCGCGCGATAAATTTATAATGGCAAACCTTCGCCTTGTTCTGTCCGTGTCTCAACGCTTTGCGCAGAAAAAACAAAGCATGGACGATATATTCCAAGTCGGCTGTATCGGGCTTATTAAAGCAATGGAAAACTTTAACGTGGCGTACAACCTTCGCTTTTCCACCTACGCCGTACCGATGATTATAGGCGAAATTAGGCGGTATCTTCGCGACTGCTCTGCGCTAAGGGTATCACGTTCGGTCCGCGATACCGCATACCACGCCCTGCGCGCGCGGCAGGATATCGAGCGTGAAACGGGCGACGTAGCAACGGTGGACGACATCGCGGCGGCTCTCAATCTTCCCGTGTCAGACGTCGTGTACGCGCTCGACGGCATCTCCGACCCCGTTTCGATTTTCGACCCTGTCTACCACGACGGCGACGATACCGTTCTCGTAATGGACCAAATTGCGGGCGCAGACGATCAAAACGCCCTCACCCGCATCGATATCGACGAGGCCGTAGACAAGCTCGACGAACGAGAGAGGAAAATACTCATGATGCGCTTTTACGAGGGAAAAACACAAATGGAAGTCAGCCGCGAAATAGGCATATCGCAAGCGCAAGTCAGCCGCCTCGAAAAAACGGCGATAAAAGCGATACAAAACAAGGTTATGGAATAAGCACGGCAACACGTTTAATACTATTTACCAATTACGGCGTAAAAAAAGGAGGCTGTTAAACAACCTCCTTTTGCTTTATAAATAAGCTATTCTGTTCCGTCGGAGACCTTGTTTTCCGTCACCTCGGACGGCTTTTCCGCACCGCCCTCTCCGTTCGTCGGCGGGATATTTTTATCGATATAATCGTTTTCTCCGTCAGTCGTGACGGGTTCGCTCGTAGCTCCGCCAACCTCGCCGCTCGCACTCTCCGCCGCCACAGCGGGCTTTTTCCCGAACTTAGCTTTTATCCTTCGCATTGTCACGGCGGCATAATGGCGGAAGTCTTTATTTATAAAAGCGGCGGCTACGCATATCGGTAGCGACAAGCCTAACGAAATAAAGCCGTTCGCAAAAAAGCTCGCGACGCCGGAGCTTAAATCTACCGTACAGAAATGCAGTGCGGTAAGCGCGGCGGCAAAAACCAGAATATAGAGATAGTTTTTCAAGTAATAGTTTTTCGCTTTCGACTTAAAAGCATATTTAAACAGCACGTGCGGCTCGATAATATGACAAATAGTCATGTTTGTTATTATCGTTGCGACGATTACACCTACAACCGCAAACTCTTCGCCCCACAGCATATTAAACAATAAAACGAAGCCTACCGATAAAGCGATATTTACTCCGCCCTCGATAAGCGGTTTCCACCTATCGTTGTAGAAAGTGCCGGTGGCGTCACGGAAAAGCAGAGTCGCCTGCCGCATGAACTGAATAAAGTAGTTAAGCGTTATTATAAACGACACGGCACGAATCATTTTCAAATCGCTGCCGCCGAAGAGGAACATCACCAAGTAGTCGATAACGGCGTAATATCCCAAAAAGAAGATCGCGCCCAAAACAAAATTAAACGTATGGAAAAACGAGTGGTATTTTTGTGCGGTCTCGACGTTCTCTTCGACAAACATGTGCCCTATAACCGACGTTAGCGGCGTGAAACACAAACCGAGCACCCCTGTCATTGCCACCATTATAGTCGTATAGTTGGAATACTTGCCGAGTATCACTATGCCGATAAACGCCGAGATAATTATACTGTCCGCCGTGTTTACGAGAACAGCACCGATCTTGTGCATAAACATGGCTTTGACTTTTTGCGTAACGTCCTTTTTCGTGTCGGCGTCGATGCGCTGTTTGTTTTTAATTATCCCGCCGTGCTTGCGGCGAGCGATAAGCTCCGTTACTCCCCACTGAACGGCAACCGCGACGATTCGGCAGACGAGATACCAAACGAACGATTTTGTCAATATCAAAACCACTATCTGCAATCCGCACTGCAAAAGCTGACCGAGCGACGAGATTGTGGTGGTGATGTAATTGTTTTTGTACGCGTTGATTAGCGACGTTTTGGAGCTGAACAAATACGTCATCACAACGGACAAAAGCATTAACGCAAACGTTAGGTACAGATTAACGTTTACGCTCTCATAGTCTTTAGCAAGATACGGAAGCGCGGGAATAAGCGCACAGCCGACAACGGCTATTATTCCGCCGATAATCAAGTACAGCTTGGTAAAAAGTCCGTACAGAGCCGAAACCTTGTCCGTATTCCCTTCGACAATAGGCTTGTACATACAGAACGTTATCGCACTGCCCACGCCGAGCTCGGCAACAGCCAAAAAGTTGAGAATGGACTTAAACAACGAGTTTATTCCGTTAACCCCGTTGCCGATATATTGAATAAGGAACCGACGCACAAGCACGTCGGCCGCCAAAATCAAAATTTTAAACGCAATCGAAACAACTACGTTTTTTACCCCGCGTTTTTTATCCATTTTATCGTTCTGCGTTTCTTTCCATCAACATTAAATATCTGCGTTTTTTGATTTTCTCACAATTGTTACAAATAAAACAATATGCTGCCATAATAACCATTCCCCAAGAATAGAAAAAGTTTGTTTCGGCAAAATTCATTATCAGTATAGATACAATAAAAACAATTGGAAGTCTAAATGTCACCTTTCTTTTGCATTTATCAGTTGTCTCACATGAACGCGAAGTTAGATACGCAAACACTAGAGTAAACATAACGAAAGTAGTCACGCCGAACGAAGTAAGTATACCCAAAGATTGGTTGTGTGCGTTTAGTAAAGCGCTGTTATTTTGAATAGCTGCTAAATCCTCATTAAAATCCGACCCCACGCCAAACCAAAAGTTCTTCCGTATCGATTCAAACGCCAAATTCCAAATATACTGTCTACCGGTAAACAAGTCTTTTCCGAATATAGTAATATTTCCTCGCCCAACCGACTGATACAAAATCTCCGCATACCAATATGCAAACACAACGCTAATTACGCTTATAAGCAAGATAATAAACGCGGCAAAATAAGTTGTGCAATATTTTCGCCCACCGCAAAAAAGTATAACAAGGGTAAGAAAGGCAACACACCCTACTGTTGCTGTACGAGATTGGTATAGGAACTGAAGCCCAAAGCTGGAAACCGCAATAAGAAAATCTAACACTTTTTTCGATTTACGGAATCTTACAATACTCATGCAAAAAATCAGCATAAGCAACAAGCCGCTTGTATTGGGATTAACCTTATTATCTATAACCATGCCTTTTACCGAGCCATTTATTATCATAATAATCACCAACAAAATAAACAGCCAGTAAAGCTTGTTTTTTTCGCTGTTACTTAGCTTGTAACGCTTATAGACCAACAAATTCAAAATCATCGAACATAAATACAAAGCTCGAGTCAAACCGGAAAATAAAAACAAATACAGTAAAGCAAAATACGCAATTCCCAACAAGCCGATAATCAACACATATTTATACTTGTAATATCTAAAGCTCAACAAGATATAAAGCTGATAAATGATAATCGCCATTATCGAAACGACGGTAAACGTGTAGTTAAATGAAGAAAAAACCTCGGAAAAGATGTTCTGAGTAAATTCATGCAAACACGCAAACAGCATACTTAAAAACGCAAGAACAAACGAAGGGCTGTATCCACTCGTCGTTTTGCGCTTTTGCATTGTTTGCAAATATTCAATAGGTATTTTTTTTACTTTCACCGCCATGTGATTTATATGTTTATAATCAATAATCTATAGCTGATACAATTTATTAAACCATAAATGCACAAGTTTATTTATTAAATAGTTTTGATGCAAGCAGACCATACATTTGCCGATTCAACATGTAAAAGAAGATTCTCTTTTTAAATCCGGCATCAAAGCCTATCTTGGTACTACGCAATAACTCTTTTACTTTTTGGTTTTGACCTATCCGCCGATATTCTTTTTTTAGTTCTGCTTTTGTAAGTACCGCTTTCCTTAACGGATGCACTGTTGTACGTATCAATAAAGATAAACAGCTATCCGAAAAAGAATCGAATTTATAATTATAAGCCGCTACAGCCTCGGATAAGCTAGCGACTATTTTTTCCCAATCGACAAAGTTCTGCTCTTTATAAATATGAGAAACAGATGTTTGTCTTTGAACGTAGTGGTATAGGCAATCTTTTACATAAACAACCGACTGTGCTGCCATAAAGACGGGAATTATTAAAGCAATATCTTCCCCATTACGAATTCCGTGCATCTTAAACGCAACGTTTTCGGTAAGATAGCGACGTTTTATTATTTTATTCCATCTTGAGCCTGAAACAAATCGACCGTCTCGTAACGCGGGAAGAATAGGAAAAGTAAATCTATTGTTCTTTTTATTGTACAATCCCGCTGCCGCAACGCCAAAGTCACGACTATTTAAAAACTTATATTCCTCATCAACGGTATCGTAATCACAAAAAGCTATATCCGCTTGAGTTTCGCGTACAGCGTCGAAAAGTTTGCCGAACATGTCCTGTTCAATATAGTCGTCGCTGTCCACAAAGCCTACGTATTCACACGAGGTGGCGTTTACCCCGTCTATTACGGCCTTTTCGGTACCTTCATTTTGTTTATCTATAATCTTTATGCGCGAGTCTTTTTGCGCGTACTCTTTGCAAATAGCGAGGCTATTATCGGTACTGCCGTCGTTAACGAGAATTATTTCCTTGACGCAATCGGCTTGAGCGCAAACGCTGTCTAAGCATTTACGCAGATATTTTTCGGCGTTATACACGGGAATGACAATACCGACGCTCATGACTTTTT